>NZ_JSYK01000002.1 GCF_000812875.1 Kaistella solincola | reverse complement strand
AGCGCTCTGGAAATTGAACGAATCTACGTCTTAAAAGAATTCCACGGAAAACGTGTTGGACAGGTACTTTACGATAAAGCAACCGAAATTGCAAAACAGAAAAGTTCGGAAAACATGCCCATTCACTTCCACTGTTAAGGTTGTAAGCCCGTACAATTTAGTGATAAAAGGAATTGCACATCTATTTCAGGTATAGTTATCATAATTGAAAAACTACGTCGTTATAATCTATAAATGTTTCTTCCCTTACAATAAAAACTTTGCTTTCTATCGCATCACCTATTTTAATTAAGGCCTAAACATTAGGGTCTTCAATCCCACTGAAATAATCATCGCGATTTACTGTCTTATTTTATCGGGGAGTGCTATATTCTTCATCTGATACCTGTTGCAGCCAAACTACGGGAGCTCTATCTGTATTCGTGCCAATTGCAAGGTGGCTCATTTCACTATCAGGAGCTGCACCGTGCCAATGCACTATGTTCGGGTCGCACTTTATAACATCTCCTTTATTAAGTTCACGCACAGCTTTGCCTTTCTCACCATATCTGCCTTTGCCACTTGTAATTAATAGTAATTGGCCGCCGGGATGGTAATGCCATTTTGTTCTTGCACCTGGTTCAAATGTTACATTGCCGATTGATGTATTAAAGGTGGAGTCGCCGGGTACCAACATATGAAGCCATGCCGTACCAGTAAAGTTATTATTGGAAATTTTTGTGCCTTTTGGAAAGACTGTATTTGTACTTATGTAATTGCTTTCTGACGAACTGATATTGGTTGTCTTATTTAAAACTGACTGCAAAACTATGTCTGCTTTTCGTCCTTCTTTTTCACCAACCTTTGTTTGTATTACTGATACAATGTTTTTCAACTGCTGTTCCGTAAGACCTGTATTTAATCCTACATTGAAGTGAGACCTTAACTGATTTTCTGTACCACCTAGAGTAGCTAAAACAGAAATCGTAACAATCTCCCGGGTTTTCCAGTCTAATGCATCTCTACTGAATATATCAGCGAATAAATGTTCTTTAAGAAAGACATCAATAATTGGAACAAACTTCTGAGGAGCACCGGTTGTTGTAGAGCCGGTTAATTTTGTTTGGACCTCTTTTCCTCTATTGAATTTGTTTTTCGTTTCAATAATCTTTGATGATTCTTTACCGTGCACATCATTAATCCCTTTTTGTCTGCGTTCAAGTACAACAGCCTCTAATGTGCTTATCGCATTCAGACTGCGAGGAAAGCCTGCGTAGGCATATAGATGTACAAGTAGTTCTTTCGTTTCATTTATTGATAAACCCGCATCCAAGCCATCGTTTAGTGCTTGTTTCAATTCCGTTAGATCGCCTTTTGCAGCAAAGGCTGCAATTGGAATAATGCTTTTCTGTCTTTTATCTAAAGTGTCAGATTTATTGGCATTTAGTTGTGCATTAAATTCTATAGTGGGCACTAACAAAAGTACAAGAAGTAAAAAAATATTCCGTCGTTTCATACCTTACTTTTTATTTATAGGACCTTAATCCAAATTCTTATCTTTTAAAAAATCAGAAAGATGATCAGCCACTTCGATGTTGTTTAAATCGGACATTGGGAAATGCGTGTTGCCTTTAATTCCTATGTCTGGAAGGTGGATAAGTGTAACATCGCCACCGTGTTTATTCACTGCATCTGTCCATAATTTTGCCATAGCGAGGGAAGCCCGCCATTGCTCCTGACCAGGGTTTTGTGTTGGCTGGTTAGGGATGTAATCTCCGTAATAGATGATGATGGGTATTTTTGTCAGCTGCATAAATTCCGCCATTGGAACTCCGGCTGCTTGCAATCTTCCGCCCAAATACTCAATTGCATTAGGAACCTGACCTTCCGGGAACACAAATCCACTTCCCGGTTCATAGGATGCAATAGCTTTTATATTGCTGTTTTTTATGGCCGTTCGCCAACCTTGCCCTCCGCTATGGGAATGGGTTACTAAGATGCCCTGTCCAATTTTGTTGAACAATGCTGATACCGCATTTGTGTTTGCTTCCATATCAATAGGACCTGTATCAGGAACCATTTGTCTGTAAAACTGATTTACGGCTTCCGGCTCTTTTGAAAATTGAACACCCGGAAAGAAATCTTTACCGACACCGAGACGGAATATGCCAAACCATAGTTGTTCATCAGGTGCTGCCGAAATGCTCATAGGCTTTGTGCTTCGACCTGCTCTACCACGTCTCGGCTGATCAATCAGATAAACAGGAAACTGCCTGCGCAGGAATATGTTTTGAAAACCTTCCCGCCCATCAGGAGTTGTTTCCCAGGTTTTTGCGGACTGCCCATATCCATGCCAAAACACTAATGGAAGTTTTCTTGGGTTTTGCGGTATCTGATAAAATACATAAGCATGATCGCCGTGTAATGTTTGGCCTGCTGAAGATTGATTTGCCGGATTGAAAGCACCATGTTTTATTGGATCGAATATACCCGGAGCTTTTACTACTGTACCGCCAATTGCAAAACTGCCCTGTTCCTTGAGTAATAATTGTCCTGCTGTACTCGTGAGCGGAGTTGTGGCACATGCAGGAAGTAAAATGCTAACCATAGCGGATAGCAGTACTATATAAAGACTGTGCTTTATGTTTTTCATTTTATTCATGTTTACTATTTTTGCGACTATTTATTTACTGATCCTGATCTCTTTTAGCCATTGTTTTACATTTTTTTCTGCTTCCGTCAGCTTCGCACCTTCCATAACAAAAAGAACTCCGTCTCTTTCTATTCCACCCTTCATTTCAAAGCCTTCCAATACTTTACTGTCCTTAGCTAATTGCTTAATGGTTTCAAAGCTTGTTCCTATGCCATAACCTGCATTTGTATTGAAGGGAATGACTGTCTTACCACTTAAATCATGCTGCGTTAAAAACGTCTTCATTGGCGGGGGTAGTTTCATTCCCCAAGTAGGGAAGCCAATAAATATTACATCATATTTTTGTATGCTATCAATGTTGGTTTTTAAAGGCGGAAGGAAACCTGTTTCATTTTCATTACTCACCTGCTGCACCGTGGCCTGATAATTATCGGGATAGGGTTTTTCTAATTCAATTGCTACTAACTCTCCACCAACATTCCTTTGAATGATCTCTGCTATTGCTTTTGTGTTATTGGTTCTGGACAAATAAACAATCAATACTTTCTCCGGATTTATAGTACTATCGTTTTTTACAGTGATGTTCTTCTTTTCAGATGCAGAGCAACCCGAAAGCAACAGAATTAATGCAAATAATAGGTTGGTCATAAACGGAGAATTTTTCTTTGCTAATATTGATATTATTTAAGTTTGACTGGTCTTGTCAGTCTTGAAAAGGTTAGTGACCCCATCTTCCATTTGCCTTTCTCGCTTACATACACTTCCGTTACCATAAAAGGATTTACAACTTCGTTTCCACCAACTACAGCCACCAGGTCTATATCGTTCAAAAGGATGGCGGTGTTTCCAATTATATTTACAGAAGCAGAATAAACTTCAGCTTTTTTGTACCATATACTACCGCTTCTGATCACTTCAAGTTCACGTTCCTTTCCCCAACTGCCACCCATGTGAACGAATACGGACTTTTCATGAAAGAGGTCCTGGAGTTGATGGGTTTTTTTTTCTGCCATCCAAAGCCACTTTTCTTTTGACAGCGCAATGATTTCCTGTTCAGAATTTGAACCTATCGGAGGTGACGAACTGTTCTTTTGTGGTGAACAGGCTGTGACCACTATGATTAAGACAGACAGACAATGAGCCGTTTCATATTATTTCATTGGTGACTCTACTCCTGACATATTGAGAACTCCTTGTGGCAGACGCAGTCCCTTGACCTCGATGGCTCTGACAGCCGAATCCAACTCATTGATTTCAGCGGACGTGAATTGAACCGCAGCCGCCCCGCTGTTTTCAATCATGTGATCCATCACTGTTGTCCCCGGAATTGGCACGATCCAGGGTTTTTGCGCCAATAGCCAGGCGAGTGCAATCTGAGCAGGAGCAACTTGCTTACGCTGTGCCCAGGTCTTTATCAGCTCAACCAATTGCATATTGTGAGCCAAGCTCTCAGGCGAGAATCTTGGAGTGCCTGCACGGAAATCGCCGGGTGCGAATCGTGTATTGGCGTCAATCCAGCCGGTTAACAGTTGGCAGTCCAGAGGAAACCAAGGCACAAAGCCTATTCCTAATTCTTCGCAAAGCGGTATCACCTGTCTTTCCGGATCGCGGGTTGCCATTGAGTACTCATTTTGGATAGCGGTCAGCGGCAGTGCGGCATGAGCACGACGGATGGTCTGGATGCCCGGTTCGGAAAGTCCCCAGTGCAGAACCTTACCTTGTTGCATCAGTTCCTTAATTGCTCCGGCGACATCTTCAATAGGCACTTTCGGATCAACGCGGTGCTGATAGAGAAGGTCAATACGGTCTGTTTTCAGGCGCTTGAGCGACCCTTCAACCGCTAGTTTTATGTGCTCGGGATTGCTGTTTAGCCCACCGGGCTGCCGCTGACCGGTCACAGGGTCAATGGCAAACCCGAACTTCGACGTAATCACGACGTTGTTGCGAAATGGCTGAATCGCATCACCGAGAATGCGCTCGTTTTCAAAAGGTCCGTAAGCCTCCGCGGTGTCGAAAAAAGTAATACCGCGGTCGTATGCGGCGCGAATAATGTTGATCATTTCCGGACGGTATGGAACCTCGGTCGTGTACTTCCGATGCATATTCTGAACGCCCATTCCGATGGCCGAAACCTCAAGTGAGCCGAGTTTACGTCGGGACGCTACTTTAGGCTTTGGAGGCGGAGTGACGGCAGCTGAAATGCAACCCAAAGGTAATACCGTGGCACCCGCCAGCAGTAAACCATTCTTTAAAAGATCGCGGCGGGATAACCCTGTCTGTTCTTTTTTACCTGTGTTATTGTCCATACATATGATTTTGTAGATTGACAGTCGATTTTAATTTCTGAAAGCTACTAACGCTTCACTATTTCAGGTTTTTACCATAAAAGTCTTTGAGCTTGTTCATTGCCTGATCCACGTATTCCGGTTTCCAATAGGTTTGTATATGGGTCGCTCCTTCTATAACAAAGATCTCTTTTGTCTTTGTGCCTGTAGCTTTTGCAAACGCCTCTTCAGTCATGTATTTAGTATCGGCCTTACTACCTGCGATCATCAGCAAAGGCTGGTTGATTAACTCTATTTGATTGGTAGCATCCCAGGTCATTAAATCTATCAAACTAACCGTAGTGTACAGAAAGGTTGAATTTGGATGTGCGTGTGATCTATAATAATATTCGTATCCTTCGCGATAAAGGTCAGTAGTAGTGTTGGCAATTTCTTCATCAGTAATGCTTGCTACCCCTGAATAAAGTACTTTTCCTCCTGCTGCTTTCTGGGCACGGGCATCAGTAGCCGCTTTTAACCGCTCCTGGATAGTGGCTAAGCCAGCATTCTGAAAGCCATTACGTCTTACTACACCGGAGTTGAACATGCTTAGTGTTGCTACAGCTTTAAACCGTTTATCGCTTTGTACAGCCTTTAGTGTGTAGCCACCGCCACCACAAATACCCAAAATTCCAAGGCGGGTTGCATCAACCCCTGCAAATCTTGTTATAAAATCAGCCATACCGTGAATGTCTTCCACACGATAAGCAGGCTTATCGGTATGACGTGGCTCTCCACCGCTTGCACCCTGGTACGATGCGTCAGCAACAATGGTTATATAGCCAGCCTCCGCTAAATGCTGTGCGTATAATCCTGTTGTTTGTTCTTTTACACCACCATTAGGATGTGCTAACACTACTGCCGCATATTTCTTCGATGCATCGTAATCGGCTGGTATGTAAACATTTGCAGCAATATCAATGCCGTTAAGTTTATAGGTAACCGGGTGGATGTTTACTTTTCCATTTTCGTTTTTGGTAATCGCTCCCTCATATACCAAAGTCCAGGGATTTTGTTGAGATTGGGTACTCATCGTTTGGGCTTTTAAAGAATAACTATCCGCCGCTGAAAGCGCTATTGCTAATAATAAAATTGTTGTTGTTTTCATTCTAATTGTTTGAATTGTCAGCTGAGTTAAACTTCAAGTTTTATTTCGCCTAACCATTTTACCATTGCGGGATCACGGTGGTCAAAGAACAGGCTTGCTTTTGTGTCTAATGTTTTAATGGCTTCCAGGTCTTCAGTAGAGATTTCAAAATCGATACTGTTAAAGTTCTCTTCCATTCTTTCCTTGCGAACTGATTTTGGAATGACAACAATACCTCTTTGTGTTAGCCACCTCAATACAACCTGTGCTACAGATTTATTGTACTTCTTACCTATAGAAACCAATACCTCATTGTTAAACAGGTTGTTTTTGCCTTCGGCAAACGGGCCCCATGATTGAATTTGGACATTGTTCTCCTGCATGAATTGTTGTGTCTCAATCTGCTGCTGAAATGGGTGCGTTTCAACTTGATTGACAGCAGGAACAACTTCGTTGTGAACAATTAAATCAGTAAGCCTGTCGGGATGAAAATTGCTTACACCAATTGCCCTGATCTTACCTTCTTTATAGAGCTCCTGCATAGCTCTCCACGCCCCGTATACATCACCGTAAGGTTGGTGAATTAAGTAAAGGTCGAGGTAGTCTAATTGTAAGTTCTTCAGTGAAGCCTCAAACGATTTCTTTGCACCTTCGTAACCATTTGATTGTATCCAAAGTTTCGTTGTAATGAACAGTTCCTCTCGTGGTACTCCACTGCTTTTGATAGCTTTACCTACTGCTTCTTCATTCATGTAGGATTGGGCTGTATCAATAAGGCGATAACCTGTTTCTATGGCATCTAATACGCTTCTTTCACATTCTGCCAAATCCGTCATTTGGAAAACTCCAAATCCCAGTATTGGCATCTCTACACCATTATTCAATTTTACTGTTTGCATACTCTTTGTTTTGAGATACAAAGGTCTATGGAATTATTTTCGTCTCTGGTATACAGATTGCGGATTTATCTACCATTATTGCTGATATGAATTTATAAATCATTACCCTATGTTTTGAATGTATAAATTTGTAGTACTAAAACATTTGAAAATGCATAATGTGTATAAGTTCGAGACGGTAAGTGAATACAATGTATTGAATAATCATGAGACACTGCATCCCCTGGTAAGTGTAATTGACTTCTCAAAGGCAGCTCCCAGGTCATGGGGCGGAGAAAAGACGGTTCGGATCAACTATGGTCTCTATTGCATTTTCCTAAAGGAAGTGAAATGTGGTGACCTGCACTATGGCAAACATACCTATGATTACCAGGAAGGGACGCTGGTATTTGTTTCGCCAGGACAAGTGGTTACTATTGAGACTACAGGTGAGATCTATCAACCAAAAGGTTATGCCCTCGTTTTTCATCCTGACCTCATACATGGCACCACGCTTGGCAAGCATATTCAGGATTATACATTCTTCGGTTATCAATCCGATGAAGCACTGCATATCTCACAACGTGAAAGAAAGATTGTGATGGACTGCCTTTCAAAAATTGAGTATGAGTTAGAACAGGCTATGGATAAGCACAGCAAAAAAATCATTGTAGATAATATTGAATTGTTTTTGAACTATTGCACCCGTTTCTATGACCGTCAATTTTTAACGCGTGATAATGTTCATAAGGGCATTTTAGAAAGGTTTGAGACTTTACTAAACGAATATTTTCAATCCAATAAGCCTCAAACAGTCGGTCTTCCATCGGTATCTTATTGTGCAAGTGAATTGAATTTGTCTTCCAGTTATTTTGGGGACCTCATAAAGAAAGAGACCGGTAAAACCGCGCAGGAATACATACAGGCAAAAGTGATTGATGTTGCAAAAGAGAGGATATTTGACCAGAGCAAGTCGGTGAGTGAGATCGCTTATGACCTTGGCTTTAAATATCCGCAGCACTTCACCCGGCTTTTTAAGCAGCGTGTAGGCAGCACACCTAATGAATATAGAAGTTCGGTAAATTGAGCCCTGCGGTGCGGAGGGGCTAGCAGATATCGTCGGTAGCTTACTTGCTGAATGTTGTTGGCATCTAAAGCTATTATACAGTGAACAGATTCGACTTATTTTAAGATTACTTCATATACCGGCAAATTAATTTTTATAAATTAATTTTTAAATGATAACCGACAAAGAAGACGAAAAGATAAGAGGGGGGATTACTATTGGGCTTTGAATGCGAAAAGGTGATGAATATCAATGGTGTTTCCTCATTACTGTTGCAATGCGGGAAAGGGATAATATCTCGGTGTCGTTTGAAAATTCGTTTAATTGCAATTATGTTATTTGCTGTGGCAGAGCCGAGATTATTAATCACTCAAATTAAGCTGATAGGAAACTAATCGGCCGCCCCCTGTCTTTATCAAGGCGCCTATGTCGTTCATGTGCTGCACGTTTCTGGTTGCTGTAGCTTTGGAGGTTTTATTCAGCGACATGTATTTACTTGCCGTCAGGCCACCTTCGAAAGGAGCACCTCCTTTTTCCATCATCCTGTAGACTGCTTTAAGCTCTCGGTCGTTAAGTTCAAATTTGAACCTGTCAAAGAAGTTCACTTTCTTGAGTGTGAACAATACTACATGTTTAGAATCATCTAATGCATCCTAAAGGATACTGAAAAAATACATCATCCAGTCTGTCTTATTTTTTGAAAGTGAAAATTAAGGAAAAATAATGAAGGAAAAAAGGGGTGTAAGGACGTAAGCAAACTTTTGCAAAAGAAAAATTTTATTTTTTAGTATAAAAATTTACCTATTAATCTCATATAGAAGAACGCAGCATAATGAAATGCCTGTTTTAGTTTGCTTTGGAAATATTCTAATTCATATGTTTTTTTTTGAAAAAAAATAAAAAAAAGTTTTTTGCCAAAAAGTGGTTACTGCCCTTACTGCCATAAAATAAAGAAAAGCGATGCTTTTTACACCGCTTTTTTGAAAGATAAATTTTATGGCTGATTTTGGGGAAAATCATTACTAATTTGGAAACCTGTACGGCAACTTTCCAACCGCGGAATTATCGGTTTCAATATGTTCTTTTTTTCGTGCTCTTCGATCTACTTCATCAATATCGAGAACATTTACAACGTAAACATAACTTTTATTTCTTACGATTCTGGTAAAGCCATGTTTCTTTAAAGCTTTTCCTAATTTATTGACTGTACCGTCTGTCACATTTATATTCGCAACCGTTGCCAGGCGGACCGCAATTTGAGAAGCATTCAGGAAAGCGTTTCCTGTTTCTCTTGTAGCAGGTTCAAACCAAGTCAGTAACAGTTCTTCTTCCGGGCTCATTAATTGGTACTGCTCGTCGTTCGCGTTGATATCCTTGATTTCCTCCTGGTTGAACCAATGGCGGAAACCGTCTTCCATCGTGTGAAAGTTAAGTAGAACGGAGGAATGAGATCATTTACATAGTTCCATCAATCACCTTCTCCCTTTCCGCTTCCTTTTCCAACACTCATCTTCCTGTGGTGCAACATAAGTTGGCTTCAAAACGTTTTCAAGCAGCTCTTCGGCTACTTCTAAAATAGAATCGTCGGCCTTTTTGGCGGAAATTGTACCCGTTTGATTTTGCGAGTTCACATTTATTACACTTCCAAAATTTCCATCAATCGCTGCCAGAGAAAAACCATCGAATTTCCTATAAAAAAAACCGTTTTTTGGAAGGGTGTCTTTCAGGTGAGTTATTTTATTTATCCAAATGTCTTGAAGTTCTTGCTTTTGATTGGGTTTGAATTCACCTTTGTAATGAACTTTCATCTTAAGACCATCCTGGTGCATTTTTATTCGCAGATCAATTAAAGAATTTGAATTTTTAAAATGTTTTGCGATGGACTGTTTTATCTCGAAAAGCAGTTTAATTTCCGAAATATTTAATTTGTTTGAGATTTGAGAAAGCGTGTAACCCGCTTTATATTGCTTTTCGGTATTCGGATTCTTGTCTTTCTCCAGAATAATCCGCATTCCAGAAATGCCATCTTTGATATTCGAGGAAAGTTGCACATCAAAACCTTTTGCGCGCATGTTTGAAATCAATTCTTCAAAATTACCCGATGACTGCAAACATTCTGTAAGGTTGTGCAACATTGCGGCTTTCTTCTCCACTCCAATCTCCACATCCGTTTTCAGATTTCGTTCTTTGCAAACCTGCCGCACTGCTTCTCCGAATCGTTTTCCGATGTCGTGTGCTTTTACGGTGCATTTTCCACTAATATTTATCCGGTTTACAATAAAATGTATGTGTTTTTGTTTGGTGCTGTTGTGAATATCCAAACGGAATTGATTTTTCGCGGTTACTCCAATTTTACGCAGTGCGTCAAGTGTGATCTCTGTAAGTTCTAAATCTGAAAGTGATTTCCCTGCTTCTTCAGGTGGAGAAATATAGCCAGTTAAAGCCCATTTTGTTACCTTCGGATTTCGGTTTGCTACAGCATTCATTTCCAGAAACTGGTCTGCAGGTTGGTTGCTCAAAAGGTAATTTAAAGCCGCAGCCTGCGCCATTCCTTTGTCATTTGCATTATATTCAAATGCGATTTTGGAAACAGCTCTTGTAGTTGCGGAATTATTCATCCCTGTCAATTTTTGAATACAGATATTTCCTAATCAGTCGCAATACTTCCTCTATTTCATCCATAATTCGCTTCTTGTTTTCAAACATATTCCATTCTCGATGTCGCAGGAGATTATTAATCCGAATGAAACTGTTTCCATAGGTGAGTAGGAACTCATCATTTTCAAATTCTTTTATTTTGAATGTTTTTTCCAGATATCTTAATCGCGCGTAAGTAGATAACCTTAAGTTATATTTTTGACTTTCTCTTATACTATCCTTATATTCCATATCTGTAAGCCGAAAGGAAACCACTTTCGTTAACTGTGAATTCGATTTCGTTTTTAAACCTCCTTTTCTACCAATTTCTTGAAAGTATTTTTTTCTTTTTTCAGCATTGATTCTTTGCTCTTTTTTTTGTGTAGTTTTTATCAAAATTCTCTTTAAATAATTTTCTTCCATAGCTGCGTTTTTTTTCTTTTACTATTTAATTCAAATTGCATTTCTGACGATAGGAGGAAATCAAAAATCTCATTTTTACAAAAAAGCGTTACACGCTTTTTGTAAACAATGGGTACTTTTTGCACTAACATCCTACTCTATTTTTCCCTGATCTATTTTACGCAGGTGTATGATTTTCGACCTGTGTAAAAAGAACACAGGCTGAAGCATTTTATAATTTTTGAAATCATTTTTAACCTGGTATTATTTTACTCACCGTCTTCTATATTTTAAATGCCTTTCTTCTCTAGGATTATTCTGGATCAACCACTCGTTTACATCCTTAAAACCGGAATATAAAATCCGACCGTCTTCTGCACTTTTCATTTCATTTTTAACCAATTCAACGGCTCGAGTGCCTGCTTCGTCATTGTCAAAATAGAGTTCAATGTTATTATAATTTTCAAGCACTGTCTTAATTTTATCAATCATCGAAACTGAATTCAAAATGATATAATCCGAAGTTTCTTTTTCCAGATAATTTTCTACTTTTTTAAAGGAGAGAAAGTCAAAGAAGCCTTCGAATATCCTTACCTCTTTGGAATCATTTTTTATTGAAGTAATATCCTTTTTGCCCAGACAAATTTTAGAATAAGCATTCCGGATTTCGTATCCACCAGAATCATTTTTAAAACCTATTCCGAAATAATTTTTATCGTTCATCCGATAATGAACTTCCTCAACCCATTTTTTTTGATCTTCAACATTCCGGCTTTTTAAATAATCTAATAAAGCAGGATGCTGAATTTCCTTGAAGTCAATTATTTCGTAACCTTTAGGAAGACTTTCTAATTTTAAATTTTGATTTAGATTTAGATTTTGCTTTTGAAAGGAAAAATCAAATGGTTCCAGATATTTCAACGCATCGCTTACTGAGCATCTTTTCATTGCTTGAACAATGGAGATGCTATCATAACTTTTTCCGGTACCAAAATCGAATGCCGTATTGTTTTTAAAATCAACAGATAAACTTGGAGTTTTTTCTTCACGGTCAAACGCAAAATAAAATGCGGTTCTGGGATTTTCTTTGCTTGGGAAAAGAGAAAAACTTTCCAATACCGCTCGGATTGATATATTTTTTGCTTCTGAACAATTCATAATAGTTGTATATCTTTTCTATGTTTTTTGCTAAACAACCTACCTACTTACCCACTTACTGGTAATCAGTTAATTAAGAGGCTTTTTCTTGCTTACCTTGATTTACCTACTTACCCATTTTATTTGAATAGGTAACTTTAGGTAACTCTATTAAATTCTACTTACCTATATAATGATCTGATAATAAATCTTTTAAAAACTTTAGGTAAGTAGGTAGGTTACTTTGTTATTTTAAAATTAATCTGTGGTTTTCAACCGAACTAGATAACCATAGATCTGTCTTTGAGGATGTTTTACACGAGGAAATTTAAAAGATGATAGTGCTCTTCCAATTTTTAAATGGTTTAATCGAATTCCCTGCGTGCTCAAATCCATCATCACCTCGGTCGCAGTCTTGAATTCTTCCAGATTATCCGATGGTTCATAAAACTTATTGACCATTTCCTGCTCTAAAGTCATCTGCGTAAATCTCTCATTCCTCTTTTCATTTTCAGAGATATCTGCCAGAGTCAGTTCCGGACTAAAACCTTTTCTCTTATAAGCATTATAGTAGGCTTGCGACCAAACTTTATCAATGCATATTTCCAATGAGTAATTAAAGTTTATTTTCTCGGTTACTTCAAAAATGATCCAGCGCACGCTTCCCGCTTCATCAGTTAGAAAATCAGTTTTGTTAGTAGAACCCACGAAACTGCAAATCCGGTCCAGATACTCCGCTTTTCGTGCATAGGGAAGCCTTTCATTGATGTGGGTTTTTGAAATAAATGCTTTCAATGAATTAATATCTGCTTTGGCCAAAATGGAGAGTTCGTCTAAATTGATAATCAAATTTTTACACAGTTTAATTCTGCTGTCTTTATCCAAACCAATATCTTCTGAGAGGTAGTTCATCAATTTCCTGGGAATAAAAAATCTCAGATACGTTGATTTTCCACTGTTTTGCATGGTATTGGCAAGTACAAGGCAATGCTTATTGATTTTTTCTTTTTCTAAAGCACACAAAACCGCTCTGGTAAACCATTTTTCCATATGATACCGAAAAGCATTATCATCGTTGGTCTTCACATAACTGCAGAGATTTTTGATGTGATCTTCTCCGTCCCATTCGTCAAGACTTTCAAAATATTCCGAAATGGGATTATACTGGAAAATGAGATGGCTTCTTACCAGGATTTCTAATTTATTGATGGGAATATCAATTCCAGATTGAGTGAGCTCTATAAACAAAGAATTTAAGTTGAGATCGGACCACTTTTTATCTGAAATACGTTTGATTTCAAACTCCAGCGATATTGTATTAAATCTCAAAGAATACTTTGAATTAAGATATTTCAGCGTTCGGTCAAATATAGTTTTGCCTGCCGTATCGGTTTGATACAGAATTTTATCTTCCTCCATAAAAATTTTGGTATTGGGAAGCAGTAACAAATATTTGCTATATTTGCTCTTTACCTCCAAGTGAAACAATAAGTAAAGCCTGACTACTGCTATAGTGAGGCTTTTTTATTTTCTTCTATCCTTTCCGTATTGAAGTAATTCTTTTTTTGAATAAAAGAATCGCCCATTGAAGTTGTAATGAGGCAAATCTTTATGCTTTCTCCAATCGATAATTGTTGGCATGGAAATGTGCAAGAATTTTGCAGCTTCATTTTGAGAAATTAGATCTTCTGGTTTTTCTTCAGAAGATTGAATGGGAAGTCTAAATTCGCTGGCTTTGCTAAGAATTATTTCCACCGCCTTTTCAAGATCACTTTTAGAATGTGAATAAAGTTGTACTGACATATTATTGCTTTAAATTGGTTTTAATTCAAATGCAATAATATCAGTTTAATATCTATTAATCAAAACGTTGCGTTTTTAAATGTTAAATTTTTTCAGTACTAATCTGGGTTATTCTGGATTGATTTGGATTGATAAAAAAATGTTAAACTATCATAGCACCCAATTGACAATTTCAAAGCAACTTTCATCCACTTTAATATTTAACTAAAACATTAGAAATTTATTAAACTTTAACGCATATATATAAAGCTTCATTTGTAAATCCATTAAATTTAAAAGACAAATTAAATTAACCGACAAACATTTTACCCCCATGCTTTATCCATCTGTTCATCCGTAAATGCTTCGGTCACTTTCATATATTTATCCAAAACCGCATCTTTTTTAATATTTGCAATTTTTTTAATTGCTTTGGGTTCCATACCCAAAAGGAGCGAATTGGTAATGAAAGTTTTTCTTGCCGTATGACTTGTAATAAATTTATGTTTTGGTTGGGTGAGAGATTTTTTCTGATTTCCCACAAACCAGTGGATTGTGAATGACTTGTTTATTTCTGCTAGTTCGCAGCAATCTTTGATGTATTCATTAAACTTTTGCGATGAGATTACTGGCAATGGTTCGTAGATCGTGTCTTTATATTTATTCAAAATCTCTTTTGCGTATTTGTTTAGTTTAATAGCATGATTTTGTGTTTTAGTTTTTTGGATAGAAATCACAATATGATCATCAGAGATATTAGCAAGATGTAATTTCGAAAGATCTGAAAAACGCAATCCTGTAAAACAACCCATGCAGTAAAAATCACGAACCTGAGATAGTTTATCGCTCTTCATATCTTTGTTATAAAGTTTCATCAATTCTTCGAAAGACAAATAAATGATATCGATATCGTGATCCGAAGCTTTAAACTTCTCAAAATCTCGTGTGGCATTGTAACCCTTATCAGTTGCCCAGTTCAAAAAAGACTTAAGAACCTTAATTATTTTACAAAAATAATTCTGTTTGATTTCCTTTGTTTGATAGGAATAGTCTCGCAATAACTCAAAAAAACCTTCATCAATAATTTCAAATGTTATTTTAAATCCTTTCTCTTTAGCGAAGATTTCAATGTAATTTCTAACAGTGACTTGCCCTTTGATGGTATTGTAGGTTTTAATTGGTTTCCCCTTGTCAATGTAATCATCAAAACATTTGAAGAAATCTAGTTCCGGAGTTATGGTAATTTCACCATTTGAATCAAATTTATCAATAAAAGACTCTTTAGTTAAGTCAATTTTGCTTGCTCTAAAAAACAGGGAAATATCTTGAATCTTGGATTCTATTTTCTGCAATCCTTCATTTATTTCATCATAGCCATAATAGTCTTCTTTTTTAGAATTTGCTTTCACTCGGTTATTTTGCCAATCGGCAGGCTTACAACTGAAACCAGTATTTCTCTTGATGACTGCGCTATCTATTCTAAACAATAGTCTTATAGGCATTAAACCATCTTGTGTTACTTTGTCTTTCCTTAAATGAAAATTATATTTTACCATAGTATTAAAATAACTTAAATGAATAAAAGGGGGCACAAAAGGGGGACTATTTTTGAATTTAATTTAGGTAAAATCAATAATTACTGTTAGTCTAAAAACCTTTGTTTGTCAAATGTATTGAATATAAATGGATTAAAAGGGATGAAATATTATGGAGAATTTATAATACCTCCGTCCGAGGTACTTTAAACGCTGTTAATCAAAATGATTAACAGCGTTTTTTTTGCTTATACCAGAATTTTCCCTTTCAGAAAAATCCCAAAAAAACAGCCGTTTAACGTCGAAAAAATATACTTCATTTGGGCTGGTACTTTTTTTGTTAGTTACTTCCAAATTTAAAAATCATGTCAATTCACAATCTTAAAACTTTATCTGAAGTTTATAATTCGCTTAACAAAAGAGGCATTACCAAAGAAATCTGCATGAATGAAGAAAATCAGATGATCTTGGGCAAAAAGGAAAAAATTTATCAACCGGAAGATTTGGTAATCGTGAAATCTTACCGTTTTGAAGGTGAAAGTAATCCCGATGATAACGCGGTGTTGTATTTAATTGAAGACCGCGACGGAGAACTCGCCACACTACTCGATTCTTACGGTGCAACCAGCAATTACAGCGGTGAAGAATTCGATAATTTTCTGCGGAAAGTTCCTATTCACGAAAAAGCAGAATACGATATTCAATAAAAAATAAAATCCGGAAAATTTAATCTCCGGACTTTTTCTTGAATATTTTTTCAAAAAATCCGCGCTTTTTAGACGCTTTTTTTTCTTCAGGTTTAATGGTGATATTTTCCACTTTTTCCTTCACCTCGCTTTTGGTTTGCTGCAGGTCTTTTTTATTCTGTTCCAGCGCCGTTTTGGTATTATCTACTGTGTTTTTAATGGATTTTTCGGTTTTCGGAGCATTTTTTCCAAGCAAAGTTTTCTTTAATCCCTGTTCAATTCCGCGCCAGAAAAGATTGAAAAAAGACTTGGTTTTATCGCGTAACACCTCTTCAACTTCCACAGATTCGGGATAATTACCCGAATTTGTTTTCACAAAAATATTTGCGACAGCCGATAATAACTTATCTTTCTCACCGCTTTCTTTCAGCACGCCGATTTTCAGATTTTGGTGCAACATTTTTAAACTTCCATAAATCCCGCGCTGTGTGCCTTTAAAATTAAAAATCAAATCCGAAATCAGTCCCGTAGCCTGAATTTTCAGGTAAGGTTCGATAAACGGATTGATTCTGGAAGCCGGTAAATCCGCAATATTTCCCGAAATAGAAAATGCCTCGTTGAGGTTTGCCGTATCAAAAGTCCATTTTACATTCATCGGCGAAGCATTCATAAAGCGGCAGGAAATATTTATCGGAACAAAAGTCGGTTTGCCTTTCATTTTTGCCGAATTCAGGTTTTTCACGTTCATGTTGAAATTTCCAAACGTCAATTTTCCCGGCCCGTCGCTTTTCTTGGTGTCCTCTTCATATTCCAGCACCGAATTTTTCACGTCAAGATTCTGGATGTACATCGGAAATTTAATGCTGCGCAATAATTTGGAATACAGCGGTTTTTCGCTCAAATCATCTTTCGGTAATTTGCTGCGGAAAATATTTGCATTCATTTGGTTTAAAGTCACCTGCGACGCATTCAGAAACTTTTTTTCGGAAAGGAAATCCCAGTCACCGTTCATGGAAATCTGACTGACTTTCACATCATACAAATCTTTTTCTGTCGGAATCCTTCGGATGAATTGCGCGCGTGTGAGGCGTGGTTTTGCTGCAAAATTCGAAACCTGCAAAACATCTTTGTTCAGTTTCAGCAGCGACGCTGTAATGTTATAAAACTCCGTGGTGTACTGAAAATTCCGGGTTGTAAGGGCATATTTTCCGGTTTTGAATGGAAAAGGATTTTTCACCGTTTCGGCATCCATTTGAATATTTTGAACATAACCATTCAAACTTTTTAAAACAACCGGCGATTTTTCATTTTCAATGGAAATATTGCTGTTTCGAATTTCGAAGTTTTCCACCGTAAGCGGAAACTGTAAACCGGAAAAATTTGCCTTTTTAGCACCGTTTTTTTTAGCTGCTGAAATATTACCTTGAACGGAATTAAGCAAAACCTTCTGAACATCAACTTTCAGCTTATTTTCTACCAGCTTCAATTCATTAATTTTAAGCTGAATTTGCTTAATATTTAAAGCCAGTTTGGTTTTATTTTCAGCAGAAATTACCGGCTTTAAGGCGATATTTTTTAAATCTGCATTTTTCGGGTTAAAACTAAAGTTTCCGATATTGATATTTTCGGTGTCTGAAACAAAGTTTAGGTGCTGTCCCGCAATATCAAAATTTGCATATTCAAAAGGCAGCGATTCTGCAGAAGTTTCGCGGTTCATCAGAAATTTATTGATGTTCAGCGTCACATTTCCGGCAGAAAATTTCTGGTTCCCATCGGGTTTCAAAACAGAAACCTTTGAATTTTTAAAAAGCACATCTTCAAGATTAATTACCAAATCGAAATCCTTTTTTTTCTTATTTGGTTTTGCCGAAGTTGTTCGGATGTTCAGTTCTGGATTTTCAAAATGCGCGTTTGTGAGAGAAATTTTATTTTCGTTTACCTCAATATCGCTGAAATTCATTTCTGCGGTTTTAAAATCGTAAAGATTTTTATCCTTCGGATGATATTTGGTAAAATTTCGAAATGACAGCAGCGGAATCAGTGCGAAGTTTTTCACACTCATTTTTCCGGCTTCGGTGGTGATGTGTTTTGCGGTTATCGCATACACATTATCTGGTCGGAAAAATAAGTTTTGTCCCTGAATATCGTATTTATCAAAAACCACCGGAAGTTTTCGCTCCACACTTTCTTCGGTCATCTGAATATTTTCAACATTCAGATCGAGATTTTTTACCGAAAAATATTTTTGTTGAGTGTGTTTAAAAATCGAAATATTTCCCCCTTTTATGGTCAAATTTTCGAAAACAACCGGATTTCTTTTTTTTCCGGTTTTTTCGTCAACGGGTTTTGCGAGCGTGATTTTCAGATTTGGACGGACTAAAACCAATTGCGAGGAATTGATGACTTTATTAAAAACAGCGTCGTAAATCCCGAGCCGGCTTATCAAAAGCGAATCTATATGGCCTTGAAGTCCGATGACATTCGGGTTGGAGTTTTTTTTATTTTCAATGGAAATTGCTGAAGCAGAAATATCTCCGGTCACCAAATCGACTTTCAGATCATTATAAGCGACCTTGTAATTGGAGTTTTTTTTGATATATCCGGCAAGGTTATTTTGGAGCCAAAAATTGGTTCCAAAATTAAAAGCCAAAAAAATAAGCACTGTAACCGCCAAAAAAATGGAAAGATACCGGATGTAATTTTTCTTCATCCTTTGGATGAATAAAAATCTATGCCACGAATTGCGGCAAATTACTTGGAAACATCCAGCTGCACGACATAGCCCTCATGCCCTCTCACATTTATGAAATTTCCGCCGTCGAAAGATAAATATTGTCCTTTGATTCCGCGCAGAACACCTTCAAATTCCGGAACTTTATCCAGCGTGAACGACAAGATTTTTTCTGGTGCTTCGTATGGATAATCCAGCCGCTCCATTTCGTGCTCCATGGTATAGAAATTTTGAAAATTTTCGGGGAAATAACCCTTTATTTTTTCCCGGAAATCTGCGAGGTCCAAATCGTCTTCAAAATCGTCTTCGAGCATTTTTTTCCAGTTGGTTTTGTCGGCAAGATGTTCTTTCAGCGCAACTTCTATCATTCCGGCTTCGTAGCGGTTGTCGGTTTTCGCGATCGGCAGCGCAAAAGTTGCACCCTGATCAATCCAGCGCGTTGGCAGTTGTGTTTCGCGCGTGACACCCACTTTTACATCGCCGGTGTAAGCCAAATATACGATGTGCGGCGCGAGCTGAATTTTTTGCTCAACTTCCAGATCGCGTTCTTCAATGCCGAGGTGTGCGGTGGAAAGTTCCGGCCGGATGATGGTGTCACTCGCATACGGACTTTCAAAAAAACATTTTTTACAGAAACCCATGCGGTAAATTTTATCGTCGCGTCCGCAGTTTACACATTCGTAACCAACGAGCTTAATTTTCAGATTTTTACCGATGACCTGATTCATATTAATAAGATCATGGGAAAGATTCAGGAAATACTGAATGGGTTTTCCGTTAATCGTCGTCATTTTCAGGAGCTGTCCGGTAAATTGCATGGCTAAATATTTCAGTAAAATTAATGATTTGATTTTAATTAAATTTGTGTGATTAAAAGCACAACATGAATTATCTAGTTACTGGCGGAAGCGGATTTATCGGCTCGCACCTTGTGGAACATTTGCTGAAGAGCGGACATTCTGTCATTAACATAGACAATTTTGATGATTTTTATGACTACAGGGTAAAAATCAAAAATACGCTCGAATCGGTGCGAAAAACTTCCGAATTCAGTTTTCATGAAAAAGAACTTGATATTCAGAAACTTATATTTGAAACTTCCACCAAACATTACCAGCTTTATTACCAGGATATCCGCGATTTCGCCGGGCTTGAAAAAATATTTGAAAAGCATAAAATCGACATGGTTATCCATCTCGCGGCGCTTGCAGGTGTGCGACCGTCCATCGAAAAACCGTTGGATTACGAGGAAGTAAATATTAGAGGCACCATGCATTTGTGGGAACTGACGAAAAAATTTGATATCCAAAAGTTTATATCTGCTTCAAGTTCCAGCGTTTACGGCAATAATGAGCATGTTCCTTTTCATGAAGATGACCGTGTTGATGAACCAATTTCTCCGTACGCGGCCACTAAAAAATGCACCGAGATTTTAGGTCATGTTTACCATCATCTTTACGGTATAAACATGATTCACCTTCGGTTTTTTACCGTTTACGGACCGCGGCAAAGACCTGATCTTGCAATACATAAATTCACGAAAAACATCAGTAATAACGCCGAAATTCCGTTTTATGGAGATGGTTCCACAGCACGGGATTATACCTACATCGATGATATCATTGAAGGTATTCAAAAAGCAGTCACCCATTTGGAAACACGCACGTCGGTTTATGAAATTATTAACCTCGGCGAAAATCAGGTGGTGACATTAAATGAAATGGTGGAAACCATAGAAAATGAGCTGCAGACAAAAGCACGGAAAAACCCTTTGCCAATGCAGCCTGGTGATGTGCAAAAAACACACGCCGACATCCATAAAGCCAAGGCTTTGCTCGGTTATCAACCGGTGACCCATTTCCCAAATGGCATAAAAAAGTTTGTGGAATGGTTTTTGAGAAAAGGTTCCTGAAATTGAATGAAAATAATAACCAAAGTTTGTTGAAAATCAGCGACAAAAACCTTTTTTATGTCGCCTATTTTTATACTTTTGCAAAAAATAAAATGATATGTATTGGACATTAGAATTGGCTTCTTATCTGAGCGACGCACCCTGGCCGATGACAAAGGCAGAACTTATTGATTATGCAATACGAACAGGCGCACCAATGGAGGTGGTAGAAAACCTTCAGGCAATAGAAGATGAAGGGGAAATTTATGAATCCATCGAAGAGGTTTGGAGCGATTATCCAACCGACGATGACTTCCTCTGGAATGAAGATGAATATTAAAAAACACAGTCGGTGGTCATCTTTGGCTATCGGCTTTTATATTTTAGAAAAATTCTAAAAATTTTAAAATTTTAAATAGCGGCGTGTTTTTCCACATAAGCTTAAAGTAAATAGTATGGGTTTTATAGACAAAGTTCTTAAAGGTTTTCTTGGTGATAAAAATATAACTGATCTTAAAGACGTAAAAAAAGTTGTAAGCAGAATAAAAGCAGCAGAATCAAACATCGCCGAATTGTCGGATGATGGCTTACGACAGAAAACTGCTGAATTTAAAGAAAAACTGAAAACGGCAACCGCGGAAATTTCAGCACAGATTGAACAGACCAAAGAACAGATAAAAAACTCATCAAATATTGATGAGAAAGAAGCCCTTTTTGCTAAAATAGAAGCGCTGAAAAAAGATTCTTATCAGATCGAAGAAAAAGTACTTTCGGATATTTTACCTGAAGCTTTTGCGCTCATTAAAGAAACTTCACGCAGACTGGCACAAAACGGAGAAATCCGCGTACAAGCCACAGAAATGGACCGCCAGCTTGCTGCCACGAGAGATTTTGTGGAATTAGACGGCGATACTGCAGTTTGGAAAAATCATTGGGATGCTGCCGGAACACCGATCCAGTGGGATATGGTGCATTATGACGTGCAATTTATCGGTGGTGTAGTTTTGCATAACGGTAAAATCGCGGAGATGGCGACAGGTGAAGGTAAAACTTTGGTTGGAACCTTACCAATTTACCTAAACGCGCTTCCGGGTCGTGGTGTACACGTAGTAACCGTAAACGACTACCTGGCAAAACGTGACTCCGCATGGATGGGGCCGCTTTACCAATTCCACGGGCTTTCTATCGACTGTATCGACCTTCATCAGCCGAATTCTGATGCGCGAAGAAAAGCTTACCAATCTAGCATTACTTACGGAACCAACAATGAATTTGGTTTCGATTATTTAAGAGATAATATGGTGACTTCACCTTCTGAATTGGTTCAGGGTGAGTTGAATTATGCCATTGTCGATGAGGTTGATTCAGTTTTGGTTGATGACGCCAGAACACCATTAATTATTTCCGGGCCAGTCCCACAAGGTGACCGTCAGGAATTTGATACTTTAAAACCTTCCGTTGACCGAATTGTGGAAATTCAGAAAAAAACGGTGAGCGCCATTTTTAATGAAGCTAAAAAACTCATTAACAACGGAAATACAAAAGAAGGTGGTTTTAAACTTTTGCAAGCATACAGAGGTTTACCAAAAAACCGTCAGCTTATAAAATTCCTTTCTGAAAGTGGTCACAAATCGCTTCTTCAAAAAGTCGAAGGACAATATATGGCGGACAACAACCGCGATATGCCGATTGTTGATAAAGATTTATATTTCGTTATCGACGAAAAAAACAACCAGATTGACCTTACCGATAAAGGTGTAGAATATATGTCTGCGGGAAATGAAGATAAGGATTTCTTCGTTTTGCAGGACATCGGAACTGAAATTGCAGAAGTTGAAGCTAAAAATTTAACCAAAGAAGAAGAGTTTGAAGCTAAAGAAAAATTATTCAGTGATTTTGCGGTAAAATCTGAGCGCGTTCACACTTTGAACCAATTGCTTAAAGCTTACACCCTATTTGAAAAAGATGATGAATACGTGGTTATCGACGGCGAGGTAAAAATCGTGGACGAGCAAACCGGCCGTATTATGGAAGGAAGACGTTATTCCGACGGACTTCACCAGGCGATCGAAGCGAAAGAAAATGTAAAGATCGAAGCTGCAACCCAAACTTTTGCAACAATTACGCTTCAGAACTATTTCCGTATGTACAACAAACTTGCGGGGATGACGGGTACAGCAGAAACTGAAGCAGGCGAACTTTGGGAAATCTATAAACTGGATGTAGTGGTTATCCCAACCAATAAACCAATTATCAGAGATGACAGACAGGATTTGGTTTACAAAACCAACCGAGAAAAATATAACGCAGTAATTGAAGAAATTGAAAGATTAACCGCAGATGGCCGACCGGTTTTGGTGGGTACCACTTCAGTAGAAATCTCTCAGTTGCTATCCAGAGCGCTTCAGCTCAGAAAAATTCAGCATAATGTCTTGAACGCGAAACTTCACGCTCGTGAAGCGGAAATCGTAGCAATGGCAGGTGGACCTGGTGTTGTAACCATCGCAACCAACATGGCAGGTCGTGGTACCGATATTAAACTACAGGGAGAAGTAAAGAAAAACGGCGGTTTAGCAATCATTGGTACAGAAAGACACGATTCCCGACGTGTGGACAGACAGCTGCGCGGTCGTGCCGGTCGTCAGGGAGATCCGGGTAGTTCTCAGTTCTATGTTTCCCTTGAAGACAATTTGATGCGTCTTTTCGGTTCTGAAAGAATTGCGAAAATGATGGACAAAATGGGTCATAAAGAAGGCGAAGTTATTCAGCACGGTATGATCTCAAAATCCATCGAAAGAGCACAGAAAAAAGTTGAGGAAAATAACTTTGGTGTCCGTAAAAAACTTTTGGAATATGACGACGTGATGAACAAACAGCGCGACGTTATCTACAAAAGAAGAAAAAATGCACTCTTCGGTGACCACCTGAAATACGATATTTCCAACATGATTTTCGATGTTGCGCAATCTTTAGTTTCGCGCGGAAAACTGGAAGGCGATTTCAAAGAGCTTGAATATGAAATCATTAAATTTTTCACCATGGAAACTCCATTTAGTGAAAACGATTTCAAAACAAAACAGGTTCCGGAACTTACCGATATTTTATACAAAGCTGCATCCGACGATTACCAGATGAAGCTGAATCTTTTGAAAGAAAAATCTTATCCGATCATCGAAAACGTTTACCAAAACCAGGGCTCAATGTTTAAAATGATTCAGGTTCCGTTTACCGACGGCATTAAAACCATGACAATTGTAACGGATTTAAAAGAAGCTTACGAATCGAAATGTGAATCCTTAATAAACGATTTCGAAAAAAATATTTCTTTAGCGATTATCGATGAAAACTGGAAACTTCACCTCAGAGAAATGGACGACCTTCGTCGTTCCTCACAAGGCGCGGTTTACGAGCAGAAAGATCCGCTCGTAATCTACAAACAGGAATCTTTTTACCTTTTCACTGAAATGGTGGAAAGAGTAAACAAAGAAATTATTTCTTTCCTTTACAAAGGCGAAATCCCGGCGTAATTAACACTTTCTAAATACCAAACTTCTTCAGCCTGCTGGAGAAGTTTTTTTGTGCGCACATTTTAATTTTTTGTACTTTTAATGCCATAAAAATAGATAAATGGCATTAGTAGATCTTTCGCAACAAGTTGCACTCGGTATTGATATCGGCGGTACCAATACCAAATTCGGACTTGTAAATCATCGGGGCCAGATTTTAGAAAAAGGCAGCTTAAAAACCGACGATTTCCCGCTTGTGGAAGACTTTATCGACGCTTTATACGAAAATCTTACGCCACTCATTGCCAGACATTGCGATGAAGAAAAACTTGACGGAATTGGTGTCGGCGCACCGAATGCAAATTATTATACCGGAACGATTGAGCAGGCACCAAACCTGAACTGGAAAGGTATTGTGCCGTTTGCGGATCTCATGACTAAAAAGTTCGGTGTACGCTGCAAAATGACCAACGATGCCAATGCTGCGGCACTTGGCGAAATGATGTTTGGTGCTGCGCGCGGTATGAAAGATTTCATTATGATGACTTTGGGAACCGGCGTAGGAAGCGGAATTATCACCAATGGACAGCTGCTTTACGGTCACGATGGTTTCGCGGGCGAACTTGGACATACGATCGTGAAACCTGGCGGCAGAAAGCACTGGAGTACCGGCTCTGAAGGTTCTCTGGAAGCCTACGCATCTGCGACGGGAATTGCGATTACCGCGAAGAAAATGCGCGCTGAATTCCCCAGTTCAATGCTTAACAATTATCCGGAAGAAGACATCAGTTCTAAAGTGGTGTATGAATGCGCCATTGCCGGCGACGAAACTGCAATTGAAGTCTTTCGCTATACCGGCCAGAAACTGGGCGAAGCACTGGCTAATTTTGTGATGTTTTCCTCACCCGAAGCTATTTTGCTTTTTGGCGGTGTTATCAAAGCCGGAGATTTCATTTTGAAACCTACAAAACTTCACATGGAGCGCAATCTTTTACCGATTTTCCGAAATAAAGTTTCATTGGTTTTCAGCGAGCTGAATGAAGCTGATGCCGCAATTTTAGGCGCCAGCGCTTTGGTTTGGGAAAAATAATAACTACTTTCTTAGCTGCAAAAAGACCTTTTTTTTGCTTTTTGTAAATTTGAAATATATGCCGTTTCAGCGGCATATTTTTTTGTTTTAATGTTTTCGAATAATCAATTTTTGCATTGGAAATATTAGTTTTAAAATTGAAAAAATTCGGCTTTAAAGCAGGTAATTTTTTCGATTTTAATACTTCAAAAACCAGTCAACATTCATCTCTTCAAATATTAAAATTCCGGGTTAAATTGCCAGATTTTTTGGTTTTAAAGTCTAGAAAAATTTGCCCTTAAAGCACGGTATTTTTTGGTTTTATATTTTTCATTAATAATTAAACATTATTAAAAATTCCGCTTTTAAGCACAAAAAAACTGCTGAAAAATTTCAGCAGTCTTCTTATTTAAAGGAAAACCTTTTCGTTATTTTACCAATTCCATTTCACTGATCAAGTGACCTGCGTTTCCGTATTTTTCAATGGTCCAAAGCACCATTCTCACATCCACACTGATGGTTTTCTGCAATTTCGGATCGAAGATAATATCCCCGCTTAACGCTTCGCTGTTTCCATCGAAAGCCAAACCAAGCAATCTTCCTTCGCCATCAAGAACCGGTGAGCCTGAGTTTCCTCCGGTGATATCGTTGTCCGACAGGAAGTTTACCGGCATAAATCCTTTTTTGTCTTTATATTGGCCGAAATCTTTCTTTTTCACCAAGTCTAAAAAGCGCTGTGGCAAATCGAATTCTTCATCACCTTTTTTGTATTTCGCCACCATTCCGTTGATGTCGGTATAGTAGTTATTTTTCTCAGAAATACCCGCGTAGTTGCGGTCTTCTCTTTCCGGCAAAGTGCTGATAGAACCGTAAGTTAAACGCATTGTAGAATTCGCGTCCGGATAAAATGCTTGATCCGGAAGGGATTTTCTTAAACCATCTAAGAAGATTCGGTTATTTTTTGCGAAAGCTTCATCAACTTTAGCATATTTTTCAGCACCTAATTTCTGGTCGTTAACAAAACCGTTAGCCAATTTCAATAGCGGATCTGCATCAATTTTCAGTCTGTCCGGATTGTTTAGGAAATTCATCGCTGACTCTTTCGTTGCAAAAATAGAAGCGTATGCCATTGTAGAAAGGTTTTTCGCATCTGCAGCTAAAAGCGTTGGCGAAGAATCACCTTTTGTAACTCTTTGCTGGTAAAGCGCCACCATGGAGTTCAACATTTCACCTTCCAGTTTTACGTTTATTTTGTCGTAAAGTCTGTTGATTGCATCTTCAACTTTTGGTTTCATCGAAAGACGAGCCGTTGCATCCTGATCTGCGTAAGTTTTCAATAATGAACCTAACTGATAGGCAATACCGATGTATTTGGCATTTCTCTGAAGTTGTGACGCGTAATTTCTCTCCACATTTCTGTTAGAAAACTGTGCGTAATTGTTTTTCAAGTCCTGAAGAACTGTTCCGTACATTTCTTCATTAGCAGGTAAAAGTGCCCAAGCCTGGAATTTAGCTTCCAATTTTTGCTTGTCAGCAACTGTTCCGTTTTTCTCGACAGCATCGATGGTTCCCTGTCTGTTTTTCCAGTAGTTTGCCACACTTGCGTATTGTGAAGCGTAGTCTAATTTGGTCGCCTGGTCTTTGTCCATGTATTTTTTCATAACATCCATGGCAACTTTAGAAGCTTCTACCCAAGCCGGATAATCTTTGTTCACCATTTGCTCAATACCGAAAGATGGTAAAAAACGGTTGGTTCTTCCCGGGAAACCAAGAATCATGGTGAAATCACCAGGTTTGTAACCTTTCAATGAAATAGGAAGCGAATGTTTTGGTTTCATCGGCACGTTGGTAGCCGAATATTCCGCTGGATTATTGTTGGCATCAGCATAGACACGGAAGACAGAGAAATCTACGGTATGTCTTGGCCATTCCCAGTTATCGGTATCGCCACCGAATTTACCTAAAGAATTTGGCGGAGTTCCAACCAATCTTACATCTTTAAAATCCTGGTAAACGAAATAGTAAAATTCATTTCCGTTGAAAAAATCCCGAACTACAACGGTATATTTTCCGTTTTCAGAATTTTCGTTCTGGATGAGTTTGTATTCTGCATCGATGATATTTTTTCTTTCATCTGCAGACATGGTGTTGTTCAGTTTTGCGTTGATTCTTTTGGAAACATCGTCCATTCTCACCAAAAACCGTACAGATAAACCTTTAGCAGGAAGTTCTTCACTTCTTTTCATCGCCCAGAAACCATTGGTTAAATGGTCCTTTTCCGGGGTAGAAAGTGCTGCGATATTTCCGTAACCACAGTGGTGATTCGTGAAAAGCAAACCTTCCTTGGAAACCATTTCTGCGGTACACCCGCCGCCAAACTGCACAATAGCATCTTTTAAGCTGGAATTGTTCACAGAATATATTTCTTCTGCGGTAAGTTTTAATCCTTGTTTTTGAAGGTCTACACCGTTCAATCTTTTAATCATGGTCAAAAGCCACATTCCCTCATCTGCTTTCAGTTGCAGAAAGCTCAGCATAAAAGTGAGCAGTAAAAAAATTCTTTTCATTTAATATTATTTAATGTGCTAATTTAAGAAATAACTTTTACTTCAAAGCATCAAAAAAACCGGAAAACTTCAGTTTCCGGTTTGTATTTTTTCCGCGTTGAAACGGCAAATTTTTCCGTTTTTCTAAGATCGTAACATTTCGGTGTGCGGAATATCGTCTTCAAGATAAGAGTTTCCGGTGGATTGAAAACCAAATTCTTCATAAAAATTTAGCAGATAATCCTGCGCTGAAATCTGAATCTTAGCTGTTCCGAATTTCGTTTCAATAATATCTACAGCGATTTTCATTAAACCTTTACCAAAATTTTGCCCACGAAATTTCTGATTGGTCAGCACGCGCCCGATCGAGGCGAAATCGTATTTAATTCCGGGTGCGAAAACCCGGCAATATGCTGCAATTTCACCGTTTTTTTCTGCCCAAAGGTGAAGTGCTTTTTCATCATAACCATCGGTTTCCGGATACGGACAATTCTGTTCCACCACAAAAACATTAATTCTAACCTGTAAAATTTTATACAGTTCGGTCGCGGAAAGTTCGTCGAAAGATTTTATGCGCCAAACAGCTGCGTTCAGTTCCATACAATTTTAAGCTGCTAATTATCGAATTTAACATGATTTTCGTGAAGAAACTGATTGGTTTGGGAAATGAAAGCCAGAATTTCGTCGCCGCCGGTCTTTTTCTCGGCCGAGGTTACATAAATTTCCGGCAGATCTTCCCAGGTTTTCAGCAGTTCCTGTCTGTATTTTTCCACGTTCGCAAGAACCACGTTCGGTTTCAATTTATCAGCTTTTGTAAAAACCAAAGAAAACGGAATTCCACTTTCGCCGCAATATTCAATAAATTCAATATCAATTTTTTGTGGCGTGTGTCGGGAATCGATGAGCACGAAAAGGTTCACCAGATTTTTGCGGTTCAAAATATAATTAATGATGAGATTTTCGAAATCTTTCCGCAAAGTTTTAGAAACTCTGGCGTAACCATAGCCCGGCAAATCGGTCAAATACCATTTTTCATTGATGATAAAATGATTGATAAGCTGCGTTTTTCCCGGCGTTCCGGAGGTCTTTGCCAAATCTTTATGGTTCATCAGCGCGTTGATCAGTGAAGATTTTCCAACGTTCGAGCGGCCGATAAATGCATATTCCGGTAAAGTCGGTTCGGGACATTCCTGCCATTTGCCGCTACTTTTTACGAATTCTGCTGTCTTGATAACCATGTTCTGAAATTTAATTAACTGAAATAAAAAATGGAAGCAGAACTTCCATCAAACTATATTTTCTTGCGCTCCAGCCACTCGTACAATATTTCATTGAACTCGTCTGGCTTTTCCATCATTGCAGCGTGCCCGCATTCTTCAATCCAGTGGAGTTCAGAATTTGGCAGAAATTTATTCATATCTATTGCAACATCCGGCGGCGTTACATTATCCTGCCGTCCCCAGATCAGGCAAACCGGTGTGGTGATTTTTGGTAAATCATTCAGCATGTTGTGCTTAATAGCACTTCGTGCAAGCATCACGGTTTTAATACCTTTCATACGGTCATTCACCACCGCAAAAACCTCATCCACCAATTCATCGGTTGCGACAATTGGGTCGTAGAAAACTTCTTCGGTTTTTTTTCTGATGTAGTTTTTATCGCTTTTCCGCGGGAAACTGTCTCCGAAAGCGCGTTCGTAAAGGCCGGAGCTTCCGGTAAGCACAAGGTGCGTCACCAAATCCGGGCGTGCTAAGGTCAGGATCAGCCCAATATGTCCACCCATAGAATTTCCGACAATTACCGCCGGCTTCCCTACTTTTTCTTCAATAAACTTGGAAACGTATTTCGCTATTGTGGTTAAGTTGGTATTAAGCACCGGCAAATCGTACACCGGAAGCACGGGAACAAAAACCTTGTAACCACGCTCTGAAAAGAACATTACTGTCTTTTCGAAATTGCTTAAACCGCCCATTAATCCGTGCAGCAGAATAATAGGTTCACCTTCACCAGCTTCAATAAAAGCGAATTTTTTTTCTTTTTTTGTTTTAAATATCATAGAGTGTACGCATTGAGCGTGTGCAAAAATACAAATTAAACACCAAATTATAATTTACCTTTTTATAATAATAAAATTAAGATTTTTTTTATCAAAAATATGCCGCTAAAACGGGTAATTTTTATGGTTTGAATAACTCCTTTTTAATCAGCGTTTTAACACGAAAATGGAAACTTATTAACATTAAGTCAAAAAGTGGGTAAAAGTGGGAGCTTTTAGAAATTTTTATATAAATTTGTCCCAAATGAAGAATTTCATCGGAACATATGAATGTAGAATAGACGACAAAGGTCGCCTAAAACTCCCTGCCGCGCTGGTAAAGCAAATGGGAGATTTCGATGATGGTTGCTTTGTCATCAAACGTGCTGTGTTTCAGCCATGTCTGGAGGTTTATCCAATGACAGTTTGGGATCGGCTGATGAAAAAACTTACCGGTCTCAACCGGTTTATAAAGAAAAATGCCGACTTCATCCGCCAGTTTACCGCAGGTGTAAAAGTGGTAGAACTGGACAATGCAGGGCGCCTCCAAATTTCTAAAGATTTAACACAGTTCGCTCATCTGAAAAAAGAAATCGTAATTACGAGTGCTGGCGAGCTTTTAGAAATTTGGGACAAAGAAGCCTACGAAAATGTTATCGCAACCTCCGAGGAAAATTTCGCAAAACTTGCCGAAGAAGTGATGGGAAACCTGAGCTTTGATGATGAAGCGCTGTAATTTCTAAGGAAATCAAGAGAATTTAACCTGAATATAATGTATCACAATCCTGTTTTGCTAAAAAAAAGTGTCGATGATTTGGTAACAAATCCCGATGGTATCTACGTGGATTGTACTTTCGGCGGCGGTGGTCATTCCCGCGAAATTCTCAGCAGGCTTTCGGAAAAAGGGAAACTCTACAGTTTCGACCAGGATTTGGACGCGCTGAAAAACACCATCGAAGATGAACGTTTTACGCTGATCAACCAAAATTTCCGGTTTCTGGAAAATGCGCTATTTATCTACGGAGTTACGCAGGTGGACGGTGTTTTGGCAGATTTGGGTGTTTCTTCTCATCAGTTTGATGAAGCCGACCGTGGATTTTCCACCCGTAGCGATGCGCCGCTGGATATGCGGATGAATGTAATGCAGCTTTTAGACGCCAAGAAAATCATTAATGAATATGAAGAAGACGATATCGCGAATATCCTTTTTCAGTATGGTGAAATCCGCGAATCGCGGAAATTAGCGCGCGAAATTGTTCAAGCGAGAAAAAATAAACCCATTGAAACGACGGAAGAGCTGAAAAAAGTGTTCAGTTATATTCCGCAATTCAAACAAAATAAAGTGTACGCGCAGATTTTTCAGGCAATCCGGATTGAAGTCAATCAGGAATTGGAGGCTTTAAAAGAAATGCTTTTGCAGGCACACCGCATTTTGAAACCGGGCGGCCGTTTGGTGGTGATTTCTTATCATTCATTAGAAGACCGATTGGTAAAAAGATTTTTGAAAAACGGAATGTTCGAAGGAGAACCTGAACGCGATATTTATGGAAATTTTGCGAAAACCTTTGAATTGCTTCAAACTAAAGCGACCATTCCGAGCAGTGAAGAAATTGATGAAAACTCGCGCGCCAGAAGCGCGAAACTAAGAACAGGTATAAAACTGTAAAAAAGCACGAAATAACCCGGAATTTTTAAATGGCAAAAAAACCAACATATCGCCCACAGAAAAAACTGACTTTCATAGACATTGTGAAAGGAAATTTTCTGAACCGCGACGAGGTAAAAATCCATTACCGCTATTTTGCCGTTGTTTTCGTCTTGCTGATGATCATGATTTACAGCAATCACCTGGTAAGCCAAAAAATCGAGCAGGTAAATGCGTTAAAAGAACAAACCGAAGAATATAAATCCCGAAACGCATATGCGCAAAGCCGGTTAATAAAAGTAAAACTAGAATCCGAATTAGGAAAAGAAATGGTGCAGGACTCGCTTTTGTCCTTAGAAAATCATCCACATAAAATATTGATAAAACTAGACAGTTTAGATGGCGGTGCAAAATGAATATGAAAAAAAACGTTCGAAAACGTTGCGTTGGGGCTACCTTTTTACAGGGTTTGCCTTCGTTTTGTTTGTCGTTTTTCTCGCCAGAATCCTGATTTTACAGAATTCAAATGTTCAGGAAATTAAAGATGATTACATCAATAATAATTACCGCGAAGCGACGCTTCAGGCTGCACGCGGAAATTTGTTCGCTTCAGACGGTTCAATTTTAGCAACCACCGTGATGCGTTATGATGTTTATCTTGATTTTAAAATCATTAAAGACACCGTTTATTCAAATAACATCGGCGCTTTAACCGATTCTCTTTCCAAGATGTTCGGAAAACCGAGAAGCTATTTCCGCGATCGTTTCGATCAGCAAAAAGCCGCACAAAACCAATACTATGCGTTGGTAAAAGGCTTGGATTTCGATGATTATGATCGCATCCGCAAATTTCCCATATTTAAAAAAGGTAAAAACCGTGGCGGATTTATCGTTGACCGAAAATATAAGCGTGAACTAGCGACCACGCAAATCGGTGCCGGAACCATCGGTATGGACAACGGCGCAGCAAAATCGGGTCTGGAAGGCGCTTTTTCAAAATATCTTACCGGAACGGACGGGACCCGGCTTGAACAGCGCGTAAATTCCAGCCAATGGAAACCTATTGATTACTGGAAAGTTAAAGAACCTGTAGACGGACAGGACGTTTACACCACCATCGATATCCGTATTCAGGACATTGCGCATTCCGCTTTAGAAAAACAATTAATAAAATTTGATGCTGAGCACGGTTCTGTGATCGTGATGGAGGTCTCTACGGGAAAGGTAAAAGCAATGGTAAACCTTCGCCGTACTGAACCCGAAATTTATGTTGATGCTTATAATTACGCTATTAAAGACAATATTGAACCAGGCTCGACTTTTAAGACCATATCATTACTGGCGGCGATGGATGATGGTTTTATTGATGAAAATACAACTGTAAATGTCGGAAACGGGGTTTGGACTTATGCGAAACAAAGAATATCAGATGGTCACGGTGGCGGAACTTATGAAATTTCAGATGTCCTGGCAAAATCCAGCAACGTGGGCACCGCCAAACTCATTACTCAGTATTACGGCAGTAATCCAGAGGTATTTTTAGATCACTTGAGAAAATGGAAATTGTTCGATAAGATGGATATTGAACTTCCTGGTATTACAAAGCCAAGAATTATAACTCCGAAGAGTAAAAGGTGGAGCCCCGGAGCACTGGCTTCAATTTCTTTCGGCTATGCAACTAATATTAACTTACTGCAACTCACCACCTTTTATAACGGAATTGCAAATAAGGGCAAAATGGTAGAACCTCTTTTTATAGAGAAAATTCTAAAAGACGGTCGTACACTGTATGAAGCGAAACCCAAAGTAATGGTAAATAAAATGGCGTCCAAAGATGCCATTGAAATGATGACAAGCGCCCTTACTAAAGCGGTAGAAAAAGGGACTGCAAAAAGTATTTTCACTCCCAATTTAAAAATGGCCGGAAAAACCGGAACCGCAAGATTTGAATATTGGTTGCCTGGCAAAATGAAATACAGAGCGTCGTTCGCAGGGTTTTATCCGTCCGACAATCCGAAATATACGTGCTATGTTATGGTCAGCGAGCCCGATACTTCAAAAGGTTTTTACGGCTCTACTGTTGCAGCGCCGGTGTTTAAAGAAATTGCAGGGAAAACCTTCCTGAAAACGCCGCAAAATATCGAGCAGGAAATGTTGGTGGACAAAAAAGTGGACCTCAGCAAGATGTTTAAACCAGCCGTAAAACTTGCGGGAAAAAGCAACACCATGCCTAATGTTACCGGCTTGATCGGCAAAAATATTATTCCACAACTCGAAAACCAAGGTTATCGTGTGGATTATCAGGGTGTTGGAAAAATCAAGGAACAGTTTCCGCTGGAAGGAACCATCATCAATAAAAATCAAAAAATTTACCTCACACTGCAGAATTAATTTCTGTGAATTAATATGAAATTAGAAGAAGTTTTAAACAGAGTTCCCCATCTAGAAATTTTCGGTGCTAAGGACCTGAATATTTCAGATTTAACATTCGACAGCCGAAAAGCAGTGGAAAACTCGATGTACGTGGCGGTTAAAGGAACGGTTTCTGACGGTCATGATTTCATTAATGCTGCAATCGAAAATGGTGCAAAAGCTATTGTCTGCCAAGTTCTACCAGAAAATTTAAAAGACAGCGTCACCTATATTTCAGTTAAAAATTCTGCGAAAATTTTAGGCCTTTTAGCGGCAAATTTTTACGGAAATCCTTCAGCAAAACTTAACCTCATCGCTATTACCGGAACCAACGGAAAAACTTCTACCACTACTCTGCTTTTCGATATTTTTAAAATTCTGGGCTTTAAAAGCGCCTTAATTTCCACGGTGGAATATCGCATCGATGAAGAAATAATTCCGTCCACACACACCACGCCTGACATTATCCGCTTAAACCAGATTTTGTCACAAGCGGTGTATGAAGGTTGTGAATATGCTTTCATGGAAGTTTCTTCGCACGGCATTCATCAATACCGAACCGAAGGTTTAAATTTCAAAATTGCAGGATTTACAAACATTTCCCACGATCATCTCGATTATCATAAAACTTTCGACGAATACATTAAAACCAAAAAAAGATTTTTTGATGAATTAAGTTCCGAAGCTATTGCAATTACCAATGTTGATGACAAAAACGGGTTGGTGATGCTTCAAAATACGAAAGCTGAAAAGAAAACTTTTGCTATGAAATCGATGGCAGATTTCCACGGAAAAATCACCGAAGTCGATTTTAACGGAATGCTGCTGAATTTTAACGGAAAGGAATTCTGGACAACTTTAACTGGAAAATTCAACGCGTACAATTTATTGCTTGCATACGCTGTGGCAGTTGAATGCGGTTTTCATGCGGATGATATTTTACCGGCTATTTCGCAACTGACGCGCGTAAAAGGCCGGTTTGAAACTTTTAAATCCGAAGGCGGAATTTTCTTCGTCGTGGATTACGCTCATACGCCCGATGCTTTGGAAAATATTCTGGATTCAATCAATGAAATCCGTACAAAAAACGAAAGACTCATCACCGTTTTCGGGTGTGGCGGCGACCGCGATGTAGCTAAAAGGCCAAAAATGGGCAAAATAGCAACCAAAAAATCTACGCTGGCAATTATCACTTCGGACAATCCGAGAACCGAAGATCCTGCGGAAATCATCAAAGAAATTGAAGCTGGTGTAGAGCCGCAGTTTTTCAGCAAATACACTTCAATCCCGGACCGTCGCGAAGCGATAAAAATGGCCATCAAATTTGCCGAACCAAAAGATATTGTGGTAGTTGCCGGGAAAGGTCACGAAACTTATCAGGAAATAAACGGAGTAAAACACCATTTTGATGATCAGGAAACCATTTTGGAACTGGCAAGACTGATGTCAAAGTAAATTATTGAAGAGAAAATTATAAACCATGTTATATTACCTATTCGAATATCTTACCGCTCACGGAATTCACGTTCCGGGAATGGGTATGTTTAAATTCATCTCGTTCCGGGCGGGGATGTCGGTACTATTATCGTTGATTATTGCATTGGTTTTTGGTAAAAAAATCATCAATTACCTCCGAAAAAAACAGATGGGCGAACTCGTGCGCGATTTAGGTTTAGACGGACAAAAGCAAAAAGAAGGTACTCCGACGATGGGAGGCTTAATCATCATTTTTGCCACGCTGATTCCGGTTTTGCTCTTCACTAAAATTTTAAATATCTACATCATTTTACTCATCGTTTCTGTGGTTTGGATGGGCGCAATTGGTTTTATTGATGATTATCTGAAGAAAATAAAGAAAAACAAGGACGGTTTAAGCGGAAAGTTTAAAGTAATCGGACAGGTCGGTTTAGGGCTGATTGTCGGTGTTACCATGTACTTTCACCAAGATATTACAGTGCAGCGGAAATATGCTGACGCAAAAGAAGTAAACCGCAATAACGTGGAAGCAAACTTTATGAAAACTGAAAAATCCACATTTTCTACCGTTCCGTTTGTGAAAAATAACGAATTCGATTACAGCGGACTTCTGTTCTGGATGACACCGGAAGACGCGCAGGAATGGGCTTGGATTGTTTTTATCCCGATTGTAATTTTCATCGTAACCGCCGTTTCGAATGGCGCCAATATTACCGACGGAATTGACGGGCTTGCGGCCGGAACCAGCGTCGTCATTCTGCTGACACTCGCCTTTTTTGCGTATTTATCGGGGAATATTATTTTCGCAGATTATCTGAACATCATGTTCCTCCCAAATATGGGTGAAACTACTATTTTCACGCTGGCACTTGTCGGGGCAGTTATCGGATTTTTTTGGTACAATACCTACCCGGCGCAGGTTTTTATGGGCGATACCGGAAGTTTAATGCTCGGCGGCGTTATCGCAGTTCTTGCCATTATTTTACGAAAGGAACTTTTGATCCCGGTTTTATGCGGAATATTCTTAATTGAAAACCTGTCAGTCATGCTGCAGGTTGCGGTTTTTAAATATCGAAAAAGAAAATACGGCTTAGAATACGCACAAAATAACAGACTGTTTAAAATGTCGCCGCTTCATCATCATTATCAGAAAGAAGGTTATCACGAAAGCAAAATCGTGAACCGCATGGTGATTATCGGGGTTTTGTTCGCGATTATATGTTTAATTACTCTTAAAGTCAGATAAAAAAAATGAAAATAGTTGTTTTAGGTGGCGGGGAAAGTGGTGTAGGCGCAGCATATTTGGCAAAGAAGAAAGGCTTGAATGTTTTTCTTTCGGATAAAGGTGTGATTAAAGATGAATACAAAAAACAGCTTATCGATGCTGAAATTGAGTTTGAAGAAGGTAAACACGATGAAGCACGGATTTTAAAAGCAGATTGGGTTATAAAATCGCCCGGAATTCCGAAAAAGGCTGAAATTATTTATAAAATCAACCAGAAAGGAATTCGATTATCATCTGAAATTGAATTTGCAGCAGAATTTACCACAGCGAAAATCATTGCAATAACCGGAAGTAACGGAAAAACCACGACAACATCGCTTATTTATCACATCCTGAAAAACGACGATTTAAAAGTTGGATTGGCTGGAAACATCGGAAAAAGTTTTGCGCGCCAGGTTGCTGATGAAAACTTCGACTATTACGTTCTGGAAGTAAGTTCCTTTCAGCTTGATGACATTCAAAATTTTCGGCCTTTTATCTCGCTTTTATTGAATTTAAGCAAAGACCATCTGGACCAGTATAATTACAACTACGACGAGTACGCGCTTGCAAAGTTCCGCATCGCGGAAAACCAGGAGAATGATAATTTTTTCATCTACAATAAAGATGACGAAATGAGCATGAAAATTTTGGAAAAATTGGCCATTAATGCAACCAAAATTCCGTTTTCAACTCACGAAAAACTTCCGGAGGGAGGCTTTATAAATAAAGACAAAATTGTGGTGAAAATAGAGGAAGAATTTTCAATGAAAATCGCGGAACTCGCCTTGGTTGGAAATCACAATATTGCAAACAGCCTCGCAGCTTCAATTGCTAGTAAAATCCTGCATATCAGCAATGAAAGTATACGGAATTCTTTAATGACATTCCAGGCGGTTGAACACCGTTTGGAGCAGGTTGCGAAAATCAACGGCGTGACTTTCATTAATGACAGCAAGGCAACGAACGTAAATGCGTCATATTTCGCGCTCGAAAGTATGAATCAACCCACCGTTTGGATTGTTGGCGGCGTGGACAAAGGAAATGATTACACCGAAATTGAAGATTTGGTGAAAAGAAAAGTAAAAGCAATTGTGTGCTTAGGAATTGATAACCAGAAAATTATCGACTTTTTCAAGGATAAAAAAGATTTGATTTACAGCACTTCCAGCATGCAGGAAGCGATAAAAGTTTCAAAATCTTTGGCGATAGAAGGTGACACTGTACTTTTATCACCTTGCTGCGCGAGTTTCGATCTTTTTGATAATTACGAAGATCGCGGAAATCAGTTTAAAAGCGAAGTTTTAAAAAATAATGAAAAAATCCTCAACTAAAAATGCAGGACAGCGATAACAAATTCGAACTGCTGAAAGGCGATAAAGTGCTGTGGAGCGTCATCTTACTGATTTCGTTCTTCTCCATATTTCCCGTCTATTCCGCAAGTTCTAATTTGGAATATATTGTAAACAGCGGAACTACCACTTCGCACCTCATCAAGCACACTTTCTTCGTCGTGCTTGGTCTCGTGATTATGCGGTTTGTGGGTGTTGTAAAATACGAATATATCGGCAAGCTCAGCAGTATTTTGTTAGCATTAACAGTGGTTTTGCTTCTACTGACTATGGTTTCGGGGCAGACAATTGACGGAGCTTCAGCTTCGCGTTGGTTAAAAATTCCGGGCACTCCGATTTCCTTTCAGCCTTCGTCGTTTGCCTATCTGATGTTGGTAATTTATCTCTGCAGATATTTAACCAAAAAAATAAAAAGACAGCGCCTCCCGATCGAAAATATATTCTACGTTTTCGGGCCTGTTTTGCTGGTTTTTGGTCTTGTAGCAAAAGATAACGGTTCCACGGCTTTAATGATTTTAATGGTTTCGATGATCGTAATGTTGGTTGGCCAGCTGGACCGTAAATATATTTTTGGTTTCGTTGGATTATCTTCAGTGGTGATTGGAATTTTCATGTTCTTAGCTTTAAAAACCGATTTAATCGGAAACAACCGTGTACACACGTGGATGAGCCGTGTGGAAACCTTTACGAAAAAAGATAATCAGATTGAGGATGAAGCTGATAAAGCAAAAAATTACCAGATTATGCAGGCAAAAGCCGCGATCGTTCACGGCGGCATCGCCGGAATGGGACCTGGGAAAAGTGCTTTGAAACAAATGCTTCCGCAGTCTGCTTCGGATTTTATTTTCGCAATTATTGTGGAAGAATATGGTTTTATTGGCGCCACGTTTTTAATCGCGCTGTATTTAATAATGATTATCCGAATTGTGATGATTGCCAGCAAAATGCCGGCTTTTTTCGGAAGTTTACTTGTGCTGAGTCTCGGCACAATGATATTCGTGCAGCTTGCAGTGAATATTGCGGTTGCTATTAATTTAATTCCTGTGACGGGACAACCTTTGCCCTTAATCAGCTACGGTGGAACCTCAATGTTGGTGACTTATATTCAACTCGGAATTATCCTCAATGTAAGTTCCAGAATCCAGGTTTATGATGAAGAAGGAATGGGCAAAAAACAAAGTATTGAAGAAATAAATGATATCGCATAACCGATGAGCAAAATACTTAAAATTCTAATGAGCGGGGGCGGAACCGGAGGACATATCTTCCCGGCCATTGCCCTTGCGCAGGAAATCCAGAAACGGTTTCCGACAGCAGAATTTCTGTTCATCGGTGCCGAAGGCAAAATGGAAATGGAAAAAGTTCCGCAAGCCGGTTTTAAAATCGTCGGTTTAAATATCGCTGGATTCGACCGCGGAAATCTTCTGAATAATTTCAAATTACCTTATAAACTGATTTCGAGTTTAGCAAAAGCGCGTAAAACCATTAAAGAATTCAAGCCCGATTTTGCTATCGGAACTGGCGGCTTTGCCAGTGGGCCGGCGCTTTATATGGCGGCAACTTCGGATATTCCGATTTTTGTTCAGGAACAGAATTCCTTGCCCGGAAAAACCAATATTTTTCTGGGAAGAAAAGCAAAAGCGGTTTTCACGGCTTATCCGGCGATGAATCATTTTTTTCCGCATTCAAAGACCTTTTTTTTCGGAAATCCCGTCCGGAAAAATATCATTACCGATTTGGAAGAAACTTCGCAAGCCAAGAAAAAACTCGGTTTAAACCCCGAAAAACTGACGATACTTTCGGTTGGTGGTTCTTTAGGTTCAAGAACTTTAAATAATGGCTGGCAGGAAAACCTCGGTAAAGTGATAGAAAACGGTTACCAGCTTATCTGGCAAACCGGAAAACTCGATTTTAGTAATTTGAGCCAAAACGAAAAAATTTCCTCTTTTAGGGACCAAATTTTATTAAAAGAATTTATTTCAGATATGGCGCTTGCTTATTCGGCGGCAGACGTTATTGTATCGCGCGCCGGCGCAATTGCAATTTCAGAATTGGCGATGGCGCAAAAACCTTTGCTTTTGGTGCCGTTTCCGTTTGCTGCAGAAGATCATCAAACCAAAAATGCCCAGACTTTGGTTGAAAAAAATGCCGCTAAAATGGTAAAAGATTCGGAAATGACAGAAAAGTTCTGGAAGACTTTGGTGGAAATCTGCGAAGATGAAAACTTGAGAAAAGAAATGTCTGATAACCTGAAATTTTTCGCAAAACCAGATGCTACAGAAGAAATTGTGGGCGAAATCTTCTCTATATTAGATATCAAATCATTATGAAACCGTTAACCACATATCAGAATTTCTACTTCGTTGGGATCGGCGGCATCGGGATGAGCGCTTTAGCGCGCTATTTCAATGCGTCGGGAAAAAAAGTGCTCGGTTACGACAAGATGCCGACAAAACTGACGGAAGCGCTGCAGTCTGAAGGAATTGATATTGTTTTTGAAGATGTAATTAATGAAAAAATCAACGGTTTAACACTGGAAAATACGTTGGTGATTTTCACGCCTGCAATTAAGAAATTAGAAATTTTAAGCCATTTTAACGCCCAAAATTTTGATATTTTAAAAAGAGCGAAAGTTCTCGGCATGATTACCGAAAAAACCAAAAGCATTGCAATTGCCGGAACGCACGGAAAAACCACGACTTCATCTTTGGTTGCGCATCTTTGCAAAGAAGCAAATTTGCCATTTTCATGTTTTTTAGGCGGAATTGCCGAAAATTTTAAATCGAATTTTTTCTTCAACGGCGATGAAATTTCAGTGGTTGAAGCTGATGAATATGACAGAAGTTTTCTCACCCTTTCACCGGATTGGGCGGTAATAACCTCAACCGATGCTGATCATCTCGATATTTATGGTGACAATGCGACAATCCAAAAAGGATTTCAGGATTTCGCAGATTTAGTTCCGTCCGAACAGCAGCTTTTTGTAAGAAAAGGAATAGACATCGGTCGTGACGCGAAAACCTACGCTGTAAATGAAGTAGCAGATTTTTATTCGGATAATATCCAGGAAAAGGGCGATAAAATTTCCTTTGATTTTCACCATGGTGAGAAAAAAATTCCGGGCTTTTTATGGGAAATTCCGGGAATTCATAATGTTGAAAATGCCACAGCCGCAATAGCTTTATTAAATTCTTTCGGTGTGGATTTCGAAACTTTAAAATCTGGAATTGCCAGTTTTAAAGGAATTAAAAGACGTTACACCAAACATCAGTTCACAAGCGGGAAAATTTATATCGATGATTATGCGCATCATCCAACTGAACTTAATGCGGTAATTGGCTCAATAAAAACCTTTTATCCTGAAAAAAAATTATTGGTGGTTTTTCAGCCCCATCTTTTCAGCAGAACGCGAGATTTTGCTGATGGTTTTGCGGAAAGTTTGGCTAAAGCAGATCAACTTATTTTGCTTGATATTTATCCGGCGCGTGAACTTCCGGAAAGTTTCGACGGAATAACTTCCGACTGGTTATCGGAAAAAATAGAACTTAAAAATAAAGAAGTTTCTACCCTAACGGACGCTTTTGATAAAATAAAAGAAAAGGATTTTGACGTTTTGCTGACGGTTGGTGCCGGAAATATCGACACTTTGTACGACGGAATTGTAGAATGGCTTTCTGAGAACGAATGAAAAAGAAATTCAGAATATTAAAAATTTTAGTCACAGTAATCACTTTCGGATTTCTGTTGAGTTTCTCGTTGAAAAGATTCAATGAAAAACCGATGGAAAAGGTTTCGGTGAAGATGACGGAAACCAAAGAACCGGTTTATTTTATTGACGAAAAAGAGGTAAAAGAGCTCGTAAAAAAATCGAATCCAACGAAGAAAGTGGGAGATATTAATATTCCGGAACTTGAAAAGAAACTCAACAATCTTCCGGGTGTGGACAGCGCGAATGTCTATCTAAACCTTAACGGAAATCTGAATTTAAATATCAAACAGCGCGTGCCTGCTTTCCGGTTGACTAAAAATGGTGAAGATTTCTATGTTGATGAAAAAGGCGTAGAATTTCCGATTTCGAAAAACTATTCGTTTCCGTGTATGCTTGTAACAGGAAATGTGAAAAAGGCGGAATATGTGCAGCTTGCAGAACTCATCAATAAAATAAATAAAGATGATTTCAGCAGGAAATATTTCATCGGTGTTTCAAAAACCAAAAACGATTATAACCTTTTAACCAGCGAAGGAAATTTTAAAGTTGAAATAGGTGATCTGGAAAATATCGACTTGAAAGTAAAAGGTTTTAAAGCTTTTGTAAATAAATATCTGATTTATCAGTCGCCGGAAAAGTATACGAAAGTATCTTTAAAATATGATAATCAAATCGTTACGACTTTAAACCCATCATTCGAGGAAAACGACAGCATTATTTCCGTAGGAAAAAAAGAATTGGCAAAATTGCCGGTTATAGCGGAGAGAAAAGAAAAGGCTGAAAAGAAAAGCAGTGTTTCTGCAAGTTCGGCAAATACGAAAAAAACGGCTAAAAAGCCGGTAAAAAATACAGTGGCAGAGGCTAAATCAGAAAAAAAAGTCGCTATAACGCCGGAAAAAACTGAGACAAAGCGCAAAGCCACGGTTAAGGTGGAGTAAAGAAAATGTTAAAAATCAAATCGACATAAAATGGAAAATCACGAGTATTCAGTAGGCTTAGACATCGGTACCACAAAGATTGTGGCCATTGTCGGCCGACGAAACGCCCACGGAAAAATCGAAGTCCTCGGCGTTGGAACCGCAAAAAGTTTGGGTGTGCACAAAGGTATTGTGAATAATATTTCGCAAACCATACAGTCTATCAAGTCTGCAGTAGCACAAGCCCAGTCCAGCGCCGAAGTTCCCATCCACAAAGTTACGGTAGGTATTGCGGGCAAACACATCAGATCGCTGCAGCACTCCGACTACATCATGCGCGAAAATCCGGACCAATACATCACGGATGACGACATCGAGAAATTAAAAGATCAGGTAAAACAGTTGGTAATGTTACCGGGTGAAGAAATTATTCACGTTCTTCCGCAAGAATATAAGGTAGATTCACAAGGTGAAATTCAGGAACCTGTTGGTATGCACGGAACGCGTCTGGAAGCCAACTTCCACGTAGTTGTAGGCCAAATGGGCAGCATCCGAAACATTGCAAGATGTGTTCGCGAAGCAGGTTTAGTAATGGAAGCTTTAACGCTGGAACCTTTAGCCTCGTCTGAAGCGGTTTTAACCAAAGAAGAAAAAGAAGCCGGTGTGGCGATTGTTGATATCGGTGGTGGTACTACAGATATCGCGATTTTTAAAGACAATATTATTCGCCACACCTGTGTAATTCCTTACGGTGGCGGCATTATTACCGAAGATATCAAAGAAGGTTGTTCAATCATTGAAAAACATGCTGAAAAGCTCAAGGTAAATTTCGGTTCTGCAGTTCCCGAACTTGAAAAAGACAGCACTTTTGTAACCATTCCAGGATTACACGGCAGACCGGACAAAGAAATTTCTTTAAAAACTTTGGCGCAAATCGTAAACGCGCGTGTTGAAGAAATCCTGGAAATGGTGAACACTGAACTTAAAGCTTACGGCGCTTTCGAACAGAAGAAAAAATTGATCGCCGGAATCGTATTGACTGGTGGTGGTTCAAATCTTCGTCACCTTCGGCAATTGGCAAATTACACCACAGGTTTTGATAGCAGAATCGGTTTTGCAAATGAATATGTGGTGAATGACAAAAGCCAGCTTTTAAAAGGGCCGGAATTCGCAACTTCTATCGGTTTGCTGATGGAAAGTCTTAAAATTCGCGATAAAAAAGGTGCACCACATCCTGTTGAAGAAAAAAATGCCGAAACAGCGCCGAAAAACGAAACACCGGTTGCAGTTGAAAACACCGAGCAGCAGGAAGTAATGACGCGTGAAGAACACATCGCGCACAGCGCCGAAAAAAGACGCAACAAACTGACCATCGGCCAGAAAATTATGGAAAGTGTAAAGAAATTCTTTGAAGAAGTTGAATAATAAAAAAACCAATACTATGGAAAACATAAGCACGACAGGATTTTCATTTGATTTACCAAAAGGAAATTCTTCAATCATTAAAGTAATAGGCGTCGGTGGCGGCGGTAACAACGCGCTGAAACACATGTACGAGCGCGGCATTCACGGTGTAGATTTCGTGATTTGCAATACCGATTCACAGACATTAGATAATAACCCGGTTGCCAACAAAGTTCAGTTGGGAATCACCATCACCGAAGGTTTGGGCGCGGGCGCCGATCCTGAAGTTGGCGAAAAAGCTGCAATTGAAAGCATTGAAGACATCAAAGCTGCAATGGGACAAAATACCAAAATGGTTTTCATTACTGCCGGAATGGGCGGTGGAACCGGAACCGGAGCTGCGCCGGTAATTGCAAAAGTTGCCAAAGATATGGGCATCCTTACCGTAGGAATTGTTACCGTACCTTTCAGTTTTGAAGGTAAAAGAAGATTAGAGCAGGCGGAACTTGGTTTGGATAAACTAAGAAATAATGTGGATTCACTGATTGTCATTAATAATGATAAATTACGTCAGCAGTTCGGAAATTTAGGCTTTAAATCCGGTTTTTCTAAAGCCGATGAGGTTCTGACAAATGCTGCGAAAGGCATGGCTGAAGTTATTACCGGCTATTTCGATGTAAATATTGACTTCCGTGATGCGAAATCTGTTTTGGCAAATTCCGGTACGGCATTAATGTCCAACGGTGTTGCATCCGGCGAAAATAAGGCCGAAGAAGCGGTAAAAAAAGCGCTTGATTCTCCGTTATTGAATGACAACAAAATCACCGGCGCTAAAAACGTCTTGCTTCTTATCCGAAGTGGTTCTGAAGAAGTTACCATGGACGAAATCGGAGTTATTATGGATCATATCCAGGACGAAGCCGGAAACACTGCTGATATTATTTTCGGGGTTGGTACCGATGAAGAATTGGGCGATTCTGTAAGCGTTTTGGTTATTGCTACAGGTTTTGCGAAAGATCATAAAAAACACTCCGGCGTGACCGAAAAAGTGAAGTTAACACTTTCTGACTCGAGAGATTCTTCGAGCAAAAAGGAGTCTTTTTTTCAACCTGATGAAGAAACCGATTTGAAAAAAGATCACCTTTCAGCAGGTAATTTATTTATTCTGGACGACGAAGATGATTATCCGCGCACTGATTTTAAAGTGAATACGGTGGAAAAAAAAATGGTAATTGAAAGAGAAACTCCAACTGAAATTAACCGTTTTCCAATTCCGAAGGACGATTCTGAAACGCCTCAGAATAACGTAAATAATGAATTCGATTTGTTTACCATCACCGAGGAGCAAATTGATGAACCAGTTTCACGTGCTTTTACTTTTGAAACTGAAGAAAAAAAAGCGGAAATCCCCGCTTCACAAATTCCAACCAAACCGGTGGAAGAATTCAGTTTTGTAATCAATGAGCCGGTTCAGGAACCTGTTTATGAAAAACCGGAACCAAAAGCTGTTATTAAAGATGAACCTGCGAAACCAACGGTAATTCCTGCAGAACCGCAAATTGAGGAAAATAATGTCTTCGAGGCTGAAAGCGATTTCACCTTCATCACAAAAACTCCAACCAACGAAAAAGTTCAGGAAAGACGTAATAAATTAAAAGAATTCAATTCTCGTTACCAGAATATGGAAGTTGAAAATGAGTTCGAAACTGTACCAGCATTCCGCAGAAAAAATATTTCTATCGGCCAGGAAAATGCTTCTGAGCAGAAAATCAACAATTTTTTAGCTGACAGCAACGGAAAAATGCAGGTTCGCGAAAACCGTTTTTTAAATAAAGACGTAGATTAATAAGTAAAATCATGAGTTTAGAAAACACTATCAGCGAAGCGATAAAAGACGCGATGCGCGCTAAAGACAAAATTGCTTTGGATGCTCTTCGCGCGGTAAAATCTCAAATTCTTCTTTTAAAAACCGAAGCTAAAGGTGCTGAAGTTTCGGAAGAGCAGGAAACCGCAATTTTACAGCGAATGATTAAGCAGCGTAAAGATTCTTTCGACCAGTTTACGGCACAGGGGAGAAATGACCTGGCGGAAGTTGAAGAAGCGCAGTCCAAAGTCATCGAGAAATTTTTACCTCAGCAATTATCTGCTGAAGAACTGGAAAGCGCGATGAAAGAAATCATCGCACAAACTGGCGCCACAAGCGCCAAAGATTTAGGAAAAGTAATGGGCGTGGCGAGTAAATCGCTTGCCGGAAAAAGCGACGGAAAAAGCATCTCCGAAATGGCTAAAAAATTACTTTCCTAAGTATTAGTACGGATATTCAACCTTTGCATATCGATTTGATTGAGACCCGGCGCATTTTATGTGCCGGGTTTTTTACCTGTATTTTAGCCTAATTTTTCTAATTTGCCAAAACCGACCAGAAACTCCGCCCAAAAGTCGCAATAGATTATTGGTATTGTTTTGATGGATTATAAATAGCGGGTGATTGATTAAAAAGAATTAATTTTGTACTCAATATTTTAACTTATAAATTTTATAGATATGTATCCAGATGATTTAGTAATGCCAATGAAGCATGAGCTAACCGATAAAGGTTTCCAGGACTTAACTTCAGCTGAAGAAGTAAATGAAGCCATCAAAAAAGAAGGAACAACTTTGTTGATGATCAATTCCGTTTGTGGTTGTGCGGCAGGTGCTGCGAGACCAGGAGCTGTTTTTTCTTTGACAGGCGACAAAAAACCAGATAACTTAATCACCGTATTTGCAGGTGTAGATAAAGAAGCAGTTGACGCTGCACGAAAACATTTGGCACCTTTTCCACCAAGTTCACCATGTATCGCGCTTTTCAAAGATGGCGAGTTGGTGCACATGCTGGAAAGACACCACATTGAAGGTAATCCTGCAGGCGCAATTGCTGCAAATCTACAGGGCGCTTACGCTGAATATTGCTAAACTAAAACTTTAGGTAAAACCTGAAATTCCGTGCTTTTTGCACGGAATTTTTTTGTAAAAAATTGATGGAGCTCCTTTAGACAAAATATATTATATTTGTCTTTATGGCAACAAAAGCACTTTTCAATACGGTCGTCAATTGGTTTATCCGTCAGCGTATAGACCAGATCCAGAATTTTATGGATCACCCGGTTGAAACTCAAAAAGGCGTGCTTTTTTCCCAGCTTTACCATGCTGAAAATACCGATTACGGTAAAATTCACGGCTTCAGCTCCATTTCAAGCTACGAAGATTTTCGCCGGAATATTCCGATCGTTACGTATGAAGATTTCGAGCCGTATATCGAACGCGCGCGCCAAGGCCAGCGTGATGTTTTCTGGCCGGGTTTGGTAAAGAATTTTGCTAAATCTTCCGGAACTACAAATGCTAAAAGTAAATTCATTCCGATTACCGATGAAAGTCTGGAACTTTGCCACATGAAAGCCGGTAAAGATTTAATTTCCATTTATGCGAATAATCATCCCGACAACCAACTGTTTACCAATAAAAATTTACGTCTCGGCGGCAGCGCAGATTTTTATGAAGATTTCAATACCAAGTTTGGCGATCTTTCCGCGATTTTAATTGATAATTTGCCGTTTTGGGTAGAAATAACCACAACACCGAGCAAAAAAGTTTCGTTGATGTCCGAATGGGAAAGTAAATTGAAAGCCATCATTTCCGAAGTTAAAAGTGAAGATGTCGGCAGTTTAACCGGCGTTCCAAGTTGGATGTTGGTCTTGTTACAGCGAACTTTAGCCGAAACCGGACACAAAACGATTTCGGATTTATGGCCGAATCTGGAGGTTTTTTTCCACGGCGGCATCAGTTTCAAACCATATCGTGACCAATACCGTCAGGTGATTGGCAAAGAAATTAATTACTACGAAATCTATAACGCATCCGAAGGATTTTTCGCCATTCAGGATCAGCACGGCAGCGATGAAATGTTGCTGATGCTGGATTACGGGATTTTCTATGAATTTATTCCAATGGAAACTTTCGATGAAAAAAATCTCCACGCAATTCCGCTGGAAGAAGTGGAAATCGGCAAAAACTACGCGATGGTCATCACCACCAACAGCGGATTATGGCGCTATTTAATTGGTGACACTGTACGTTTTACCTCGCTTGAGCCTTTCAGAATTAAAGTTTCCGGCCGTACAAAACATTATATCAATGCTTTTGGCGAAGAGTTGATGATTGATAACGTGGAAACGGCGCTGACAAAAGCTTGCGAAGCAACAGATGCTTCAATTCTCGACTTCACCGGCGCGCCGGTTTTTATGCAAAATGGCGAAAGCGGAGCGCACGAATGGGTTTTGGAATTTCAGCGGAAACCGGAAAATATCGAGCATTTTGGTGAAATTTTCGACAATCATCTGAAGTCCGTGAACTCCGATTACGAGGCGAAAAGATACAATGATATGACGTTGAAAAAACCGATTATTCATGTCGCAAAACCTCAGCTTTTTTACAATTGGATGTCGCAGCGCGGAAAATTGGGTGGACAGAATAAAGTTCCGCGTCTCAGCAACGACCGCGAATATATCGAGCCGCTCATTCAGATGAACGAAGCGTAATTACTATGCTTTTTCGGTTTTTACTTCCGGCACAGAAGCTTTTGTCTCTTCAGATTTTGATTTTTTGGCTGCTTCAGCGGCATTTTTTTCCGTTTCGGCTTTTTCCAACTTCTGCTTTTCTTCTTTAGCTTTTTTCAATAGCTGCTCTTCTTCGGCTTTAATTTTAACCTGCTGTAAAGAATCCTGAAATTTCACGGTAGACATCCGTATTTGCCGTGCTATATCCACCGATGTTGCACCGGCAGAAAAAGAATCAATAGCTACTGTGTCGTAGGGTGGTATTGTGGTATTTTCGGCGCTGATTGTAGTTTTTTCAGCAGTTTCTTTATTGCAGGAAAAAATTACGAGCAAAATGAGCAAAAATATCGTTTTTGGCATTTTAATGTACTTTGAAGGTTGCAATTACGGGAAAATGATCGGAAACTTTTACGCTTCTGTCCACGCGGTAGGTAATCGGTTCAATTTCTTTCGAGGAGAAAAAATAGTCGATTCTAATGGGGAATTTATAATCGTGAAAACTCGTGCTGCTGCCTCTGCCAACTTTAACAAAAGCATCCTCCAACACCGAATTCACCTGATAATATTCGTAGGAATTTGGCACCGCATTGAAATCGCCGGCTAACAAAACCGGATATGGCGAATCCAAAACCGCCTGACGCACGTCTTCAACTTCCTGCTGATGCGCTTTAAATGTCGGTACAAGGCGTTTCAGAATATAACTCATCTTAGTTTTGTTCGTTTCCAAGTCTTCGCTGGGTTTTACCTTTTTTTTATCAAAAGCGAAGGGCGTCAGATATAAATTGATGCAGCGGATGACCTTACCATTCACTTCGATATCAGCATAAAACGAATTTCCGTTTCCGGAGGTCGCAATTTTATCGGTATTAATGATTTTAAGTTTTGAATTTATGGCCACAATCTGGTAATCTACGGCTTTGTTCGGATAACCGGGAACATTGTATTCTTCACCATATTCCTGTCCGAAAACAATATCAGCATTCTGGTTTTTCAGATATTCATAAACATTTTTCCGACCGAAATTGCCGCCTTTTATATTTAAAGAAACTACTTTCAGATTTGCTTTTTCATCACTTTTAGTCTGCCAGTTTAGCCATCGACCGGTTGGTTTTATTAAAAATAACGAAAGCACAATGAAAAGAATTGCTCTTTTTTTAGCACGAATAGTCCACCATAAACACAACAAAACGTTTAAAATCATCAAAACGGGAAAAGCCAGCGAAAGCAGGTTTATATAAGGAAATTTTTGCGGTGGAACCAACGAGTTGAGTGAAGTTGCCAAAAGCAAAATCAAAATTACAGCGTGACAAAACGTAGAGAAAAATCGCAATATCTTCACAGGAAATTGTGCTTAATTAACTCTAAAATGATCATTTTTCCATTTTCTGGCCAAGACATATCCTACAATAGCACCACCGATATGTGCGAAATGTGCAATGCCGCCCATCGAGCCGCTGAATCCTAAATACAGTGAGATCAGAATAATTCCTGGTAATAAATATTTGGCTTTGATGCCGAACGGAATAAACATGAAGTAAAGCTTAGAATCAGGAAACATAGTAGAAAATGCCGCTACAACCCCGAAAATCGCACCCGAAGCGCCCATCATTGGGATGGAATAAATTTCCATCGGATCTGCACCCTGCGTAATTTCAAAATAATTCCAGCCGCAGTTCAGTAGGTAAGCGCCAATTCCGCTGGCAAAATACAAAATAATGTATTTTCTGTCGCCCAAAACCTGCTCTAAAACTGGTCCGAAACTCATCAGCGTCAGCATATTGAAAAGAATGTGCGTCAGTCCAATTCCCTGTCCCATCGGCGCATGCATAAACATGTGCGTGATGATTTGCCAAACTTTAAAATAAGGTGATTCAAAGTAAAACACCGAAAACATTTCATAAAGTTTTGGAAAAGCAATGAAATTGGAAGCCAGATAAAATATAACATTCAGAATGATAATATTTTTGGTAATCGGCGTTAATCTTGGAAACATAAATTAAAATTTGTTTTTAAGCTCTTCCAGCGGAAGAACGATATAGCACCGCTTTCCAGACGGTAAAAATTCCGGGAAGCCCAGCTCGGTAAAATCTGTGATGGCGTGCTCGGCATCGGTTTTATATAAAAAATCAAACCGCGATTTGCTCTGTATTTTATTCCACTGGCTGTTGTAGAATTCCATAAACTCATCTTCGTTGCGGTATTCCAGGATCTCAAAAAGATTTTCAAGGAATTTCATTACCTGAGTTTCCTTCAAACCTTCAGGGACGGCATCAATCCGCAAAACATTATCATTTGCCAATACCATTTCGAAGCCAAGTTCCGGCAGAAATTTTTTAATCGACCGAAATTTATTTTTTTCGGTTTCATTCATGTGATATTCCAACGAAAAAAGCAGCGTATGTTTCTCGGAATTGCGCTTCTTTTTGGCATTTTTTTCAGAAACAACCAGGCGGTGCATTCTACCTAAATCCAGCATCAGGGTTTTACCGTTTTTATTGAAAAGCCAGTAACCGTTGGGCAAACGCATCAAATCATCATCAAAGTCATCATCTTCAAAAAGATTAATTTTTGACGGCTCTGCGGGCATATTTTGCTGAAATAGCTCGGTCATCGCCACCCGTTCACCTTCAGTTTCGCGCTCTTCCAGAAAAGGATTATAGCTGCGGTCCACCACAATTTCGGGTGTTTTGTAAGCGGTGTTTCCACCGGTTGACTGCGCCAGAAAAGCTTCTACACCTTCACCACGGTCAAAATCCAGACTTGGTGAAATATTATAAATTCCTAACGACCGCTTAATCGTTGAGCGAACCAATGCGAAAATAAGATTTTCATCTTCGAATTTCACTTCGGTTTTTTGCGGATGAATATTAACATCCACCTTCTCCGGATCGAGTTCTAAAAAAAGGAAAAAAGTTGGAATATAACCCGGTAAAAGTAAACCTTCAAAAGCTTCCTGTACGGCTTTATTAAAATAAGCACTTCGGAAAAAGCGCCCATTAACAAAAAAAAACTGCTCGCCGCGCGTTTTTTTGGCGCCTTCCGGTTTTGCCACAAAACCATTCAACTGCACCCAACCCAAATCTTCTTTAATCGGAATTAAAAGCGGCTGCAGTTTTCGTCCGAAAACATCTACAATTCTTTGTAAAAGACTTGCTTTGCGAAGCCGGAAAATAATATCGTCGTTATGGTAGAGTTCGAAATCAAGATTATCGTGCGCCAGCGCAATGCGCTGAAATTCATCGATAATGTGGCGAAACTCAATATTATTATTTTTAAGGAATTTCCGGCGCGCCGGAACATTGTAAAAAAGATTTTTAACCGAAAAACTAGAGCCCGCCGCAGTTTGAATCGGTTCCTGAAACTGAAAACCTCCGCCCTCAATATAAATGTTGGTGCCGCTTACCGCATCGTGAGTTTTGGTGCGAAGTTCCACCTGCGCAACCGCCGCTATTGAAGCTAAAGCTTCTCCGCGAAAACCTTTTGTAGAAATCCGGAAAATATCTTCGGTGGTGCTTATTTTCGAAGTTGCGTGGCGCTCGAAAGCTAGCCGTGCATCGGTTTCGCTCATTCCGCTGCCGTTATCCACCACCTGAATGAGGTTTTTACCGGAATCGCGAACGATCAGTTCAATTTTTGTCGCTCCGGCATCGATGGAGTTTTCGATGAGTTCTTTTACAATCGATGCGGGCCGCTGCACCACTTCGCCTGCGGCAATTTGGTTGGCAACATGATCGGGTAAAAGTTTTATAATATCAGACATTAAAATTTAATCAAATAAAGGTTTTTCCGCATTATCGGTATTTCAGCGAGTCGATTTTTCGGGAAACTTTGTTTAAAACTTTTTCCGAAAGCGTGCGCTCATCCGAAAGGTGCCGTAGTTCGAAATTCTGCTTTTTACGAACCAAAAGAAAATGATAATCTTCAATTTCCCAGATGCTGTATTTTTCAAAAAAAACCAGTTCTAAGCCGGAATTTTCTAAAATTGTAAGCAAAGGTGCCAAATGGATTTCCTGGTCGATCACCTGCAAAGTTTCCGGCTGGTTTTTGCGCGTAAATGCAATATATTCCGGGTTCGGAATATTAAGCGCAATTAAGGTTTTTTCCGTGCTAAAACGGCAAATTTTCGAAAATAATTCCTGATGTTTTTCCAGCGGAATATGCTCGATAACATCCATTAAAGTGATAAAATCGAAGTCAGCAAATTTTGGCGTGTAAGCCGTAACATCAGCAACTTCGAAATGTATATTTTGTTTCTCACCGCATTTTTTCCGGGCTATTTCGATGCTTTTTTGGCTAAAATCAACCGCTTCAATTTTTCCGGAAGTTACTTTTTCCGCCAGAAGTTTGGTAAAGTTTCCAACGCCACAGCCGAGTTCCAGTACATTGGAGCTTGATTTTAAACCTTGTTCCAAAAGTCTTTTGTAAAGAGAAATCAATCTTTCATTGGCGCCGGTTTTCACCTGCGTTGCAGAAAACACATCATAATAACCGGCAATTTCCTCTTTGTGCATAAAGGCAAAATTAGTGAATTTATTTCTTGACTTGAATAAAAAAACTTTCCGCTTGCGGGCGGAAAGTTTCAAAATTTTTCAGAGTTTTTTACTTTTTTAACGTTTTGTAACCCATTTCATAAAGCGCAAAACTCAGGATATCAGCATTTTCACCGATGACCTGTTCGGTACTTCTACCTGCTCCGTGACCGGCATTGGTCTCGATACGAACCAAAATCGGGTTGTTGCACGACTGTTTTTCCTGAAGTTCGGCACCAAATTTAAAAGAGTGCGCCGGCACTACGCGGTCATCATGATCACTGGTGATAATCATAGTGGACGGGTAACAAACGCCTTCTTTCACCTGATGAATCGGGGAATAAGAGCGCAAATATTCAAACATTTCTTTGCTGTCTTCGGCGGTACCGTAATCGTAGCTCCAGCCTGCGCCTGCCGTAAATTTGTTGTAACGCAACATATCCAGAACGCCAACTCCCGGGAAGGCAACTTTAGCCAAATCCGGACGCATTGTCATGGTAGCACCGACTAAAAGTCCGCCGTTTGAACGGCCCGAAAGCGCCATATAATCTTTGGAAGTGTAACCTTTGCTTTGAAGATATTCACCAGCCGCGATGAAGTCATCAAAAACATTTTTCTTCTGCATTTTTGTGCCGGCATCGTGCCATTTTTTACCGTATTCACCACCACCGCGAATATTAGGAACAGCGTAGATTCCGCCATTTTCCATCCAGATCGCGTTTACTACAGAAAAACCTGGCTGCAGGCTGATATTAAAACCTCCGTAAGAATATAAAATGGTTGGATTTTTTCCGTCCATTTTAAGGCCTTTTTTGTAGTTTATCATCATCGGAATGCGCGTGCCGTCTTTTGAAGTGTAAAAAACCTGCTCGGAAACGTAATCTTCAGGATTGAATTTCACCTTCGGTTTTTGGTAAACTTCGGATTTTCCGGTTTCAACATTAAATTTGTACGTTGTTCCAGGAGTAATATAATTGCTGAAATTGTAATATAAATCTTTGTCGTTTTCTTTTCCACTGAAGCCGCCCGCGGTACCAATTCCTGGAAGTTCAATGGTGCGGATAAGTTTTCCGTCGTAATCATATTGCTTTACAGACGTTACCGCATCCTGCATATATTTTGCGAAAATATAGCCGCCACCGGTAGAAACACTTAACACATTTTCGGTTTGCGGGATTACATCTACCCAAACATTCGGCGTTTTAATGTTAAATTTAACCAAACGCATATTTGGCGCGTCTTTATCCGTTAAAGCATAGATGAAATCACCTTTAGAATCAATGATATCGGTATTGTAATCATATCCGTTTTGAATTGGAATTAAATCGGTTTTATTTTTTAGGTCTTTAATATAGACCTCGTTACCGTTTGTAGCTTCGGAAGCGCTTAAAATCTGGAACCGTTCGTCATCCGTCACGCCCATTCCCATATAACGTCTTTTAAACTGGTCGCCGCCGATCACAAGCTTATCCTCACTTTGCTTGGTGCCCAACTTATGGAAATACACCTTGTGTGTATCTGTTTTAGCGGAAAGTTCGCTGCCCGTTGGTTTATCGTAGCTTGAATAGAAAAAACCTTCGTCACCTAACCACGAAGCTCCGGAAAACTTCACATCATTAATGGTTTCATCGATTTTATTTTTGGTTACCGCATCCAGAATGATAATTTTATTCCAGTCACTTCCGCCCTCGGAAATCGAATAAGCAACTAAATTTCCTTTCTTATTAAAGGAAACTCCGGCTAAAGAAGTCGTGCCTTTTTCGGAAAATTTATTTGGATCCAGGAAAACTTCAGTCTTACCGGCTTTATCTGTTCTGTATAAAACAGACTGCGCCTGCAGACCGTCATTTTTATAAAAATAAGTATAATCGCCTTCCTTAAATGGAGCACCGATTTTTTCGTAATTCCAGATGTCTTTCAACTGCGAACGAATTTCTTCGCGGAAAGGAATTTTTGCTAAATAATCATTGGTGAAAGCGACTTCTCGCTGCACCCAATCTTTGGTATCAGCGGCACGATCATCTTCGAGCCAGCGGTACGGATCGGCAACTGTGGTTCCGAAATAAGTATCCGTGTGGTCTATTTTTTTCGTTTCAGGATAGTTGATGGTGCTGATCATTTTTTGTGGTGTACATGCTGCTGCCAGAAAACCGGCGGCGCCCAAAGCAAAAGTTTTAATATTCATAGTTCAGGATTTGTTCAAAAATACCATTTTTTACCGAATTATTCCGAGCTGAACCGCAAGATTTCTGCGAAATTTTTTACTCATTCAGAAATGATAAGACAGAATTCTTGATTATTTAACAATTTTTTAATCCGGCATCCACCAGAAAAGGAACATAATTTGCTTCTGACATCGTCGAGAAAAATAAACTTATGAAAACACAGGTAGGCATATTATTGGCGGGAGGTGCCGGTATCTTGATCGGAATCGGCATTTTTGGGCTCAAGCAGTTTTTGAAGAAAAAGAGCCAGGAATATGATGATTATTACGCAGACTTTCACCGTCATTTCGTGAAATTACCAAAAGAAGAAAACAACGACGGCGTGGAGTTCCTCGCAGTTCTGTAAAACATTTTTACAAAATTCGGTCTTTTAAGGCGGAATTTTTTTGTTTTGTCTTGATGAAATTATAATTAAAAAAATTTGCCATTTTAACGTCAAATTTTTTCGTTTTATAAACTTTCAGCTGAATAATTGCACGGCGCAAACCATTACTTCAAGATTTTGGTTATTTTTAACAAAATTTTCTACAAAATGGTTTTAAGCAGAATCTGGAGCGCCTTTATCATCGTCGCGATTATTGTCGCCAGCATCAAATATATTTTTTCAGATCATTACAAAGCCATTTACAACGATATGGTGGTCGGCAAAAGTGGTGATACCGTGCAGATTGCGACCAAAAGCATCGGTGAACTCTCACCTGAAATTCAAAAAAACCTTGTATTAGCACCCAATTTTAATCAAAACCGAATTCATTACAAAAGCGATTCAGCAACTTCGAAAGTTGCGGTTTACCGCGTGCAGGAAACCGACGGTGTCATCGGAACTTCGGAAACGGCCGTAAAAATCTGCCTTGGTCTGATTGGAATTATGACGCTTTTCATGGGTTTTATGAGCATTGCCGAAAAAGCCGGCGGTATCAATTTGCTTTCACGCATAATTCAGCCGTTTTTTTCAAAATTATTCCCCGAAATCCCGAAAAACCATCCGTCCTTCGGACATATGTTGCTGAATTTTTCAGCGAATTTGCTTGGTTTGGACAACGCCGCGACACCGTTTGGATTAAAAGCGATGGAAAGTTTGCAGACATTAAATCCGGAAAACGAGCGCGCGAGTAATTCCCAAATCATGTTTTTGTGTTTGCACGCCGGCGGTTTAACTTTGATTCCGGTTTCCATTATCGCAATCCGTGCTTCGATGGGTTCTACAACGCCAACCGATATTTTTCTGCCGTGCATGATTGCAACTTTTGCAGCGACTTTAGCCGCTATGATTTTCGTTTCGCTGTATCAGAAAATAAATTTGCTTCAACCTGTCGTCATCGCTTATGTTGGAGGAATTTCCGCTATTATTGCTTTGCTCGTGGTGTATTTGGTAAATTTAACCAAAGAAGGACTGGATAATTTCAGCATGTTGCTGAGCAACGGAATTATTTTGTTGATCTTCTTTGCTATTGTTTTGGGCGCGGTTTATAAAAAAATTAATGTTTTCGATGCTTTTATCGATGGGGCAAAAGAAGGTTTCTGGACGTGTGTAAAAATTATTCCTTATTTGGTCGGAATGCTCATCGCGATTTCCTTGCTTAGAACTTCCGGAGTTTTCGATGTTTTAATCGATGGAATGAAATGGGTAGCACAGGTTGTCGGTTTCGATACCCGATTTGTTGACGGTTTACCAACTGCGCTCATCAAACCGCTTTCGGGTTCCGGCGCGCGCGGAATGATGGTGGATACGATGCAGACTTTCGGTGCGGACAGTTTCCAGGGACGATTAGCAGCGGTTTTACAAGGAAGTTCGGACACCACTTTCTATGTAATCGCGGTTTATTTCGGTGCGGTGGGCATTAAAAACACCAGATACACCGTAACCGCAATGCTGATGGCTGATTTGGTAGGCATCATCACGTCAGTAATTTTGGCTTATCTTTTCTTTGCTTAAACTTTAATTAAATATTTAATAAAATGATCCACGATAAAGATTACATCATTCGCATTGTAAAGCAGTTTTCCGAATTTCTTTCGAAGCTGCTTTTAGAAAAAAATGAAGGCGAATTGCCGGAACAGGAAAGGATTTTCGATACCAACATGAATGATACTTTCAAAATGGATTTCGAAACTTTGTCGGCAAAAAGCACCGACGAAATAATTGAGCTCATCGAAGCGAAAGACAGCAGTCACCACATTCCGTATTACGAATTGCTCGGTCATTTATTTTACTTTAAAAACAGGGAAAATTCAAATGTAGATTTTGCTGCAAAAGCGCAGAAATTTTACGAGCTCTATCTGCAAAAAAGTGGAGTTTTTTCTATGCCAATTGTAAGTAGAATTAATGATTTAAAGAAATCTGTGTAACAATTTTGCAAAAAAACCGTCTTATTACAGAAAATAATCTATGAGAAAATCTTTGCTGTTTTCCCTGACTTTGATGTCTGCTTTTCTGTTTTCTCAAAAGAAATGGACGCTTCAGGAATGCGTGAATTACGCCGTAGAAAATAACCTGCAGGTCATCCAGAACGAGTACAACAAGAAACTTCAAGATTATAATCTGTCGATTGCAAAACGGCAATATCTTCCGTCGGTTTCCGGAAACATCAATAATTCTGCAACTTTTGGGCAGGGCCGCGACACTTTCGGCCGCACAGGCAGCAATGATAATTTCAGCAACAGTGCAAATGTTGGTGCTGATATGTTGCTTTTCAACCACGGCAGACTCGAAAAAAATATCCGCAAAAACGAATATGATGTTCAGGCAAGCGGATTTGATGTGGAACAGGTAAAAAATGACATTTCACTTCAAATTGCGCAGCAATATTTAGCCATTTTGCTTAACCGCGAAGTGGTAACCATTGCGAGAAGCGCTTTGGAAAATGCGGAAAGACTTTACGAGCGTGCAAAAATCACGACGCAGGTTGGCACCACCGCGCAAACGGTTTTAGCTGAAGCTGAAGCCGGGCTGGCACGCGAAAAGCTCAATGTAAAAACTGCAGAAATCAATACCGACCGAAGTTTGTTTTCTTTAGCAATGCTTCTGCAGCTTCCGGATTATAAAAACTTCGATGTGCAAAATGTTGCCATTGAAGATGATATTCAGGCACCTTTATTTACAGCGGACCAAATCATTAATAAAGCTTTTGAAAACCAACCGCAGATAAAAGCTGCTGAAAGCCGCATAAAATCGGCCGAAGCCCAAACAGAAATTACCGAAACCGCCTTCTGGCCGACAATTTCCGCAAACGCAGGATTGGGAAGTTCATACTTTTATTTGCTGAACGCCGGAAAAGATCTTACCGGAAACACCATTCAGCAAAGTGGCTTTTTTAAACAATATAAAGACAATTTCGGGCAGCAGGTTGGCGTTTCCGCAAACATCCCGATTTTCAATAAAGGAATTACGCGACTTAACGTAGAGCAGTCTAAAGTAAACGAAGATATTGCGAAGAATTCTTTGCTGTTACAAAAGCAGGACGTTTTACAAAACGTTCAGAAAGCACAGTTTGATGCGGAAAGCAACTACGAATCTTTCGTTGCTTCTCGCGAAGCTGAAAAAAGTGCCAAATTAGCCCTGGATTTTGCGGAGAAAAGCTATAACGCCGGCCGCGCCACGGTTTATGACCTAAACAACGCGCGTAATAATTATGCTAATGCGCAAGGCAGCGTGGCACAGGCAAAATACAATTACATTTTCAGCTTGAAACTTCTAAATTTCTACGCAGGAATTCCTTTAACTTTGTAGTTTTAAAATACTTCAATTGTTGTTATGTCCATCGTGCTGTTACAGAAATATTTGCCGGATAATAGCCTGATTTTTCTAAAAAAATGGTTCGCTGATTATACGATTCATATCAAAGTAACGCGCGGGAGAAATTCGAAACTGGGCGATTACCGGAAAATGCCGGATAAAACGCATCAAATCACCATCAATTCCACCTTACAGCCGTATCTTTTTTTCTTCGTGCTGACGCATGAACTCGCGCATCTTATCGCTTTTGACCAAAGCAAAAAGCGCATTTCAGCACACGGTGCGGAATGGAAACAAACGTTTAGGCAAATGCTCCTTGAAAGCATCGAAATTTATCCCGAAGATTTAAAACCGATTATCCGGAGATTTTCAAAAGCGCCGAAATCAAATTTTATGTCGAGCCCCGATCTTGTGCGCTATTTCCACATTGAAAATTACGACGACGAAACTTCGTATATCGAAGACCTTAACGAAAACGACCGTTTTACCTACCGAAAGGAGACTTATATCATTGAGGAGAAGCGGAAAAAAAACTATCTTTGCCTGAATACCAACAACGGAAAAAAGTATATTTTCAAGCCGTTGGCCCGCGTGGAAAAACTAAGTTAAATATGTCAGAATCAAATAATTACTGCGTCATCATGGCAGGAGGCGTAGGCAGCAGATTTTGGCCGATGAGCACCCAGAAATACCCGAAACAGTTTCAGGATATTTTAGGAACCGGCCACACCATGATCCAGCAAACCTACAACCGAATCAGCAAAATTGTAATTCCGGAAAACATCTATGTCATCACCAGCAAAGAATATATCGCACTCACCGAGCAGCAGCTACCGGAATTAAACCCGGAAAATATCGTGGGCGAACCCATGATGAAAAACACCGCGGCGTGCAATATGTACATGGCGAAAAAAATCGCAGATAAAAACCCGAACGCAAATATTATTGTGCTTCCGGCGGATCATTTGATTTTAAACGAAACCGTTTTTCTACAGAAAATTGAGCTTGCTTTAAACCTCGCGGCGACCAAAAATTTCCTCATCACGTTGGGCATCAAACCAACACGGCCGGAAACCGGTTACGGCTATATTCAGTTTGAAGAAAATAAAGACAAAGAATATTTCAAGGTTAAAACATTTACCGAAAAACCTGATTTAGAATTCGCCAGAACTTTTCTGGAAAGCGGCGATTTCCTGTGGAATGCCGGGATTTTTATCTGGAATGTCCAAAGCATTTTGTCGGCGTTTGAAGAATACCTCAGCGAAATGTCTCAGCATTTCCAGAGTTGCGATTACAATACGAAAGAAGAAGAAGGCTGCATCGATGCTATTTATCCAAAAGTCGCAAAAATTTCAATTGACAACGGCATTCTGGAAAAAGCGAAAAATGTCTATGTAATTCCCGCCGATATTGGCTGGAGCGATCTTGGGACCTGGACTTCCGTTTACGAAAATGCGGTGAAAGACGCGGAAAAAAACGCTTCAAAATCGCGCCATCTTTTAACCTACAACGCAAAAGGAAATATCATCAACCTGAAAAATAAAAACAAGGCGGTGATCATCGACGGTTTGAAAGACTACATTATCGTGGACACCGACAAAGCTTTGCTGATCTGCCCGCGCGCCAACGACCAGTTGATTAAAGAATATGTTCAGGACTTAAAAACGTTAAAAAAAGGCGACAGCTTTTTGTAAAAAATCTGGCTTAGAAGCAAGGAAAATTTCGCATCTTATAGAAGTTTCAACCCGCTGTCCGCTTTATCTGCACGCCACTTTCGTGGCGCGCAGGATGCCGCTTCCATCGGGGCTAGATATAGTTTCGTCATCTTTCCGAAAACGAAAAATTTGCCGCTTTTAGCGGCAAATTTTTTTTAAACCAGATAATGATTTTCTTGAAAATTCAGTAAAACGAAAAAATCACCGCTTCTAACGGCATATTTTTCTAAATCAGATTAATGATTTGCTGGATATTCAGTTCGTGCAGGCAAGCATAATCGCCGCGGTAACATTCTTTATCACCAAAAACCGAACACGGCCGGCAGGTTAAATCTTTCACATGTACGACATCATTTACACTTTGTCCGTATCCTAAAAATCCGGCGTAAAAATGCGTGGAACCCCAAACCGAAATACAGCGCGTACCAACCAAACTTGCCAAATGCATATTTGCAGAATCCATCGAAATCATGGCTTCTAAGCCCGAAATTTTTTCCAATTCCTGCTTCAAGGTTAATTTTCCAGCTAAATTTTCAGTATTTGGGATTTTTTGCTGCCAGGAATTTAAGATTTCAACTTCCTGAGCGCCGCCGCCAAAAAAGAAAATTTGGTGCTTTTGTGCCAATATTTTTACCAATTCGAAAGTTTTTTCCAGCGGCATCATTTTACCTTTGTGCTGCGCAAACGGCGCGACACCAATTCCGGATTTTCCAGATTTTGGTTGTAATTGATTGGAAAGTTCAAGCTTAAACTTCATTTCGCGAAAAACGTCGGCATATCTTTCCACGGTGGGTTTTAGCGGTTGTTTTTCGATATTCCAAATATCGGTGAGTTTTTCTTTTTCAGCTTTACCTTTATTTATTTTGTAAACTTTGAAACCTTTTTGCAGAAAAAAAAGATTGAGCGTTTTCGTTCGGATGACGTCGTGTAAATCGGCGATAAAATTTGGTTTAAATTCTTCCAAAAGCAATTTTCCCAGTTTCTGCAAACCGAAAAAACCTTTAAAATCTTCGAGATTTATCCCTTTAAATTGCAGATTCGGAATATCATCGAAAAGTGCGCTGAAATTTTCGCGGGAAACCATAACAATTTCAACATCAGCATTTTGAGCCAGAAATTCGCGCAAAACCGGAACGGTCATCGCAACGTCGCCGAACGCCGAAAAACGGTATGCTAAAATTCGCGTCACGATTTCAGCTGATAGGCCACGGCGTAAAACTTAATTTGTTTGGTCATCGCCATCAAACCGTTGGCACGCGAAGGCGAGAGAAATTCCTGCAAGCCGATTTCTTCGATAAACGAAAAATCTGAATCCAGAATTTCCTGCGTAGTGTGACCGCTGTAAATGGAAACCAAAAGTGACACGATGCCCTTCGGTAAAATTCCGTCGGAATCAGCGTTAAAAAAAAGTTTACCATCTTCAAAACGCGCTTTAATCCAGACTTTCGACTGGCAACCTTTAATTAAATTTTCATCGGTTTTCTGATCTTCGGGCATGCCTTTCAACTCTTTTCCGAGGTCTATAATATATTCGTACTTTTGTTCCCAATCTTCCAAAAAGGCAAAAGCTTCCACAGTTTCCTGCTGTTTTTCTTTAATCGTCATCGCAAAGTTGAATTTGTGCAAAGATAAGCATTCCTAAAAATTTTCTTCGGTTACTTTCCGAAAGAGATTCAGCAATTTAGGTTCTTCTTTTTCCCAGCATAGTTGTGCCGCTGCCTTTTCAAGATTTTCGGAATAAAATTCTGGCGCCTTTTCGAGCACTTTTTTTATTTTTTCTGCAAGTTCGGAATGATCTGAAATTGTTTCGCCGACCTGAAATTCCTTAATGATTTTTTTCATTTCTGGAAAATCTGAGACAACGACGGGAATTCTTGCCTGGATATAATCTGAAATTTTGTTTGGTAAAGAAAAATAATAGCTGAGACCGTTATTTTCTTCGATGCTTAATCCGACATCAGCCTGCTGTGTAATTTCCCGTAGCTTTTCCGGAAAAATTTGCCCAAGAAACTCGATTTTTTTTTGAAGCCCGAGTTTTTTGGTCAGTTGTTCATATTCGGTTTTCATCGGACCATCGCCGGCAAGCCATAATTTAGCATTTGGAATTTCCGCCATCGCAGCAATCATTTTATCTAAACCGCGTGATGGATTAATGACACCCTGGTAAATAATGATTTTTGGGTTATATAGCCCGGAATTTTTTTCGATTTTTAAATAAACCGGAAAGTTCTGCACGACGACCGGACGCGAAATTTTATATTTTTCAACAAACCAATCCGCATAACTTTCACTTGCTGTAATCATATAACGGATTTTCGGCAAAAGTTGCTTTTCCAAAGTCCGCCAGATTTTTTGCGGAAATCTTCCGGCTAAAGACGGCATTTCTGTGAAAATTTCGTGGCTGTCGAAAACCAGCGGAATGCCGAGTTTTTTTGAAACTAAATAATTCGGTAAAATCGTATCCAGATCATTGGAAAGTAAAATGCAGTTTCGGCCTGCACTTTTCAGCAAATGCCTGTACAATTTCCACTGAAATTCGAGGTACGCATGACGGAGAATTTTGGCGCGGAGATTTAATCTTTTTACGGAATAATTTCGGTTCACCGGCGGCAAACCGCGCCAGTTATTGCCGATGAGTTCGATTTCGTAACCGTTTTCAGATAAGGTTCTGCAAACCTTTTCTACCCTTTGGTCCGTATATAGATTATTGAAAACCGAAACAATGATTCGCACGGCATTAATTTACGCCTTTTTAACCAAATGATAAACCTGAACGCCACATAAAATAGCATTTGGAATGATGATGGGCCAAAGGTAATCGCTGAAAATACCATAAATCACAAAACAGATACAGCCAACAAGGTTTACGATTCTGATCTTTCTGATGTCTTTCAGCACGAAACTCAGGACGATGAAGAAAGATGCGGCGTAACCGATGATATTGGTAATTTCTGGGTTCATGCTTAATTTTTTTGGGAGACAAACCTAAACATTTTCAGCGAATTAAGAAAATATTAACTGCCATATCGTCAGAAATAGTTTTTGGTAAAGTATTTGTAACTTTGGTTTGACGCTTACTGAAGTAAGTAATTATTAAATAAAAAGACGAGAAACATTATATGGATCATCAATTTTCAGCTGGGTTAGACCAAGTCTTTAAGCTCAGTAAAAACGAAGCCAGACGCTTGCACAGCGAGTTTCTGAATACAGAACATTTCCTTCTCGGGATTATTTCCACCGAAAATTCAGCGAAGGAAATTATGCAAACTTTGGGAGCCGATTTAACCCAAATCAAAAGAAAAATCGAAACCATGTCGGTGGCGAGCTTAAACCCGTTTTCTGTGGAAAGCGACAAGATATCTTTCACCAAAATGGCTGACCAGGCCGTAAAACGTTCCGAACTGGAATGCAGACAATACCAGAGCGCAGAAATAAATACCGTGCACCTATTACTCGGAATTCTTTATAAATCGGAAGATCCCACCACCAGTATTTTAAGTTCTTACGATATTGACTATGAAATGATTTCGCGGGAATACCAGAAATTGTTGAAAAATTCCGGTCAAAATCCGAAAATGAGTGCTTACGATGACGATGAAGAGCGTGAAGAGTTCGGACAAATGCGTAAACCAACAGGAAATATAGGAACCGGCAAAAGCAAAACACCAACTTTAGATAATTTTGGGCGTGATTTGACCACTTTAGCGCGGGAAGGAAAACTGGATCCGGTTATCGGAAGAGAAAAAGAAATCGAACGCGTGTCGCAGATTCTTTCGCGAAGAAAGAAAAACAATCCGTTGCTTATCGGTGAGCCGGGCGTGGGTAAATCTGCCATTGCCGAAGGTTTAGCTTTAAGAATTCAGCAGAAAAAAGTATCGCGTGTGCTTTATGGCAAACGTGTGATTACGCTGGATTTAGCGAGTTTGGTTGCAGGGACAAAATACCGTGGCCAGTTCGAAGAGCGCATGAAAGCAATTATGACCGAGCTTGAAAAAAACCGCGACGTCATTTTATTTATTGATGAGTTGCATACCATCGTTGGCGCCGGAAGTTCTACCGGAAGCCTGGACGCGTCGAATATGTTTAAACCTGCATTAGCGCGAGGTGAAATCCAATGTATTGGTGCAACAACTTTAGATGAATATCGCCAATATATCGAAAAAGATGGGGCGCTCGAAAGACGTTTTCAAAAAGTAATGGTAGAACCTACAACTGTAGATGAAACCATTCAGATTTTGAATCAGATTAAAGATAAATACGAAGATCATCACAACGTGACTTATACGGACGAAGCGATAAAAGCGTGTGTGAACTTGACTTCACGTTATATTACCGACCGTTTTTTACCCGACAAAGCTATTGACGCGATGGACGAAGCCGGCTCGCGTGTTTATATTAAAAATATGAAAGTCCCGACTCAGATTATTGAGTTTGAAACCAATATCGAAACCATAAAAGAGCAAAAACAGCAAGCAGTAAAAAAACAGGATTACCTGGAAGCGCGAAAACTGAAAGATGAAGAGGAACGGTTGCAAATTGAACTAAATCTTGCGCAGGAAGCCTGGGATAAAGATGTGAAAGAGAAAAAAGAAACCGTAACCGAAGAAAATGTTGCGGAAGTAGTTTCTATGATGAGCGGAATTCCGGTTACGAAAGTTGGTAAAAACGAGCTTGACAAACTTTCGCAGATGGACGACATGCTGAACGGCAAAGTGATCGGCCAAACCGATGCGGTGAAAAAAGTGGTGAAAGCCATCCAGAGAAACCGTGCCGGATTGAAAGATCCAAACAGGCCAATCGGAACTTTTATTTTCCTCGGAACCACCGGTGTTGGTAAAACTGAGCTTGCAAAAGTAATGGCCCGTGAACTTTTCGATTCTGACGAAGCATTAATCCGAATCGACATGAGTGAATACATGGAAAAATTCGCGGTTTCACGTTTGGTGGGCGCGCCTCCGGGATATGTTGGCTACGAAGAAGGTGGTCAGCTTACTGAAGCGGTTCGCAGAAAACCTTACGCCGTGGTGCTTTTAGATGAAATAGAAAAAGCGCATCCGGATGTTTTCAACATTTTGTTGCAGATTTTAGATGAAGGTTTTGTTACCGATTCTTTGGGTAGAAAAATCGATTTTAGAAACACGATTATTATTTTGACTTCAAATATTGGTACACGTGACCTGAAAGATTTCGGTGACGGTGTAGGTTTCGGAACTACTGCGAAGAAATCCAATACCGATGCAAGAGCCAGAAGTACGATTGAAAATGCTTTGAAAAAAGCCTTTGCTCCGGAATTTTTGAACAGAATTGATGATATTGTAATCTTCAACAATCTTGAAAAAGAAGATATTTCAAAAATTATCGATCTGGAATTGAACAAACTCTACAAACGTCTTGAAAAACTGAATTATAAAGTTGAACTGACCGATGATGCGAAAGATTTTATCGCAGAGAAAGGTTGGGACAAAGATTTTGGAGCAAGGCCTTTGAAACGTGCAATCCAGAAATATATCGAAGATCTGTTGGCAGAAATGCTTGTAAACAAACAGTTAGCCGAAGGCGGAACTGTAGTTTTAAAAGTAAACGAAGCTAAAGATGCCTTAGAAGGCGAACCGGTAAAAAAGAAAACTTCGGCAAAATAAGCCGGAATAAATTATAAAAAATCCGTCACTGAAAATTCAGTGGCGGATTTTTATTTTAAAAAAAGTAACGTATTATTTTATTTCCACACAACCTACTCTACCACCGGCATTTCCGGTTGGTTGAGTTTTAAAATCATCTTTATCAGCATGAATTACGATGGCTTTCCCGATGATATTTTCATTAGAGTCTGCACAACCTAAACACCATTTATCAGTGCTGAAAGTCAGTCTTGCAGTTCCGTCTTTATCAGCAACTAAATTTCCGATGTCACCCATGTGGTGTTCGTCATTGCCCCATCTGCCGTGCATATCAGAAGTTGGATTCCAGTGGCCGCCTGCTGAACTCGCGTCGGTTGCTGAACAATCGCCTGTTTCATGAATATGTACCGCGTGAATGCCCGGTGTAAGTTTGTAAACATTCAAATCCATTTGAACTTTAGAACCTACCTGCTTAAATTTTGCTGTTCCCTGCGTATCGGTTCCGCTTTTGGAATTTACAACGTAAGATTTAGTTGTAGTACACGAAACCGCGACAACGGCGCCGAAAAATAACGTAGAAAGTGTTGTGATTTTCATAATATTTATATTTTAATGTTAGAATTTCATAAAGATACGGTATTTCAAAACCATTTCAATTGAACAGCAAAACCGGCGATTCTGCGAAAAATTTTCAGCAAAAGGTATTCCGTTGGCAGATCTTTTATTTTAAATTTTTCAAAACCAGTTTTTTAGCGGCTTTAAGGGCAAATTTTTTCAAATTTAATTTTGGTATCGAAGATAATTTTGCTTTTGAAAATGCTGAAATTTTTCCCGGTTAAAAGGCCATTTTTTTTCGGAATTTTATTTGAATTAAAGTCCGAAAACTACACCCACATTCGGGATAAAACCGCTGCCAAAAACCGAATCATTTTTGTCATACAGCACATTATACATTCCGCCAATCTGCATATACGCACGTTCACCAATTTTCTGCATGTAACCGCCGCCAAGATAAAGCGCAGCTTCGTCACCCGAATATTTCAGATTGTCGATTTTATTTTTTTGGTTGAAGAAATATTCCTGAAACATTCCGCTGAGGAAAAAATTCCGGGCAAAATAATAATTCAGAAATGGCCCGACACCAAAAGTTGTCGCTGAATAATATTTGGAATTGGACCAGGTAAAATTGGTTGCGAGTCCCGTTTCAAGGTTTTCAGTAAGTTTATAACCAACGCGCGGTGAAAGATACACCGAAGTGCCGCCGCCACCACTTCCGAAACTTCCGCCCAAACCGGCGTAACCACCGATGGTCCATTTTGAATCTTTATCAAGCGCTGTGGACGTGCTGATCTGCGCATTTGACAAAATCAGAAAAAAGCTGAAAATAAGGCCGAAAAAATTTTTCATGATGAAGGTGTTTATCTTTCAAAAATACCACAATTTATGTAATTGCCATTTTCTATAATTTGAAAAAATGCGGAGTTATAGCAGGTAAAAAATCTGGTTAATAGGGAAAAACCGGCTTCTAGCCCCGATCGCAGCGGCATCCTTTCGCCCGGGAGCTTCCGGGAGAAAGATACAGCGAAGAGCGGGAACCCATCTTAGAAAGGAGCGAGATCCTGGCTGCTCCTAAAAATAGCTTTAATTATCGTAAATTTGCAATCTGAAAAATTCGGTCAAATAACCGGTAATTTTTTCTTAATTTTTTGAAAATATGAAAATTGTAGTAGGCCTTTCTGGAGGCGTGGATTCCAGTGTTGCAGCGTATTTGCTGCAAAAACAAGGTCATGATGTGGTAGCGCTTTTTATGCGGAACTGGAACGATGCTTCGGTCACTTTGGAGGACGAATGTCCGTGGATTGAGGACAGTAATGATGCTTTGATGGTGGCGCAAAAGCTTGGAATACCGTTTCAGGTAATTGACATGAGCGAGCTTTATAAGGAGAAAATCGTGGATTATATGTTTGAGGAATATAAAAACGGACGAACGCCCAATCCCGATGTTTTGTGTAACCGCGAAGTGAAGTTTGATGTCTTTATGAAAACAGCCTTATCGCTTGGCGCTGAGAAGGTTGCAACGGGACATTACGCGCGCGTGAACTCGACTTTTGATGAAAATGGTAAAGAAATTTTTCACCTTTTAGCCGGTAAAGATGACAATAAAGACCAGTCGTATTTTCTGTGCCAACTGAGTCAGGAGCAGCTGTCGCGGTCGCTTTTCCCGATTGGTGAGTTGACGAAACCTGAAGTGCGCGAAATTGCGCGCGAAATGGGTTTGGTGACGGCAGAGAAAAAAGATTCGCAAGGTTTGTGTTTCATCGGGAAAGTGAGTTTACCGACATTTTTGCAGCAGCAGCTTGAACCGAAAGAAGGAGAAATAGTAGAGATTTTTAAAGATTTTGACGGTTATAACCGCGGAATTCCGGAATTTTCTTCTAAATTGGAAGAACTGCAGTTTTTAGCTGAAAAAATAAAATACGAAAAAACCGACGGAAAAGTGATCGGAAAACACCAAGGCGCGCATTATTTCACCATCGGGCAAAGCAAAGGTTTGGGCATCGGAGGACATGTGGAATCGTGTTTTATGATCTCACGCGATATTGAAAAGAACCTCATCTTCGTTGGTGAAGGCAAGAATTTTCCGGGGCTTTTCCGCAAAGCTCTGAAAATAGTAAACTCCGAAGTTCATTGGGTTCGCGAAGATTTACGTCTGAAAAATGGAGAATCAATGAAAGTAAAAGCGCGAATCCGGTACCGACAACCTTTGGAAGAAGCGACGCTTTATCAGTTTGAGGAAGGTTTGTATATCGAGTTTGAAAATCCACAGTCTGCGATTGCAGAAGGACAGTTTGCAGCGTGGTATCAGGAAGATGAGTTGGTGGGAAGTGGCGTGATTTCGTAAAAATATTTTAAATTCATTTAAATTCCTTTCGATTTTTCGAGAGGAATTTTTTTGGTAAAAACCGAAAATATGCCGTTAGAAGGCGAAATTTTTTGAATACTCCATGAATTTTTACTATTTCTTCTCGATTTTTTTGAAAATGTAAATATGTAATATGTTGAAAATGTGTATTTTTAAAAGAAATAAGTTTTTGCCCTGCTCAATGGGCAAATTTTAATTTTAGCAAATGAAACATGCTATACTGATTACCGCTTACAAAGATTTTCAGCAACTTGCAAATCTAGTTGAGGAATTTCCGGCCGATGATTACAATATTTACATTCACATTGATAAGAAAAGCAAAGTGGATGAAAACATCATTTCAAAAGTTTCGAGCAAGGAAAATGTGAAATGCATTGAGAGGAAATATGTGATTAATTGGGGTGGGCTTAATCATCTGAATGCTTTTCTTCATCTTTCAAGAATTCCGCTGAAAGACGGTGAAAATGCCTACTTCCACGTTATTACTGCTCAAAAACATCAACTATATAAATAATTTGTTGCTTTCTCCAGACGAAGATCTGAAAGGTTATATGGAATTTTTCAGTGTGCTTAAGCCAAGCTGGAAGAACGGTGGAATAGACAGGCTGGAATATTATTATTTAAATACGCAATTCAACCCCTTTACCAAATTTGGCGAACGAGTTATCAGGTGGACCTTGCAAATTCAGAAAAAACTACATTTTAAGCGGAAAATTTATTTCAAAGAAAAATTATATGGTGGCTCTACTTACTGGACTTTACCGCGGAACATTCTGAAATACGTCATCGATTTTACATCCGAAAGACCAGCTATTTATAAACGCTTGCACAACACTTATGTGGCCGAAGAATTTTATTTCCAAACGGTGTTGATGAATTCTATACACGCACAAAATATGATTAATGACTCTCTAAGATTTATGGACTGGGAAGAAGATGGTCTTGGTCCCGCATTTTTAACAATGGAATATTTTGATAACCTTGTAAATAGCAACAAGTTATTTGCGCGAAAAATTGCCGCAAACGAGGTAGAATTGCTGAAAAAGCTTAAATCACAAAAAGATCACGTTGAATAACTAATTTTTTCGGTGTTAAAAGCCTAAAATTTTCCAATTTATAAATGACAGTTTTGAGGCAAAACCATTGGAAAAGCACATGGAAACTGCAGCCTTTTAAGATTTAATTATTTTTAGTCCGATTTTTGCGTAGTTCCAGACATCAAAGTTTATCTTTTGTAATTTATGCAATTAGCATTCTACATTTTATCAGCGATTACCATTATCGCCAGCATATTACCGTTTATCAGCCATCAGCACTGGTTTTTCCGGATCTGGGAATTTGCGCGCATACAAATTGTGGCGCTGCAGTTTCTCACGTTGCTTTTCGGGCTGATTTTTTTAGCGGATAAAAGCACCTTTTTTTGGATAACTGTTTTACTCCACATTGGACTTATCGCAAATCATGTGATAATTCTGTTGCCATATACCACGTTATACCGCAGAAATCCGGCTAAAAACACGAAAATGCCCTATGATTTAGTTTCAATAATTTCGGTGAATGTTTACCAATTCAATAAGGATTATGGAAAACTGATCGATCTGGTAAAAGAAACAAAGCCGGATATTTTACTCACTATGGAAAGCAATCAGGCGTGGGAAGACGCACTGACCGCGATTGAAGATCAATACCCAAATTCAAAGAAAGTTCCTTTAGAAAACACTTACGGAATTCATCTTTACACCAAACTAAAAGTCGAAGATATAAAGGTTAATTACTTTGTCGCGGACGATTTACCCAGCATTGCAGCGACATTATTTACAAACAAAGGTCAAAAATTCACCTTTTTTGGAGTTCATCCGCCACCGCCAAGTCCGACTGAAGAAGAAACCGCCAAAGAGCGCGATGGCGAATTGCTTACAATCGGTAAAAAAGTGCGAGGAATGAGCGAACCTGTGGTTGTCGCGGGAGATTTTAATAATGTGGCGTGGGCGCGTTCTTCAATTCTGTTCCGTAAAACATCGGAGCTGATTGATCCGAGAATTGGTCGCGGCTTTGTCTCCACTTATCATGCAAAATACCGCTTGCTGCGCTTTCCGATCGATCTGTTTTTTCACTCCACCAATATTTTCATTAAAGACTTTAAAACTTTAAGAAATATCGGCAGCGACCATTTGCCCCTTTTCTGCAGTTTTTTTATCAATCCTCATAACAAACTGCAAGAAAAAGAGATTGAAACGCTTGAAAAAGAAGATTTACCGATGATTGAAGAAATCATCGAAGAAGGCGTTAAAGAACAAAGTCAGCGGCCTGCTGTAGTTTCCGGCTAAATTTACAATTTATTTTGCCAGCCAATCCTTAAAATCCTTTACTCGGTCGCGGCTCACCGTTATTTCCTGATTTGGCTGAGCCAGAAGTTCAATGTTAAAAACAGGTGAAGTATGAATGTTTTTGATAAAATCAGAATTCACAATAAATTGCCTGTTTACCCGGAAGAATTTCTGTTCGTCCAAAACTTCCTGAAGCTCATCTAAAGTGAAATCCGTCGGATAGCTGCGCTCAAATGTCTGCAGATACACGATTTTATTCTCGCTGAAAAAGCAGGTTACGTCAGCTGTCTGAATGATTTTTAAATTATAACCAATTTTAACCAAAATCCGGGATAATTTCTGCTTATCTTCTTTAATTAAGGTTTTGATTTCCTGAGCATTATAACTGCTTTCAGCAGGTAAGAAACTTTTGTATTTTTCAATAGCTTGTGCCAGATCTGCGGACATGATTGGCTTTAGAAGATAATCAATCGAGTTAAGCTTAAAAGCCTTCAGGGTATATTGGTCAAAGGCCGTGGTATAAATAAAGAAGCTTTTAACGGGAAATTTTTCAAAAATGTCAAAAGACAGTCCATCACCCAGAACAATATCCGAAAAAATGAGCTGCGGAGCCGGATTTTTTTCAAAAAATTCTAAACCATCTTCCACCGAATGCAAGACTGCAACTATTTCTAAATCAATAAAATCGCTTAAAAGGCGTTGTAGTTTCCGCGCGGCGGGTTTTTCATCTTCGATGATGACGGTGCTAATCTTTTTCACGTTCATAAAAATGGTAAAAACTATTTATTTTTCTCCATTAATTCCCGGATTTTTTGCTCTTCCCAGTTTTTACCTAAAATAAAATTCGGCAGGAAAACGCTTAAACCGTGCGCGAGCAAACCAATTCCCCAGAAAAATAATGTTAGGAAATTTTGCCATTGAAAATAGGTTTCTCCCGGTTTCAGTTGTGAATAATTCAGGTAAACGATAAATAAATTTACGCAGATATACACGAATAAATGAGTATAAAATCCCTTAATTCGCTTAACTCTTTTCTTGGCCTCAAGATACTTATTATGAGTAGTATTAGATGTTTCCATGATGTATTATTTTTCTTTGTCCAAAATTTTCTGAATCTGTTTTTCTTCCCAGTTCCGGCCAATTCCAAAGACCTGAAGGGCATGAGAGGTCAAACCTATTCCCCAGCCCAGCACTGGCCACCAAAACCAGTGATATTGAGGCGCTGTATATAGGTTTACAAAAATTAAAAAAGGGATGACCAAACAGTAGGAGAGGAGATTTCCGTAGAAACCTTTCAATTCTTTTACTCTTTTTGCGGCTCTTTCATAAGCCTTTGATTCTTGGGATGATTGTGATGTCGTCATTGCAGTAATTTTTTCGGTTAATAAAGGTATTTTTACTTTAAAAAAAGTGGGTGATTTTTCAATAAATACATTTTTTTTGGTCAGCAAAGAATAGCGCTGAACGATATTTGCAAGTCCGATTCCTGCTGCTTCTTTCACCTGCTCTCTTTGCTGAAGATTATTTTCAATAATAAGGTGATTTTCTTCCGCAAAAATTTTAATGTGCAACGGTTTTCCAGACGTAGCAAAATTATGTTTGATGCAGTTTTCCAACAGCAATTGCAACGAAAGTGGAACTACATAAAATTTCAAATCGCGAGAAGATACATTAAATTCAAAGCTTACGCTGTCTTCAAACCGAGTTTTCAGCAAGTCGCAATAGATTCGTGCAAAATCTATTTCTTCCTGAACCGTAACCAATTCTTTATCTTTTTGCTCCAAGACATATCGGTAAATTTTGGACATGGAGGCGGTAAAATTTTGTGCCTGCTCGGGATTTTCATCGATTAAAGAACTTAACACATTCAGCGAGTTGAAGAGAAAATGTGGATCCAACTGATTTTTCAAACTTTCAAACTGGGCATTGGCAGATTTTGCTATCAGTTTCTGCTGCACAACTTCCTGTCGTGTGGAGCGTTTCCAGGCGTCCATAAATTCCCGGGCATGCAGGATAGCAGAGACCAGCAAAGTGATGTTCAAGATAATCCAGTTAAAAAAGCCCATTTTACCGGCGAAAAATTCATTTGGATTCTCTTTCTGAATTAAAATAAAATTCACATAATTACAGAACAGCACCAAAATCACATTAATTACCAAAGTGGAAATTATTCCCCAGATCAGGCGGGTTTTTGTGTCTTCAACCCAAGAAAATTTTTGGTTAAGGTAATCGTTTATCACCCCATTTCCCATGGCAATGGTAAAAGCGTACAGCGCTGAGATTGCGAGAAAGCTAAGATAATTCTGCACTGTTTTTTCATTATTGAAAAAAAGGAACAAAATGCTCCCGATAAAAAAGGAAATCCAGGCGATGGTAATTAAACTTTTTCTTTGCATGACTTAAATGTTGGATCAAATGTAAAGCAGATTAAAATTAAAAAAAACTTTTACTGACCGAAGGGTTAAATTCCTTAGCTGAACGGTACAAAAACAAAAAAACCACCGAAAATCGGTGGTATTTTTTATAGCAGAGTTCTTTATTTCATTTCAGAGATTACCTGAATTGCTTCCTGCAGATAAAGGTCGCGTTTCAGGTTTTTAACCCAGAGTTCTGTTTTTTTGGTGAAAGCTTCGTCTTTCTTCTCGCGAAGCGCTTCATCAGCATTCAAGGTGAATTTCAAACCGTTGTTATATTTCTCCAGACCTTTAAATTTCTTGATCTGCGCTTTGCGCATCATCATAATTTCATTGAATTTTTCCTGGTTCAGCGAAATGGTTTCTTCCTGATCCAGCTTTTCTTTCCACTGCGCAGATTCCTGCACGAGCTGATAGGTTTTGTTGTTTGCTAAACGCGCTTCCAAACCTTTCTGTAACGCCAATACCGAGAAATAATTAACCGGCTTATATTCCACCGCCGGAATTTTATCCCACGCCAAAGCATAGTCGTCGTAACGCTCTCCAATTTCAGAATAAGTATAGAAATCTTTCATTTTAATGTCAGACTCAATACCTTTTCTTTGGGTAGATTCACCAGTAACCCGGTAAAATTTCTGAATGGTTAGTTTCAAAGAACCGAAATCGTCGGTGGTGTTCAAAAATCTGTTCAAATCAACAAATGTCTGTACGGTACCTTTACCGAAAGACTGCGGCGAACCGATAATTACACCTCTGCCGTAATCCTGCATTGCACCTGCTAAAATTTCAGATGCAGAAGCTGAAAGTTCGTTCTGCATAATTACCACCGGACCGGTCCAGATCGGTGTATTTGCTTTATTACGAAGTGTCTGGATTTTTCCGTTTCCGTCTTTCACCTGCACATAGGCACCCTCATTCATAAAAAGTCCCATGATATCGCCAACTTCGGTTAAACTTCCGCCGCCGTTGTTTCGTAAATCAAGAACGATTCCCTGTACTTTTTGCGCTTTTAGTTTAATGAGTTCATTTTTAATGTCATCCGAAGCATTTCTGCCTTTAGCATCTTCGAAATCAGCATTAAAGCTTGGTAAATTGATGAAACCATATTTTTTGCCGTCTGGTGAATTTACAATGATGCTGCGCGCAAAAGTATCTTCAATCGCAACTTCCTCGCGGATCATGGTAACTTCACGGATGGTTTTATCTTTTTTCTCCACAGTTAAAGTTACTTTCGTGCCTTTTTCACCACGGATCAACCGCACTGCTTCGTCGGACAGCATTCCGACTACGTTTACAGCATCTTCGCTGGGCTTAGAGCGTACTTTCAGAATTTTATCTCCTTCAGAAAGCTGCTTGGATTTCCAGGCCGGCGCGCCGATGGTGAGAGGACCCAAATACAGAAATCCTCTTTTTTCCTGAATAATAGCACCTATCCCGATTACTTTTCCTTTAAACTGAGTATCAAAATCTTCTTTATTTTTTGGTGAATAATAATTGGTATGCGGATCAAAAACTTCGGTATATGCGTTCATATAAACCGTAAACCAGTCCATCTTATTACGCTTTTTAAACCTTCGGAAAGTGTCGGTCACCAGATCTTTCACTTCCTGAGTTGCTTTCACCCGTTTTTGTTCCGGCGTTAAAATTTCGAGTTTAATGGTATCTTTAAGCTTAAATTTCTGTACAGAATCTTTTTTTTCACGCTGCATTTCTTCTTTCGCAGTTAGCGATTCCATTTCCTGAAGAATGTTGTATTTAATGTATTTTTTCCATTCTAACGCAAGCTCTGCCTGGCTTACAGGATTTGATTTTACTTTCGGTTCCAGAACCAGAATTTCGTCTTCATTCAGGTTAATCGGTTTGCTTAAAATATCCTGAGTAATTTTATCAATTTCATCAACACGTTGATATAAACGGTCAATTGTGAGTTTGTAAAACTTCAGATCGCCCTGGTTTAGATAATCATCCAGTTTGGTTTTGTGCTGCGCGAATTCAGCCATATCAGACTGTAAGAAATATCTTTTGGAACCGTCAACCATATCGAAATAATGCTTGTAAACTTCCTGGGAATAAGCATCATTAATTGGTTTCGGTGAATAGTGAAGGTAGCTTAAGGTATTTTTAACGCTGATCATGATGGTCGACATTTTTTCGTCATCATTTTTTGGCGAATTAAAACAAAATACCAGGCTCGTTAAAGGAATAAAAAGCAGTAAAGTATTGAGGCTAAATTTTTTGAACATAAAATGGGTAGTAATAAATAATTTGTTGGGTATTTACCGGTTTTGTTACAGGTTGCTACAAGCAATCAAAATTAATACCTTATTTATATCTACGCACTATTTTTTAAGTAAATTTGTGGAAACCCAAAATTTATATGCAAAAACCCTTGATATTAGTGACGAATGATGACGGAATTACCGCACCCGGAATCCGTAATCTGGTGGAATTTATGAGCGAAATCGGCGAAGTTATTGTCGTAGCTCCAAATTCACCACAATCCGGAAAAGGTCACGCTATTACTATAAATTCTACGATAACTTTTGAGGAAATCAACCTCGAAGGTGCCCAAAAAGATTATTCGCTGAGCGGAACTCCCGTGGATTGTGTGAAGTTTGCTTTGGACAAAATATTGCCGCGCCGCCCGGACTTGGTGGTTTCCGGAATTAATCATGGTGCAAATTCCTCCATCAACGTAATTTACTCCGGCACGATGAGCGCCGCGGTGGAAGCTGGTGTTGAAGGTTTGCAAGCGATCGGCTTTTCGTTGCTTGATTTTTCCTGGGATGCGGATTTTTCGCAGGCTAAAGAATATATCCAGAAAATTGTTCGAAATGTCCTGGAAAATCCTTTGCCGAAAGGTATTGTGCTGAACGTAAACATTCCGAAACTTGATAAAGACGAAATAAAAGGAATCAAAGTTTGCCGTCAGGCAAACGCCAAGTGGGAGGAAAATTTCGATGAACGGGTAAACCCGCACGGTAAAAAATACTATTGGTTGACCGGTTATTTCAACAATATGGATGATGGCGACGATGCTGATGAAACCGCATTGTTAGACGGCTTTATATCAATTGTTCCTGTAAAATTTGACCTTACAGCTTATGAATATCTGGAAAGCTTAAAGCAAATTATGGAATAATTCCAAGCAAAATTTAATTATAATAATGTAAAAAATGCGTATAGAAAACGAAATAAAATTAGGTTTTAAAGACGTGATGATCCGTCCGAAACGTTCGACCTTGAAATCCAGATCGCAGGTTAGTCTTGAACGAAGTTTCACCTTCGTAAATTCTCAAAAAAAATGGAGCGGCGTGCCGATTATCGCTGCAAATATGGATACGGTCGGAACTTTTGAAATGGCAGAAGCGCTGGCAAAAGATAAAATAATCACCGCCATTCATAAACACTACAGCCTCGAAGAATGGAGTGATTTTTTAAGCAATCAGCCAGATTCCATCTATGATTTCATCGCATTAAGCACCGGAATTGGTTCCTCCGATGAAGAAAAAATCAAAAATATAGTCGAAAAGCACCCAAAAATTAATTTTCTGTGCATCGATGTTGCGAATGGTTATTCCGAACATTTCGTAGACTTCGTGAAAAAAGTTCGTGCACAGTTTCCAGACAAAACCATTATCGCGGGAAATGTGGTTACGGGTGAAATGGTAGAAGAACTTATTTTGGCGGGCGCGGATATCATTAAAGTGGGAATTGGTCCGGGTTCGGTTTGCACAACCAGAATTAAAACCGGTGTCGGTTATCCGCAGCTGTCCGCAATAATCGAATGTGCTGATGCGGCGCACGGTCTTGGCGGGCACATTATTTCTGACGGCGGCTGCAAAGTTCCGGGTGATGTGGCAAAAGCGTTTGGCGGCGGTTCCGATTTTGTGATGCTCGGCGGAATGTTCGCCGGACATGATGAAAGTGGCGGCGAAATAGTGGAAGAAAGCGGCAAAAAATTCCGGCTTTTTTACGGAATGAGCTCGCAAACCGCCATGGATAAACATGCCGGCGGTGTTGCAGAATACCGAGCTTCCGAAGGAAAAACGGTGAAAGTTCCGTACAAAGGTGCAGTTGCTGAAACCGTGAAAGATATTTTAGGCGGTGTGCGCTCTACCTGTACTTACGTTGGCGCTTCGCAGTTGCGCGAACTTTCAAAACGCACCACTTTCATCCGCGTGGCTGAACAGGAAAACCAAATTTTTAACGTTTAAAAAGACAAATTTTTCATTTTAGAAAATCTATAATCTGAAGTTCAGCCATATCAATACACCGCAAATTATCTTTCGGTGAAAAAACAGAAAGTTCCGTACATGCCAGAAGTACGGGACTTTTTGTGGTGTATTTTTCTATTAAATTTTGAAAATGTTTCACCTCATCAGCGGTTTGTGTTTCATTGTAAACCGCCTTTCGAAATGTGTCAAGCCAAGTTTGGTCAGCGCGATTTGGTTTTAAACTTTTGACGGCTTTTTGGGCAAATTTTTCGCAAATATATCTTCCGTTCATGGTGTAGAATGTTCCGAAAATGTAGATTTCAGAAATGGCTTTTTCCGTTAAATAATTAAAAGCCAAATCGACCGGATGATAAATCTCGAAAGGAAAATCAATTTTATCTAAAGTTTCGTGCAACGTAATATTCGGCACTAAAAGATGAGAAATTCCCATTTTGGAAATTTGGGCCAAATAGCTTTCTATTTTTGGAATTAAATTTTCAAAATTATTCGGCAAAAAAGGGTTTATTTCCTGAAAATCAATTTGATAAAGAAGCAGTTCACAAGTTGAAAATTCATCGTGAAGTAGCTGGTATCGGCGCTGAATTTCATTAAAGTAATAGGTCGTAGAAACGCGCCCCAAACCTAGAATACCTTTTTTTATTGAAGCCGCAATCATTTTTTGGTTAAAATATAATCTGCAAAATATCCCCTTTTATCAAGGAATTTTTCAGAAATTTCTAAACCCGATTCACTTATAAGTTCGTTTAAAATTTCATCGTTATACTTCCTAGAAATTTCGGTGTGAATGAGCTCATTCTCAGCAAAATGGAAGATTTGGTTTAAATTTTTAATAAAAACTTTTTGGTCTTTTTTGCTTTTCAAATAGCTTTTTGCAATTCCTTCGATTTCATCATATTCAGGCGCGTGCTCGAAATTTTCAAGGATAAAATCCGCTTCAAGCTCACGGTTAATTCTGCGAAGCAGATTCAGATTAAATTCGCGCGTAATCCCGGCTGCGTCGTTGTAGGCCGGAAGTACGATTTCTACAGGTTTAATTTGGTCCAAACCTAACAGCAATTTCTCATTTGGTTTTACATGTGCAGAAATTTGGTTCAGAAAATCTTTAGCGACTTGATCCGGCATATTTCCCAAAGTGGAACCTATGAATAACACCACTTTTGGTTTTTGCGACGCAATAAGTTCTTCCAAGACCTGAAAATAATCGCCTTGTTTGGGCAAAATTTCCAGATTTACCAAAACATCATCCAAGCGGCTTTCGATGACGTTTAGCGTATTTTGCGAAATATCCACCGGAATGTAGGTGAATCTGTATTTTTTCGCGAGTAAGGCCTTTAGCAAGTGCTGCGTCTTTTTACCGTCCCCGGCGCCCAATTCTATCAGTTCAAATTCTTTTTTCGGGTCAAGTTCAAACGATTTAATAATTGCTTCGCTTTGCTCTTTGAAAATCTCCATTTCCGCGTCGGTCAGGTAATACTCCGGCATGTTCATAATTTGCTGAAACAGCTTGTCGCCTGCTTTATCGTAAAAATATTGCGACGAAATATATTTCGGTGAATGCGAAAAACCGGTTTTAATATCTTCTAAAAAAGTAATGTCTTTTGTCATTTTGCTAATCGTATTCCGGTGATTTGCCAGCGGTGTTTGGGGTGAAAAAAGTTTCGGTAGGTTTTTCTTTCGTGGCCTTTTGGTGTTGCTGTAGAAGCACCGCGCAAAACCATCTGGCTTATCATAAATTTTCCATTGTACTCACCGACAGCGCCGTCAGCAATTTTAAAATTTGGATATGGTAAATACGCGGAATATGTCCATTCCCAGCGGTTTCCCCACTGTAGTTGATCTGCTGCTGCTTCCCATTCAAATTCCGTCGCTAACCGCAAACCTTTCCAGGTCGCAAAAGCCTGCGCTTCGTAAAAAGAAATATGTGCCAGAATATGTTGCGGTTGGAGCAGTTTTAAACCTTCTAAAGTATAGGAATACCATTTACTTTCAATTTTTTTCCAGTATAAAGGGCATTTTATTTCATTTTCTTGAACCCAGGACCAACCTTCATCTAACCAAAATTTAAAATTTTCATAGCCGGCGGCGTCGATAAATTCCAAATATTCGGCATTGGTAACGAGAGCTTTTGAGATGTGAAAATCGTGAAGAAAAACTTTATGCCGACCTTTTTCGTTATCGAAATGAAAACCTTCGCCTTCAAAACCGATATCATAAATTCCTTCATCCACCTGAAGCCAGCCTTCTTCGGCATTTTCCTGCGCGGTAAGGTTGAAGTCTTTTTTATAAACCGGATAAGTTGGATTGTAAGAAAAAGTATGTTTGAGATCGGTAATCAGCAGTTCCTGATGTTGCTGCTCGTGGTTAATTCCCAAGATAATCAGTTCTGCTAAAGCTTGGTCCTGATTGTTTTGAATCAAATTTGAAATGTGCTGATCAACGTAATTCCGGTAGTCATAAACCTCAGCTACAGCGGGTCTGGTAATGGTTCCGCGTTCGGTGCGGATTGCCCGATCACCCAAAGTTTGGTAATAGCTGTTGAAAAGAAAACCAAAATGTGGATTAAAAACCTGATAATCAGGTATGAATTTTTTAAGAATCATCTCCTCAAAAAACCAGGTGGAATGGCTTAAATGCCATTTCGGCGGACTGGCGAAATCCACAGGCTGCGGAATATAGTCCTCAATTTCCAAGGGTTTGCAAATCGCCACAGTCTGCGCACGCGTTTTCTGGAAAAGTTCTAATAATGAGCTCATACAATCATGGTAATTAAGAATAGTGGAATACAAAACATATTCCGCTATTCTTATTTACCTGCCACGCAAAAAATTTGGCGTGATTTGGAGCTTTTTTTGATTTTAGCTTTTATGTGAGCATTCCGCCGTCCACATTCAGAACCTGTCCGGTGATATAAGCGGCACGGTCGCTCGCCAGGAATACACAAGCGTTGGCTACATCTTCCGGCTGTCCACCGCGTTTCAAAGGTATCGATTCTCTCCATCCCTGAACGGTTTTTTCGTCTAAAGCTGCAGTCATTTCAGTTTCGATAAAGCCCGGCGCAATGGCGTTACAACGAATATTTCGGGAACCTAATTCCAGCGCGATCGATTTGGAAAATCCAATAACACCGGCTTTTGAAGCGGCATAATTTGCCTGACCTGCATTGCCTTTAATTCCAACAACGGAAGTCATATTGATGATGGAACCGGTTCTGGCCTTCATCATGGGTTTAATGACGGCTTTCGTAAGATTGAAAACGGAATCTAAATTCACTTTGATAATGGTGTCCCAATCGTCTTTGGACATGCGTAACATCAAATTATCACGGGTTATTCCGGCATTATTTATCAAAATATCGATTTTACCAAATTCTGCCAATACATCGGCAACCAACTGCTGCGCCGCGTCGTAATCTGAAGCATCGGATTGATAAGATTTTACCGTGGTCAGCTTGCCCAATTCTTCTTCCAGCGCTTTTGCTTTATCCACAGAACCTGCGTAAGTAAAAGCTACGTGGGCACCTTCTTTAGCAAAAACTTCTGCAATACCTTTTCCGATTCCGCGTGTTGCGCCCGTAATCAACGCAACCTTTCCTTCTAATAATCCCATATTCTCCCGTTTATTTTTCTGTTTTTTTGTATTTATTCTTAGACATCGGAATTTCTTCGCTGTCTTCTTTTACGATTACATTATTGATAATCAGCACGATTTCACCTTTTAAGGTTTTTGACTTTGAAAAATCAATAACTTCGTCGATTGTTCCGCGTTTGGTTTCTTCGAATTTTTTTGAAATTTCCCGGCTTAAACTCACCTTGGTTTCTTCACCAAAAAATTCCTTGATTTGTTCTAAAGTCGTATTAATCTTATGTGGACTTTCGTACAAAATAATGGTTTTTTTCTCCCCTGCCAGCTGCTTTAATTTAGTCTGACGCCCTTTTTTCTGAGGTAAAAAACCTACGAATAAAAATTCATTATTTGGTAAACCAGAAACTACTAAAGCAGGCACAAAAGCGGTCGCGCCAGGTAAACACTGCATTTCTAAATTTTCATCTGCAATGGCTTTTGCCAGTAAATATCCCGGATCTGAAATTCCCGGCGTGCCGGCGTCGGTAATTATGGCGATATTCTGACCATTTTTTAAATCTTCAATAACCTTCTGCGTGCTGTGATGCTCGTTGTGTAAATGATACGATTTCAGCGGTTTAGCTATTTCGTAATGTTTTAAAAGCACACCAGAAGTCCGCGTATCCTCACATAAAATATAATCCACCTCTTTCAGGATTTTTACCGCCCTGAAGGTCATATCTTCTAAATTCCCAATCGGTGTTGGAACAAAATACATTATTCCACTCATCTACAGATTTTCAAAAATATTTTTACAGAAAAGTTCCAGGCTTGGATCGCGCGCGCCCATTAAAAGCAAAAGTGTGCCTTCTTTCAATTCAGGTTGAAGTGTTTTAAGAAGGTTATTCCGATTTTCAATAAAATAGGCATTTTTGCCGTTATTTTTTATTCCTTCAATCAGGTCGTTTGCGGAAATATCTTTCACCGCGGTTCCGCCCGCGTAGAAAATTTCGCTCATCCAGATTTCATCTTGTGGGCGTAAAGCTGCTGAAATTTCTTCGATGAAATCGTCTTTCAGAAAACGCGTCGGACCATAACCGTGCGGCTGAAACCAAGCGATTACTTTCTTTGCTAAAGGTTGACAGGCTTTAATTGAAGCTGCGCATTTCGCGGGATTATGTGCGTAATCATCAATTACCCAAACACCGTTTTTCTTTCCGAGAATTTGGTGTCGGCGGTAAATTCCTTCATATTGTGCTAAACTTTCCGCGCAGATTTTCAGATCAACTCCGATTTGATTTGCAACCGCAATTGCGGCCGTAGCATTTTCTACGGAATGCTGTCCAAGCGAATTCATCTCGAATTTCTCTCCTTTCACTTTAAAGGTTAAAGACAAACCGCTTTGTTTAAAATTTTCGGCGGAATAACCGGCAGAATTATTTTCAAAACCAAAATCATGTGCTGAATCGGCAGAGAGTTTTTTTGCTAATGTATTGGACTGATTTACAATAAATAAGCCTCTGGTATTATTTTTAAAAGCGGTGAATAAATCCTGTAATTCATCAATTTCCTGATGATCTTTATCGATGTTTAAAAGCAAACCAATTTCAGGTTGATATTGCACAATGGAGCCGTCGCTTTCATCGGCTTCAATTATCAGCCACTCGCCTTTTCCTACGGCTGCATTACCTATTTTTCCGGTTTTAATGATGCTTGTTAAGCCCGCACCAGAAATAATGCTGGGATTCAGTTTAGCGTCAAGCAAAATTTGGTACAACATTGCTGAGGTTGTAGATTTCCCGGATGTTCCGGCAACCGCGATGGTTTTTTTACTTTCAGCAATTATTGCAAGAAGTTCGCTGCGTTTTATGATTGGAATACCGAGTTCTTTTGCTTTTTTTACTTCGAAAACCGTATCTTCAATCGCAGTGGAAACTACGATTAAATCTGTTTTCTCGGTGATTCCGCTGCCGTTCTGAACAAAGCACTCAATTCCTTCGTTTTCCAGCTGTTCGCGCGTTTTATTAAATTCATCAGCATGAAAATAGCGGTCGCTGCCGCTTACTTTTTTACCAATTCCTTTCAGATATTGCGCAATGGCGCTCATTCCCACGCCTGCAATGCCAATAAAAAAAACGCTGTTAAAATCCTCTATTTTTTTAATCATCAATCAACCTTACATGAATTTATTTTCAACCAAACTCCAGAGCCGCTGCGCATATTCATCAGATTTTGCCCAGTTTCTTTCGTGATACAGCTCGCTGAGATAACTTTTTGCTTCGTCCAAAGTTTTAAAGCTGTTTAACTCCGCAATTGCTGTCGATAATTCCTCAGAATTTCCGTTAAAAAGGCTTTTCGTAAAAGCAACTTTGTCATTTAAATCCAAACGGAATTCCGGTTTGCGTCTTTCAGCTTCCATAAAATCCGTCTGAACATTGGTTTTCAAAATACTCCCTTTTTCCGGCTGCATTTCTTTCTCTTCTTCCAGCGGATCATTATCAAAAATTTGCTTTACGGCTTTTAATCCTTTGATATGAGCGAGTTTGAATTTTTTTTCTGCCTGCTGAAGGGGAGTTTCCTCATTATGAGAACTTTCTTCAGTTGGCTGCGCTTCCTGTGCGTGTTTGCTGATTTCTACAATTTGCCGACGCCGCGCTTCGGTTTCTTCCAGTTCTCTTTCTTTCTGCGCGATAATATCGGCGCTTGTGGAATTTTCTAAAATATGCTGTTCTTCGTTAAAAGCGCGCGCTTCCTCAACATTAATATTGTACTGCTTTTGCTCCTTGCTAAAATTCGGATCCGGTAAAATTTCCTCGTGTTCAGGTGTTTTGGCAGGTTCTTCAGGTTCAATCGCATTCAGCTCGTTGGTAAACAGAACTTCTTCTTCAATGACATCTTCGGGAAAAGACGAATCATCGAAATTTTCTTCCTGGTAAAAGGCGGTTTTTTTCTGATTTTCTTTAACGGAAAGCGAATCATTAAAATCTTTAAAAATCTGCTCAAAACCCTCGGAATTTTTTTCCAGAATTCTCAGAAATGCCACTCTGTCCGTAACTTCGCTGAACAAGTCGTGTTTTGCCAGCAGCTCATCAACCGATGCTATTTTCCCCAGTGTTTCTAAAATTGTTTTGGTTTCAAAAAAAATTTTATCCTGTATATCTTGAAGATTCTGCATATCAGTTTCTTATTAAATTTCCGTAATTTTGGCCTTTAAATTCTTACGGCTAAATTAACAAATGTTTTTAGAAAATACAATTAATCACGCAAAACAAAGCGGTTGGATGGAAGTCATCTGCGGCTCTATGTTTTCAGGGAAAACAGAGGAATTAATCCGCAGACTGCGCCGCGCTGAAATGGCTGGGCAAAGCGTGGAGATTTTTAAGCCGAAACTCGATACGCGCTATGCAGAGGAAGAAGTGGTATCTCACAATCAAAATAAAATCCGAAGTACACCGGTAGAAAGCCCGAACGAAATTTTACTGCTTGGCAGCACCTGCGATGTTGTGGGAATCGATGAAGCACAGTTTTTCGATGAAAGCATTGTAGAAGTAGCTAATAAACTGGCTAACAGTGGTGTTAGAGTGGTGATTGCGGGACTTGATATGGATTTTTTGGGGCGTCCCTTCGGTCCGATGCCAAACCTGATGGCAACCGCAGAATATGTAACCAAAGTGCACGCGATTTGTAAAAGAACCGGAAATTTAGCCAACCATTCGATGAGAATTTCTGCAAATACCGATTTGGTGCAGCTTGGTGAAACCGACAGTTACGAAGCAGTAAGCAGAAAAGTTTTCAATGAAGAATACCTGAATAGGCCAACCGAATGAACTATACAGCCCAAGAAATCACAGAAATTACCGGATCAAAACTGATTGGTAATCCCGATGTCACCATAAAAAATATCGCTTACGACAGCAGAAATATTTATTCTGTAGCAGATACCGCATTTGTTGCCATTACAACGGCTAAAAATTCAGGTGAAAAATATATCCACTCGGTTATTGAAAAGGGAATTATGGTAATTATTGCGGAAAATTATTTACCGCAATTCTCCGACGTTACTTGGATTATTGTAGAAAATTCGCTGCTGTTTCTGCAAAATTTTGCTAAATACCATTTAGAGCAGTTTCAGCTGAAAACCATTGGAATTACCGGCAGCAACGGAAAAACAATTGTTAAAGAATGGCTTTACCAGTCGCTTTTTCATGATTTTACCACTGTTAAAAGCCCCAAAAGTTTTAATTCACAATTAGGTCTTCCGCTTTCACTTTTAGAAATAAAGCACAAACATCAACTCGGAATTTTCGAAGTCGGCATTTCAAAACCGGGTGAAATGGAAATTCTGGAAAATATTTTTTCACCGAAAATTGGAATTCTCACCTATATCGGTACCGCACACTCGGTAAATTTTGAAGATATATATGAAATCATTTCCGAGAAGATTAAGCTTTTTCAGCATTCGAAATTGATTATTTTCAATGGCGACAATGCTGCGGTAAAAAGTGTGATGGAAGAAAAATATCCTGCTAAAAGGCTAATTTCTTTCGGTTTTCATAGCGAGAACAATTTGCACGTCGTAGGAAACTGGACGGACCGCACGCAGGAAATTTCCGTGAGCTATTTGGGTGAAAAATTCTCTTTTCCGGTTTCCCAGCGTGACGAAGCGACAATCAGCAATGTGCTTTGTGTAATTGCGGTTTTAAAAGAGTTTAAATTTACAAACGACCAGATTGTCCGCCGATTAAACAGTTTGAAAGCCATCGAAATGCGGCTCGAAAGTGTCATCGGTGTTCGTAATAATTTGATCATCAATGATTCTTTTAATCTGGATGTCGATTCGCTGAAAATTGCTTATCAAAATATTAAAGAATATAATAAGCCGCAAAAATGCCTGATTTTGACGGATTTTGTGGAAGGAAAAAATTCACAGGAGCTGTATCACGAAGTTTCTACATTAACAAATCAGCAAAATTTCGACCAAATTTTTCTCGTAGGTTCGGAAATCACACAGCACGAAGGACTTTTTAAAAATGAAACGCATACCTTCACCACAACTCAGGAATTAATTGACAGTCACCAACTTAACCTTGTTGAAAATCATTTAATTCTGCTAAAAGGTGCGCGGAAATTTGAAATTGAAAGGGTAAAGACTTTTCTGGAACTTCAAAAGCACGACACGGTTTTAGAAATTAATCTGAACTCAATTTTACACAACATCAACGTTCATAAATCGCTGCTAAATCCTGAAACCAAAATGATGGCGATGGTTAAAGCGTATTCTTATGGGCTTGGTGGATACGAAATCGCGGAATTTCTTCAACATCACCACATTGATTATTTAGGTGTTGCTTATGCTGATGAAGGTATAGATTTGCGGAAAAACGGCATTACAACACCAATTATGGTGATGAATCCTGAGCAGCACAGCTATAACAGCATAATTGATTTTAATCTGGAACCGGAAATTTACAGCTTCCGAGTGCTGGTCTTATTCAATGAAAAGCTGCTTCAAAAGGGAATTATGCAAACGTATCCAATTCACATTAAATTGGAAACGGGAATGCACCGGCTCGGATTTAAAACTGAAGAATTACCGGAGCTAATTTCGAAACTTCGAGGAATGAACGTGAAGGTAAAATCCATATTCAGTCACTTAAGTTCTGCCGATGATGAAAACGAAAATGCGTACACATTGGAACAGATTGGAATTTTCGAAAAAAATGCCAATTTCTTAACCAAAAATTTAGGTTACCAACCCATTCGCCATATTCTGAACAGCACCGGAATTGTAAACTTTTCCGCATATCAATTCGAAATGGTTCGCATCGGAATTGGAATGGTTGGAATTAGCAGCAATTTTGAAATTTCAAAAAGACTCAAAAGCGCAGTTACCTTTAAGACCGTGATTTCCCAAATTTCGGAGGTTAAAAAAGGTGAATCTGTGGGATATAACCGTAAATTTAAAGCTGAAAAAGACACCAAAATCGCAACAATCCCGGTGGGTTATGCCGACGGTATTCCGCGGTTATTGGGAAATAAGGTGGGTGTGGTTGGAATTCAGAACCGCATTTTCCCGATTGTCGGAAATGTTTGTATGGACATGCTGATGGTTGATCTTGGTAATGCATCGATAAAGGAAGGTGAAGAGGTAATTTTGTTCAACTCCTGCCCTTCGCTGGAACAATTTGCAGAAAGCTGTTCTACCATTCCATACGAAGTTTTAACTTCAATTTCGCGTCGGGTAAAACGAATATACATCAAAGATTAAAATGAAAAAATTTGCCGTTTTATGCCTGTTTTTTTTAAGTTTACAATGGTCAGCCCAGGTAAAAGAAGGCTTTAAAATTCCGAAAAACCCAAAAATCGGTTTGTCGCTTTCAGGCGGTGGCGCCAAAGGTTTTGCGCATATTGGTGTTTTAAAAGTTTTGGATTCTTTGGGTGTAAAAATCGACTATATTTCAGGCACGAGTATGGGCGCAATTGTTGGAGGTTTGTATGCCTCCGGTTATACCGGTAAAGAAATTGAAAAAATCGTGATGGATACGGACTTCTACTCCATCATCGCGAATGAAAAAACCCGTCAGGAATCCTCTTTTTTCAACAAATCAGTCGACAAATATATTCTTTCAATCCCCATTAAAGACGGAAAAATTAATGTTTTACCGAGAGCAATTTCTACCGGGCAAAAGAACATTTATTTATTAAAGGAACTTTTCAAAAACGTTTCAACAATCAGTGATTTTTCGAAATTGCCGATTCCGTTTATGGCGGTCGCTACCAATCTGGAAAGCGGTAAAATGGAAGTGTTTGAGAAGGGTGATCTGGTTTCAGCAATTATGGCCAGTTCTGCTTTTCCCGGGCTGCTGAATCCGGTTAAAATTGGTGATTCGCTATACATCGATGGTGCGATGACGGTAAATTACCCATCAAAACCGCTAAAAGAAAAAGGTATTGATGTGGTCATCGGTGTAGATTTAAGTCAGGGACTTGCCAGCCGAAAAAATCTGGAATCCGCGATTTCGATTTTAAACCAGGTCATCGATTTTGGTATTCAGAAAGAAACCAAAAACCAGTATTCCTACACTGATATTAATATTCACCCCGATTTGGCCGGTTCTGGTGCCACTAGTTATGATGCGAAAAAAGCAATCCTCGACTCTGGGTATGTAGAAGCTAAAAAATATGCTGATATTCTTGAAAAGTTACCGAAAAGGAAGCAGGAATTATTGCGTGCACCGCTGAGTTCAATATATTCCAATGTTTATAAAATAGACAGTTTGGATGTTGAAAATAATCTTATTTTCCGGAAGAATTACATACAGGGAAAAATGAATTTAAAAATTCCGTCACTTCAAACGTACGGAAGCATCAATAAAATGGTTGATAAGCTGTACGCAACGAACAATTACCGGCTTATTAATTATGACATTATCCAGGGCGGCGACCAAAACTATTTAAAACTGAATGTAACAGAAGACGACACGAGATTTTTCCTGAAATTTGGCTTGCATTATGATGAAGTTTTCAAGACCGGTTTGCTTGTAAATGCAACCGCTAAAAGGCTGCTTTTTCAAAACTCGACGGTGTCGCTGGATTTGGTTGTAGGAGATCAGCCACGCTATTATTTCAATTATTTTATTGATAACGGGTATATTCCTGGTTTTGGAGTTTACGCATCCGGAATGTCCTTAGAATTGCAGGATGCAGCAGGAAATTTAAATGAAAAGTGGAACTGGTTTCGTAACGAAGCATTTCTGCAATCTATTTGGCGTGATAAATTTGCGATCGGCGGCGGTCTTAGTCACGACTATTTTGAATCTAAACTTGTAGGTCAAACCACATACAGCGACTCTGATAATTTTTTAAATGCCTATGTTTTTATAAAAACCGATACGCAGGACGACCGAAATTTCCCCACAAGAGGATTTTTGCTAAATGCCGAAGGGAAATTATTAGACATTTTTAATAATAAAAATGACGGTAAAACTTTTCAGCTAAAGGTTAATTCAAATCTAAACTTCCCGCTTACTTCGTGGTTAACCTACAAATTAAAGCTTTTCGGTGGTTTTACTGTTGGTGAAACTTTAAGCAAGTATTATCAATATCGCCTTGGTGGAATTTTTGACCAGAATTTGGGCAATTTTAACAGTTTGGGTGGTTATGAATTTGGAGAAAAATCCGGTGAAAATATGCTGATGAATTCTAATAATCTGCAGTTTAATATTTACAAAAACTATTTCGTAGAAGCCAGCTTTAGTTTAGCAAATATTTTCAACGATTATAAAGTAGATGAAATTTTACACGTTACTGATTCTTCGGCGGGAATTACCGCGGGTTACAAATCACCGTTCGGACAGATTAAATTAAATTACAGCCAGTCTTTACAGGAGAAAAAAGGTTTAATAAGCGTGATTCTCGGTCATTGGTTTTAAAATTATGATATATTATTTTTTTGAAGATATAAACGAAATAACCATTGAACCGAGCACTTCAGTGTGGTTAGAAGAGATTATTTCTCTTGAAGGAAAAAAAACGGGTAAAATTAACTACATTTTTTGCACGGATGAAGGTTTGCTGAAGGTGAATCAGGATTACCTTCAGCATGATTACTATACGGACATCATAACCTTTGATTATGTGAAGGGTAAAAATATTTCCGCTGATATTTTCGTATCTTTGCCCCGCATTTTAGAAAATGCTGAAAAACTTGCGAAAAATTTTAATCAAGAGTTTCACCGCGTTTTAGCACATGGTATTTTACACCTATGTGGCTATAAAGATAAAAGCGAAGAGGAAGTAAAAATTATGCGACAAAAAGAAGATTTTTATTTAAACCTGCTTTAAAATTTCGAAAAAATTTCCCCCTCTTTTGCTGTTTTTTTTTAAAGTTTCACGTGAAACATTTTAGAAGATATTATGATAAACGATATATATGACGTCATTGTAGTTGGCGCCGGGCATGCAGGTTCAGAAGCTGCAGCTGCCGCAGCGAACCTCGGATCAAAAACACTTTTGATCACAATGAACATGCAGACGATCGGACAAATGTCCTGTAATCCGGCTATGGGCGGAATTGCAAAAGGACAGATCGTTCGGGAAATTGATGCGATGGGTGGTTATTCCGGCATCGTTTCGGATAAATCTGCAATTCAGTTTAAAATGCTGAATCTTTCAAAAGGTCCGGCAATGTGGTCACCAAGAACGCAGAATGACCGAATGCTATTTGCCGAAGAATGGCGGATTGCTTTAGAACAGACACCAAATCTGGACTTTTTTCAGGATATGGTGAAAAGTTTAATTATAGAAAATGACACTGTAGCAGGTGTCGTAACTTCGCTTGGTTTAAAGATAAAAGCAAAATCTGTTGTTTTAACCAACGGAACTTTTCTTAATGGTTTAATTCACGTTGGGGATAAGCAACTTGGTGGCGGAAGAATGGGTGAACCACGAGCTGTAGGAATAACAGAGCAGCTTATTTCACTCGGTTTTGAAGCGGGCCGTATGAAAACCGGAACACCTCCGCGTGTTGACGGCAGAACGTTGGACTATTCCAAAATGGAAGAACAAAAAGGTGATGAATACCCTCAAAGGTTTTCCTTTTTAGACACACCAAAAATGACAAAACAAATGAGTTGTCATATTGTGTACACGAACGAAATAGTTCATGAAATCTTACGCGAAGGTTTTGACAGAAGTCCGATGTTTAACGGCACAATTCAAAGCACGGGCCCGCGCTATTGCCCAAGTATTGAAGATAAAATAAATAGGTTTGCAGAACGTGAAAGACATCAGCTTTTTGTAGAGCCGGAAGGTTGGCGAACTGTAGAAATGTATATTAATGGTTTTAGTTCTTCACTTCCTGAAGAGGTTCAGTTGAAAGCGATGCGTCATATTCCAGGCTTTGAAAATGCCAAAGTTTTCAGACCAGGTTATGCAATAGAATATGATTACTTCCCTCCTACTCAGCTTACCCATACCTTAGAAACTAAACTTATAAATAACCTTTATTTTGCAGGACAAATTAATGGCACAACAGGTTACGAAGAAGCAGCTGGACAAGGTCTAATGGCAGGTATTAATGCACACAATAAAGTTCATGGTAAAGATGCTTTCACTTTAAACAGAGATGAAGCATATATTGGAGTTCTGATTGACGATTTAATTACAAAAGGAACTGAAGAACCGTACCGAATGTTTACCTCGCGCGCTGAATATCGCCTCTTGTTGCGTCAGGATAATGCTGATATTCGTCTTACCGAAAAATCGTACAATTTAGGTTTAGCCAGCGCAGAGCGACTTGAAAAAGTTCAAAAGAAGATCGAAGAAAGCGACAAACTTGAAATGTTTCTAAAAAATACATCATTAAAACCAGGTGATATAAATCCAATTTTAGCTGAAATTCAATCTTCACCTGTTGATCAGGCTTTTAAAACTGCGAACATTTTAACACGTCCAAATATGACGCTGGAGAAATTGGAACAGATAGATTTAATTAAAGATTATACCGCCAATTTTGCACCTGAAATTAAAGAGCAGGCTGAAATAAATATTAAGTACAAAGGATACATTGATAAAGAACGCGACAATGTCGCAAAACTTCAGAAATTGGAAACTATTAAAATACCTGAAAATTTTAACTACTCAACTTTGAAGTCATTATCAACTGAAGCGCGACAAAAATTAGATAAAATTAGGCCAAAAACCATTGCACAAGCTGGTAGGATTAGTGGTGTATCGCCTTCTGACATTAATATTTTGCTGATTTATTTAAAATAATGTTTCACGTGAAACAAATATTTAATGAAAATAAAAGATCATTTTCTTACACAAGAAACCTTTGAGCTAAAAGAAACTGAAATTCCGGGTATTTGGAAAACACATCAAGTTCCAAAAGATCTTTCTAAATACTACCAAAGCGAAAATTATATATCTCATCATCAGGATTCCGGCAGTTTAAAAGAAAAAGTTTACAAATTTCTGCAAAACTTTAATTTAGATTATAAGAAAAAAATCCTTCTGGAGCAGGTAAAAATTGGTTCAAGCGTTTTAGATTATGGTTGTGGTGCGGGAGAATTTTTAAAAAAAATCGAGGGAGACTTTAAAATTTATGGCTTTGAACCAAATGAGACCGCTAGAAGTTTTGCACAAAAAAAGGTATCTTCCGGAAAATTTATTTCAACCTTAGAGGAAGTTGAAAACAATTCATTAGATGCAATTACGCTGTGGCATGTTTTTGAGCACATAGAAAATCAGCAGGAAATTCTGGAAATATTTTATCACAAACTTTCAGCAAACGGAAAACTAATAATAGCTGTACCAAATCCAACGTCTCACGATGCAAAAAAATATAAAGAGTTTTGGGCAGCTTATGATGTCCCGCGACATATATTTCATTTCTCAAAAAACGGAATGCTGAAATTAATGAACAGTGAAAAATGGAAAGTGAAAAAAATAAAACCGCTCCTACTTGATGCGTACTACATTTCAGCTTTGAGCGAAAAATATAAAAAATCACGCATATTTTGGCTAAAAGGACTGCTCTACGGCTCGATTTCTAATTTTAAGGCATCAAAAACCGGCGAATATTCCAGCTTGATATACATTATCGAAAAAAAATAGTTATTGGATTTTTGCGGTATTTATAGAAGCCAAATTTACAGCTTTTCCACACAATTTTCGAAAAAAGCGAAAAACGCTCGTTTTACCAGGAATTTTTTTTGAGAATTAAAGGAAGTTAAATTTTACCAATCAGGAACTTCAGAATTTCAACGTAGTTTTCAAAAATGAAAAATATCCTGTTTTAGCAGGATATTTTATTTTGATGTAATTGAAGCAAATTTAACTTTACTAAAAAGCAAAAACTCAATATAATAACTGTAGTTTTCAAAATGAAAAAATTTCCTGTGTTAGCAGGAAATTTTTTTTTATTAAATATATACTTTATTGATTAATCGCTTTTACTCCGGGAAGCTCTTTTCCTTCCAAACTTTCCAGCATTGCTCCACCGCCGGTGGAAACGTAACTCACTTTATCTTCGTAACCAAACTTTTTAACAAAAGCCACACTATCGCCACCACCAACTAATGAAAATGCACCTAATTTCGTTGCTTCTGCAATGCTGTCACCTAAAGATATAGTTCCAGCCGCGAAATTTGGCATTTCAAAAACACCGATGGGACCATTCCATAAAATGGTGCGGCATTTCATCACCACGTCATTGAATAACAAACGGGATTTGGTTCCGGCATCCAAGCCCATCCAACCAGGTTCAATATCATAAATATCTACTTCTTTTGTATCTGCGTCATTATTGAATTCATCAGCCATAATAACATCTACCGGCAGATGTACATCAACATTCAGCCGTTTTGCTTTTTCTAAAATTTCAAGCGCTAAACCAAGTTTATCCTCCTCTACTATAGAATTTCCAACTTCACCACCGAGTGCTTTAATGAAAGTAAAAGCCATACCGCCGCCGATAAGCAGATGATCTATAGCCGGAAGCATATTTTCAATTATAGTAATTTTTGACGAAACTTTTGAACCTCCCAAAATTGCTAAAACAGGCTTTTCACCATTTTTCAGCACTTTATCAATCGCTTCTAATTCTTTCGCCATCAATAAACCGAAAAATTTAGTTGAAGGAAAAAACTGTGCGATTACTGCGGTAGAAGCATGCTCGCGATGTGCGGTTCCGAAGGCATCGTTTACAAAAGCATCGGCATACGAGGCTAATTTTTTAGCAAATTCTACATCACCGTTTTCTTCCTGCTCATAAAAGCGTACATTTTCTAAAAGTAAAATTTCTCCGTCTTTCAGATCATTAGTCATTTTTTGCGCATCTTCGCTCATACAATCCTCACAAAACTTTACGGTTTTACCGAAAACTTCTTCAATTTCCGGAATGAGATTTTTCATCGAAAATTCTTCACAGAACTTACCTTTTGGCCGACCGAGATGTGAAAGCAAAATCACAGAACCACCGTCGTTTAAAATCTTTTCAATTGTCGGTTTTACAGCTTGAATTCTGGTGTTATCGGTAACTTTTAAGTCAGCGCTTTGCGGAACATTGAAATCCACCCGAACCAGAGCCTTTTTTTCTTTAAAGTTAAAATCGTTAATTGTCTTCATAAAAATCCCGGTTTTTAAGTTTAACAAATGTAAGATTAATTCCTTCGTCTGGAAATTATTTTCATTTTTAAATTCCACAAAACTCTTTCATTCATTTTCTCACCAGTAAACTCTTTTTTATAAATAGAGAATATGAATAGTGTTGTTGTAGGTTACGGTTTTGCAGAGAACTTTTACTAAAGAATTTAATCACACGATCTATGGAGTTGCTGGTGTGCTTATTAACAGCTTTAATATGTGATTTATAACATATTAAGGCTTTTATCAACGTTTGTTAATAAGTTAAAATTTATCTCTTTATGAACAAATATTTTATTGAAAACTTCCGCTGAAGACCTCAGCAAAAAATTAAAATTTAAAAATCAATTGTTCGCGGATTTTTACCAATATCAAATTTTCTGGATTACGAAAGACTTCTTTTTCGAAAGTTATTAACACCAATTAGAAACTTAATCCACAAGTTTTCCGAGATTGTTAAAAAAGCGGAAAACACAGAAATTACCGTGCCGTAAATTAATGTTCCTCGCAAAATATATTAATATTTTTAATCTTAAATTTGTGTTTATTCTACACCAACCTCAATATATAAATCATGAAGAAAATAGCAATTGCGTGTGACCACGCAGGTTTTAAGTATAAAGAGATCATTAAGCAACATCTGGCGGGATCATACGAAGTTGAAGATTTTGGTACATTTTCTGAAGATTCCGTTGATTACCCGGATTTTGTGCATCCTGCTGCAAATTCTGTAGCAGATGGTAAGAACGAATTTGGAATCCTGATTTGCGGTAGTGGTAACGGCGTACAGATTACCGCAAACAAGCACCAGAAAATTCGCTGCGCGCTGTGCTGGATGCCGGAACTGGCTGATTTAGCCCGCAAACATAATAATGCGAATATGATTTCCATCCCAGCTAGATTTATAGCCAGCGAACTTGCTGTGGAAATTGTGGACAAGTTCCTTACTTCGGAATTTGAAGGTGGAAGACATCAGAACCGCGTTGGTAAAATCAGCGTTTGCTAAATTTAAACACATAAAAATAAACTAGATGCCAAGAAAAAAGAAATATATTTCCGCTAAAAACGATCATAAATTACAGGAAATCGGTCGCCTGATTTTAAAGTTTATGAACCACAATTCCTCCAAAATCTACAATTATAAGCAGATTTCGGATGGTATTGATTACAAAAACCCGCGCCAGCGTGAATTGGTTATTCAGGCGCTGCATCAGCTGCTGAGTGTGCAGAGCATCAAGGAGGTGGAAAAAGGAAAGTACATCATCAATTTAAAAATTGAAGAAACTTTGACCGGAATTATCGATTTTAACCAAACCGGAAATGCCTATGTAAAAGTTGAAGGCTTAGAGGATGATATTTTCGTGCATTCAAAAAACGTAAAAGATGCTTTACAGGGTGATACGGTTCTTATTGTAACGTATCATTTTAAAGGCCGCAAGATCGAAGGTTCTGTACTTGAAGTTATGGAGCGCAGCCGAACCGAATTTGTGGGAACTTTTCAGTTTATTAAACATAAAGATTTTGGTTTTGTTGTTGGCGATAAAAAGCGGATAAATACCGATATTTTTGTTCCGAAAGGAAAAATTGGTGGCGCCCAGGATGGTGATAAGGTTGTGGTAAAAATGACCGATTGGAAACAAGGTGAGAAAAATCCTGAAGGTGAAATCATCAAAGTTTTGGGTGCGCCGGGCGAACACGAAACCGAAATTCACTCGATACTGGCTGAGTACGGTCTACCCTACACTTTCCCTGAAGATGTTGAAAATGAAGCCAGTAATCTGGACCGCAGCATCAGACCTGAAGAAGTTGCAAAGCGTCGTGATATGCGCGATGTCTGCACTTTCACTATCGATCCGAAAGATGCAAAAGATTTTGACGACGCTTTATCAATTCAAAAGCTTGAAAACGGCAACTGGGAAATCGGTGTTCACATCGCCGATGTTTCGCATTATGTGATGCCCGGAACTTTAATCGATGATGAAGCTTATGACCGCGCAACTTCGGTATATCTTGTAGATCGCGTGGTTCCGATGTTACCGGAAGTTTTAAGTAACGACGTTTGTTCCTTGCGTCCGAACGAGGATAAATATACTTTTTCCGCCGTCTTCGAAATTACCGATGATGCTGAAGTCAAAAAAGAATGGTTTGGCCGCACGGTAATTCATTCCGACCGAAGGTTTGCTTATGAAGAAGCACAGGAAAGAATTGAGAAAAAAGAGGGAGAATTGGCGGAAGAAATTTTGGTTTTAGACCGCTTAGCAAAAATTCTTCGTAAAGAACGGATTGACAATGGTGCTATTACATTTGACAGAAGTGAAGTCCGCTTTAATCTGGATGAAAATAACGAACCGATTGGCGTTTATTTCAAAGTCAGCAAAGATTCCAACCATCTTATCGAAGAATTTATGCTGCTAGCAAACCGAAAAGTTTCAGAATTTGTTTCGCTGAACCGGCGTGGTGAACCAACCGGAAATACCTTTATTTACAGAATTCACGACGATCCGGATCCGGCCAAACTGGAAGCACTCCGCGATTTTGTGGGAACTTTTGGCTATAAGATGAATTTGGCAAATACCAAAAAAGTAGCCGAATCGCTCAATAATTTATTGAAAGAAGTTCAGGGTAAAGGCGAAGAAAATATGATTGAAACCCTTGCCATGCGTTCGATGAGCAAAGCCGTCTACTCTACCAATCCTATCGGACATTACGGTTTAGGTTTTGAATATTATTCGCATTTTACCTCGCCGATCCGTCGATATCCCGATTTAATTGCGCACCGCCTGCTTCAGCATTATTTAGATGGTGGAAAATCACCAAATAAAGAGGAATACGAAGTAAAGTCCAAGCATTGCAGTTCAATGGAAAGACTTGCCGCTGATGCAGAACGAGATTCGATTAAATTCATGCAGGTGAAATTTATGGAAAAACATATTGGTGAAGAATTTACCGGTGTTATTTCTGGTGTCGCAGATTTTGGTTTCTGGGTTCAAATTCCGGAAAATGGTGCTGAAGGCCTGATAAAATTACGCGATCTAATGGACGATTCTTACAGTTATGATGCTAAAAACCACTTGGTTCAAGGCAGCCGCACTGGAAATCAATACCAACTTGGTGACAAGGTTACTATTAAAGTAATGAAAGCGAATCTTATCCAGAAACAGCTGGATTTTAAAATTGTTGAACCGCAGAACTCTTAAAAAATCCATTTTTAATTTCCAAAAAATCCTGTCTTTTCCTGAATAAAAATTAATGTTAGAACTCATTCTTTCAGCGGTTGGTCTCGGTATTATGCTCAGTCTGGTTTTCATCGGCCCGATTTTTTTCCTGCTTATTGAAACCAGTTTTTCGCGCGGTCCAAAACACGCCATGACCTTGGATTTAGGTGTTGTTGTAGCCGATATTATTTGTATTGTAGCGTCCTATTTTGCCAGCGGCGACCTCGTAGAAATCATTGATAAGCATCCGGGTTTTTACCGCATTACCGCCTTCGTCGTTTTCATTTACGCATTGTACATGATTGTCTCGAAAACAAAAATGCACCTCCCCGGTGAAGAAAAACTGATTAACCAAAACTATTTTAAAACATTTTTTAACGGCTTTTTCTTTAATATTTTGAATATTGGTGTTGTGCTTTTCTGGTTGGTAACGGTCATTTCTGTCCGGAACGCTTATCCGGAAACTGCTGAATTTCTGTTCTATATGGCACTTGTTGTCGGGACGTATTTGGTAATTGATTTATTTAAAATTTATTTAGCGAAGATTTTTCATGATAAACTCACACAACTTTTAGCAAATAAAATTCGGCGGGCTGTCGGGTTTATTTTAATTGCTTTTAGTTTTGTTATTTTTCTTCAAAGCTTTAAAAAATTCAATTCATTTGACAGAAAACTGGAAGAAGCGGAACGTACGGAACAAAAAATTTTAAAGCGATGAAAAAAGCTATTTTCCCAAAAAACATTGAAAAAGGGGCGAAAATTGCCATTATTTCTCCCGCAGGAATGGTCACCGAAGATCAACTCCAAAAAGGAATGGCTTTAATTCGGGAAAAAGGTTTCGAGCCGGTTGTAGGAAAATATATTTTCACCAAATACAATCACGGATACAATTACGCTGGCACTGAAAAAGAACGGATTTCTGATTTAAACTGGGCGCTGAATGACGATGAAATCTCAGCAATTTGGGCGTCGCGCGGAGGCTACGGAAGCCAGCATTTGCTTCAGCATCTCAAACTTTCGGAATTTAAAAAAAATCCGAAATGGTATATCGGATATTCAGACAATACCGCCATCCAGAGCTATTTATTAAAAAATAATTTTGCTTCAATTCACGGGCAAACCATCAAAACTTCAAGTTTTGGCGTTTCGGAAGATAGTTATGATTTAATTTTTGACATCATGCAAGGTGAAAAGCCTTTTTACAATGTTGAAAAGCATTTGCTGAACAAAAACGGAAACGCCGAAGGTCAGCTCGTCGGTGGAAATTTGGCACTGATTTATGCTTTACTGGGCACGCCCTACTCTTTCAAATTCAAAAACAGAATTCTGTTTATCGAGGATATTGGTGAGAAATTTTACGCCCTGGACCGCATGCTGATGAGTCTGGAACTTGCAGGCGTATTCCGCAAAATCAAAGGTTTAATTGTTGGCGGAATGATCAATATGGGCGAAGAAAAAGAGAATAAAAACTACGATGAAAGCTTTGATGATTTTGCATATCAAATCATTTCTGAACGGCTGAAAAAATACGATTTCCCGGTAATTTTCGGTTTTCCAAACGGTCATATTTTTAATAATAAGCCGCTGATCATTGGCGCTGCCATAAAAATGGAAGTTGCAGAAAGTGTAACCGTTCAATTTTACTACAATGGCGGAGCATAACGATTTTGGTAATTTGGCGGAAGAATTAGCAGCAAATTTTTTGGTGGAAAAAGGTTATAAAATTCTGCAAAAAAATTTCCGGTTTCAGCATGCAGAAATTGACATCATTGCTGCTTTCAAAAATGAGATTATCATCGTAGAGGTGAAAGCGCGCGGTACAGATATTTTTATGGCGCCGGAAGAAGCCGTTACAAAAACCAAGAAAAAACTGTTGGTTTTAGCGGCAGACCAGTATTTGAAGCACCACAATATCAACCAGGAGGTGCGTTTTGATATTATTACCGTGCTGCCGGATGACGGCGGCAAATTAGAAATCAAGCATTTGGAAGATGCTTTTCAAAGCTTTGATGCGAATTAAAATTTATTGAAATGAAAACAGCCTTAATCACCGGGGCAACTTCCGGAATTGGAAAAGCCACCGCAGAACTTTTAGCACAACAGGGTTTCCGACTGATTATCTGCGGGCGCAGAACTGAAGTTTTAGATCTGGTTAAACATGAACTTTCGCAGTTTACCGAAGTTTTTAGTTTAAACTTTGACCAAAGGTTTTTACCAGAAGTTGAAAGCGCTTTTGAAATTTTACCTGAAGACTGGAAAAATATCGATGTTTTAATTAATAATGCAGGAAATGCACATGGTTTAGATTCATTACCAAAAGGCGATACCGCAGATTGGGATGCCATGATTGACGGTAATGTAAAAGGACTTTTATACGTTTCTAAAATGATTATTCCCGGCATGATCAAACGCAATTCCGGACACATTGTAAATATTTCCTCGGTCGCGGCGCGCCAGACTTACGCAAACGGCGTGGTGTACTGCGCTTCAAAAAAGGCGGTTGACGTAATTTCTGAAGGTATGCGGCTTGAGCTTACGGAACATGGAATTAAGGTCACCAACATCCAACCTGGCGCTGTAGAAACCGATTTTTCGAATGTTCGTTTTAAAGGTGATGAAGCGCGTGCGAAAACCGTTTACGCGGGTTACGATGCTTTAAAAGCCGCTGATATCGCCGATGCCATTTCCTATTGCATTAATGCACCGAAACATGTCAGCATTTCCGACCTTACTATTTTCCCGGCAGCGCAAAGCGAACCAAGAACCATTCACAGAAAATAACCGGCTAAAACGGTAAATTTTTCCATTTTAAATTATGAAAATTCTTCACCTTGAAACCTCTTCCCGAAACTGTTCTGTTGCCATTTCAGACGGCGATAAACTGCTTTGTCTCTGCGAAGAAGTTTCCGACAATTATAAGCAGTCCGAAAGTTTACATTTATTCGTGCAATGGGCTTTGGAGGGCGCAAAACTTACTTTGAACGATATCGATGCCGTTTCGCTTGGAAAAGGTCCGGGTTCCTACACGGGTTTGCGCATTGGATCATCGTCTGCAAAAGGTTTTTGCTATGGTTTAAACATTCCGCTTATCGCTGTAAATTCTTTGGAAACGATGGTTGAATCCTTTTTAAATCAAGGTTATGATTTAATTATTCCCTTAATCGATGCGCGTAGAATGGAAGTTTATTCGGCGGTATTTGATGGTTTTTCCGGAGAATTATTAGCCGACACGGAAGCAAAAATTTTAGATGAAAATTCTTTTGCGGAATTTCAGGGTAAAAAAATTCTTTTCGTAGGTGACGGCGCGGCTAAAGCTCAAGATATTTTACAGAACATCGAAGCAGATTTTAATGCTGAGGTTTTCCCGAGTGCGAAATTTTTGGTCAAAAAAGCGGCTAATAAATTTGAAAATCAGGAATTTGAAGATGTTGCCTACTTTGAACCTTTTTATCTAAAGGAATTTCAGGGTGTGAAAATGAAAAAAAGCGAAGAATAATCTCCGCTTTTATTTTGTTTTGGGTTTTTCCCCGCTCCCACTTGGCGGCACATCTTGCGGCGTTCCCCTTCCACCTGGTCTTGGTGGAGCTTTTTGCGGAAGATCATCCGTATCCACTTTTATAGAATCTGGGATTTTTTGCCCCGAATTTTCCGGACGCGTCGGTTGTACCACATTTCCCGCGCTGTCGGTAGTTTCAAACTGTAAATCGCTGTGCAGGTATTTCAGCATTTCGGCGGCTTTTTCCCCTTCAGTAGTGTTGGCATAATTCAGCGCAATCTGTTCCAGCTGCAAAATCATAATTTCTTTCCCCGCGGTTTTTCCAGTATTAAAGGCATTTAGCAACGCAAATTTCGGGACTAAAGCATCTTTTGGATATTTCGCTAAAGCATTTTGAATCAACGTTTTGCTTTCCTCAAATTTTTCCTCTTTATACAGCGAGAAAGCATCAGCGTACATTTTTTCTACCTCATCAGAAGACTGCGAGAACACTTTATTTTTCGGATTTCGAACAAATTCTGCATACGAAGTATATGGAAATTCGGTAAGAATGGTTTGTTTTGCGCGTTCCGCTCCGGCCGGATTTTTTTCATAATTCATCGAAAATATCTGGTAAAGCGCCTGTAGTTTCGTTTCTTCTTCAGGCTGCTGATCAACCAAATCATACAGAGTTTTTGTGGCAAGTTCGGTATCGCCAAAATAACTTTCATACATTCTTCCCAAAGCAAGCGACGCTGTGTCTCGCGCTTTCTTTAAAGCCGTTATTTCCGCGAGACTGGTCGGAAGCTGGTCAATGTAGAAAGTGGGTTCAAAACGTCGTGGATTTGGCGCCGTAGAAAGTCCCAGCGCTTCATTGCGAAGGTCTTCAATGGAATTGCTGCGCACCGAAGTTCGCCAGTCGTCGTTAAGTGTGCGGTTCCCCCAAATTTGCTTAAAAGTGGATTCACCTTTTGCCACAGTTCCGGTATTTGCAAAATAAAAGCTGCCTTTGGAATTATCGAAGTTCTGAAAACCGCCTGCATTTCCTGCAAAAGCCGAATTTGCTGAATAATCTCCAGTGTCAAAACCTTTACTTCTGTCCGCTTTTCGCTGTGCGATTTCCTGCTGCTTTTCTTTGTTTTTCAGCGCGTCGATATACGTGGTGAAGTACGCAGTTCTCTCCGCTTGCGGCATTTTGGTCAAATTCAAAATACTGTCGTTCTTCTTAATTAAATAATAATTTGCAGAGACATTTTTAATATTGGAAAACTGTTCCTGCAAAAGAATTTTTGCCGGTTCATAGGTCATTACCGCCAAAGCTGAATCGTAAAACGCGCCCGCAGAAAGGTAATCGCTGTTTTCGAAATAATCTTTTCCAATTTCATAATACGTTAAGCCTCGCACCTGTGGATCGGAAATTTTTTCGGCCAAAGATTGTGCAAAAAACTGTTTGGCTTCTTCTTTTTTTCCGGCTTTGTTCGCCATCAAACCAAGCGCGTAGTAAAATTCATTTTTTCTCGAGGCATATGTGCCTTTTTTGCTGATATTTTCCAGATATTCTTTTGCACCGTTGAAATCATCGTCGGTTCCGTTAAAGGTTTTCGCAATTTCGATTTGAGATTTCACTTCAAATTCAAAGTCGTTTGCGTTTTGGTATGCGGTAACAAAACTTTCGCGCGCTTCTCCGTCCCGAACTAAATCTGCCAGAATTTGCCCACGCAGAAACGAAATCCGGCTGCGTAACTTTCTGTTTTTATTGATGACATAAGCATTTTCAAGCTCGATGATCGCATCCTGTTTTTTACCGGCATTCAGCAGCATTTCTGAATAATAAATGCTGGCAAGTTGTTGATGATTTTTATTAATGTCGCTACGCTTTAAATTAGCAAAAATCTCTTCTGCACGTGCATAATCTCCAATTTTTGTGTAGGCCAATCCCTGGTAAATACGCGCCAATGGCAATCTTTTATCTTCGCGCATATTGGTGAAAAGATAGTTCAGCGCATCTAAAGCTTCCAGAGGTTTTTCTTGGTAAATACGTGCCTGCGCAAGCAAAATGTGCGCATCAAAAATCTTTTTGTTTTTTTCTTCGCCATTTTTCAGCACTGAATATTTTGCGATTGCTTTCAGCGCTTTTGCTTCTGCAATTTCCAGAATTGTGGCACCACCGCCGTTCCCGCGGCCACCACCGTCACCTTGAAAATTTCCAGGCGAACCCGGCGTTCCGCGCATGTTGGAACCTGTAAAACCCGGATCGAAATCGTCGCCCGTCAAAGCGTTATTCAGCTCACTTCCTTCGGCTTGATTTTCATAGGTAAGAATCTGGATGTACGGCGCATAAAAATTGTCCCGGTGGCTTTTATCGCGGTTGCGCAACTCGGTTTCCAGCGCATCTTTACTGTTAAATAAGGTATTATAATAGGTGAAAAATCCTTTCAAGAAAGTGGAATCGTTGGCTTTCTTCCGCGATGAGCAGGAGTTAATAACCACGATTGTTAAAAGGAAAAGTATAATTTTTTTCATCATTTATAATAACTTTTAAATCAGGATTTTATTGTAAAATGCTGATTATAAAATTAGCAAAAATATGGTCTTTTATGCCGATATTTTTTATTTTAAATCTTTCAGCAGTTTATAGACCAAATGCGTGGGCAAACCCATAATTGTAAAAAAACTGCCCGAAATGCACCGAATTTTTACCATGCCCAGCCATTCCTGAATTCCATAGCTGCCGGCTTTATCGAACGGCTGATAATTTTTAATATAAAAATCTATTTCTTCTGAACTTAGATTTTCAAATTCCACTTGCGCGACATCGGTCTTTGTGATGGTTTTTTCTAAAGTCCGTATGGTAATTCCGGTATAAACCTCGTGAATTTTGCCGGATAGTTTTTCGAGCATTTCCCGTGCCTGTACTTCTTTTTCAGGTTTTCCTAAAACGGTTTCGTTTAAAACCACAATGGTATCTGCCGTCAATAAAACTTCATCGTTTTTTAAATTTCCGTAAGCAGACGATTTCAATTCCGAGAGATAACCGGCAATTTCGGAAACCGGCAAATCTTCAGGATAATTTTCTTCACAATCGATTTTGACGACGGAAAAATCAAAACCTAATTCCTTTAATAATTCTTTGCGGCGCGGCGAGTTTGAACCGAGTAATATTTTCATTTTCTTCCGGTTATTTAAACACTTTTTGTATCATCAAACTGCCAGGTTCCCTGCACTTTCATCACTTGTTCAATCACATCACGAACGGCGCCTTTTCCGCCTTCGATCGGAGAAATATAATGTGAAATCAATTTAATATCGGGTACCGAATTCTTTGGGCATGCGGAAATTCCCGAAATCTTCATCATCGGTAAATCGGGAATATCGTCGCCCATGGTGAGAATTTCTTCGTTTTTAAGCTGATATTTTTGCTTGAATTCTTCGAATTTTTCCAGCTTATCGCCGATTTTTGCGTAATAATCGGTAATTCCCAAATAATGAATTCTGTTTCGGACAGAAGGATCGTCACCGCCGGTAATTACACAAATCGGGTAGCCATGTTTTCGGGCCTGCACCACCGCGTAACCATCTAGAACATTCATCACGCGGCACATGCTTTTGTCGGGCATCAAAACCACACTTCCGTCTGTAAATACGCCGTCAACATCAAAAACAAAGGCTTTTATATTTTTTAATCTGGATTTATAGCTCATACATTTTTTTAATAGATTCATTCAGCGTTTTGTAGATTTTCCGGTGCTCATCAGACGGTAAAAGTTCTTCGTGAAGCTGCAGAACTCGTTTGTCATTCCGCACCGCGGGACCGGTTTGCGCTAATTTCGGCTCAATATGCTCTATTTTCTGGGTGGTTTCTTTAATTAATGGTAAAAAATAGTCAAACGGAATTTCTTCACGGTCTGAAATTTCTTTCGCCCGCGCAAAAAGATGATTTACAAAATTACAGGAAAAAACAGCCGTTAAATGGATATATTTTCGCTTTTCATAAGTTGAACGCATCACCTTCTTGCTGATTTTTTCAGCTAAATCGAAAAGCAAACTTTCGTCTTCTCTTTTCTCAGCTTCGATGAAGAATGGTATTTCGGAATAATTCAGCATTTTAGCCCGGGAAAAAGTCTGTAAAGGATAAAAACTTGCTTTGCGGTAATTTCCGGAAAGAATTTCTTTTTCCAACGAACCTGAAGTGTGCGCTACCAATGAGTTTTCATTTTTTATTAACTTTGAAATTTCCGAAACAGAATCATCGCTGACGCAAATTAAATATAAATCTGCATCGGCAAGTGAAGTGGTGGAAAACGGTATATCAAGTTCGGCAGAAATCTGCTTTAAATCAGTTTCATTTCGGCCAAAAATCTGGGCAACAGGAATATGATTTTGAGCGAATGCTTTGCATAAATGATACGCCACATTGCCCGAACCTATAATGACAATCTTCATAGAAAAGTATTATAAACAAAGATAGTATTTTGGTTTGGACTAAAAATTGAAGTCTTTTTTAACTTTTAAACAATTCACTCATCAAAACACCGATTGCATCTCAATGAAGATTAAGGAAGCCGAAATTATCAACTTAATGTCTGGCGAGAAAACCCGTGAAAAAGGAGTTCGCATGATGATGGATGCATATCAGAGCAGGTTATATTGGCATATCCGGCGATTTATTGTGGATCACGATATCTCACAGGATGTTTTGCAGGATACTTTTATTAAAGCTTATCAGAATTTTCATCAGTTTAAACAGGAAAGTCAACTTTACACCTGGCTTTACAGGATTGCAACTAACGAATCTTTGCAGCAGTTAAACAAAATGAAAAAAATGCAGAAAAATGACGAAGAATCTACCAATTATCTTCAGAATTTAGTAGCAGACAATGTGCAGCCCGATGCAGATGAAATTCAGGTTTTATTGCAGAAAGCGATTCATTCTTTGCCGGATAAGCAGAAACTGGTTTTTAATATGAGGTATTATGAAGACTTACCCTACGAAGATATGTCGCAGATTTTAGATATGTCCGTGGGGACTTTAAAGACCAATTACCACTATGCCAAGCAAAAAGTTGAAGATTACATAAAACAAAATTACACGGATTAAGATACGAAAAAGATGAAAGAATTTGATTTAGATAAATTAGAACGCAAAAATATTTTCACTCATAAAGAGGACTTTTTTGCTGAAATGCAAAACAAGGTTCTGGCAGAAATTCCACAGGAAAAAGCAGGAAAGGTTATCAAAATGAACTGGGCTTATACGGCCGCCGCCGCAGTTGCGTTGCTGTTTGGTTTTACTTTTTTCCTGACTTCCGCGCCCGCAGAAACACCATCTGTCGCACAGAATGAAGTTGAAATTAAAAACACCGTAAATGCTGTGGAACAAGAAGCTACACCTTCTGAAGAAGCGATTGCGCTGAAAGTTTTAGAACAGGATTTAACTTCCATAGAAAACGATAATCCAAAAAACACCGCAGAACGGAAAACAAATTTTACAGAGAAAACAGCTAAATTTGCAAAGCAAAATGAAAAAGAACAGGTAAAAACAGCAGAAATTCAGGTCGATCAAATTCTTTCGAATTTTACCCGCGCCGAATTAGCAGATTTATCACAAAATGCAGAGCAAGATATTTACCTGGACTTGTATAATTAAGCAACAATGAAAAAGATTTTAACACTTCTGAGCGTCGCACTTCTAACTTCCGCGAGTTTTGCCCAACAACTGAACTACGACTGGAAAAATATGAAGCCTGAACAAAGGAAAGAGATTATCCAGAAAATGAAACCGGAAGACCGAATGAACCTTTTAAAGGAATTCCGCGAAAAAATGATGATCTCTGAGCTTGAAGTGCCAGGCAATCAGCAGGAGGAATTTAAAAATCTGTACGCCGAATATCAGGAAAAGCAAAATGCAATAAAAGAAAAGTTCACCGCGGACGAAAATTATGAAAACATGAGCGATGCTGATGCTGTAAAACAACTGGAACAAAGTTTTGAAATCGGGCAGCAGCTTTTAGATAACAGAAAAAATTACGCGCAGAAATTCATGAAAGTAATTTCACCTCAGCAGGTATTGAAAATGTACCAGACAGAAGGTAAAATGCGTACCAAGATATTAGACAAAAAACAAGACGGACCTAGAAATCCAGGTCCGCAGCGCAGGCGACCATAATAGTTTATTTTTTTAATGTTTGAGCGACCTCTGCAATTTTATTGTAGAGGTCGTTCTTTTTTAAAAAAATGCCATTTTAACGGCAAATAAATTTTAACTTCTAGATTGATGAAATTTCTTTCAGTAAAAATCAAAAATTAGCCGTTCTAAGGGCAAATTTTTTTAAAACGGTTTCCTTTTCAGCGGTTGCGCGCATTTTATTTCTTAGAAAAAATCCATCAAAAAACACTAAATTTGCGCACTATCTTCTATTTTAAATGAAAAACATACGAAACTTTTGCATTATTGCACATATTGACCACGGTAAATCTACACTCGCAGACCGCCTTTTGGAATACACCAACACGGTGACCCAAAGAGAGCTGCAATCGCAGACGCTGGATGATATGGATCTTGAAAAAGAGCGCGGAATTACCATAAAATCCCACGCCATCCAGATGGATTATGAACTGAATGGTGAAAAATATATCCTCAACCTTATTGATACACCGGGACACGTAGATTTTTCCTACGAGGTTTCCCGTTCCATCGCAGCTTGCGAAGGTGCGCTTCTTATTGTTGATGCAGCGCAAAGCATTCAGGCACAGACGATAAGCAATTTATATTTAGCTTTGGAAAATGACCTTACCATTATTCCAATTCTCAATAAAATCGATTTACCTTCCGCAAATCCGGAAGAAGTAACCGATGAAATCATGAACCTAATCGGTTGCGAGTACGAAGACGTTTTGCGTGTTTCCGGAAAAACCGGCGAAGGCGTGCACGAATTATTGGAGCAAATTGTGAAAAGAATCCCGGCACCTGTTGGTGATCCCGACGCACCTTTGCAAGCCTTGGTTTTCGATTCCGTTTACAATCCGTTCCGCGGAATTGAAGCTTATTTTAAAGTCGTTAACGGCAGCATTAAAAAAGGCCAGCGCATTAAATTTATGGCAACCGGCAAAATGTACGTAGCCGATGAGGTGGGAACTTTAAAACTAAAACAGGTTCCGAAAAAAGAAATCAGCACCGGCGACGTAGGATATATAATTTCCGGAATTAAAGATGCCCGCGAAGTAAAAGTAGGAGATACCATCACCACTTTTGAAAATGGTGCGGACGCTGCAATTGAAGGATTCGAAGAAGTAAAACCTATGGTCTTCGCCGGAATTTATCCCATTGAAGCTGAGGACTTCGAAGAATTGCGTTTCTCGCTCGAAAAGTTACGGTTAAATGACGCGTCACTGGTTTTCGAACCGGAAAGTTCCGCGGCGCTTGGTTTCGGTTTCCGTTGCGGCTTCCTCGGTATGCTCCACATGGAAATCGTTCAGGAAAGACTAGACCGCGAATTCAACATGGACGTTATCACCACGGTACCCAACGTTTCCTACCACGGCTACACCAAGAAAGATCCAGACAAAATGATTCTCATCAACAATCCGTCGGAAATGACAGATCCCATGATGCTGGACCGCGTAGAGGAGCCTTTCATCAAAGCTTCCATCATTACAAAATCTGATTTTGTCGGACCGGTAATGACGCTTTGTATTGAGAAAAGAGGTGAAATTGTCACCCAAAATTATCTGACTTCAGACCGCGTGGAAATGGTTTTCAACATGCCTTTGGCGGAGGTTGTTTTCGATTTTTACGACCGTTTGAAATCAATTTCCAAAGGTTATGCGAGTTTCGATTATCATCCTATCGGTTTCCGCGCTTCGAAATTGGTGAAAATGGATATTCTCATCAATGGCGACATGGTAGATGCGCTTTCCTCGCTCATCCACGACAGCAACGCGTATTATATCGGAAAAAGAATGTGCGAAAAACTTCGCGAACTCATTCCGCGTCAGCAGTTTGATATTGCCGTTCAGGCGGCGCTCGGCGCGAAAGTTATTGCGCGCGAAACAATCAAAGCTCTAAGAAAAGATGTGACCGCAAAATGTTACGGTGGCGATATTTCCCGTAAGCGTAAATTGTTGGAAAAGCAGAAAGAAGGGAAGAAAAAAATGAAGCAAATCGGTCGGGTAGAAGTACCGCAGTCCGCATTTATGGCGGTCTTGAAGCTGAATGAATAATTGAGCTTGGGCGCCTTTTCCGCCCTAGTTTATCCTGAGCTTGTCGAAGGGTTCCCTCCCGAATAATCGGGATCCACTCAGGTCGGGGCGCGCGTTCCGTTCTAAATCAAGACTTTCTAAAACACAAAAATTCCTGCTTTTAGTCGGGAATTTTTTATTTAATTTCGATAAAATTTTTACCAATGAAATATCAATTACTGTTTCTGCTTTTGCTTTGCAATTTAGTTTTGGCTCAAAATAAATTTCCAACGCCTTACGAAAAAGGTAACGGAAACCAAACCACGACTTACGTTGAGATGGTAAAATTTTACGCTGATTTGGACGAAAATTTCAAAACCGTCAGCATTCAGGATTTCGGTACCGACGATAACGGCGAACCCATAAAAGTGGTGATTTTCGAAAATTCAAAAAGTAAAGCAGCGCCTGTAATCTTAATCAATAACGGGATTCATCCGGGTGAACCGGACGGTATAGATGCGGCCATGATGCTCATGCGCGATTTGGCCACCGGAAAAATTTCCGCTAAAAATCTAAAAATTGTTGCCATCGAAGCTTATAATATTTCCGGAATGTTACGCCGCGGAAGTTTTTCACGCGCGAACCAAAATGGCCCTGAAGAATATGGTTTTCGTGGAAATGCGCGCAACTACGATCTGAACCGCGATTTCATTAAAAACGACACCAAAAATTCCGAGGCATTTCAGCATATTTTTCAGTTTTTTAAACCGATTTATTTCATCGATAATCACGTAAGTAACGGCGCAGATTATCAATATCTGTTCACCTATATTTCTACGAATAAGGAAAGATTGGGTGATAAACTGGGCAAGTATTTCAACGAAAAAATGCAACCTGAAATCCTAAAAAATATCGAGAAAAAAGGAATTTTAGCAACCCCTTATGTCAATATTCACGGCGATTCTCCAGACGAAGGTTTTCCGGCTTTTATGGATTCACCGCGCTACGCCACAGGTTATACCACACTTTTCAACACTTTAGGAACCGTTGCGGAAACGCATATGCTGAAACCTTATAACGAAAGAGTTCGTGCAACTTACGAATACATGCTGAGCTCCATTAATTATACTCAAAAGAACGCGAAAGAAATTCAGCAAAAAATGACCGAAAATGCAGCGAATTTTTTGCCCGGAAAGAAATATTCCATTGGCTGGAAAGTCGACAGCACAAAATATAAACTCATCGATTTTAAGGGTTTTGAAGCCGGAAAAAACGCCAGCGAAGTTTCCGGAAAACCCAGATTATTTTACGACCGAAAAAAACCTTTCACCCGAAAAGTGAAGTTTTATAATGAATACAAGCCAACGGCTGAAATTCAGATTCCGAACTTTTATGTAATCCCGAAATCAGAAAATAAAGTCATTGAATATCTGAAACGCAACAATATTCAGATGAAAGAACTCGCGCAGGATTCTACCATCAGTGTGGAGCTTTACCGGATCGCAAATTTTAAAACTGTAAAAAACCCTTACGAAGGCCATTATTTACATTTCGATACCAAAACGAAATCGGAATTTAAAAACCAAAACTTCCGGAAAGGTGATTTCCTGATTTCCACGAAACAGCCCGGTGTAAAATATTTACTTGAAACATTAGAACCTGCAGCTACAGATTCTTTTTTCAATTGGAATTTTTTTGACGGCATTTTGGGCCAAAAAGAGTATTTTTCGGATTACGTTTTCGAAGACACCGCCGCGGAATTGCTGAAAAAAGACACGGTGCTTCGAACCGCTTTTGAAATGGAAAAAATAGCAAACCCAGATTTTGCTAAAGACAGTAACAAGCAACTGGAATGGATTTACAAGCATTCGCCGTATTACGAAAATTCGGTCGGTTTGTACCCAATTTTCAGAATTTTGTAAACTTAAAAAAAACTCTTTCAGAAAAATGAAAGGGTTTTTAATTATTTAGGCAAGCCTTTTCTTAGAGCAAAATTTGCCCTTTCAACAGCCTTTTTTTCTTTCCAGTCCATGTATCTCTTTTTGAACCTTGCTTTCATGAAATTATCGAAATTCCGCTGCACGGTAAGATTCCAAAGGGAGCGCGCTTTTACGCCCCAGGATTTGTCCCAAGCGCGCTGCGAGATGGAAAAACTTCCGTCCAGATATTTCATATAATGCCACCAGCCGGTCGGCATAAATAAAGTGTCGCCGTGTTCCAGGAAACATTCAATGCCTTCCACGCCGTCTAATGCGGGAAATTCTTCGAAATCTGGTTGCGAAATATCGTAATCTTCCAGCGCGTAAGTCGCGTACGGAATTTTGTACAGGCGGCTTTTCCATTTGTTCGCAAAAAGCAAAACGTGTTTCCGTCCGTTGAAATGCGTATGGAAAATATGAGCTAAATCGATATCGTAATGCAGGAAAGTTTCTGAACCTTCACCACCGAAAAACATATTGGGATATTTATCCAAAAAGCCGCCCATTAAATCTTTCGGAGCGATATAATCTTCCAGAAGTTGCGGCGCAGATTTCAGTGGGTCGAATAAAAAGATGCGCAAATCCGTCGGCTTCTCATTAATTAAATCAATGTATTCCGTGAATTTCATTTTCGCCGCCGCGGAATTAATGGGCGCTGCGGGATCTGCTTTCGAAGAGTCGTACAGCGGAACTTCCACATCACCCACGATTTCTTTCATATAATCCATTGTCCATTTTTGGTAAGCGGGCCAGTTTCGCGCTAAATCTTTGATGACAACGGGTTTTCTCGGAAGCAAATATTTTGTCCGGAAGTCTTCCGCAGAAATCGTTTCCACGACATCAATTGGCTGTAAATGTAATCCCATAAAAAATAGATAAATATGGAGCAAAAGTAGTAAAAAAGTCAGCATTTTAATTCAAACCTTTTGTAGCATTTAATTTTAAAAAGTTTAAGCAAAAGCGCGGCGGAAATTGGTTTTTGTAACATTTACGCGGAAAGAAATACTAATTGCTAAAATCTTTAATGAGAAAAATTTCGACCTTTTTTGCTGTTTTTTTTGCAATTCTATCCTGGGCACAATCTACCATTTCCGGTAAAGTTATCGACACCGAAGGCCAGCCAGTTTCGAGCGCGAGTGTTACGGTAGAAGAACCCGGCAAAGACGCTATTATCGCCTTTTCCATCACCAATGCGAAAGGTGAATATAAAGTGGTTTTTACCACCGCCGAAGCCAATGTGGATTTAAAAATTAAAGCTTTTAACCAAAAGCCGCTTCAAAAAACGATAAAAAACGAAGATCAAAGCCAGAATTTTACACTTCAGCCAGATGCAACGGAGATTAAAGAAGTGAAACTGAAAGCCAAAATGATTACCAAACGTGGCGACACCATTTCGTACGACATCAAAGCTTTTGAAAGCAAATCTGACCGTACGCTTGCCGATGTTTTAAAGAAAGTTCCCGGCATTGAGGTGAATAAAGACGGAACCGTGCTTTATCAGGGTGAACCGATCAATAAATTTTACGTAAACGGAAAAGATTTAATGGAAGGTGGTTACGGAACGATCAATAATTCCTTACCAACCGGCGCTGTGCAGAAAATTGAGGTAATGGAAAACCATCAGCCGGTGAAAATTCTTCAGGATAAAGTTCCGTCCGAAAATGCAGCGCTTAACATTAAACTAAAAAAGTCGGTGACGATGACCGGGCGTGGTGAAGTTGGTGTAGGGATGGAGCCGTTTTTATATAATTTAAAATTAACTCCGATGTTTTTCGGGCAGAAAAACCAATGGGTAGTGAATTATAAAACCAATAATAATGGTGAAAGTGTAGAAAGGGAAGGGAACATGCTTTCTTTCGGAAGTCGCTGGGAGGGCAGAAGAGGTCAGGCGTCGCCAAACCATTGGTTAAGTGTGGATGAAGCCTCAGTGCCGAATATTCCGGAAAAGCGTTATTTAATGAATAATGTGCACTTTTTTTCGGCAAATCTTCTGACGAATCCGTTCAAAAACAAAGAATGGGAATTGAAAGCAAATACGAGCTATACAAACAATGCGATCAGCAGAGAATCCTATCGTGAAACGACTTACGAACAGGACACCGATTTTTTCAAAGCCGGAAAGATTACCACCATAGAATCTAATAACTTCTACAGCAACGCCGCGAAAGGTGAACTTATTTTTACCAAAAATGCTAAAAAAGGCTTCTTTAAAAATACAACAACCTGGAATGGTTTCTGGAATGAAGACCGCGGAAATACGCGCACGCAATACAATATGGCCGTGCCGGATCCGTCGCTAAATGATATTTCCGTCGCTGAAGCGATGAGCGCGCCGACAGGAATCATCAAAAACTCATTAAGCACCATAATTCCGTGGAAAGATAAGCTGGTGAATTTTATGAGTTACCTTTCTTACCAAACCGACCGACAAAAATTGGCTGCTGTTTATGACAATTTTTACGATTTGGATGACGCCTTCGGAACGCATTTTAACCGTTTGGACCAGAATATTGCTTTAAAAACCTTGGAAGCCAACCATTCCGCATCGGTAGGATTTTCTTATAAAAAGTGGACGATTACGCCGGAAGTTGGTTTAAATCTATCTTTTAACGACATGAATTCTCAGCTTTATGGCGATGGTGATTTGCTTGACAGATCTTTTCAAAACAAATTAAAGTGGAATGAAATCAATCCGTATACTTCCGTAGGACTGAATTATAAAGGAAATGCACTTAATTTAAGCATCAATTTGCCGGTAAATATGTACGGAATGGATTACAAAGATCTGTTGCGCGTCAAAGATTCTGAAATAAGCCGAACGGTTTTTGAACCAACTTTTTACGGAAGTTATGATTTCGCATCCTTCTGGAAATTTTCGGGTTACGGAGGTATAAATTATAATTTTGGAAATTTCGGTTCGGTGTATGAAGGTCAAATTTTGACAAGTCCGAAATCTTTGAATTTCCGCGACAGCAATCTTTTGCCGGAAAACAGAAATATCAATTCTACCGCGCGTTTGGAGTACAGAAATCCGTTGAACAACCTTTTCTTCAATTTACGTTACGGCTATAATGTTTCGAACCGAAATATAATCACGAAAACGCGGCCGTTTGCTTCTGGCGCGTCGTCTGTAGCGTTGGAATACTTTGATAATAATTCTTATTCGCAAACCGAAAGTGCTGAAATCGGTAAATATTTCCCGAAGTTTAAAACAAATGCGTCGGCAAGTTTCAGCAACCGCGATGGAAATTCTTACAGCATTTTGGTGGATATTAATAACGTTGACAATCTTATTGAAAGCAAAAATAACACGCAAAGTGTGGCTTTTAAATTTAATAATACCTATTTCAGCTGGATGAGTCTGGATTACAATATCTCACTGAACTGGAACAAAAACAGCGATGATTACCGGAATAATGTGAATAAATCTTCGGGCTGGAACCATAATCTGAATCTTTATCTTTACCCGCTGGAAAATCATACCGTCGGTTTTGTCTGGGATGATATTTCGACCACGCAAGGCGCAACCACGTTACGAAATCCTTTCTATGACTTATCTTACCAATACACGTGGGCGAAAAAGAAAATAGATTTTGAAATAAAATGGCTGAATATCGCCAATAAAAAGGTGTATGAAACCATCGGTTACAACACGACGTATTTCTCTACAACACGAAACAGCATCGAAATTCGGCCAAGCCAGGTGATGTTTACCGTGAAATTCAACTTTAAGTAAAACGAAAAATTCCCGCCTTTTAAGCGGGAATTTTTTTTAAGAATAATTTAGAAAGTTTCGTGATCCGCGCTCGGGCCGTAACTTGCCGGCAGCGGAATATGATTCAGGCGATAATAAACACCAAGTTGAGCGCGGTGGTGAACAATCTGGTTCAGTGCGTGACGTATAGCGCCATATTTATCGAATTCTGCTAAAACCAGCTCACCCATATTCATGCTCCATTTTCCGGTCAGGTCGTCTTCTTTGCTGGTTTCCAAAATTTCTCTGCTGATTGCGGAAACTTCTTCGAATTTTTGCTGAAGTTCTTTGCGGTTCAGCAAAATTGTCGGTTTGTAATCGCCCGCGGCAAAATCTATCTTTTCGGTTTTCATCACGACTTCTGGCCAGCCGAAAATTTCTACGATGTGCGTGGCAAGACTCATCAGCTTCATGCTTTTTTCGTGCGGGCGGTAATCGTTTTTTCCCTCAGGAAAAATTTCCAGGAATTTTTTCGTGGTTTCGTACTCCTGCTCAAATTCTTGCTTTAATAGCGGTAAAGTTTCCATGTTAGTATTTTTAAGGTGAAAGGTGTGGTAAATGAAGATTAAAATTAAGCTAAAAAAAGCAATTTTTTTCTAAAATTCTGTAACAATTACCGCCCGTTGTTTACTAATTGTAAAATAGAAAGATGAAAAAAATTTTTGCATTTGTAGCGTTTACGGCGTTTTTTGCGATTAATGCACAGGAAACTGCCAATAGATTTTTTTATGAATTAAGCTATAAGCCGAAAAAAGATTCAGCAAAAGTAGAAAAGGTGATGGCTGTTTTGGACGTAACCAAAAACAAAAGCATTTACCGCGATTATACGCTTGTAGCGCAGGATTCCATTCTAAAAGTTCAGGTTGAAGCGATGCAGAAATCGGGCACGTTTAAAGATATTTCGAAAACGATGACGATGCCGAAGTTTACGGAGAAGATTTACAAGTTTTACCCGGAAATGAAAGTTCAGTTTGTGGACCAAATCAGCAGTGGTTTTACGCCGGTGAATATTGGTTACAACGAAGATTTGAAATTCAACTGGAAGATTGATTCGCAAAAAGAAAAAATTGGTGAATATAACGCCCAAAAAGCCACAACAGAATATGGCGGAAGAAAGTATACCGCGTGGTTTACCACGGATATTCCATTGCAGGACGGACCGTACAAATTTCACGGCTTACCGGGACTTATTGTAAAAATCAGCGACGACGACAATAATTATTCCTGGGAATTAAAGGGAAATAAAAAAATACCGAACTTCAATGAAGTAACTTACATCGAATCGGTAATGCCGGGCGGAAACGGTGGGAAAGTTCAGGAGCTTTCGCGTGAAAAATTTACCAAAATGCTCAGCGACTATAAAAAAGATCCGTTTGCTTCGATGAGACCAATGCTTACGCCGCAAATGATGTCGATGAAAATGCCCGGAATGGACGGTACCATGGGAGATTACCTGAAACAGCAGGAAAAAACAACCATTGAGTTTTATAAATCGAACGACAACCCAATTGAAATTCCGGTCGAAAAACCAAAAAAATAGACTTCAGATAGATTAAATTATAATTGTTGAAACCTCGGGACATTTACTGTTTTGAGGTTTTTTGTGTGTAATTTTTCCTTTAATCCTTATTTAGATTAAATTTAAATAACGTATATTTGCCATTCAAAATTTTAGCCTTGAAAAGAGATATTTCCGATAAATTATGTTGTTTTCCCCGGAAAAAAATGGGGAAGATTCTGGGTTACGAAAATAAGGACCTCATCATGCCCAACAAAATTATTGAAATGGGCCTGCTGCCGAACACTGTTTTTAAAGTCCTTTATCAGGCCCCTTTCAAAGGACCGCTTTATATTGAATTCGGCGACGAGAAAAGCAGGATCGCTCTTCGCGAGGAAGAAGCACGGTTCATTATCGTAGAAAGTTTAACTTAAATATTCTCCCATTTCTTGCAGATCGCGGAGCGTAGAATGAACACTTCAAAAAAACAAATTCTTTTAGTCGGAAATCCCAACGTAGGTAAATCCACTGTTTTCAACATATTGTGCAACAAAAAGCAGAAAACCGGTAATTACGCTGGTGTTACTGTTGCCAGCCATTCCGGCGGTTATGAATATAAGGGCGAGCAAGTAGAAGTTATCGATCTGCCGGGTTCTTACAGCATTTATCCAACTTCCGAAGACGAAGCAATTTTTTCTAAATATCTGATCGACGAACAGCAAAATTATACCGGTGTTGTTTATATTTTAGAAGCTTTAAGCATCAAACGTGGACTGCTTTTATTTCAGCAAATTCAGGATTTAGGTATTCCGGTGCTTTTAGTCGTTAACCAAATTGATCAGGCGCACCGCCGCGGAATTAAAATAGACACCGAACAGCTTTCTAAAGAACTCAATGTTACGGTTTTGGAAGCAAATGCAAAATTCAATCAAGGGATTGATGAGCTACGCGAAGAAATTTTCAAACAAAGTTTCAGCAAATCTGAAACGGTTTCTTTTGATATTCCGACAGAGCATAAAGGTCTCGTTTTCAAAATTTTAGAAGAAACCAAGGAAGAAAATCAATATAAAATCTGGACTTTACTTTCCTCCGATACCTATTTGGGAAAACTGGAAACGGTGAATGACCAAATCGATAATGATGAGGTTAAATGCTTGGTTCGGAAAAGATTACAAACTCAGGAAACCATCCGGCGCTATCAGGAAATCGATAAAATAATCGGTAAAGTTTTAGCTAAAAAACCGCAGTTCAAAGAATTGCTCACCGAAAAGCTTGACAAGATTTTGGTTCACCCAATTTGGGGTTATGCAATTTTTGGGCTTGTTTTACTGGTTATTTTCGAAAGTGTCTTTTTCCTCGCCGAATATCCAATGAACTGGATTTCCGAATTTTTCCTTTGGTTTTCCACCTTTGTAAGCACACAACTTCCGGAAGGTCCGATAAATTCTCTGGTCTCAAACGGTATAATTCCAGGGATTGGTGGCATCGTGGTTTTTGCCCCTCAAATCGGCATTTTATTGTATTTTCTCTATTTACTGGAGGATTCGGGTTACATGTCGCGCGTCATTTTTCTCATGGACCGTTTTCTGCGTCCGTTTGGTTTGAACGGTAAAAGCATCGTGCCGCTGGTCTCTGGGACGGCGTGTGCAATTCCGGCAATTATGTCGACGCGGAATATTGAAAACGTAAAAGAAAGGCTCATCACCATTCTCGTGACGCCTTTTATGACGTGTTCTGCGCGGCTTCCGGTTTACAGTATCATCATTGGTTTAATAATTCCCGACAAATATTTTATCGGAATGAGCTACAAAGCTTTGGCTTTAATGGCGATGTATTTCCTCGGATTTTTCACCTCATTAATGGGAGCATTAATCCTGAAAAAAATTATTAAAAGCAAAGGAACTTCTTTCCTGGTGATGGATTTGCCTTCGTATAAAATGCCGCTATTCGGTTATGATTTTAAAATTGTTTTAGGTAAAGTCTGGGAATTTATCACCGGAGCCGGAAAAATTATTTTCCTTTTCAGCATCGTGATTTGGTTTTTCAGCTATATCGGCCCGAAACAAAACGCTCAGGAATTTGTGGCAACCGATGTAAAACTTGAAAATTCTTACCTTGCCAAGATGGGGAAATCCATCGAACCTGCAATTGCACCGTTGGGTTATGACTGGAAAATGGGCGTCGGAATACTCACCAGTTTTGTGGCGCGTGAAGTGTTTGTTGGCACAATGTCAACGCTTTACAGCTTAGATGAAGAAGCTCCCGAAGGAACAATTATCGATAAAATGCGCAGCGACGTAAAACCGAACGGCGAAAAAGTTTTCAGTTTTGCTACCGGAGTTTCAATCCTGTTTTTCTATGCTTTTGCAATGCAATGTGTGTCTACTTTAGCCGTTGTATATAAAGAAACCAAGTCCTGGAAATGGATGCTGGCGCAACTTTTCGGTATGTCGGGTCTGGCTTATATTGCTTCATTAATTGTCTATCAAATATTAAAGTAATGGATAATTCACTTCTTTTTCAATACCTTATTATTGCTGTAATCGTTTTGGTTGCAGGATATTCTCTGTCTAAAATCATCGCGCGGAATTTCAGTTCGAAAAAATTTAAATCCAAAGGAAAACCCGGTTGCGACCGCGATTGCTGTAGTTAAAAATTCCGGGCTAAAACGGCTGATTTTTAGCTTTTAAAAATTTTCATTTTGAAAAAAAAGCCGTTTTAAGGCGCTAATTTCTTTTCCATTTAATTCGTAATTTTGCACATCGAAAAAACACACGCACTTCGTGCTAAAAAATTGAAAATATGTCTTTAATAAAATCTATTTCCGGAATCCGCGGCACCATCGGCGGTAAAGTTGATGAAAATCTCACGCCGCTTGATGTGGTGAAATTTACTTCCGCCTTCGGAACCTGGCTTCAAAACAATAAAAACAAAAAAGATTTAACCTTGGTTGTCGGCCGGGATGCGCGGATTTCCGGTGCGATGGTAAATTCTTTAGTGACTGCAACTTTGCAAGGTTTAGGAATTAATGTCATCGATTTGGGACTTTCCACAACACCAACGGTGGAAGTAATGGTGCCGGAACTTCAGGCAGATGGCGGAATTATTCTTACCGCTTCACACAACCCGAAACAGTGGAACGCGCTGAAATTATTAAACGACAAAGGGGAATTTATCACAGGCGAAAACGGTACTGATGTTTTAGCTTTGGCTGAAAGTCAGGATTTCGATTACGCTGAAGTTGATGATTTAGGCAAATACGAAACGCGCGACGACGCTTTTGATATTCATATCCAGAAGATTTTGGATTTACCAATGGTTGACGCAGAAGCCATTAAAGCCAAGAAATTTAAGGTTGTTGTTGATGCTGTAAATTCTACGGGTGGAATTGCCATTCCACAATTATTGGAAAATCTGGGCTGCGAGGTCGTAAAATTATATTGCGAACCAAATGGACATTTTCCTCATAATCCCGAGCCGTTGAAAGAGCATTTGGGTGACATTTGCGATCTCATGAAAACGGAAAAAGCTGACGTCGGAATCGTCGTAGATCCGGACGTTGACCGTTTGGCTTTGGTAGATGAAAATGGTGAACTTTTCGGTGAAGAATACACTTTGGTCGCGGTTGCAGATTACCTTTTGAAAAATAAAAAAGGCGTAGCAATTTCCAATCTATCTTCCAGCCGCGCTTTAAGAGATGTTGCAAACAGTCACAATTCAGAATATTTTGCGAGCGCCGTGGGCGAAGTAAATGTGGTGACTTTAATGAAAGAAAAAAACGCGGTAATTGGCGGTGAAGGAAATGGTGGAATCATCTATCCGGATTTGCATTACGGCCGCGATTCTTTGGTTGGTGTAGCGCTTTTTTTAACGCATTTGGCAAAAGAAAACAAAACGGTTTCCGAACTTCGCGCAACTTACCCAAGTTATTTCATGGGTAAAAAGAAAATTGAACTCACGCCGGACATCGATGTGGATTCACTTTTAACAAAAGTGGAAAAAGAGTATCAAAAGGAGGAAATTTCTACTGTGGACGGTGTAAAAATCGATTTTGAAAATAACTGGGTTCACCTCAGAAAATCAAACACCGAACCGATTATTAGAATTTACACCGAAGCTTTTTCTCAGGAAGAAGCAGATCAGCTGGGCGACCAGATGATTGCAAAAATAAGAAGTCTGATTTAAACAGATTTTTTATTAAATTTAATAAATGTTTAAGTAAAAGGTTTTTCCGAAGGTTGCAAGCGCAATTCCTCCATCGGAAATAACCGTAAAATATACTATTGGAAGAATTTTTTGAAAACGAACTAGTACAACGGTTCGAAGCAATGATAGAAAATAATGACGAATTGTACTTCGAAACCGAAGAATACGAAGAAATCATTATTCACTACCTGGAAATGGGCGATATTTCGTTTGCCGATATGGCGACAAAATATGGCCTTAAAATCCATCCCAATTCTATCGACCTTAAAGTAAAACAATTCGAGGTTTTTCTTGAACTTGAAAAATATTCGGAAGCCAAGGAATTAATGGCTGAACTAAAGGAAAGCTGCATGGAAAAAACAGATTTTCTGGTGTGCTGTGCGAAATATTATTCAAATCTTGGAAACCCGCGACGTTCCATTGAATATTGCGAATTTGCGCTTGAACTCGGTGAAGAAGAAAACTTCCTGCACAACTTTATCGCAGACGAATACGTAAACCTTGAAGATCCATTCAAGGCACTGAAACATTATAAACTCGCACTGACATTCGATCCGCAGGATGAATATTCGTTAGAAAACATTATGTTTTGCTACAACCAGCTGAAAAGAGGCGATGAAGCCATCGAATTTTTGAATGGTTATCTGGATAAATATGCTTTTTCGGAAACTGCTTGGTACGAATACGGTCAGTTTTACTTCAATAAGAAAAATTACGAAGAAGCCATCAGAGGTTTTGATTATTTATTGGCGATCAATTCCCAATCCGTGGGCGTTTATGCGAATAAAGCGGCGTGTTATGAAGCGATGGGCGAGTGGCTAAAAGCCATCGCAGTCTATGAAGAAATGTTGACGCTAGAATATACCAAATCTTTCACTTTCTATAAAATCGGTTTGTGTTACAAAGAGAATAAACAACCTGTTTTAGCTCTGAATTTTTTCCAGAAATCACTTCGCGATGACCCGCAATTTTATATGTCGATGATCGAACAGTCGTATGTGTACGAAGAAATGGGCAGCATGAAGGAAGCGTTGCATTTTGCGAAAGAGGCAGTTTCGCTGAACGACACCAATATGGAATATCAGAAAAGGTTGGCTTATCTTCACATTGAAGCTGGTGAGTTTGAAGAAAGTTTAATTTGTCTGAAAAAATTGGTGGATTTCGAACCGAACCGTTTTTATAACTGGTACGCGCAATCTGAAGTTTTGATGCTGATTGGTGAATATGAAGAAGCAATTGCGGTGCTTTTGAACGGTACAAAACTTCATAACAGAGCAGAACTTTATTATCAGTTAAGCAACTGTTATTTCCACCTGAACAACCAGAAAAAAGGCAGAAATTCGCTTGCAAAAGCGCTGGAACTCGATCCGCAGCTTTTGGATGATATGCAGCAAAAATATCCTTTTATTAAAGAGGAAGTTGATAAAGTAAAAGCCAAAAAGAAATAAAAACTTTTGGTTAAAATGAAAAAAAAACGTGCTTTTAGCTCGTTTTTTTTGTTTTGATACTTAGCGGTAATACAAATTAAGGAACTGGAAAAATTCCGTCATCCGGTACACATTATTAAAAGCTAAATAGGCAAAAAGTATCCAAATAACGACGAATAAAATGGAAATCATTTTAGCAGAATTGCGGTAAGCGTAAAAAAGCCAGCCGATCATCAGCGGAAAAATGAAAATAAAATGTCCACCGTAAATATACGAAGTGTGAAGCCCGAATTTTAAAATACAGTGAATTGAAATATCCACTAAAAACGACAGCATTAATACCTGTACCAGCTTATTTTTAAAGTTCTTTACATAACTCCACAACACCAAAACCAAAATGATTCCCGTGAAAATGTACGGAAGTGCTGTGGTAAAAACATCCATGAAAATTGCTTTGTATTCAAAGCCTTTTTTGTTGTGATAATCACGCAGAATGAAGGAGCTGAAAAGCATATTTCCACCAAAAAACCATGAAATTATCATATCCCAAAGCGGTGTAACTTTTGGTTTCGAAAATTTTTCAAGCTGTTCTGTGGATTTTTCGAAAAAATTCAGGAACTGAAAGTTTAAGCGGTACATAAACAGCAAAACAAAAGCTGCCACCGAAAGTGCTACACGCAATACCAAATTGCCAAATTTTCGCCAGTTCCGGAACACTTTTTCTTCAAACAGCAACGGAATATACACTTTAACAATATTAGTCACGGTTAATCCTCCAACAGCAATTCCGGAAAAAATCAGTGCAGAGGCCGGAATTTTTTCATTTTTTCTAAGCTTCAGCGCCGCGTAATAATTAAACAGCATTAAGAAAAATAAAGTATAAGTGTATGTTTCCGGTGTAAAAGAAAGCAAAATCGGTGTGCTGAAAAAAGCAAAAAAAATGGTGATTAAGCTCGAAATTTTTTTCGGTAAAGTGATAATGTTTTTCAGATATTTATAAATCTGAATTAAACTTAAACTCACCGCAAGGTTGCTGCACCAGGCCAAAACCAGCCGGAAGATTTCGTTTTTTTCACCGTTTGAAAACAAAAGTGTAAACTCCCGAATCCAGGTGAAAAAATAATTGGCAAACGGATGTCTTTCGAAACCGCCGCCGGTCATCACAATCGCACGGTTATCAAAGCTGAAATACGCGTCCCACGGAATTCTGTTATCAAAAATAATGCGGTAATCTATGGCGATTATGGTTCCCAGAATGCCGTAGGCGCTGAAAAAAATCAGGAATAAGAGCAGCTCAAATTTTGTTTGCGGGAAAACAGTACGCAGTAAATCTGTAAATTTTTGTTTGAAATCCAAAGTGAAATTTTAGCTGCAAAAATAGGCAATTTTAGGAACTGCACGACAAGGTTGAACAGCCGGTTTGGCCATCGTAGAAAGATGGCCTTTTAACCGAAAATTCGGGATAAATTTCTTCGTATGGATTTTCTAAAGCGTGCTGCAATTTATTTAAAAGATCTTTTTTGCCTTCATTTAATTCATTGATACATTCAAAAAGCAGGTAATTTCGAAGGATAAATTTTGGGTTGGTTTTTTGCATCAGCTCCAAAGATTCTTCTTTTGAAATCGTATTTTTCGAAAATCGACCAAAATATTTTTCGAGAAAAGAGTCAAATTTTTCAAGATTTTCCGTCGTTGGTGATGCGTAAAAAACATCTTTGAAATATAGTTTGCTCTCTTTTTCTTGTGTGAAAGTTTCCAGCTGTTTGAAAAATAAGGTGTAATCCAAGGTTAAATCCTGCATGAGCTGTTGCACTTCGGTGAAAAAAGCGGCGTCGCCTTCCAGTACTACATCAAAGCCAAATTTTTTCGCCATCATTTCATCGTGTTTTTGCCAAAAACGTTCGTTGAAATTATTCAGCGTTTTTTCCAGTTGTTGCTCATCTTTAATTAACGGATAAAGCGCATTTGCTAACTGCCAAAGGTTCCATTGGGCTATTTTCGCCTGATTTCCAAAAGCGTAACGTCGGCCGGGTAAGTCGGTAGTGTTTGGGGTAAAATTCAGATGGTATTCATCTAAAAAAGAAAACGGTCCATAATCGATCGTCAGCCCAAGAATCGACATGTTGTCGGTATTCATCACGCCGTGTACGAATCCCACGCGGTACCATTCTACAATCATATCCGCGGTTAAATCAGAAATTTTCTGGAAAAATTCGGCATATTTTGTAGAACTGTTTTCATCGATTTCCGCGAAATAATTTTTGATGGCAAAATCGGCTAATTTTTGCAAAGTAGCTGTTTCCTTCTGCGCTGATAATAATTCAAAATGACCGAAGCGCAAAAAGCTCGGTGCTGTCCGCATCATGACGGCGCCTTTTTCGTACGCCGCATTTCCGTCATATAACATATCGCGAACCACCTGCTCGCCGCTCAGCGAAAGCGAAAGTGCGCGCGTTGTCGGAATACCGAGATGGTGCATCGCTTCACTCATTAGATATTCCCGCACGGAAGAGCGCAGCACCGCACGACCATCAGCATGTCTGGAATACGGAGTTGCGCCCGCACCTTTCCACTGAAGTTCTGTTTTTTTGCCATTTTCATTGGTTATTTCACCGGCAAAAATTGCGCGTCCATCGCCAAGCTGTCCCGCCCAGTTCCCAAACTGATGTCCGGCGTACGCCGTAGAATACGTTTTAATATTTTCCGGAAGTGCAGAAGCATTTAAAAAGTTCAGATCATCCTGGTTTTCAATTTCACCCAAACCGATTTCCTGCGCTAACTTTTCATTAAAAATAATAAGTTCCGGCTTTTCAAAACCCACGATTTTAACGGTTGAAAAGACCATTTTTGGCGTTTGGCGCTGCTGAGGATTTCCGGACAAATCACCCGGAAAAATTTCGAAATATGGTTGTGTTATACGGTCTAAATTCATGTATCAAAGGTAAAAAAAATCCTTCCAAATTACTTTGAAAGGATGATATGAGTAAAATAGAAGTTATTTATTAAAATCAATTTCGTCGCCGGTATTGATTTTTTCGTTGACATTTTCCTTTTTTTTCGCCGGAGATTTTTTCGGAACGTTAACTGGTTCTTCAGCTTTCGGATTTTTAATTTCATCGATAGTTTGCAGCGCGCCTTCGTCACCATAACCGCCGAGTCCCTGTAAATCAGTACAGCTTCCGGTCCAGTTGGAAGGTTTTACAAACTTGTCTTCAGGTGAAACTTCGAGGTCTTTATTGGCCCAGACTTTTTTCATATAAATCGCCCAAACTGGTAATGCCATTTTTGCACCCTGACCTTCACCCGTTCCGCGGAAGTGCGCCGCACGGTCTTCCCAGCCAACCCAGACTCCCGTCGCAAGATTTGGTGTAATACCCATAAACCAACCATCAGAGTTGTTTTGTGTTGTTCCGGTTTTGGCGGCAATTTCAATTCCTTGCGGAACTCCGCGACGACCGAGTTCGCCTGCACCGGTACCATATTCGGCAACACCTTTCATCAAATCGATCATGGTGTAAGCGTATAATTCGTTCATTACTTCTTTGGTCACTGGTTTCACCTCTTTAATCAAACGGGAGTTGGCATCTTCAATACGCCAGATCATTTCGGGTTTAATGTAGTTTCCGTAATTTGCAAAAGTACTGTAGGCGCCAAGCATTTCGTAAATGGTAATATCCGAAGATCCTAAAGCAACGGCGTATTCGTTTGGAATTTCTTCAGTGACGCCCAAATCACGCGCTGTCTGGATTACACTTTTTACGCCGGTCATCTCAATTAGGCGCACGGCAACCGGGTTTTTAGAGTGGGCTAAGGCATCACGAAGTGTCAGCATTCCGCCGGAGCCTTCTACGCGCCACGTTCCTTTGGTGTAAGTTGCGTTAGAAACGGTTGAACAAGGCGTCATCCCTAATTTCATAATCGCAGTAGCGTAAACAAATGGTTTAAATGTAGAACCAACCTGTCTTTTTCCCTGCTTGATGTGATCGTACTGGAAATGCTGCCAGTTAATCCCGCCAACCCAAGCTTTAATTTCGCCGGTTCCAGGAACCATAGACATTAATCCCGCCTGCGCGATTTGCTTGTGGTATCTGATGGAATCCCACGGCGACATTTCTACTTCTTCTTCACCATCCCAGGTAAATCTGGAGGTTTTGATCGGGGTTTTAAAATCGATCATGATGGAATCTTCCGAAACGCCCGCGTTTTTAAGCTGCTTATAGCGGCCTGTACGCTTCATGGCCTGAACCATGATGGAATTGATCTGTTTGTCATCAATTAAGTAGAACGGACGGTCTTTACGGCCGCGCTGTTCAGCATCAAATCTTTTTTGAAGGTCGGTTAAATGTTCTTTAATAGCTTCTTCAGCATAAACCTGCATTCGTGAATCCAATGTGGTATAAATCTTTAAACCATCTTTAAAAATATTGAGTCTTTTGCCTGTTTTTTTCTCAAAATCTTTAATATAGCCTTCGATTTCCTGTCTCAGATAAGATTTGTAATACGCGGAATATCCGTCGTCGATGGTTTTTATAGGATGAAAATCTGTTTGAATTGGTGTTGCTACGGCTTTTTCATAAGTTTGCTGATCCAAATATCCGGTTTTCAGCATTTGGTCTAAAACCACATCTCTTCTGCGTTTCGCGCGGTCCGGATTTCTCAAGGGATTATTCGCAACCGGCGCTTCCAACATCGCCACAAAAGTAGCTGCCTCCGGAAGTGTAAGTTCCGGCGTTTTTTTGTTGAAATAAATTCGCGATGCCATTTCAATTCCGTTTGCGTTATTTACAAAATCGAACTTGTTGAAATAGAGCGTAATAATTTCTTCTTTGGTGTATCTTTTTTCAAGACTTACCGCAACAACCCATTCTTTGAGTTTTTGAAAAACACGCTGAACGGTGTTCTGGGAAGCTGTTCCGGTAAAAAGAAGTTTTGCCAACTGCTGGGTAATGGTGGAACCACCACCACGCTGACCACCAAATGCCACGGCACGCGCAACGGACTGTAAATCAATTCCTGAATGTTCTTTAAAGCGCTCATCTTCTTTTGCCTGTAAAGCGTAAATTAAATACGGTGGAAGCTGCTTGTAAGTAACAGGCTGCGTTTTTTCTTTTTCGAATTTTCCTAAAAGTTTACCGTCTGAAGAGTAAATTTCCGAAGCAACATAGATATCTGGATTTTCGAGTTCCTTCACATCGGGCATATCACCAAGAAAACCCTGTGAAACCGCAAAAAATAATCCGGCAATGCCTACAACCAGGATGGCAAGTCCCATCCAGATCATTTTTACCCACTTTTTCCAGCCGGTATTCCGGGTTTTTTTGGGAGGAAGCGGAAACTGTGTTTTATTTCCTTTATTCTGTGTGTTTTCCATAAATACTTTTACGGTTTCGCTGTATTAATTTTAACGCCAATATCTTCTATACCCGGCAATTTTTCCTGACGCATAGCCTGTTTGATGCCGATGGAATAATCGCCCACATTCGGGAATTTATAATTTACTTTATACTGAAAAAGGATTTCTTTGGTATCTCCAAAGCCTTTACCTAACCAGGTGCCGTTTGGTTCCGCTAAAATATAATTCAGCGTATCAGTGCTTTTGGTTTTGGTTTTATTGTTCAGAAAATCAACGATTAAGCGGATATTGCTGTACGGATAGTCATTATTATTTCTTACCACAAATATAATATTTCTGGACTCTTGATTATCGGTAATATTAAAGTTAAACTTCTGTTCAGCATTTTTATCCCAAGTGCCGTTAAGACCTTTGAGTTCCACATATTCTGAATTATCACCACAACTTAGCAAAATTGCAATAACGAAAAAAAGGCTCAAAATGTTATGTATTTTCATCACGTTTGGGCGGAGTCTTCTTTTTAAATTTTTTAGCCTGCGGTTGAGCAGGTTTCGCATTTTCGGTTGGTTGCTTTTCGCGGCGCGGCTGATTTCTCTTTTCCGTTTGATTTTGGTTTTCAGCTGGTTTTCGGTTTCCGCGAGGCTGATTTTGGTTTTGGTTATTCGGCCTTCTTTTCTGGTTTTTTCCAGAATTTCTGTCCCGTCGTTCGAAACGGTCCACATTGTTTTCCTGAATTAAATCTACAGATTTTACCGGAATATCATTGGTTTTTAATTCTTCCAGAGGCGGCGCTTTTTCACCTTTTTTATTCTGAGACAGCAATTTTTTAACTTCCTGAACATCAAGATCGTACCAAGCCATGGAATGATCTACATAAGCAAACCACATTCTTTTTTTGAACACATCGATTTTAATGCAGAACGCTTTTCCTTTAACGGAATCAATGGTAGAATTTGAAGAAGGAAAATCGCTGAGCGCATCCAAATAACTGTCGAGCTCGTAATTTAAACAGCACTTTAATTTTCCGCACTGGCCAGCTAATTTTTGCGGATTAATACTCAATTGCTGATAACGCGCGGCGTTGGTATTCACCGAACGGAAATCTGTCAACCAGGTAGAACAGCAAAGTTCGCGTCCGCAGGAGCCAATTCCGCCAATTTTTGCGGCTTCCTGACGGAAACCAATCTGTTTCATATCAATTTTAGTACGGAAAAGTGACGCGTATTCTTTAATCAACTGCCGGAAATCTACGCGATTTTCTGCAGTATAATAAAAGGTAACTTTACCGCCATCGCCCTGATATTCAACATCAGAAATTTTCATATCCAGGTTTAAAGCATACGCAATTTTACGTGCCTGTATTTTTACGCTTTCTTCTTTCGCGCGGTATTCCTGCCAAACCTCAATATCTTTTTGGTTGGCTAAACGGTAAATTTTCAGTGGGTTATCTTCAGTGACGTATTTTTTCTTCATCTGAATTTTAACCAATTCTCCTGTAAGGCTTACTACACCTATATCGTGACCCGGGCTGGATTCTACTGTGACGATGCTTCCGATATGAAGCGGCAATTTATTTACGTTTTTATAGAAAAATTTATGATCGTTTTTAAATCTAACTTCCACAAAATCAGTTTGTGACTGCGACGGATTGTTAATATCCGAAAGCCAATCAAAAACACTTAATTTATAACTATTGCCACACGTATCTACACTTTCACACCCATTTGCAGATTTCGTTCCGCAGGAATGGGAAGAATCGCCGGATGTTTTGCATCCACAACTCATATTTTTATTTTTTGTAATAAGCTGCAAATTTAGTATAATTTTTTTGGTATCGGCCAAAGGGCATTCATTTCCATCGGTTATTTTTCAAAATGCATTAAAAATGGTAATTATTTATGATATGTTCAAATATTGTCTGCTTATTATGCTAATCATATAATTACTGAATTTAAAAATTCGGTGCTAAAAAGGCATTTTATTTAAATTAAACAAGTGCTGTTACATTTTTAGCTAAAAAGCAAAAATTGCCTGTTCTAAAGGGGAATTTTTATTAATTTCTGAGCGCAGCCTTTAAACGACTGGCATTTAACCAAATATGTTTGAAATAAATTAAGAATAATTAACAATTGTTTAAAAAATAATTTTATATTTGGAACATTAATAATGATTTTATGAAAAAAATAGTTGTAACAACAGCATTGTTGGCCGGCGTTCTTTCCTATGCCGGTGGCTTTAGAGTTTCTTTACAGGGTGTAAAGCAGTTGGCCATGGCACACACCAGTGCTCATACGGAAGATGCGAGTGTAACATTTTTCAACCCTGCGGGAATGTCTTTCATTCCGGCAAAATTAAGTGTTGCAGCTGGAGGTTTTGGCGCACAGTCCACAGTGACTTACCAAAATATGTCAACGCTACAGTCTTATGAAACAGACAGTCCGCTTGGAACACCTATTTATGCTGCAATTGCATATAAAGTTTTAGATAATGTATCAGTTGGTTTCAACTTTTCTACGCCATTCGGAAGTACTATTGAATGGCCTTCTGACTGGGCGGGTCGCGAGATCGTACAGCGTCTGGAGCTGAAAGCTTTCTATTTCCAGCCGATGGTTTCCTTTAAATTATCACCGTGGGCATCTGTTGGTGGTAGCTATATCTACGCAAAAGGAAGTGTAAACTGGGACAAAGCGGTAACGCAGTTGGGCGGAAGTTTAAATCTTACCGATGACCAGGCTTCCGGAAGTGGTTTCGGTGTTGGATTCTATATTAAACCAACCGAAAAATTAGATGTAAGCATCGCGTACCGTTCACCAATCGATATGAAAGCGGATAACGGAACCGTAAGTTTCAATATTTCTCAGGCTTTATATCCGAACTTGGGTCTTGATGCTGCCGGTACAGATTCATTTAAAGCAACTTTACCTTTGGTTGATGAATATACAGTAGGTCTTACTTATAAAATTACACCGAAATGGTTGGTTTCCGGAGACTTTAATTACAGCGGTTGGGACCGTTATAACGAACTTACTTTAGATTTCGAAAACGCACCAATCGGTAATCAGCCAAATGATGCAACCATTTTGGTAAGCCCGAAAAACTTCAAAAGCACACGCACCTACAGAATCGGAACTCAATACCAGATTAATGATATGTTTGCTGCACGCGCAGGATATTATTATGACGAGTCACCATACTCTGACAAAAATTTCCAGGCAGAAACGCCATCATTTGATTCCAATGTATTTACTGCAGGTTTAGGAATTAATGTTTTCAAAGGTTTCGGAGTGGATCTTGCGGGTGGACTTGCTTTCCCAAAAACCAGAATGGTTGAAAACGATTACAATAACTTCTACGGACAGGCTAAAGCGAAAGCTTATTATTTTGGTTTAGGTCTTTCATATAACGCATTTTAAGATTAATAAATTATGAAAAAAATAGTATATTCAACCCTGGCAGTAGCAGCATTATTGAGCACTGCGAGTTGTAAGACAGATTTTGAAACAGATGTTGCAAATATTGCTGTAACAAGCGGCACCGCAGATTTCAGCAAATATGTGGCAATTGGTAATTCATTGACTTCAGGTTACCAAGATGGTGCTTTGTACATTGATGGACAAACTCAATCTTTCCCTTCAATGATCGCTCAACAGATGGCCTTAGCCGGTGGTGGTGTCTTCAAGCAACCTTTGATGGCAGATAATTTAGGTGGTATTCCGTCTGTTGGATTTTCCAACAAAAGAATTTTAACTCCAACACTTGGTTTGGCGATCGCACCGGGAACGGGCGCGACAACTTTAGCAAATATTTATAGCGCGGGTCCTTATAATAATATGGGAGTTCCGGGAGCAAAATCTTTTCACCTTGTTGCACCGGGTTACGGTAGCGCAGCAAATTTAGCTGTTGGAGCAGCAAATCCGTACTTCGTGCGTTTTGCCAAAACACCAACCTCAAGCGTTATTGGTGATGCAATGGAGCAAAAACCGACGTTCTTCTCGCTGTGGATTGGTAATAACGATGTTCTTTCTTACGCAACAAGTGGCGGAACAAATACCACATCAGATAACAAAGTTGTTGCAGCAGTTGACCAAACAGGTAATATGAACCCTGCAACCTATAAGTCTAATGATATTTCTGATCCTACTCTTGTTGCGGGTGTAATCAAAAGCATGCTTGATGGTTTGAAAAGTGTAGGAGCTACAAAAGGCGTAATTGCTAACATTCCGGATGTAACAAAAATTCCTTACTTCAACCGTGTTCCTTATAATGCAGTCCCTTTAGACGCTGCAAAAGCACAGGCTTTAAACGCTGGCTTATATCAGCCATTAATCGGAGCGCTTACTTACTTAGGTGCACCAGACCGTTTTTCAATGGTAAAAGCAGGAAATAATCCGGTAATTATTGTGGATAATTCTTTACCAAACTTATCAGCACAGCTAACCGCAGTTTTAGCAGCAAACGGATATCCGGCAACACAGGCAGCATTTTTAGGAAATGCTTTTGGTCAGGCTAGACAGGCGAAAAAAGGAGAATTGATTCTTCTTACCGCTTCAAATGTTTTAGGTCTTGATGCACTTACAAATGCACCTGCAACAGCAACTTCACAGTTTATTTACGGAGCATCTTTCCCAGTAGGCGATCAATACTCTTTAACAGCAACTGAAGTTGGTAAAGTGGCAAAAGCTGTAACAGCATACAATAAATCAATTGTTGCTTTAGCGGGTACTTACGGGCTTGCTTTCGTAGATGCTAATACTACAATGGGTGAACTTAACGCAACCGGCGGTATCCAGTTTGATGGCGTGAAGTATACTTCAACATTTGTAACCGGTGGTTCATTCTCACTGGACGGTGTACATCCAACAGGACGCGGATACGCAATCTTAGCTAATGAATTTATCGAAGCTATTAATGATAAATACAAATCTACTTTACCAAAAGTAAATGTAAACAGCTATTCCGGCGTTACTTTCCCTTAAAAAAATCGGGACTAATTAAACCAAATAATTAAACCACTTGAGTTCTTCGGGTGGTTTTATTTTTTTTAAATTTGCACATCTAATAAAGTGAAAAAATGGCTGACCAGGCAAGTTATTTATTTTCTACCCGCACCAGTAAGGTTTTGGCAGAAAAAATCGCTCATTTTTATGGGCAGGAAATGGGAAAAATTAATTTTCAGGAGTTCAGCGACGGCGAATTCGAACCTGTTTTAGACCAATCCGTGCGTGGTGCGCGGGTTTTTTTAATTGGTTCCACCTTTCCGCCGGCAGATAATCTGCTTGAATTATTACTGATGATCGATGCGTCAAAACGTGCTTCAGCAAAAAGCATCACGGTGGTTCTTCCATATTATGGATTAGCGCGCCAGGATCGAAAAGATCAGCCAAGAGCGCCAATCGGAGCAAAGCTGGTGGCAAACTTACTTACAGCCGCCGGTGCAACGCGAATCATGACCATGGATTTACATGCTGATCAGATTCAGGGCTTTTTCGAAATTCCAGTCGATCATTTGTACGCTTCCACAATCTTCATCGATTATATCCAAAAGCTGAATTTGCCATCCCTTACCATCGCATCACCGGATATGGGAGGAGCAAAAAGAGCTAAAAATTATGCCGGCCACCTCGGAGCCGATGTCGTAATTGCTTATAAAGAGCGTAAAAAAGCGAACGTCGTTGATGAAATGTTCCTTATTGGTGATGTTGCAGGTAGAAACGTCGTTCTTATTGATGATATGATTGACACCGCAGGTACGTTGTGTAAAGCTGCAGGAATTATCATGGCAAACGGCGCGCTGAGCGTTCGTGCAATGGCAACACACGCAGTTCTTTCCGGAAATGCGTATGAAAACATTGAAAATTCTCAGCTTTCGGAAGTTATTGTTACGGATACCATTCCGGTGAAAACCGAATTAAGTTCTAAAATAAAAGTGCTATCCTGTGCAGAATTGTTTGCTGACGTGATGAATATGGTGCATCAGCACAAATCCATCAGCGATAAATTCATTATTTAATATTAAATTTATATCTTTGCAGCCTTAAAATTTATTAATTTACTATAATGAAATCAATTACAATTCAAGGTACAAAAAGAGAAAGCGTGGGCAAAAAGTCTACTAAAGCTTTACGTGATGCTGAATTAGTTCCTTGTGTTGTTTACGGAGGTGAAGAAACCCTGAATTTTTCTGCAGAAGAAAGAGCATTCAAAGGGTTGGTTTATACTCCTGAAGCACACACGGTATCTATTGAGGTTGACGGAAAAACTATTCCTGCCGTACTTCAGGACATTCAATTTCACCCATTAACAGACAAAATTTTACACGTAGATTTTTACCAGTTGTCAGAAGACAAGCCGGTGATTATGGAAGTTCCTGTGAAATTAACAGGTCGTTCTAAAGGTGTTGTTGCGGGTGGTGCACTTCGTCAGTCATTCCGTAAACTTAAAGTTAAAGCGATTCCTGCTAACTTGCCGGACGAAATCGTGGTGGATATTACGCCATTGAAAATCGGTAGCAAACTTTATGTTGGAGATGTAAAAGCAGAAGGATTTACATTTATGCATCCTGATAATGCCGTAGTTGTAGCCGTGAAAATGGCAAGAACAGCTCTTAAAGGTGGTGCTGCTGCTGAAGATGAAGATGAGGAAGGTGAAGCTACTCCTGCTGAAGGCGATGCTCCTGCTGCAGAAGCTACAAGCGCAGAATAATTAATCTTCAATAAATAATAATAAGTCCCGTTCTAATGAGCGGGACTTTTATTTAATAGTGATTTCACCCGGTGCTTTAGATTTTATTCTCGTTTATTTTAATTATTTTTACTTTCTTATTTACCGCTGTGCTTAAAAAATATCTACAATTCTTCTTCATTTTTTTAATGTCCTTTACTTTCGGGCAGCAAAATTCCGAGTTTAAAGACGTAATAAATTATTACGATTATCAGCGCAGCATGCTGAATACCGAGTTTAAAAAACGCTTTGATAAAGAACCGGACGTCGAACAGAAAGCGCTGGTACGAAACGTTTTTCAGGAGTTTATGGTAAAGATGGACAGCATCCAGAACAGCGCGCTCATCAATGCTTTGGTAAAAGTGAAAATTCGGGAAGATTTAGGGCAAATTTTTCCAAATGAAGAAAACAAGCCGGGAACAAAATACAATGCACGAAAGTCCGACCTCACCACAGACGCTCAATATCCCGGAGGTTTTGACAAAATGCGCGAGCAGATTTCCAACATTTTCTATACCGACGCTGTGCTTGCCGATAAAAAAATCATTCGTACAAATCTTCTTTTTGTAGTGGAAAAAGATGGCAGCATCAGCAGTGTAAAAGCAGACGGTGAAAATTTTACTTTTAACCGCCAGGCCGAGATTGCACTCTATCTTTTACCGAATAAATTTACGCCGGCGTACATTAATTCCACTCCCGTGCGCTACCGTTTCCGCCTGCCTTTAGCAATGAATTTTGACTAAGCACCTTGTTAAAAAAAACACAGTCGGTGCCAAATATATTATTACATTTGGTAAAAATAACCTATGAAAAAATTTCTCCTTATTTCGGCATTTTTTGCCACTTTTCTACAGCTGCACGCACAGGAAGGTGCAGAAAAACAAAATGATATTATGATCAGCCCAATCGAGCTGATCGCAGGTCCAGCGTTGAACGTTTCTTACGAAAGATTGCTTAATGAAAGCTCCGGAATAGGTATTAACGTTGCTCTTCTTTTCAACAGCGATGATAGCATTGACGGTGTAACCTCGCAAATTTCACCTTATTACCGGATGTATTTTGGGAAAAAATACGCCTCCGGATTTTTTATTGAAGGTTTCGCGCCTATTACCATGTCAAACGACCGCAATTACGACACTTATTTTTATTCGGATCCGTACGGAAATTCTTCGTTTGAAATTGAAGATAATACGACTTTTGGTCTAGGTTTTGGTTTTGGCGGAAAATGGATTGCGCGCAAAAATATCCTATTTGAAGCAAGTGCGGGAATCGCCAGAAGATTTGGGAGCGGGAATTTCGATAAGATTACCGGCAAAGGGATGCTGGGAATTGGATATCGCTTCTAGTCAGTAAAAGTCAAAAAAATGCCGTTTTAATGGCTTATTTTTTTGTTAATACGAAATTTAAAAAAAATGGCTTTTAACGACGAATATTTTATGAAAATGGCTTTGGCAGAAGCCACTCAAGCACTGGAAAAAGATGAAGTTCCCGTGGGTTGTGTCGTCGTTTCACAAAACCGGATTATTGCAAAAGCACACAACCTCACCGAAACTTTAAATGACGTAACCGCTCATGCTGAAATGCAGGCTATTACTTCTGCCGCAGATTTTATTGGTGGTAAATATCTGCAGAACTGTACGCTTTACGTAACGCTTGAGCCCTGCGTGATGTGCGCGGGCGCTTTAAACTGGTCTCAGATTTCGAAAGTGGTTATCGGCGCGCGAGACGAGCAGCGCGGTTTTATTAATAAAAACCTGCACCTTCATCCGAAAACAGAAATTGTCCTGGGTATTTTGGAAAACGAATGCTCACAAATCGTGAAAGAATTTTTTAGAAGTAAAAGATAAAATTAATGGCATTTAGCATCAAATAAACTTTTCTTGGCTAAAGCTGGTGGAGTAGATGTTGTTTTATATTGCAGCATTTTATACACAAAAAGTTTTTCGAAATCCGCGGGCATTTTTTCTTCACCTTCTGCCAAAGCTTTCATGGTGAAAATTTCCTCGTCGGTATTAAATTCATAATCTTCATCGTTTACAATTCTTTGAACGGTATTGGTATTTAAATCCGGTGAGAAAGTAACAAAATTGTATTCATTATCGCAGATCAAAGAATCTTGCTTATAATAATTCTGCTGTTTTTCTACGGACATTCCTACATTAAATTCATCAGATTCGGAAATGATGAGGTTATCGTATGATGATAATCCATACTCAACACGTAATTTATTTTTAGAAATTTTGCCCTTAAAAGGCGGTAAAATTGTTTGCGAATTAAAATAGATGATAATGAAATCGTTGAAATTTCCGATATCGTATTCTGAACTGAACTTATTTACCGGTTCATCACCATCGCCTAAATGGTTCGCAAGAATCAGCGTTGAAATCGGTTCTTCATAAATCTTCCGTAGAGTAGCAGGCAGACATCGCGCGTCTTTCCTGAAAACGGAATAAATCTGGTCAGAAGATGTGGCGACGTAGATTTTTTCCCGTAAATCGACGCCTTTCAGCATAATTCTGGTGCCGCTGATTTCCCTGTTATTTCTGCCAAAGACATGGAAAGGTTCTTTTGGTACTGACGGCGTGAATTCTATTCCGTCATCTTTTTCCTCGTAAGTCCCGGAAACCACCATCGAAGCACGAACTACAGCAAATTCACCATTATCGAAAAGCAGCCAGTGCGAGGCCACATCGTACGGATTGGTGGAAGAAATCTGGTAACTGCCCACAAGACTTTTCTGAGCCAAAATATTTTGAACCGTAAATAAAAAAAACAGGGTTAAAAGGGCTATTTTTTTCATTTTTCCATTCTTACAGATCTTTACCTAAATAATACAGACCTTTCAAAGTATGCAGCCGGTCTGCTATGTTAATTTTATCGGTTAACGGCTTGTAAACATGCGAGACACCGCCGGTTGCTATTACAAAACATTCGTCCTTTACCTCGTTATTTATGCGGTCAATAAAGCCTTCAACCATGCCGAGATATCCGTAAACCATGCCGCTTTGCATGCACGAAACCGTGTCTAATCCCAAAACAGATTTCGGCTTAACCAACTCAATTTCCGGGAGTTGTGCGGTATCGTGAATTAATGAATTTAAAGCAGTAATAATTCCCGGCGCGATAATTACGCCAATCGTTTCACCGTTTTCATCAATGCAACTTGCGGTAAGCGCGGTCCCGAAATCGAAAATAATTTTTTTACCGTGCGGGTAAAGATGATATGCGGCAACCAGATTCGCATAAATATCGGTACCCATTTGTTTAGATTTCGGCTGGACTTCCGAAGGTGTATTGCGATCAACAACAGTTGGTTTTTTACCGTGAATTTTCTGGAGTGCGCGCGAAATATCGTAGGTGAGCTGAGGTACCACAGAACCGATAATGATCTTCTCAATGTCCGCCGGAGCGATGTTGTGGGTTTGGTACATCATGATGAACTGCATCTGCAATTCATCACTGGTGCGGTAGGGTTTGGTATTTAAAATCCAGGAAATATCGCACTTGTCCTCATGGAACAAGCCGAACCGGATATTGGTATTTCCTATATTTACAACGATGGAATTCATTTGTGTTTTTTTGGTCTGTTTTGCGCCTAATTTTTTAAAAAGAGCAAAACCAATCGTTGTTACTTAACTTCTACGAAGTTGTCTTCGGGATTGATGTCCGCTAATCTTTGCGAAAAATCAATTCCTAATGCTGAAATCTGAGATTTGTTATACGGAATGGTCAGTGTATATTCTTTCTGCGTCCACGGCCAATAATTCATGGTTTTGAAATCTCCATAAATGTCTTTGCTTTTCCATGTATGCGTCATGTTGAGCGGAATCTGGTAATTCACTACCTTTTTATCGGAAGTTAAAATTGAAAAATCAACAGGCATTGGAATGGTGCCTTTATTTTCTAAAGTAATTGTGGTGGAATTTTCATCGTATTTAACATCTTTTACAGCGTAATCGATGGTTTTCGTTGTGTTGATCCAATAATGGTGAAACCAGGTTAAATCCATGCCGGAAACTTTCTGCGCGATATGCATAAAATCGCGGTCGGTAGGATGTTTTAAGTTCCATTCTTTGTAAAATTCTTTCATCACGGTCGAAAGATTTTCTTCGCCCATAATATAACCCAGCTGAACTAAAAACAGTTCACCTTTAGTGTAAGAAGCTACGGAGTAAGCAGAACCATTATCATGGTGATCGCCGAGCCAGCCAGCTTGTTCTTCAATTCCGCGTTTTACAAATCTTCGGTAACCTTCGATACTTTCGGTAAACGGATTGGGTTTCGCTGTCGCGGGAGGAAACAGCTGGTACATAATCATGTCGTCATAATAACTGGTAAACCCTTCATCCATCCATGGTCTTACACTTTCGTTATACGCCATAATCTGCTGGTTCCAGGAATGTCCGCCTTCATGAACCATTAAACCAATCAATCCTTCAAGTGACTTCGCTTCACCTAAAATCATGGTACACATGCCGTATTCCATGCCGCCGTCGCCACCTTGAATGAAGGAGTACGAAGGATAAACATAGCGGCCGTAAGTGGCATTCATTAACTGGAAAAATTTGGTAACGTAAGGTTTTGCTTCCGACCAATATTTGGTCTTATCGCTTTTTTGATAAACAAAATAAACTTTTGGTCCGTCTAAAATCACGAAAGATTCTACGATATAATCTCGGTCTGCGGCCCACGCAAAATCAAGCATGTTTTTCGCGGTCCAGCGCCAGGTTACTTTGTTGTTTTTATCAGCTTTAATGGAAGGTTTCGTTTCATAACCTTTCACCTCAAAAGGATTTTCTAAAGTTCCGCCGGCACCTACGACATAATTTTTATCAATTTTAATATTGACTTCAAAATCCGAGAACGGCGCGTGGAACTCTCTTCCGATATAATCAAAAGTTGCCCAACCATCGTAATCGTATTCCGCAATTTTAGGATACCATTGCGTCACGGTCATGTCCACACCTTCGCGGTTATTTCTGCCTGAACGGCGTATCTGCATAGGAATGACAGCATCCCATTCCATGGTGAAAGTTGTTGTAGAATTGGCTTTAATTGGAGTGTCCAGATAAACCTTCATGATGGTTTCCTGAATTTCGAATTTCAAGTTTTTACCGTTTTGCTTAATCCAGTGAATGTTTTGTGCACCTTCCTCACTTTTCGGAATGGAAGCTAAACGCGAAACACCATTAATCTGCAAACGCGAATCGCCGTTTTTACCTTGTGAAGCAACGCGCTGATCCATCATGGAACCTGGTTTAAAAGCGTTCCAATACAGATGGAAATAAACGACATCCAGTTCGTCTGGTGAATTGTTGGTATATTTTAAAGTTTGTTGACCGTTGTAGGTGAAATTTTTCGCATCAACATCAATGTCCATTTTATATTCAGCGCGTTGCTGATAATATGGACCTTTTTGTGCGGAAAATAAAGCGAAAAAGAAGGAAAAAATAAAGAGTAAACTTTTATTCATACAAAATTATTTTGAAGCTTTAAAGATAAGAATTTTAGATTTTATATGCTAATAACGCTTAAAAAAACCTTTCAGCTTTACGAGCTGAAAGGTGAAGTTTAGTTCCGAGAAATTCTAGCTTTTAGTCGTTCATTGAACTTTGCAGAATTTTTTCAAGTATTTTAAATGTAATAAGATAAGTCGGTTTTACGCCCGTAAGTCCCAAGCCGCCAGATGATAAGGTGGAGCCCGTTTCAAGCGGATTATCTGATGCGTAGTAAGCGTACATTACAAACAGATCTTCCGAAATATGGTGGCGTATTTTCGAAGCAACCTGAATCGCTTTCTGATAATGCGCGCCTTCCATTTCCAGTCCAATGGCTTTCCAGGAAGTGTCCATAAAATATTTTAAAATGTCTTTATTTTGAAGTGAAGTTCCCAAAACGGTCACCATTCCACCTTCGAAAGCCTGCAGCTCGTCATCTTCAAAATCGGCGAGGCTCAAAGCATTTTCAAACGGATAATTATCTGCTGTTCCTTCAAAAACGTGCGAGGTAGGAATCATAATATCGCCTTTTCCGCCCATTAAAATCCCAGCCTTCCCCATGATTGAAATGGATTTCACCTTCATCGTGTACACTTCTTCATTGAATTCGTACGGCCGCAGAAGTTCGTCCATTACCTCATAAGCCTGTTCACCAAAAGCATAATCGAAGACCATGATGACATCGTCACCTGAATAATTTAATCCTGCAAAAGGAGTATTGCTTAAATCGGTTTTTGCTAAATCGATAATCTGAACATCGATATTGCTTCCGCTTTCATCGTCAATGTAAATAAGTCCGGCGTCCTGAGAGTGCGTAAGAATTTTTTCCTGAAGCGATCTCTTGTTAGAAATTTCCTCGTACATTTTATAATCTACCTTCTTGCTCACTTTTTTTCCGATGGAATCATTAGCAAAAAGCATATTTTTAACCGAATGCATGTTGGCGGAAATAATATGGAGCGGTCGCATTTGCAAACCGTTTTCTGCCAAAACCGCTTTGACATTATTTGCCCATTTCTCCCCGAAAAAATGATGACCGACACGTTCGCGCAGGATTGCGGAAAAATGCACTTCTCTTTCTCGGATTTTTTTATAATCGTTAAAGCTTTCATCACCCAGATGATAGATGATTTTAAACAACCGGTCCGGATTTTTATCGTCGCCGAAATTGTTGTAAGCATTCAGTGTTTCATCAAAAGTTCTTCCCAGAAGCGAAGAAAGATGAACAAGCGCAACTTCTTTTTCTTTTCTGCTTAATTTCTTGTCACCAATCGCCACCGCTTCAATTTCTTTCCAGGCGCGCGTTGATTTGTCATTTTCGTCGGAAATAAAAGCCAATTGCCGGATTTTATCTGCTTCTATATATAAGAAGGTAAGGTGCGTTAAAATATCATAGATTTCCGAACGGCCCAAAAGCACCTCAATATTCATTTGATGCTCATCAATCCGGTAACAGTTTCTGCGACGTTTTTTCGGAACGATTACTTCAAAACTCCCTTTTTCAAAACCTTCATCAGAAGTCAGGTGAATAAAAGAACATTCCTCAATTCCTTCCGGAAGTCGGTCTAAAACATACAGCAATCCATCGAGCTCTATTTTATTAGGCGCGCTCATGGTTCCGTAGATTTCTGGATTAATAGTGGTCAGTAGTGACCGTAGACTTTCGCCGGAGATGCCGGCAGGTTTAAAGAAACCTCTATAAAACAAGTGCCGCATGGAAACGTAAAGTCTTTCGATTGCTTCAGTGGTTTCTCTTGCGCGTGAATTTACCATAATGTAAAATTTCACACAAATATAGGGTTTTTTCTCTTTAAAGCCGTTCAGGTAAATGGTTCATGAACAAAAATTAATCGAACTGACTTTTTTATTTACAAAATAAAAAATTTCGGCCTTTTAGCGGCAAATTTTTTTAGAAATCCACTTAAATTTCAAAATATTTTACGATCACCCCTAAAAAATATGGGGTAGTTGTGCAATTTTTTATGATTTTGTTGTAATTTTGCCTCAATAAAACAACATCAAATGGCAAATGTAAGATTTAAAGCTTTGGAATTGCTTTCTCAGAAAGACTTTCGCAAAGAAAACGCCGTGGAAGTTCCTTCCCGCTTATCCGAATTATTTTGCAAAAAGGTTTTCTCTGAAGAAACCATGCGCGAATATTTAACCAAAGAGGCTTTCACCTCCATTCAAGACGCAATAAAAAGAGGAACCAAAATCCAGCGCGATGTTGCCGACCAGATTGCTGTAGCCATGAAAGATTGGTCTTTAAGCAAAGGCGTTACCCATTATACACACTGGTTTCAGCCGCTTACAGGTTCCACTGCAGAAAAACACGATTCTTTTTTTACACCATTTGAAAGCGACCGCGCAATCGACCGCTTTTCCGGCAGCATGCTGATTCAGCAGGAACCGGACGCGTCATCTTTTCCGAACGGTGGAATCAGAAATACCTTTGAAGCGCGTGGTTATACCGCCTGGGACCCGACTTCCCCGGCTTTCATCATGGGAACTACGCTTTGTATCCCTTCCATTTTTATTTCTTACACCGGCGAAACGCTTGATTATAAAGCACCTTTATTGCGCGCTCTTCATGCAGTAGATGAAGCTGCAACGGATATTTGTCGCTCTTATTTCGATAAAAATGTAACCAAAGTAAGCCCAACTTTAGGCTGGGAGCAGGAATATTTTCTCGTAGATTCTGCTCTATACCAGTCACGACCGGATTTGGTGATTACCGGAAAAACTTTGCTGGGACATTCACCAGCGAAAGGTCAGCAACTTGATGATCATTATTTCGGTTCCATTCCTACGCGTGTGATGAATTTCATGAAGGAATTGGAAATCCGTTCAATTGAATTGGGAATTCCAGTAACTACGAGACATAATGAAGTTGCACCAAACCAGTTCGAACTTGCTCCGATGTTCGAAGAAGTGAACGTTGCGGTTGACCATAATTCATTGTTAATGGATTTGATGGCACGCGTTGCTCACAAACATCACTTCCATATTCTTTTCCACGAAAAACCATTCGCTGGTGTAAACGGTAGCGGAAAACACAACAACTGGAGTTTGGCGACCGACACCGGTGAAAATCTTTTGAGCCCGGGTGCCAATCCGAAAAAAAACTTGCAATTCCTTACTTTTTTTGTAAATACCTTAAAAGCGGTTCATGACTATGCCGATCTTTTGCGCGTAAGCATTGCATCTGCAGGGAACGATCACCGTTTGGGAGCTAATGAAGCACCACCGGCAATTATTTCAGCATTTATCGGTTCCCAGTTGTTTGGAGTTTTAGAAGAACTGGAAAAAGTAAAAGACGGAAAACTTTCACCTGAAGAAAAAACCGATTTAAAGCTAAATGTTGTAGGTAAAATCCCAAATATTCTTTTAGATAATACGGATAGAAACCGTACTTCACCATTTGCATTCACCGGAAACAAATTTGAAATCCGTGCCGTAGGTTCTTCTGCAAACTGTGCTGAGGTGATGACGGTGATGAATGCAATTGCTGCAAAACAGTTTCAGACCTTTAAAAAAGAAGTTGATGCTTTGGTTGAAAAAGGCCTGAAAAAAGATGAAGCCATTTTCAATATTTTACGTGAATATATTAAGGCGTGTAAAAACATCATGTTCGAAGGCGACGGATATTCAGCTGAATGGGCAGAAGAAGCGGTAAAAAGAGGTTTAAACAATCTTAAAACTACTCCGGAAGCTTTGGGCCGCGAACTTGATCCGAAATTTATTGCACTATACGAAGAGCTGGGAATTTACACCGCTCGCGAGGTTGAAGCCAGAAACGAAATTAAACTCGAAAAATATTCCTCAGTTATTGCAATTGAAGCACGCGTTTTGGCAGACATTGCCAGAAACCACATTATTCCAAGCGCGTTGAAATATCAAAACCGTTTGATTGACAATGTAAAAGGTTTAAAGGAAATCTTTGGCGAAACGGAATTTAAAGATTTAGCACAGGAACAGACGAGCTTAATCCGTGGAATTTCCGGGCATGTAAGCACCATTAAAGTTGAAGTTGAAAACTTGCTTGAGGCAATAGCTGGAGCAAAAGCAAAAAATTCCTCAATGGAGATGGCAGAATCTTTCTGTAACGACGTGATTCCGTTTTTTGCTAAAATCCGTTCAGCTTCCGACCAACTGGAAATGATGGTGGACGATGAATTGTGGCCTTTAACCAAGTACCGCGAACTGCTATTTACGAGATAGCACGTAATATAATATATATGTATAATAAAAAAAGCCTCATTAAGAGGCTTTTTTTATATTCATCATCTGGGTTTATAACACATTATTGATCAATCTTATATATTGAATAGAGAGATTTTATAAATGTTAACGAATCTTAATAAAATAGAAAACGGCAATCCCTAAATAAAGGGATTGCACGGTAAATTCTTTTAACATTACAAAAAATACTGTTAAAATGTGTTAAAACACCAGTGAAGGAGAGGTGATTTCACCCCCACTTTTGCCGTAATACCTACTTTTGTATTGCTTTTTAAAACAGATATTACATTTTAACACTGAGAATTAATATATATGAAGAGAAGAATTTTGTTTTATGTTACTGCTGTGGTCGCTACTTTTTCCTTGCAGTCTTGTGTTACAAATTACGTAGTTTCAACTCCAACAAGTTACGTTTCAGAATACAAATCAAATGCCAAACTTGCGTCACTTGACAGTAAAAAAATAGAAAGCGCTAAAAAGCAATTGGTTAACAGCATCCGCGAAGAACAGATTGTAGCAGCTAAAACTCTTGAAAATATAGCAAGAAACGAGGAAATCGCCTCAGCTATTCACTTCACAAAAAAAATTGACGATATCCTGACCGAAGCCGAAACCTATTTAGGAACTCCTTACAGATACGGCGGAACCACCAGAAGCGGGATTGACTGTTCAGCATTCGTACTTTCAGTTTTCGGCAGCAGCGCCGGTGTAAATTTACCGAGAGTTGCAGCTTCGCAAGCGCAGGAAGGCGAAAAAGTTGAAAAAACCGACCTTCAGAAAGGCGACCTGGTTTTCTTTTCGCACCAGGGCAGAGGTAGAATTTCACACGTGGGTATCGTTGAAAGCATCGATGCAGACGGGACAGTAAAATTCATCCACGCTGCAACTTCCAGAGGTGTCATGATTTCTTCACTGAATGATTCTTACTGGGGACCGAAATACAGATTTGCAAAAAGAGTTATTTCTCCGGAAACCGCAAACACCAATTTCGCAAAAAATAACTAAAGTAAATAATTGATAAATACTTCAAACCATTTCTTCGGAGATGGTTTTTGTTTTACTTTTAAAATATTTCCCGCTAAAAGCACGAATTTTTGATTTTAAATTTAAGCCGAAGTTGCTGTAAATGCTTTTCTAAATCGAAAAAATTTGCTGCTAAAATCACGGATTTTTTGATTATTAAATGAAAGCCGAACTGATTTAGACGTTTAGCAAAACTTAAAAAATTAGCCGTTAAAACACCGAATTTTTCTGTTTTAAAATAAGCTGAAGTGTGCTTCAAAATGTTTCGCTAAACCGAAAAAATTTGCGTTTAAACGCCGAAATTTTCTGTTTTAAAGTAAAGCTCAATTCTGATGTAAAGGTTTTGCTAAACCGAAAAAATTCGCCGCAAAAACGCCGAATTTTTCTGTTTTAAATTAAAGCTGAAGACTAGAGTAATTGTTATCGCTAAATCCAGAGAAATTGCTGTTTAAACGCCGAATTTATTGGAAAAAGTTTATACCAAACTGTTGCGGTCGGTGTAATTCAGTTTAAAGAAAATAAACGTCATCGTAGAAAATGCCAGCAGCGAGCTTCCACCATAGCTGAAAAACGGCAACGGAATTCCAACCGTCGGGAAAAGTCCCATCACCATGCCGAGGTTTATCGAAAAGTGAATCAGCAAAATCGATGCGAAACAATAACCAAAAACGCGGTTAAAAGTTGATTTTTGCTTTTCGGACAGGTAATAAATCCGGCCAATAAATACGGAATAGGCAATTACGAGCAATGAACTGCCGAAAAATCCCCATTCTTCACCCACGGTACAGAAAATATAATCGGTGCTTTGTTCGGGTACAAATTTCCCCTGCGTTACCGAACCTTCACGATAGCCTTTACCAAAAAAGCCGCCTGAACCAATCGCCGTTTTCGAGTACAGCAAGTTATAACCGGACGTGTCGCGGAAGGCTTTTTCACCTTTATATAAAACTTCTATTCTTTCGCGTTGGTGGGTCGGCAGTTTTTCCAGAATGGTTGGTGTCGCATACGCCAAGCCGCACAAAATTCCAATTCCACCAACAATAGCGGAAACGGAAATGACGTTCCAGTGAATTCTCGCTTGATTCAGAAAAACCGCAATTCCGGCAATAATAACAATTCCAGCAACTACATAAAGCGGATCTATAGCGAGAGCAACCAGGAAAACCGCGGCGAATATAAATCCGACTCCGAAAAACCAACCTGAAAGTCCTTCGCGGTACAGTGCGATAAAAAAGGCGATAAAGACCAGAAGTGAACCTACATCCGGAATTAATAAAACCACTACAGCCGGCACACCGATTATGGCTAATGAAGTCCACAGCGATTTTCTGTTTTTTAAATTAAAATCCGGTCCGGAAACATAATTTGCCAGCATTAAAGCAGTACCGATTTTCGCAAATTCTACCGGCTGTAAACTCACCGGCCCAAACTTATACCAGTTTTTCTGGCCCAAAATTTCTGTTCCGAACGGAAAAAGCCCGATTAGCAAAAGCAAACCGATGATATAAATAATGCCGGCCATATTTTCGAAGAACTTGGTCCGCATCATGAAAATGATGATTCCGACAAAAACCGACACGCCGAACCAGACTGCCTGGCGGCTTCCGCTGGCAGGCTCCACGCTGTAAATATTTGCAATGGCAAATGCACACAGCAAGAAATACAGTGTTAATCCGAGTTTATCTATTCCTTGCGCCCACTTCACTTCTTTGCTGAAATTTTAATTTTATTAATGATAGAATCTTTTTGATAGAGCAGCTGTTTTTTTTCAGCCTGGGTTTTTGCATTTTCCAGCTTTGTTTCCACGGTTTGCAGAAACAGCGAATCTTTGCTCGGTTCTTTGTACAAACCTTTTCGCTTCAATTCCACCACCCATTGACGTTTATATTCCGGCATAAAAGTCGCGTTGACCATTTTCTTGTACAAATGTTCCCGCTTAATTTCTCCTGTCAGATATTTTTCAGCAATTACCGTTGCAGCCGGGCCCGCCCAAGTGGCTCCAAATCCCGCATGTTCCATCACAGCGGCGATCACGATTTTAGGATTTTCTGCCGGCGCCGCCAAAACAAAAATGGAATTATCTTTTCCCTGCGGAACCTGTGCCGTTCCTGTTTTTGCCAGCATTGTAAAATCATTGGATTTTAGACCGCGCGCTGTACCCTGCAAAACCACCGCTTCCATACCTTTAATAATCGGTTCAAAGTGTTTCGGATCTACCAAAGTTTTATGTTTTACTTTAAATCTAGGATCGGGATTAGGTTTGCCGTCAATGGATTTTACGATATGTGGGGTATAATACCAGCCTCTGTTTACAATTGCTGCGATGGAATTTGCCATTTGAAGCGGAGTTAATAAAACGTCGCCCTGGCCCATTCCATTGAAAATTGATCCGTTCATGGTATATGCGGAAGACCAGTTTTTTTTGCCGCTTCTTTTTTCGTAAAACTCTCCGGATGGAATTCGGCCTTTTGAACCAACTGCTAAATCGTTATTTAAAAATTCACCAACGCCAAAGCTGCTCATGATTTTTTTCCATTCATTTACGCCGCGACTTGGATCGCCAGGATATTTGTTCATAATAGCGATAAAGGCGTATGAAAAATAGCAGTTGCTGGAAACCTGAATTGCCGGAATTAATGGATCCGCGCCGCCATGACCTTTAATTCTAAGTCTGTTATAGCTGAAACCGCCACCGCACGGGAAAATGGTGTTTTCATCCATCACGCCCATTTGCATTGCAGCTGCAGCTGTAAGCAATTTGAAGGTTGAACCCGGCGGATAAGCCGCTTGTAAAGACCTGTCGAAAGTTGGTCGGTTGTTGTAAATTGTGTCCATTTGCAGACGGTACAGATTGCGGGTTTTTTCCGGACCGACAAAAAGGTTCGGATCGATGTCCGGGCCGGTTGCAAGAACCAATATTTCGCCGTTGCTGGGGTCAAGAGCTACAATGGCGCCCTGTTTGCCGATCATCATTTCCTCTGCAATTTTCTGCAGATCATAATCGATGGTGAGCGTGAGATCTTTGCCGGTAACAACATCGCGGTCTAACGCACCGTTTTTATATTTGCCGATGTTGCGAAGCCGAATGTCTTTCTGAATGTACTGAACGCCTTTTTCACCACGCAGTTCTCTTTCATAAGATTTTTCAATTCCTGTTTTTCCGATGAAATCGCCCGGTAAATAATAAAGGGAATCTTTTTTAATATCACGGTCATTTACCTCATTGGTGTAACCCAAAAGATTTCCGGAAGTTGAAACTTCATACTGGCGCTGCGGACGGGAGACAATGCTGAACGCGGGATATTTAAAAATAATTTCCTGAATTCTTGCAATATCTTCGCGGCTTAAATTTTTAATGAACGTCATCGGCGTCAGCTTCGAATAATATTTTTCAGCTTTTATTGCATTGACATTTTTAATAAAATCTTCCTTCGAAATCCGTAATAAATTGCAAAATTCCAAGGTGTCGAAATCCGGTTTCATCAAAGCTTCGGTGAAAGAGATTTCGTAAGAAGGTTGGTTGCCGACCAGAATTTTTCCGTTTCGGTCGAAAATTACACCGCGCTGCGGAATAATATATTCGGTTTTTATGGATGTATTTGCGGCGTTCAGTGCATATCTGTCCGTGAAAAGTTGCAAATAAGCGAGCCGTGCTATGAAAATCAGAGCAATAAAGGAGAGAAATATGAAAATTTTGATGTACTGTGATTTCAAACTTTTTGTTTGATTTTAAAGGCTAATGCGTAGATGAAAATAAAGATAAACGAAATAGCACTGGTTGCCAAAACATTTAAAAATACGTCAAAGAACCGCGAAAATTTAAAAATCTCAATATACTGAACTAAAAACTGATGAATCAGGATACTCATCAAAATGAAAAACAGAAACTGAGACCATTGTAAGGACTGAAACGAAAAAAAGTCGGTAGAAGTATCCGTTGAAGTCCGGAAAATTAAGGTCCGGAAATACGCTATAACCGTTGTCGCGAATGCATTAATGCCCCACGTATAAAGGAAAGCATCGACGCCTAAACCAAGCAGAAAACTCAGCAGCAGAAATTGGTATTTATTTCGGAAAAAAGGGTAAAACATTACGAAAACCGGATAAATCACCGGAGTATATTTCCCAAAAAGCGTGATTCTGTTCAGGACAAAAACCTGCAGCGCAATAAGCAATACAATTAATAATATGTCGGTAAATAATGTACGGCTTATCATTTTTCTCTTTGTATAGTAGCTTGCAGTGTATCCTGAATTTTAGAAACTTCTGCTTTTTTTAGGTTTTTAACAACAAATATTTTGCTGATGTTTCCCATTTTTGCGCTGAGTTCTACAGAAATGTCCCAAAAGCCGGTTTTGCTATCCACTTCGTAACCGGCAACTTTACCAATCATAATTCCCTGTGGGAAAATAGCTGATTTTCCGTCAGTTACAACGGTGTCTCCAACTTTCAGCGGCACATATTTCGGAATATCGGCCAGATGCATTACACGCGAATCTTCACCGCGCCAGGTTAAAGTACCGAAATAACCGGAATTTTTCAGCGCAGCATTAATTTTAATTTTATTTAAACTTAAAACCGACTGTACCAAAGAATAAGAATCGGTGGTATTGATCACAATTCCAGCAATTCCGCCCGGCGCCATTACACCCATTTTCGGTTGAACGCCGTCTCTTTTTCCGCGGTTTATGGTGAAGTAATTGTCTTTCCGGTTAATGCTGTTGAAAACAATATCACCATCTACGAAAGTATAAATTTGCCCACCGCCAATGGTATCGTGGACTTTCCGGAAATTCGGCGTTATTTTGGCATTTTTTCCATAAAGCTGTTCCATCAAAACTTTATTCTGCTCTACCAGCTGCTCGTTGGTTTGCTTTAATTTTAAATAGGAAGCGCCTTCATCGATATAGCCGGAAACCCAGGAGTTAAATGCTGCAGACTGGCCCGCAATCCACGACTGTTGCATTGAATTTCGGCTGAAAATCAATACTAAAGCAATGAGTTGCAGAAATATAAAGAAAACGAATAAACCGTTTTTCGAAAATAATCTCAGCAAAAATCCCATCCGTTAGGCCAAAAATTTTGATTTTATTTAATCAGGAAATTGAATTTGTCCATATTTTTCAGGGCAATTCCTGTTCCGCGAACTACTGCGCGTAAAGGATCTTCGGCAACGAAAACTGGCAAACCTGTTTTTCGGTGAAGTCTGTCTGCCAAACCTCTCAACAAAGCGCCGCCGCCGGCGAGGTAAATTCCTGTTTTGTAGATATCTGCCGCCAACTCCGGTGGCGTAAGAGAAAGTGTTTCCATCACCGCGTCTTCAATTCTAATAATCGATTTGTCGAGTGCGCGCGCGATTTCTTTGTAATTCACCATAATTTCTTTCGGTTTTCCGGTGATTAAATCACGTCCCTGAACCGGAATATCTTCGATATCAACGTCAAGTTCTTCAACTGCTGAACCGACTTCAATTTTTACTCGTTCCGCAGTACGTTCCCCGATGTATAAATTATGGTGCGTTCTCAGATAATAAGCGATATCGTTGGTGAAAACATCACCGGCAATTTTTACAGATTTGTCACACACAATTCCGCCTAAAGCAACAACAGCAATTTCTGTAGTTCCACCACCTATATCGATGATCATGTTACCTTCAGGTTTCTGAACATCAATTCCAACTCCTATTGCAGCTGCCATTGGTTCATATATCAAGCGTACTTCTTTTGCATTTACTTTTTGTGCAGAATCGCGAACCGCACGTTTTTCCACTTCGGTAATCCCGGAAGGAATACAGATTACGATTTTTAATGTAGGTTGAAAAAGTTTGCCTTTTATGCCCGGAATTTGTTTGATGAATTCCTTGATCATGTGTTCAGACGCGTGAAAATCAGCAATTACACCGTCTTTCAAAGGTCTGATTGTTTTTATGTCTTCGTGAGTTTTCCCCTGCATGTGTTTCGCTTTCTCGCCAACTGCAATCGGCTTTCCGGAAGATCGCTCGATCGCCACAATTGATGGCTGATCTATTACGATTTTGTTATTGTGGATAATCAGCGTGTTGGCTGTACCCAAATCGATCGCAATATCCTGCGTAAACATATCAAATAACCCCATTTTATGCTAAATTTTTAAAGTGTACAAAGATATAGATTTAGAACCGTTCTAAAAATTGCAATGTCGCTAATTTTGGTTAAAATTATATTAAAATTACCGACTCTTTTAAGATAACTTTTTAATTACCATAATATTTGTATTTTTTTGGAAAGTATAAAAAATCACCACTTTGCGATAGAGACAAGTGATAATCATCATAGCAAACATCCTTCTTTAATTCAATTTAAAACCTTAATTTTGCGCTTGGTCTATGATTAAGGATACTAACATTCACAAAACAGCCAATTTTGCGGCTCTTAGCGTCAGTTTTGAAAAAGCAGATGCAGAAATAAGGGGCAAATTTGCCTTTTTTGATGAAAATGTGAAAAATTTCGTCAACCAAATTCACGATTTGAATCTGGGTGATGCTTTCGTGGTTTCTACCTGCAACCGTACAGAAATTTACACCACGACCCAAAATTATCTTCTCATCGCTGAACTCTACTGCAAAATAGTGGGCGTTACGCTCACCGATTTTATGCAGTATGTTCAGATTATAAAAAATGAAGAAGCTTTAAATCATCTATTCCGTGTTGCAGCCGGTTTAGAAAGCCAGATTATCGGCGATTTCGAAATTATCGGCCAGATAAAAAACGCGTACCACCGTTTCCGCAAAGAAAAAAAATATTCTAATCCTTTTATGGAGCGCGCGATCAATTCTGCGATCCAGATTTCAAAAAGAATTAAAAACGAAACCGGCATTTCGCATGGCGCAGCATCGGTTTCGTACGCGGCGGTGCATTATATTTTGAAAAATCAGCCGCATATTTCAGAAAAAAATATTCTGCTTTTGGGTGTTGGAGAAATTGGGCAGAATACCGTCGAAAATCTGGTGAAACACGTCTATAAACCGCGTGTAAAAATCGCTAACAGATCTGCCGACAAAGCAGAAAAAATTGCTGATAAATATAAAATTCCATACATCGAGTTTGAAAGTTTTGATGAAGAACTTCGTCAAACCGATATTTTGATCGTCGCCACCGGCGCGCAGCATCCAATCATCAATAAAACGCATTTCCCGAACGGCAAGGAAACTTTGGTAATTGATCTTTCGATTCCGAACAATGTTGAAAAAGACATTACCGACAACCAAAATGTGAGTTTGGTTGATGTCGATCAGCTTTCGCTGCACATCAATGAAACCATGATGCAGCGTCAGAAAGAAATTCCAAAGGCCGAAGGAATCATCAAGGAAATGACCAAGGATTTTCTGGAATGGGAAAAAAAGAGAAAATTAGCACCGAATATTCATCATTTTAAAGCCGTTCTGAAAAATATGGAACGCAATGAAATGCACAATATCCACAAAAAACATAAGTATGTGGACGTCGCGGATATGCAACTTTCCGATCGTATGATTCAAAAAATCACAAACAGGTTTGCCAAGTTTATCATCGATAATCCATGGAAAGCCGAAGAGATCACGAAGCTGATGCACGAGATTTTAGTAGAACAGCCAAATAACGAATTCAATGAGAAGCATTAAAATTGGGACGAGAAACTCGCCGCTGGCTTTATGGCAAGCTCGCGAAGTCGCCAGAAATCTGCAGAACAGAAATTACAAAACAGATATTACCCCGATTGTTTCTTCCGGCGATAAAAATTTGACTGAACCATTGTACGCAATGGGAATTACCGGCATTTTCACTAAAGATTTAGACATTGCTTTGCTAAATAAAGAAGTGGATATCGCGGTTCATTCCTTGAAAGATATTCCCACCCAACTTCCCGAAAATATCGAAATTATTGCCGTTTTAGCCCGGGATTTTCCCCAAGATGTTTTGGTGCGAAAAGAATCTTCAAAAGTTAAAGAGCTTCACGATTTGAAAATCGCTACGAGTAGTTTGCGTCGCCGCGCATTTTGGGCAAAAACTTACCCGGGAACCGAATTTTGCGACATCCGCGGAAACGTTCAAACGCGTTTGCAAAAACTTGAAGATCAGGATTTTGATGCAACTTTATTCTCTTTAGCTGCTATTGAAAGAATGAGCTTAAATGTTGATTATGAGTATCTTCCGTTCATGATTTCAGCGCCTGCGCAAGGTGTGGTTGCTGTTTGCGGACGTGCTGACGACGCAGAAATTAAGGAAATTTTTAAAGATATAAACCATCGCGAAACCCGCATTTGTATCGAAATCGAAAGAGCGTTTTTACGTGCGCTCGAAGGTGGCTGTACCGCGCCGATTGGCGCTTATGCGGTGATCAATGAATTCGATGAGGTTCGATTTGTAGGCCGGCTTTGCTCGCTTGACGGAAAAGAATGCATCGAAACCGACGAGATTTTCCAGTGGAATCCTAATGATAATTTTGGTCAGATTCTGGCGGAAAAAATTATCGCTAATGGCGGTGCAGAAATTATGGAACAAATAAACCGCGAGATGAAGTAATTTTTCTCAGGTTATTTTAAGCTGTTTTAATGAATATTCTGTTTACAAAAATGCTTGATGAAAAGGAAGTTTCCGATGTTTTGGGAACGGACATTTCACCTTCGTTTTTAGAAGTCATTAAAATTAATTTCAGAAAATTTAGCCCTTTTAACCTCGAAAATAAATCGCTGATCTTTACCAGCGTGAACGGCGTTGAAGCTTTTTTTGAAAATGGTTTTCTACCACACGAAAATTTCACCGACAGAAATTATAATAAAATTTATTGCGTCGGCAGGAAAACAAAACTTCAGCTCAGAAAGCATGGCTTCGGTGTTTTCAAAATGAAAAAAAACGCCCAGGAGCTCGCAGAATTTATCATTGAAAGCTGTCCCGAAGAAAGTTTCGTGCATTTCTGCGGAGATTTGGCGCTCGATATTCTTCAGAAAAATTTACCGCTCCAAAATATCGGTTATAAAAAAGTGGTGGTTTATGAAACTGAACTTCTGTATCCGAAATCAGAAAAAAACTATGATGCAGTGGCTTTTTTTTCACCGAGTGGCGTACGGAGTTTTATAAAAGAAAATTCGCTGGATTTTAAATATATTTTTTCAATCGGCGAAACTACAACGGCGGAAATCGTTAAACATACAGACCAGAAAATATTTACGGGCAAACAAAATGATTTATTAGGTTTGCTGAAACTGGTAAAACAGGAAATTACTAAAAATTCAACCTTAAAGCCGGAATAATTTCGGTTTTAAGTGCAAAAATTATGATAAAAAACGATTTATACCTCAAAGCTTTAAGAGGTGAGACGGTTGAAAGACCGCCCGTTTGGATGATGCGTCAGGCAGGAAGGTTTTTACCGGAATTTCGGGCAATGCGCGATGATTACGATTTTTTCACGCGCTGCCGTACACCAGAATTGGCGTCCGAAATTACCATGATGCCCATCCGCAGATTTCCGTTGGATGCTGCGATTCTTTTTTCCGATATTTTGGTGGTTCCGCAAGCGATGGGAATGGATTTCGAGATGCGCGAAGGTGTAGGACCCTGGCTTGAAAATCCCATCCGCACTTTGGAAGATGTGCAAAATATTGAGGTTCCGGATGTAAATGAAACTTTGGGTTACGTTTTCGACGCTATTGAACTTACGCTTCTGAAATTGGATAATGATATTCCGTTAATCGGTTTTGCAGGTTCACCGTGGACGATTTTGTGCTACTGCGTTGAAGGAAAAGGTTCTAAAGCCTGGGATGTTGCAAAATCTTTCTGTTTTAAAAATCCAGAAGCTGCACATCTTTTATTACAGAAAATCACCGAGACCACGATTGCCTATTTAAAGAGAAAAGTTGAAAAAGGAGTTTCTGCCGTTCAGGTTTTCGACTCTTGGGGCGGAAGTTTGTCGCCGGAAGATTACCAGATTTTCTCCTGGCCGTACATCAACCAAATTGTTGAAGCTTTAGCTCCGCTGACCCACGTGGTGGTTTTTGGTAAAGGTTGTTGGTTTGCGCTGGAGGAAATGACTTTATCTAAAGCTTCCGCTTTGGGTGTGGATTGGACGGTTCGTCCCGAGTTGGCAAGAATGCTCACAAATCACACCATGACTTTGCAGGGAAATTTTGACCCAAACCGATTAAATTCTTCGCCGGAAACCATTACTAAAATGGTGACTGAAATGATTAACCGTTTTGGTAAAGACCGCTATATAGCGAATCTTGGTCACGGAATTTTACCGAATATTCCGCTGGAAAACGCCGAAGCATTTATCCGCGCGGTGGTGGACTGGAAACCGAATTAATTATTTTAAATATAAAAAATAACGCCTCAAAAGGGCGTTTTTTTTGGTTTTATAATGTCTGGTTTTCAATTTCAAAATACAGCAATTCTTCGGTATCGCCAGGAAGCAAAACATTTTTAATGTATTTCAAACCTAATTTTTTAATAAGCTTCTGCGAAGTGAAATTTGCTTTAGAGGTAATTGCCGAAATTTTCTTCACTTTATAGTCATTAAAAACAGTTTCCAAAACTTTCGAAGCCGCTTCAAAACCATAACCTTGCCCTTCAAATTGCGGTAAAAAAGAAAAACCGATATCCTGAACGTCTAAACCTTTTCTTTCATAAACACCCACCGCGCCAATTTTCTGCCGATCAGCTTTTCGGATGATGACATAATTCCCATAACCCAATCTTTCGAGTTGCGGTAGAAAACGCGCTTCAATATATTCCGCCGCCGCTTCAAAATTTTTAATGTTTCGGTCACCGATAAATTCCAGAAAGTGAGGCGAATTATAAAGTTCAAATAAAAATTCCGCATCATCGGTGGTGATGGGTTTTAAAAATAAGCGTTCGGTTTCCATATTTTTTTTGAATTAAATTTTTTGGCCGCTAAACCGGTCAAATTTAGAGAAATCATGGCACAGATATGGAATTGTAGGTTGAAATTTTTTAAAATGAAAAAACTAATTTCCGCAACCTTTGGAATCATTGCACTTTTATTCTTAGCTAACTGCACCACACAATCAACAATACCCGAAAACATCAAGCGCTATTGGATGTTGGTAGAATTTCAGGATTTTAATAAAGATGTAATGGTGACTAATAAGGCTCACCTTAATTTAGCCATCAAGAATGAAATGCCAGGAAAATTTTCTGCTAATATGGGATGCAACAGCATGTTTGGTACTGCAACGTTTGGTACTAGCGGAAGCGTAAAATTCTCAGCGGTGGGAAGTACGATGATGTACTGCGAACAAAATATGGATTTGGAAAAGGCTTTTATTGAAAATCTCCCAAAAATGACGAGATATAAAGTGGAAGGTCAGTTTCTGACTTTAAGCGCACCGAGCGGTGAGCAAATGAAATTCGCAGCTGCCGACTGGGATTAAAATGATCAGCAAAAAAATTATCTTAGGTTAAATGCCTGAGATTTTTTAATAAAAAAATGCAAAGTAGTATCTTTGTTTAAATGCCGTAGCAATTTATGTTAGAAAAAAACGACCATCAATACGAAAAAGCCGTTTTAGTCGGTTTAATCACTCAAAATCAAAGCGAAGAAAAATTAACAGAATATCTCGATGAGCTGGAATTTCTCGCGTACACTGCGGGCGCCAGCGTAGACAAAAGATTTACGCAAAGGCTTACAAAGCCGGATTCGAAAACATTTATCGGTAGCGGAAAAGCACAGGAAATACGGGATTATGTAAAAGAAAACGAAATCGGTACCGTAATTTTCGATGACGAACTTTCGCCTTCTCAGCTAAAAAACCTCGAAAAAGAAATTGAGGTTAAAATCCTCGACAGAACCAATTTGATCCTCGATATTTTCGCTCAGCGCGCTCAAACTTCCTACGCACGAACTCAGGTTGAACTCGCGCAATACGAATATCTTTTGCCACGACTTACCAGAATGTGGACTCACCTCGAGCGTCAGCAGGGTGGTATCGGGATGCGCGGCCCGGGTGAAACGGAGATCGAAACCGATAGAAGGATTATCCGCGACCGCATATCATTATTAAAAGACAAGCTGAAAACCATCGACCGACAAATGGCGACACAGCGTAACAACCGCGGAAAAATGGTGCGCGTCGCGCTTGTTGGTTATACGAATGTGGGAAAATCAACTTTGATGAACGCGCTTTCGAAGTCCGATGTTTTTGCAGAAGACAAACTCTTTGCAACTTTAGACACGACCGTACGAAAGGTGGTCATCGGAAATCTGCCATTTCTTCTGACAGACACCGTAGGTTTCATCAGAAAATTGCCGACACAGCTGGTAGAAAGTTTCAAATCAACGTTGGACGAAGTTCGCGAAGCCGATCTTTTAATTCACGTGGTGGATATTTCGCATGAAAGTTTTGAAGACCACATTAATTCCGTAAACCAAACGTTGATGGAAATTGAAGCGCATCAAAAACCGATGATCATGGTTTTCAATAAAATCGATGCTTTTGCTTACGAGAAAAAAAGTGATGATGATTTAAGCCCGGAAACACGCAAAAATATCTCACTTGAAGAATGGATGAAAACCTGGATGTCGAAATCAAAATATCCAACGGTTTTCATTTCCGCACTGAAAAAAGAAAATTTCCCGGAGCTGAAAAAAATGATTTATGACGAGGTTTTAAAAATTCATATTTCACGTTTCCCGTACAACGATTTCCTTTTCCAATATTTCGACGAGGAAGAAGAATCCACCGAGGAACTTTAAAAAATTTGCCGCTATTTCACCTAATTTTTTCGTTTTAGCTCATGACGCCCGACTATCAAAAAATAATCTCAGAAGTTTTTACGCAGGTAAGAGCTGAGGAAAATTTAGGTAAAATCCCAGATTACATTCCTGAAATTGCTGATATTTCTACTGAAAAGTTTGGTGTAAATTTTACCGGCTTAAACGGCCAAAATTTTGGTTTTGGCGACTTTGAAGAAAAATTTTCAATTCAAAGCATTTCCAAGGTTTTCGCCCTCGCGTACGTTTACGAAAGGTTGGGCGAAAAGCTTTGGTCCCGCGTGGACGTAGAACCTTCCGGAAATCCGTTTAACTCGCTTGTTCAGCTTGAAGCAGACAAAGGAATTCCGCGCAATCCGTTTATTAATGCAGGCGCGCTTGTCATCTGCGATATTCTGTTGGAAAGATGTACCGATCCGAAAGAAGAAATTCTGGCTTTCATCCGAAATCTTGCGGGCGACAATAATATTACTTTCAACGAAAAAGTGGCGAAAAGCGAAATGCAGAACAGCTTCCGCAATTCCGCCATTTGCAATTTCATGAAATCTTTCGGCAATATTAGAAGTTCGCCGGCAGACGTTATTGAAATTTATTGTCATCTCTGCGCAATAGAAATGAGTTGCAAACAGCTCAGCAAAAGCCTTTTATTCCTCGCCAATGAAGGAAAAATTCCGGGCTCAGAAGCACAAATTTTACCTTTTAGCAAAGTCAAAAGAATCAACGCAATTTTGCTCACTTGTGGTTTTTACGACGAATCAGGTGAATTTTCGTTCCGCGTCGGTTTACCAGGAAAAAGTGGTGTAGGCGGTGGAATTATCGCGCTTTATCCGAGCCATTACTGCATCACGGTATGGAGTCCAAAGCTGAATTCCAAAGGAAATTCTTACCGCGGCATGAAGTTTCTGGAAGAATTTACCACACAATCTGGCGAAAGTATTTTCTAAGAAAAAGCACCAAACAGCACCGGATTTTTCAGCAATGTTCCACGTGAAATAGCTGCTGCTTTGCTTTTAGTTTGCTTAAAATTTTTTACCGGCAAAACCGCCCGATTTTCTGGTTTTAGCTTAATTGCTGTTGCAAAACTTTAAGCACTTTTCACCTCAGGAAAGTTTGCGCGCAACTTCCATTTTGTGGCCCATGAGATTTGCAATATTCGTGGCTTTATAAATGGCAAGTTCCGCCATTTCACCCGTAAAATTTTCCTCCACGGTTTCCGTCCAGAGTTTTATCCAGTGTGCAAAATGAAATTTTTCAATCGGAACCTCAGCATTGATGGGAAAATGTTTCGACATCGGGTTGCCTTTGTAAGAAATCTGTCCGAAAAGCAGCGTTTCCCAAAAAGAATACATTTTCGGCAAGTGGTGCGACCAGTCAACCTTCGCCACATCATTGAAAAAGAAGCCAATCGTCGCGTCTTTCTGCACCTTTTCGTAAAAAAAATTCACCAGGTTTTCAATATCTTCCCGGCTTTCTAATTGTTTCATGATGCAAAATTAGTCAAATTTTTAATGCGGAAAATTTGCCGTTTTCAGGGCGTTTTTTTTCGGGCGGACATTTCGTGCTATCCGCTATTACTCCTCGGTTGGCGGCTCCGCTTCGCTCCGCCGCCGCCCTGCGGGGTAGCCGCTGCTATCACGGCCGCGGTTTTTGGCTGCTAATCAGGCATTTTTTTAAAACTTTTACCCGTATTTTTGCAAAATGGATTTAGAGTTTTACAAACAGCAGGCACTCGCCAAAAATAAGGAACACCAAAAGTTTCTCGCCGGCCTGAAGAAAAAACCGCCACGCAACCTAGATTATCTTGCGCAGGAAACCCACGACGAGGTTTTCAGCAAGGTAGATTGTCTGCAGTGCGCCAACTGCTGCAAAACCACCGGACCGCTTTTCACCGAAAAAGACATTGAAATAATATCAAAAAATTTCCGGATGAAGCCGGCAGAATTTGAAGCGAAATATTTGCGCACCGATGAAGACCAGGACAAAGTTTTGCAAAATCTGCCGTGTTGGTTTTTGAATGAAGACAACACCTGTTCAATCTACGAAATCCGGCCCAAAGCGTGCCGCGCATTTCCGCATACTGACCGCAAAAAGATTTACCAGATCAATCATTTAACCGTGAAAAATACGGTGATCTGTCCCGCCGCTTTTGAATTTGTAGAACGCATGCAGGAAAAAGTCCTGAAAAATAAATAGCGGAAATTTTTGAAAAAAATGCCCATTTAGAGGCAAATTTTTAAATAATAAAAAGCATTGAAAATTCAATGCTTTTTATCCTTTCACTTTACTTTTTCTCCCATTTCCCCGGGACAGGTTTATAAAAAAAGCCGGCAAAAACCGGCTTTATTTTTATTTAGACAACACCTTGCGCAAGCATTGCTTCAGCTACTTTTACAAATCCGGCGATGTTTGCGCCTTTTACGTAATTCACGTAGCCGTCTTTATCTTTACCATAATCGCTGCACGCTTTGTGAATACCGATCATGATTTCTTTTAATCTCATATCAACTTCTTCGGAAGACCAGTTCAGCCTGATGGAATTTTGCGTCATTTCCAAACCGGACGTGGCAACACCACCAGCGTTCGAAGCTTTTCCCGGGGAGAATAAAACTTTATTGTCAAGGAAATAATTGATTGCGTCCAAAGTTGAAGGCATGTTTGCCGCTTCGGTTACACAGATTACTCCGTTTGCGACAAGCATTTCAGCATCTTCTAAATACAGTTCGTTTTGTGTAGCAGCCGGGATTGCAACGTCACATTTCACTTCCCACGGACGTTTGCCAGCGAAGAATTTCGCACTTGGGTATTTGGTTGCGTAATCTTCTGCCCTGTTGTTTCCGGAAGCGCGAAGTTGCAGCAAATAATCGATTTTATCACCGGAAATCCCGTCTTCATCGTAGATGTAACCATCTGGTCCGCTGATTGTTAAAACCTTTCCGCCTAATTCGGTTACTTTTTTTACCACGCCCCAAGCTACATTTCCGAAACCTGAAACAGCGAAAGTTTTCCCTTTAATATCCTGTCCGATTGTTTTGAGCATTTGCTCGCAGAAATATACCACACCGTAGCCAGTAGCTTCCGGTCTGATTAGCGAACCACCGTAGGCAAGACCTTTTCCGGTAAGAACACCTGTAAATTCATTTCTGATTTTTTTGTACTGTCCGAACAAATAACCGATTTCACGTGCGCCTACACCGATATCACCAGCTGGAACGTCGGTTTCAGGGCCGATGTGTTTGCAAAGTTCGGTCATGAAGGCCTGGCAGAATCTCATAATTTCCATATCGCTTTTGCCCTGCGGATCGAAATCTGCGCCACCTTTTCCACCGCCCATTGGCAATGTAGTCAGCGAGTTTTTAAAAGTCTGCTCGAAGGCCAAAAACTTAAGAACGGAAAGATTTACAGTTGGGTGAAAACGGATACCACCTTTGTATGGTCCAATAGCAGAATTCATCTGAATTCTAAATCCTCTGTTCACCTGAATTTCTCCGGAATCGTCAACCCATGGTACACGGAAGATGATTGTTCTTTCCGGCTCCGCCATTCTTTCCAGAAGTTTTTTACCGTCATATTGGCTATGAGCGGCAATAAACGGGATCACGGTAACAGCTACTTCTTTTACGGCTTGAAGAAATTCTGGTTCGTTTGGATTTCTCGCTTCAATGTCTGCGATGAAGTCCTGGATTTTTTGTTCTACATTATATTGTTCCATAAAAAGGTGTTATTTTACAAACAAATTTAATTTTTTTTTAAAAACTTTAGCTACAAAATTTCATCTTTTCAGAAATTCATATAAACCCTAAAATCCCTAAATTAGCGGTAAAGAAAGTGTTTTTTAGGTGCGGAAAAACCAATGTAATGCTGTGAATGGTAAATTCTTATAAACGGTAAAAAACTACAAAAGCAAATATTGTCTGCCGGAAAGTGCACGAATGTATCCTGAAATTTCCAGTTCGAGCAAATCAGGCAAAATTTTATAAGAAGGCAATTTTAGGTTTTCGGAAATTTCATCCAGAGAAAGCGGAATCGACTTATGAAGTTGATCTAAAATATCCTGCTGATTTTGGGGCAAAAGCAACCTAATTTCCGAAGACGGAAAAAGTTCGCCGGTTTTTTCTTTTTCCCTGTTGTAACCAAGTTCTGTAATGAGACCGGAAATGGTGGAAATTGCGGTAGCTTTATTTTGAAATATTAGCTGGTTGCAACCCTGGCTGTATTTTTCGTCAATTCTACCGGGAAGCGCGTAAACGTCGCGGTTATAATTATTAGCAAAAGTTGCGGTACTTATGGAACCGCCGCCAAATGCGGTCTCTACCACAATTGTTGCCGGCGACAAGCCTGCAATGACGCGGTTCCGCTGAATGAAGTTTTCGCGGTCGGGTTTTTGTGAAGAATTGAATTCAGTTAAAAGCATTCCACCTTCAGCTAAAATTCTTTCGGCTAATCGGCGGTTTTTTGCCGGATAAAGGGTGTGAAAACCGTGCGCTAAAACCGCGACGGTCGGCAGAGAATTTTGTAGCGAAATTTCATGAACTTCAGAATCTACACCTAATGCTAAACCGCTTACTGTTGCTACACTTTGCGCTTTGATTTGATGCAAAAAATCGTGGATAAAGCTTTTTCCATAAGCAGAAATATTCCGCGTTCCGACAATGCTCACGAAATTTGCGGTTTTTGCTAAATTTCCTTTTTGGTAAAGAATGGCGGGTGCGTCATCACAGGAATTTAAAAGTTGAGGTAAGTCTCCTAAATGGCGGAGGTTAATTTTAATATCATGTTTTTCGCAAAATTTAATTTCCTGTCCCGCGAAATGCAAATGCTCTTTATTTCCGATTTCAAGCGCTATTTTTTTGCCGATACCGAAAATGTTCCGCAAACCGGATTTTGACAGTTGCCAAACCTGCTTCGCAGAGCCGGCTTCGTTTATCAGCTTCTGAAAAATGACATCGCCAATAAGCGGGCAGCGGCGAAGCGCGATGGAATATAAAACCTCTTCGGAATGCATGCGAAAAATTTTTATAAAAATATCAAAAATTATTCATTCCGGCGGATTTTATCCAGGTGATTCCAGACGGTATCTTTCTTTTTTTGAGGTAGTTCCAGAAAATCATCAGGGTGATTTTCTTTATATTCCTGCCAAAGTTTGTCGTCTTTTTCGCTGTAATAATTTGGAAATTCCCAGATAAATTTCAGTTTACGCTCACCGTTCTTCCGGAAAACAAAAGCCATGATAATTCCGACAACCGCGCCCGATAAATGCGACTGCCACGAAATTCTGCTCGGTTCCTCAAGGTGAGAAAATAATTCTTCCGGCAAAACGCCCCAAATTAAACTTCCGTAATACAGCGCAACGACCATGGAAACAGTGAGGAATTTCATATTCCAGCGGAAGACGCCGCTGAAAAACAGAAAAAAAGCCAAAACATACACAACTCCACTGGCACCGATAATACAAACCTGATTATATTCACCGGTAAAAATGTCGATCGGCGGCAGGAGCCAAACTAAAAAACCGGTAAGAACCCAGCCGACAATAAAAACTTTTTTAGCGATAAACGGATAGAATTGAAAAAGCAGAAAAATAAGCACAAAAATAGGCACAGAATTTCCGAAAATATGCTCCAAACCGCCGTGTAAAAAAGGTGAAAGAAAAATTCCTTTCAAGCCGTATGGACTTAAGGGAATAATGGCGCCGGAACATCCGCTGAACCACCCCAAATTCTGCAGCAGAAAACCAAACCACATCGCAGCGACCACCAGTGCGGCATACAGGACAGCGGAAAAGTTTAGGGTTTTATCAGACATTCGGTGTTTTTGTCAAAACTTTGACCAAAAAATAATTGAAGAAAATATGGCTAATACTTTTCTAAATGTAAAAAAAATCGGCCAAATAATGCCAAGTTTTGGATTTCCGGTTTTTAATTTTAAATAGTTGTCTTATTTTTGCTGGCTATGAGAAAATTATTGGTACTCGTGTCGCTGTTTCTTGCCGTAACTGCTTTTTCGCAAGAGGAAAAAAGTATTCTCGCAGAAATCGACTCTATTTCGCAAAACCGCTGGAAAGCCCGCGCTTTGGATCTCGACAGCTTAGCGGACCCAAAATTCGAAAAATTTGAAGTAAAGTTTAAAGATACTTTGGTCATCAAAGATAAAACTGCAATAATCCCGGAAAATGAGGAGATTCCGGTGACCCCGTACAATCTTCTTCAACTGAAAGATCCGATAAAATGGTTTTATTACGGCCAGAATAATTTGGTTTTCAACCAGTCTTCCTATTCGAACTGGAATTCCGGAGGAAACAACAACATCGGAATTATCGGTAAAATCAACTACAACCTCAGCTACAAAAACCGCCGACACTTTTTAGACAATAATATTCAGCTTGGTTATGGTTTTGTAGCTTCGCAAAATGAAGCTTCGCGGAAAACAGAAGATTACATAAACATCATGAGCAATTACGGTTACGATGTTGGGAAAAATTTCTACCTTTCTACGGGTTTTCAGTTTCTGTCGCAGTTTGCAGCCGGATATAATTATTCTGCAACGCCGAATCCAACTTTTGCAGACCGAATTTCCAGGTTTATGTCACCCGGATATCTGTACGCCGGGCTCGGAATTTTGTATAATCCGAGTGAAAACTTTCAGGTAATTTTTCGGCCTGTAAACGGCAAATTTACCTTTGTTAATGATCCGCTTTTGCAGAAAGCCGGCAGATATGGTTTGGAACGTGATGGTCAGTCGGCACGTGCGGAACTCGGTGCCCTGGTGAATGTGCTTTACCGTTTGAAAATATACAAAGACATCAATTTGGTGAACCAGGTAAATTTCTTCAGCAATTATGTTTCGCATCCGGAGCGCGTGGATATTGCGTACAACGGTGCTTTAAATATTAAATTCAACAAGTTTATCACAACGGTCATCAGCTTGGATTTAATTTATGATCACGACCAACTGCAGAAACTGCAAATGAAGCAGACTTTAGGCGTTGGTTTTTCTTACAATCTTGGTTACGAATTTAAAGAGCGTAACAAAAAGCAAATCAAGCCGTTCGTTTCTAATTAGCACTTTTGCCGGCAATAAACTTCAGCTGGAAAAATCCAAAAATTTGCCGTTTTAAGGCGATAAAAAATATTTCGGCACTTTTTTCGTTTGAAAGATAATTCGATTGCTTAAATCTTAAATGATCGTTTAATCAAAACATAAAACAAATGAAAAATCTATTTCTGGCGCTCAGCGCAACGCTTCTGGCATTCACATCCTGCCAGAACGACGGGACTTCTGATGGAAATGCATCTTTAAAAGTGCACCTAACCGACGCTCCGGCGAAATACGACAAGGTAGAAGTTGACATCCAGAAACTGGAACTTGGAAAATCCGATGCTGAATGGTCCACGTTAAACATGGCTAAAATAGGAATCTATAACCTTTTGGATTTAAATAATGGCGTAGATGTACTTTTAGGTGAAACCGTTTTACCGGCTGGCGCTGTTACGCAGATGCGAATGATTTTAGGTACAGAAAACTACGTAACTGTTGATGGTGTACGTTATCCGTTGGCAACTCCTTCTGCGCAGCAGTCCGGAATTAAATTAAACTGGAATCAGACTTTACAACCAGACGGCGCTTATGAGATCTGGTTAGATTTTGATGCTGACAAATCTGTGGTAAAACAAGGGAACGGTAATTATTTGCTGAAACCTGTAATCAGAATTTTCAGTAAAGAAACCGATGGTCAGATCAAAGGTTATGTAGCGCCGGCGGAAGCACAAACTACGGTTAAACTTCTGAACGCGACAACAAACGAAGAAATTATGACTGCGATTCCGGAAGCAAACGGATATTTTATGTTGCGCGGTATTCCGGAAGGCAACTATAAACTGATGTACGACGCTTTGGACACCACGAATTATAAAGATGTTACACAGGATGTAACGGTGACTTTTGGAAAAGTATTAGACCTTGGCACTAAGACTTTAATAAAATAAATGCTTCTCCAAAAGTAAAAAAATTGCCTGCTTAAGCAGGCAATTTTTATGTATTCCAAAACTCTCGGTCCAGGCTTCGGTATTGTATTGCTTCGGAAATGTGTGCAGGATTTAATTTTTCGATGCTTTCGAGATCAGCGATAGTACGTGCGACTTTTAAAATCCGGTCGTAAGCGCGCGCGGAAAGATTCAGTTTATCCATCGCAGTTTTTATAAGCTGCTGTGAAGCTTCGTCGAGTTCGCAAAACTTCTCAATTTCTTTTGGTCCCATTTGCGCGTTGTAATGTATTGCTGAATCTTTATAGCGGTTAGTTTGAATTTCGCGAGCAAGTAAAACCCGCTTTCGGATGTCATTGCTTTGTTCACCTTTTCGGCGGTCTGCAAGCTGGTCGAATTCCACTTTTTGAACTTCAATGTGAATATCGATCCGGTCCAGCAACGGCCCGGAAAGTTTATTCATATACCGCTGCATTTCAAAATGTGATGAAGTGTTGTTCGGATCATCCGGAAAAAAGCCGCTCGGACTGGGATTCATGCTTGCGACGAGCATAAAACTTGCGGGATAATTCACCGTGAATTTGGCGCGGGAAATAGTGACTTCGCGGTCTTCCAGCGGCTGGCGCATGACTTCCAGCACGGTTCTTTTAAATTCCGGCATTTCGTCCAGAAAAAGCACGCCGTTATGTGCTAATGAAATTTCGCCCGGTTGCGGGTAGCTTCCACCACCGACTAATGCAACATCCGAAATCGTATGATGTGGGCTGCGAAACGGCCGAACGGTCATTAATGAAGTTTCTGTACCGATTTTACCGGCTACCGAATGGATTTTTGTGGTTTCTAAAGCTTCACGTAAAGTCAAAGGCGGCAAAATTGTCGGGACACGTTTTGCAAGCATGGTTTTTCCGCTGCCCGGCGGTCCGATGAGAATAATATTATGTCCGCCCGCTGCCGCAACTTCCATCGCACGTTTTGCGGTTTCCTGACCTTTCACCTCCGAAAAATCATTGGGAAAAAAGTGTATTTTCTCCTGAAATTCTTTCCGGATATCGATGGTTGTTCTTTCCAGCGGTTTTCCATCATTAAAAAAATCGACAACTTCTTTAATATTATCAACGCCGTAGACTTCTAAATCACTGACGATTGCGGCTTCACGGATATTCAGTTTCGGTAAAATAATCCCGCGGAAACCCTCTTCTTTGGCTTTAATGGCGATGGGCAAAACCCCTTTAATCGGCAATAAACCACCGTCCAACGAAAGTTCTCCCATAATGATGTAATCACCGATGTTTTCAGCTTTAATCTGCTCGGAAGCGGCAAGAATCCCCAGCGCGATACTGAGGTCGTAAGCTGAACCTTCTTTCCGAAGATCCGCTGGCGCCATATTGATGGTAATTTTTTTGCCCGGAATTTTGAAGCCGATATTTTTCAGCGCGGCAGAAATTCGATAGCTGCTTTCCTTAATAGCGTTGTCCGGCAAGCCGACGAGATGATAACCAACGCCGCCGGTATCCACATTCACCTCAATAGTAATGGTTTGCGCGGAAACACCGTGGATGGCGCTGCCGTAAATCTTTACTAACATCCTTTGTGATTTTAGATAAAATTAGTAAAATATTATAAAACAAAAATAATGATTTTCAGATTGTTAAAAAGGAAAAGTATGCCGCTAAAAGGGCTGATTTTTCAGGTTTAAAAGAAAGCCGTTTTCATCAGCAAAAACGAAAAATCCTGCCAAACAGCAGGGGATTTCTTTGTAAGTGTGGGCGGTACTGGGTTCGAACCAGCGACCTCTGCGATGTCAACGCAACGCTCTAAACCAACTGAGCTAACCGCCCGGAAATAAAAAAACCTCAGACAAGCTGAGGTTTTTTTTGTGGGCCCTGAGGGATTCGAACCCCCGACCCTCTGGGTGTAAACCAGATGCTCTGAACCAACTGAGCTAAGAGCCCGATACCGTCATTGATTTCTCAAATTTTGGTTCGGCAAATATACAATGTTTTTTTATTTCTCCAAATTATTTTCTAAAAATTCTCCCACTACAAAGTTGCTGCCGCCGACAAAAATCATTTCGTCTTTTTTAAGTTCCTGTCTCGCAAAAAGATAGGCATCCTGCAGATGATCAAAAATTTTATAATTAATTTTAAATTTTTTCAGCAATTCTTCATAATCCTTCGGGTGTCTACCGCGGTTGTTATTTGGTTTAATGAAATAATTTGCCGCATTACGAGGCAAAATTTTCAAAACACCTTCAATTTTCTTCTCTGCGACAAAACCAAAAATCAGGTGCTTAAAGGCCGGAATTTCGTTAAGTTGCTCAAAAACAAGCTCTAAACCCGCAAGGTTATGTGCAGTATCGCAAATGATTAGCGGATCTTCGGAAAATTTAAACCATCGGCCGATAAAGTTTGTATTTTTTTGGACGTTTAAAAGGCCTTTTTTTACATTTTCGTCTGAAATTGAAGTTCCAAGTTTTCCCAATGCCTGAACTAATGCCAAAACAACCCGAATATTTTTTGACTGATAATTTCCTTCCAGGTCGGATTTTAAATTGGTTCCAAAAGCTGTAGCATCGATAAACGGTGCGTTTTCTATCTCGGCTTTAGCTTTAATGATGTTTTTCACCACATCATTTTCATCACCAGAAACTATTGGGATATGTGGCTTGATAATTCCTGCTTTTTCGCCCGCGATTTCCTCCAAAGTTTCGCCCAAAAGTTCCTGATGATCCAGCGCCACGTTGGTAATTGCGCTGAGCATGGGCTTAATTATATTTGTGGAATCCAGTCGGCCGCCCAAACCCACTTCAATAATGGCGAAATCTACCTGGTTCTGGTAAAAATATTCGAAAGCCATCACTGTGGTAAATTCAAAAAATGAAGGTTTAAATTCTGACGGCAAACCGCGCATTTTTTTAATAAAATTAAAAACGAAATTTTTGTTGCAGTTTTCGCCGTTTATTTTAATTCTTTCGGTAAAATCGATGAGGTGTGGCGAGTTGTAAAGTCCGGTTTTAAAACCTGCTTCCTGCAAAACAGAAGCGAGCATATTACTGGTAGAACCTTTGCCGTTGGTGCCGCCAATGTGTATCATTTTCAGTTTTTCCTGCGGATTTCCGAAGATTTCACACAGCTTTTTTATGTTGTCAAAACCGGGTTTATATGCAGTTTTACCCTCCTTTTGGTAATTGGGCAATTGTGCAAAAAGCCAGTCGATCGCTTCCTGATATTCCTGGTTTGTCATGTGAGAAATTTTTGAAATTTCGCGGTTTTAGAAGGTAATGCTGTAGGTTCCGGTGGAGGAGGACGTAGCTCGTTCTGCTTTTACATAACGTTTCACCCAGCTTACTGAAGTTGAAACCACGCAAGCATCTGAAACACCACCGCTGCGTCTTGCGGAAACCACGTTTCCGGCTTTGTCTACAGTATACGCTATGTTAATGGTGCCACTTGCGCTACAGCTATGCGAAGGCTGCGCGCCACCGCGACCCATTGTTCCGGGAATAAAACCAACCAATTGGCGGTCAATTCCTATTTTGCTGTCGCCGTTTCCGTCACCGCCAAGAGGATCACCGGAATTTCCTGTTGTTCCGTCTGTTCCCTGCGTGCCGGTTTTGGTGCCGCGGCCTTTCAAAAGATTTCCAATTGCAGCCGTTCCTTTGCCGTCTCCGGTTCCGGTTTTTGCGTTTGGTGTAGTGGTTTTTGTCGCGGAATTTTTTGTAGGTGTTGTTTTTTTAGTTTCAGTTTTTACCGGTGTTTTGGCCGTTTTTTCTGCTTTTGGCGCTTTCACCACAGGATTGTTTCCGGTGATAATTTTTTCCGGAACCACAGGTTTTGCTACTTCTTCGGCAGGTTGCGGTTGGTCTACTTCTGCTGCTGCGGCTAAACTTCCTTCCTGATTTGCAGGTTCTTCCAGCTGCGCACCGTTTTGATTATCACCGAAATTGATGAGCATAGTGGTAAACTCGGCAGGTTTCTGGATTTCTTTGGTAAAGGAATAAAAGAAAATAAGCAAAAAAACCAGCACTGACAAGAGAAAAGTGATAATCAGGCTTTTCGTGCGGTCTTTCTGTTCGTTTTTTTTATGTTGAAGAATGTAATTCATAATACGGAATTCTTTCTGCAAGAATTGATCGTCTAGTTTTCCTGGATGGTAGCAATTGCTAAATTAAACCGGTGCATTTCCGCAATTCCCATTACGAATACCACATCTTTGTGTTTTGTATTTTCGTCTGCACGGATGGTGAAAGAGGGATTTTCTTCACCTTTTAAGGTATTTACCAAATATTGCTCCAGTTCGCTTTTTCCAATAGGTTTATCATTAACAAAATAGTTGCCGTCTTCTTTAATTGTAACAACGGCCGGATCTTGTACACTCGCGTTCGTGGTGTCTGCGCTTGGTAGTTTCACTTCAATTGAACTTTGGCTGATGGCAGAACTTGTAATCATGAAAAAGATGAGTAACAGAAAGATAATATCTGTCATCGAAGCCATGCTAAACTCGGCGTTTACCCTGTTTCTTCTTTTCAACTCCATTATAGTGGCGTATTTAAAGTATCCAGAAATTCATTCACATGAGTTTGAATTTTCAAAACCAAACGGTCCACATTGGTCACCAAAATATTATAGAAAAAATAGGCAGGAATACCCACGATTAAACCAACTGCCGTGGTTGCCATTGCGGTATAAATTCCTGATGCCAAGAGTTTTGGACTTACTGCGCCTGTAACGTTTGAGATTTCGAAAAACGCCATGATCATTCCGACAACCGTTCCTAAAAACCCGAGCATCGGAGCTGCACCCGAAGCTGAAGCTAAAATATTGAGGTTTTTTTCGAGTTTAGAAACTTCCAGTTGTCCCTGATTTTGCATCGCGTTTGAAATATCGGAAATCGGGCGTCCGATTCGGGCCAAACCTTTTTCAATCATCCGCGCTTCGGGAGAATCTAAAGTTTTGCAATAATCAATCGCGGTGGTAATTTTACCTTCCTGCACGAAATCTTTAATATTTTCTAAAAAGTTCGGCGTTTCTTTCGAAGCTCTTTTAATGAAGAAATACCTTTCAAGGAAGATATAAAGTGCTAAAATTCCCAGTAAAAATATCGCAATCATAATGATATTTCCCAGCATGCCGCCGCCAAATAGAATTTCCCAAAGCGAAAAAACGTGCTTTTCTGTGGTGGTTGTGGTGATTGGTGTGGGAGTTTGTAAAAACATGAGTTTATTTTAGATTAAAAATGGAACGGCAAAATTACCGTAATATTACGGATTAAGGCGAAAAAACAGAAAACGGTCTGGAAATTAGGACTTAATCTTCATCAACAACAATTTCATCCGGTTTGAAATTGCACTTCAGTTTAAAAGGAATGGATTCTGAACTTCCGGTATAAAAATCATCGATATTTCCTTCCCAGAAAAGCTCCAGTACGCCCTCAGCATTGTTCCGGAAAGAAAGTTTGCTATTAGAAAGGTAAGCGTCGTCGTCATCGAAAAGGTCTACCGCCGTGTAGGTTTCATCCTCACTGTCTTCAACCGTAAGGCATTTACCACATAATTCACCATCCGCGACCGGAAAATCTGAAATGTTGAGCGCGATCTGCGGAAAATGATATTGCAGCGAATCGTCATCTACATGATCCAAAGAATCATCGGTGATAATTTCTACTTCCAGCAAATGTTGCGTATTACTGTAAACGGCTTTGCAATAGGTACTTTGGATGTGATATTTCAGGGTTTCATCCGGGTGGTAGATTTTCAAAATCCCTTTCATTGCTAAAGAAAAAAAAGTGTTAATGTTTATAAAACTTAGTGAACAAAGATAAAAAATTGCACGATTGCGCAAAATTTTTAAAGTTTTTTTTCGTTTTGCCTTCCACGACGCATTTTATTGTTCGAATCTTTATTCAAAAACATTAATTTAGCATCACAAAATCCATTTTAGATGAAAAATTCTTTTTACGTCATTCTTTTCTCTATCACTTATTTATTCGGTGCTGTAGCATGCAAAAAAACCGATTCGCCTTTAACTAAAGTCACACCGGTTTCAATTGATTCTATCGCCGCAAATTATTACGAACAATATCTGAAACTGTATCCGCTCGAAGCCACAGCACAAGGCGATCCAAGGTATAATGATCAGCTACCGAATAATATTGATAAAGATTTTATTTCCGGAGAAATTTCGTTTTACGCTTCAGTTCAAAACCAGCTAAAAAAAGTGGATTATGACGGTTTGAATGACAATGATAAAACAGTTTACGATGTTTTGGATTATACTTTAAAGGATAAAATTGAACGCTACGCTTATCATCCGGAATATATTCCGTTCACGCAGTTCGGTGGTTTGCCTTTGGACTTTCCGCTATTGGGAAGTGGTGAAGGAAGTCAGCCCTTTAAAACCGTGAAAGATTACGAAGATTGGTTGAAAAGAATGGAAAAATTCCCGGAATGGATGGAAACCGCGACTGAAAATTTCCGCACCGGAATGAAAAACGGCATCGTTTTACCAAAATCTTTGGTGGCAAAAATGATTGTTCAGATGAACGCCGCCGAATTAACAGATCCGTCTTTAGAAAAAAATATTTTTTTCGGCCCGATCCGTAATTTTCCGAAGAAATTTTCAGCTGCTGAAAAAGAACGATTCACCACGGAATACGGCAATGTAATTACCAAAAAAATCATTCCGGCTTATACCCAAATGGGAAGTTTTCTGGAGCAGGAATATTTGCCGAAAGCACGGACAACAGACGGAATTAATGCTTTGCCGAAGGGAAATGAAATCTACGCTTATTACGTAAAAAGCTGGAGCACCACCGGAAAAACTCCTGAAGAAATCAACAAATTGGGTTTGGAGCAGGTGGCGATGCTGCGTGGTGAAATGGAAAAAGTAAAAAAAGAAGTTGGTTTCGAAGGAACTTTAGAGGAGTTCATCACTTTCGTGAAAGCGGATCCGAAAGCGATGCCGTACAAAAATGAAAAAGAAATTTTGGCTGCTTTTAACGGCATTTTAGAGAAAATTAAACCTAAACTCGGTGCAATGTTCGGCGTAAATCCGAAAACACCTTTTGAAATCCGGCAAACTGAAAAATTCCGTGAAGCCACCGCGAGCGCTGAATACATTCAGGGAACACCAGACGGAAAAAGACCGGGGATTTTCTATATTCCCATTCCGGATCCCACCAAATTTAATGTGACTTCCGGTATGGAATCTCTGTTTTTACATGAAGCAATTCCGGGACATCATTATCAAATCTCGCTTCAGCAGGAAAATTTGCAGCTGCCGAAATTTATGCGTTTTGGCTGGTTCGGTGCTTATGGTGAAGGTTGGGCGCATTACTGCGAAACTTTAGGACCTGAGTTTGGTCTGTACACCGATCCGTACCAGAAAATGGGTTATTTAAGCGACCAAATGTTGCGTGCGGTGCGGCTTGTCATCGACACAGGTTTACATACCGGAACGATGAACAGAGAAGAAGCTATCAAATATTTCCTCAGCAATATTTCCTACGATGAGGGCAGCGCGACAGCGGAAGTTGAAAGATATATGGCGATGCCCGGACAGGCCGTGAGCTACAAAATTGGCTCATTGAAAATGCGCGAATTGCGCACGCTGTACGAAAAGCAGTTAGGCAGCAAATTCAACTTGGCAAAATTTCACCAGGAAATTCTGAATCAAGGTTGTTTACCACTGGATGTACTGGACCGCAAAATGAGTTTGTGGGCAAAAAAGCAGTGATAAAACAGTAAATTTTGTAACTTTATAATCCGCAGCGTTTTTCTGCGGATTTGCTTTTTTTCGATTATCATCAGTAAACACCATAATCTTTTAGCAGGTTTACCACCGAAAAGTCTTTATGAATGTTTTTTTATTTGATCTTTTGAAATTATTTTAGGAAAGGATTAAATAAAATATGTATTTTTACCGGTTAAAAAACAATTTTTGTTTATGGAGGCAAACTTTCCTCATAATCAGCTTTCACTGAAAGAACATGTTTTAGAAAATGTAATGCAGAAAACACCGTTTGGTTTTTCTCTCGTTAATGAGGATTATATTTTCGAATATGCGAATACTGCATGGCTAGACATCGTTCAGAAAACCAGTGAAGAGGTTATCGGGAAAAATATGTTTGAACTCTTCCCGGAGACTGAAGATCAGCTTCTTTCCATTTTTGATAATGTAAAACGTACCGGGCAACCCTTTTATGCGCCGGAACACAGCGTGCGTCTCAAAAGAGACGGCGTGCTTCAGGACGTGTATTTCAATTTTGTATATCAGCCGATTTACGGTGACAGTGGCCAGTTGCAGTATTTTGCTACCGTTGTTATTGAAGTTACTGATTTGGTGGGGATTCGCAGCAAAATTCGCGACGAAGAAGAAAGACTTCGTTTAGCAACCGAAAGCTCCCACACCGCGACCTGGGATCTCAACCTGAAAAACAGCGACATCATCCATTCGCCGTATTTAACCAAAATTTTCGGTTACGAAGAAGATGAAAAGCTCACGCATGAACAGTTAAAAAGTCATCTAATAGATTTTGACCGTGTAAATATCGTGGAAAAAGCATTTGCTAAAGCTTTAAAAACGGGAATTTACAAATACGAAGCCCGGATAATCGACAAAAATGGTGAGCTAAAATGGATTTTTACCAACGGTAAAATTTTCCGTGACTCGAAAGATGAACCGACTAGGATGTTGGGCGTCATGCAGAATATCACTTCAAGAAAAAACAATGAAATTCTCCTCCAAAAAAGTCACCATCAGTTAAACACCGCGCTGGAAGCGACCAAACTCGGCCGGTTTGATATGGATTATGAGACGCAAAGAAAATATAATTTTTCTGCGCGCTCGCTCGCTATTTTGGGATATGACCCGGAGACAGAAACCATTCCTTCAAATGTTTTTGAAAAACATATTCACCCGGACTTTGCGGAGGCGCGCAGCGAAGCTTTAAAAAAGGCAAAAGAAACCGGCGACCTTTTTTACCAGTGCAAAATCATATTGCGAAGTGGCGAAATAAAGTGGGTTGAAATTTACGGGCGCTTGATGAAGAATTTGGGTGAAACCAAACCATATATCTCAGGAACGATCCGCGATATTACGACTGTTAAAGAATACGAAAAAAATATCAAAGAAAGCGAAGAAAAATATCGCTTTTTAGCGGATGCTATTCCTCAAATTGTGTGGCTTGCCGAAAGTGATGGAAGCCTGACCTACTTCAACCAGGCAACTATGGATTATTCCGGCCTCAACTATAAAAATATGTTGGAGGCCGATGGCTGGCTGGATTTAATTCATCCGGATGAACGCTGGGAAAACAAACGCCGATGGTTAAAAAGTGTTTCCCAAAAAATACCCTATTTCAACGAACACCGTTTCCGGAATAAAAATGGAGAGTTTCGCTGGTTTCTCAGCCGCGCGATTCCGCACTTCGATGAAGCCGGCAAAGTAGATAAGTGGGTGGGCACAAGTACGGACATTGATGACATGAAACGCCAGGATCAGCATAAAAACGATTTCATGAAAATCGCTAATCACGAGCTGAAAACGCCGGTAACAACCATTAAAGGTTATGTGCAGCTGCTGAAAAAAATGCGTGGTGATTCCGAAGACAAATTTTTGGTAAATACCTTAAATACCATCGAAAACCAAATCAATAAACTAAACGGTTTGATGGGCGATCTTTTGGATATTTCCAAAATTGAATCCGGCCAGTTGCCGCTTCATAAAAATGTGTTCTCCCTTGTCAAACTTGTCACAGAAACCATCGAAGACATAAAAGCAGCGCACCACACACACCAAATAAACTTTGAACTGCGCCACATTTCAGATATTGAGGTGTTAGCAGATAAGCACCGCATAAACCAGGTGCTCAATAATTTGCTAACCAACGCCATTAAATACTCCCCAAATGCCACAAAGGTGGACGTGGAGCTTCTCGTGGAAGAAAATTGCGCAATTGTTTCTGTCCGAGACTACGGAATTGGGATGGATGTAGAAGAGCTCACCAAAATCTTCGACCGTTTCTACCGCGTTTCGGGTAAAGATGAAATGACCTTTCCGGGATTCGGCATCGGGCTTTTCATTGTTAAAGATATTATGGACCGCCATAACGGAAAAATATGGGTTGAAAGCCAGAAAAATAAAGGAAGTAAGTTCTCTTTTTCACTGCCGCTGAAAGAAAATGTATAGAAAAATATGAAAATATTGGTTGTTGATGACAACAAAGATATTTGTATGCTCATCGAAAGTATTTTGCTCGCTGATGGATATGATGTGGAATCATGCTGCAATCCTGCAGAATACAAGGAAAAACTCACCAAATCCATACCGGAACTTATTATTACAGATATGCTGATGTCGGGTTTTGATGGACGGACTTTAACCAAGGACGTGAAAAAAAACGAGGCAACTGCTGATGTAAAAGTGATGCTGATGTCTGCGCATCCGGATGCCGGCAGAATTTGTGAAGAAATCGGGGCTGATGACTTTCTTGCAAAACCCTTTGAAATTGATGATTTAGTAGATAAGGTTCAAAATCTTTTAGCAAAAAACCCGGAATTAAAGGCGAAATAATTCTACTCAAATAGCATTTTTGTTATAAAGTCTTTCTCTTTATTTCCCCGCGCCGGCGAAAATTCTCTGCCGTAGTAAATAATTTGCAGGTGAAGTTTATTCCAGCTGTCTCTCGGAAATGATTTTTTAGCATCTTTTTCAGTTTCCACCACATTTTTTCCCGACGTCAGTTTCCACTGGATCATCAGCCGGTGAATGTGCGTATCAACCGGAAAAGCCGGAACTCCAAATGCCTGGCTCATCACGACAGATGCAGTTTTGTGGCCCACACCCGGCAGCGCTTCCAGTTCTTCAAAACTCTGCGGTACAATTCCCTGATGTTTTTCCACTAAAATTTCGGCCATTCTGCGCAGATTTTTTGCTTTTGTATTGCTTAGCCCGATTTCCTTAATTAAATATTTAATTTCGTCGACTTCAAGCTCCTTCATTTTAAACGGATCGCCGGCAACTTCGAAAAGTTTCGGTGTAATTTGGTTTACTTTTTTGTCGGTAGTTTGCGCGGAAAGTGCAACTGCCACCAGTAAAGTAAAAGGATCCGTATGATCGAGCGGAATTCCGACGTTTGGATATAATTTTTCAAGTTCCGTTCTTACAATTTCCGCTCTTTGTTTTTTCAACATTTTAAAACTAAATTTGATCAAAATTAAACATTATGTTACAAGTAGGCGATCATTTACCGGAATTCGAAAGTGTAAACCAAGATGGTAAAACGGTAAAATCTGCCGTTTTTGCCGGTAAAAAACTGGTTATATTCTTTTATCCAAAAGCCAATACGCCGGGTTGTACAGCCGAAGCCTGCGACCTTAATGACAATATTTCGTTACTGAAAAAAGAAGGTTACGAACTCCTCGGAATTTCCGCAGATTCGGTTTCAGCACAGAAAAAATTTCATGAAAAATTTGGTTTTCAATATGATTTAATCGCTGATGAATCCAAAGAAATTTTAGAAAAATTCGGTGTTTGGCAGCTAAAAAAATTCATGGGTAAAGAATACATGGGAATCGTGCGCACCACTTTTATTTTTGATGAAAACGGCGTGTGTACGCGCGTCATCGAAAAAGTAAACACTAAAAATGCCGCAAAGCAAATCCTGAAAAATACGTGATTTTAGCCCAGCATTTTTTGCGCTTTCCGCACACCTTCTGCCAAAATATCAAGTTCGTCGAAGGTATTGTAAACCGCGAAACTCGCGCGGACCGTTCCGGCGATATTGAAAAATTCCATAATCGGTTGCGTGCAGTGGTGTCCCGTTCTTACGGCGATACCAAGTTTGTCCAGAATCATCCCGACATCCGACGCAATACCAATTCCTTCGAGGTTAAAGGAAACCACACCGGTGCGTTTCGCCTTTTCACCATAAATTTTCAAACCTTCAATTTCAAGCAGTTTTTTCTGGGCGTATTCCAGCAAAGCATTTTCGTGCTTTTGAATATTTTCGTGACCGATATTTTCCATAAAATCAACCGCTGCGCCGAGCGCGATATTTCCGCCAACATTCGGTGTCCCTGCTTCGAATTTAAAAGGCAAATCCGCGTACGTTGTTTTTTCGAAAGTACACGTGGCAATCATTTCTCCGCCGCCATGAAAAGGCTGTATTTTTCTTAAAATCTCCTCTTTTCCGTAAAGAATTCCGGTTCCCATCGGCGCGTACATTTTGTGACCGCTGAAAACAAAAAAATCACAATCCATTTTCTGTACATCGATTTTAAAATGCGGCACGGACTGCGCACCATCAATTACAATCAGCGCGCTGGAATTTTTCCGGGTTATTTCGATGATTTTTTCGATCGGGTTGATGACTCCAAGCGCGTTTGAAACCTGGTTAAAAGAAACAATTTTGGTTTTTTCGCTTAAATTATTTTCTAAAAAATCCAGCCGAAGAACACCGTTTTCATCCATCGGTATGACTTTCAGTTTCGCGCCGGTTCTTTCGCAAAGCAGCTGCCACGGGACAATATTCGAATGGTGTTCGAGATAGGAAATGATAATTTCATCATCTTCTTTAATGAAATTCGTCATCGAGTAGGCGATGAGGTTCAAACCTTCAGTCGTTCCTTTGGTGAAAATTACTTCAAAATCATTTTTAGCATTAATGAATTTTTGCACCTTTTTACGGGCAATTTCCATTTCTTCCGTCGCAAGTTGGCTCAAAGTGTGTATTCCGCGGTGAACATTAGCGTTGATTTCGGTGTAATATTTCTGCCAGGAATCTAAAACCGAAATTGGTTTTTGCGAAGTTGCGCCGTTATCGAGGTAAACCAAAGGTTTTCCGTTTACGGTTTGCGTAAGAATTGGGAACTGCGCGCGTATATTTTCAATGTCGAACATATTGCTTATTTAGAATGCTTCAAATTTACGCAATTTTTAATTGAATATTTCGTACAATCCGAGCGGCTAAAAAACAGTTTAATCGAAAATTTTAACGGCTTCGTGAACATATTTTTCCACTTCTTTCGGCCGGCCTTTTTGGTCCAGATTTTCATTTTTGTTCATTCCGGTGCGCACAATTACCATATTTTTTTCGGGAATAATGATGATGTATTGCCCATACAAACCGCGGAAATAATAATGCTTGGTTGCCGAATCGTTATTAATCCAAAGTCCCATTCCGTAAGCGCCATTTGATAATTTCGTGGGCATGTGCATTTCCTCAATAATACTTTTATTTAAAATCTGTTCACCATTAAAAATTCCGTCCTGCAGAAATAATTGACCCAGTTTTGCAAAATCGCGCGACGTTGCGTTGATGCAGCAAAATGTTTTTTCCATTCCGAAATCATCGGTATTCCATTCCGCGTTTTGCTCCATGCCGAGTGGCTGCCATAATTTTTCTGAAGCATATTCCGCAATAGTTTTATTTAATGACTTTCGCAATGCAAACCCCAAAAGTTGTGTGGCACCGGATTGATATTCGAACTTCGTTCCAGGTTCAGCTTTAAAGCCACGCAGCAAAACTGCTTCTTCCAGCGATTTGCCGTAATACGCTTTGGCATTTGGCAAAAAAGGATTGTTGTAATTTTCGTCCCAATTTAAACCAGCTTCCATTTCAGCAAGATTTCGTAAGGTTAAATTTTTACCAAACTCTATATTTTTATAATTTTCGAAGAAATCCGAAAATTTGGCGTTAAAGCCGGTAATTTTTTTCTCTTCAATGGCTTTTCCTACAAGCATTACGGTCACGGGTTTAGCCATCGAAAATGAATTGGTTTTCGAAGTCTGCATGTAGCCGTCCCAATATTCTTCGTGAACTAATTTTCCGTTTTTAATAACCAAAAAAGAAGCTGTTTTTGCATTTTTCAAATCCTCAACGAAATCTTTCGGTAAAGACTTTTTGTTATAAGTTGAATCTTTTTTCCACGGGATCGGAACGCCTTTCGCAATGGTGTGCGAGGGAAAATACGTTCCGTCGTCGATTGAAGATCCGGTGGTGCCGCGCAGATAAGTTTCGCGGATTCCTTTGAAAAGATAGCTGTAGCCAAAAGTGTACGACAAAGCAATTGCTGCCGCCACCGCCACCAGAAAACCCTGAAGTATTTTTTGCGCCATATTTTAACCTTTTTTACAAATTTAGAATTATAATCGGCATTTTTAGATAAAAAAAATTCCGGCCTAAAACCGGAAATTTTTTAAAAATATAAAAGTGCTTAAATCTTAGAAAGCAGGTTTCTGAAATTCGTTTTCTCGTCGATAATTCTGCGGAGATCTGCAACAGCAACTCTTTCCTGCTTCATCGTGTCGCGGTCGCGCAAGGTCACCGTGTTGTCGGTTAAAGAGTCGTGGTCGATGGTAATACAGAATGGCGTACCGATGGCGTCCTGGCGGCGGTAACGTTTCCCGATGCTGTCTTTATCTTCGTAAATCATGTTGAAATCGTATTTCAATTCATTGAAGATTTTTTCGCCATATTCGCCCAAACCGTCTTTTTTCATCAAAGGTAAAATCGCGGCTTTTACCGGTGCTAAAGCCGGCGGAAGCGAAAGAACGGTGCGTTCTGAGCCGTCTTCTAAAACTTCGTCTTTCAGACAACTCGAGAATATCGCCAAAAATAGCCGATCCAAACCAACCGAAGTTTCTACGACATACGGAACATAATTTTCATTTCTTTCCGCATCAAAATATTGCAGTTTTCTGCCGGAATGTTTTTCGTGAGCGCTTAAATCAAAATCAGTTCGCGAGTGAATTCCTTCCAGTTCTTTGAAACCAAACGGGAATTTAAATTCAATATCAGCCGCAGCATTCGCATAATGCGCCAATTTTTCGTGGTCATGAAATTTATAGTTTTCCTCGCCCAAACCTAAGGCCAAATGCCAGTTCAAGCGTTTTTCTTTCCATTCCTCATAAAAGCCAAGTTCAGTTCCCGGCGGTACAAAAAACTGCATTTCCATCTGCTCAAATTCGCGCATACGGAAAATAAACTGTCGTGCAACGATCTCATTTCTAAAAGCTTTCCCAATTTGTGCAATTCCAAATGGCAATTTCTGTCTCGAAGTTTTCTGCACATTCAAAAAGTTCACAAAAATTCCCTGCGCCGTTTCCGGTCTCAAATATAAATCTGTCGCCGAGTCTGCAGAAGCACCGAGTTTCGTTCCAAACATGAGGTTGAATTGACGAACATCGGTCCAGTTTTTAGAACCCGTGTCCGGATCAGCGATTTCCAGCTCTTCAATAAGTGCTTTTACATCGGCCAAGTCTTCGTTTTCCAAAGATTTTGCCATTCGCGACAAAATTGTTTTCTGCTTTTCACGGTATTCTAAAACACGGCCGTTGGTGCTTTCAAATTCATTTTTATCAAAGGCGTCACCGAATCTTTTCGCCGCTTTTTCGATCTCTTTTTTCGCTTTATCTTCCAGTTTTGCGCAATAATCTTCCAGCAAAACATCGGCGCGGAAGCGTTTTTTTGAATCTTTATTGTCGATCAAAGGATCATTAAAGGCGTCAACATGGCCGGAAGCTTTCCAGATCGTGGGGTGCATGAAAATCGCAGAATCAATTCCCACAATATTTTCATTCATCTGCACCATCGCTTTCCACCAATACTGTTTGATGTTGTTTTTCAGCTCTGCACCATTTTGTCCGTAGTCGTAAATTGCTGATAATCCGTCATATATCTCACTTGAAGGAAAAATAAAGCCATATTCTTTCGCGTGGGAAATCAGTTTTTTAAAAACATCCTCCTGTTTAGCCATTTTTTTTGAATTTGTGCAAAAATAGGGAATTTAATTCTCATTTCAGGAGCCGGGAACCTGCTTTGGCTACGCCGAACCACTTCGCTAGGTTTCCGCTGTATCTTTTGCTCCGCTGCGCTCTGCAAAAGGATGCCGCTTCAATCAGGCTATGGCTTTTGGGTTAATAAAAAAACTTCGGTAAAAAGAAAAGGGCAGAAAAATATTCCGCCCTTTTATATGTTTTTTCGTTTTCTTAGAAGTTGTAGCTCAAAGCCATGCCGTTGCTTGCAGTTTCCAATCTGAAATATGGTTGAAATGCGGTTGAACCTCCGTTTTCAATTTCCAAGGCTTTTTGGGCATTTTTATTAGCTGCAATCGCAAACGGAATTCCAATTCCCACCAAACCCGCACCCATTCCGACTACCGTCCAGCCGCGAGAGGGTTGGTTTTCATAAACCACGCCGTTTCTTACTTCCTGTTTTTTACCGCTTAAAGCCGGTATTATTCCAATGCCGATAAGAGAGCCGCCGCTGATCGCGAAAATCTGTCCTACAGTGTTGTTGGTTCTTGCTTTTTTGAAGGCTTTCTGTGCTTCAGGATTGCTGAAAACATCATTTGATTTACACATTTTGTAGGTTTGTCCGTCTTTTTCTAGTTTATTCCGGTCATAGAAACTTGTGAAAAAGCGGTTTGAAAGCTGAGGACAGCGCTTAACAGTAGAATTTTCTTCATAAAAATTTTTCCGGCTAAAAAAGGCAAATTTTTGAAACCACACAAATTGTTTTTTGCAGCACGCAGAAAACCTTAAATTTGCTAAACTTTTCTTCCATGTACAAAAGCATTATCCGCCCGATTCTTTTCAATTTCGATCCCGAAAAAGTTCATTATTTTACTTTTTCAGTTCTAAAAAATCTGCGCTTTTTACCGCAAATTTTTCTGCCAAAACCACTCGAAGATCCACGTCTGGAGCGCGAAGTTTTCGGTTTGAAATTTAAAAATCCTGTCGGTTTGGCGGCAGGTTTTGACAAAGACGCGAAGATGTTCCAGGAACTTTCAGATCTCGGTTTTGGTTTTATAGAAATCGGCACTTTAACACCAAAAGCTCAGGAGGGAAATCCGAAGAAAAGATTATTCCGACTGAAAGAAGATTCCGCAATTATCAACCGAATGGGTTTTAATAATGGTGGAGTAGATGCCGCTGTCGCTCGGTTAAAATCGAAAAAAAACGTGCTTATAGGCGGTAATATTGGTAAAAATAAAATTACACCAAATGAAGACGCGGTGAACGATTATATCATCTGTTTTGAAAAACTGTTTCCGGTTGTGGATTATTTTGTGGTGAATGTAAGTTCGCCAAACACACCCAACCTTCGTGAACTTCAGGACAAGGAACCTTTAACAAAACTGCTTGGTACATTACAGGAAATCAATTCCAAAAAGGAAAAACCAAAACCAATGCTGCTGAAAATCGCGCCCGATCTTTCTGATGATCAACTTTTAGAAATTATCGATATCGTAAAAGATACCAAAATAGCCGGTGTAATTGCAACCAATACGACGCTTTCGCGCGAAAATTTGGTGTCCGAAAATAAAAGCGAAACAGGCGGACTCTCTGGGAAACCTTTAACAAAACGTTCCACCGAAGTCATTAGGTTTCTTTCTGAAAAAAGTGAAAAAGCATTTCCGATTATTGGGGTGGGCGGAATTCATTCAGCGGAAGATGCACTGGAAAAACTGGAAGCAGGCGCCAGTTTAATTCAGCTTTATACCGGATTTATCTATGAAGGTCCGGAACTCATCCGGAAAATCAACGAGCAAATTCTGGAAAAAATGTAATTTTTAGAGGAAAAAATTCGTCGCGGTATAAATGATCAAGCCCACCAAACCACCGACAATTGTTCCATTCACTCGGATAAATTGTAAATCTTTCCCTACTTCAAGTTCCAGTTTTTCGCTCAACTCTTTTCCCTGCCAGTTACCAACTGTGGAGCTGATGAGATTTCCGGCTTGATGCGTGTTTTTTAAAATGTATTTATACGCCGTAACGCGCACCCAATGGTCGATTTTATTCTGAAACTTTTCGTCGGTTTTTAAATTTTTTGCCAGTTCTGTGAGGTTTTTTTGAACATAATTTTTCAGCGCAGAATTTTCGTCTTCCAATTCTTTGCTGAGCGATTTTTTAATGGAGTTCCAGATATCGGCAGAATATTGCGTGATTTTTTCGGATGTAAGAAAATCATCTTTAATGTTCCGAAATTCTTCAGCCCATTGGTTTTCGGTTTTTACTTCGTTTGAAAAAGTGTACAATTTGCTAGAAATTTCGTGCCGTAAAGAGTGGTTTTCATCATGTTCCACCTCTTCAAAATACTTCGAAAGACCAACGGTGATTTTGTCTGCAATATTATCTTCGACAAACCTCGGAACCAGAAAAAAACTTTCGCTTTTTACCCGTTCTTTCACCATTTGCTGATTTTTCAGAACATATTCTTTAATTTGTTTTGAAAGATTGGTTATCAGGCGTTGGTGGTCATTTTTATCTAAAATATATTCCAGTCCGTTGCCGATTATTTGGTTGATTTTTACATCGTCGGTCATTTCTTTGGCTTTCTTTTCAATAAAATTTACAACTTCGGTGTCGTCCAGTTTATTTAAAATATCCAGAACAATGTTCGAAACTTCTTTAATCAGCTTTTCCTGATTTCGAGAAGCGGAAAGCCATTCGCCTACAAAATGGGAAATCATAATTTTTTGGATGTAAGGCCGGATATTTTGTGGCGAAAGAAAATTATCAACCACGAAATTTCCCAAATTGTCACCAATGCGCTCTTTGCTGTTTTCGATGAGATTGGTGTGCGGAATTTTCAGCCCGAGAGGATAATTGAAAAGTGCGGTAACCGCGAACCAATCTGCCAGAGCGCCGACCATCGCAGCTTCTGAAAATGCTTTGAGGTAACCGATCCAGTGCGCCGGATTTTCTTTTGCTAATATTGTTGTAGTGACGAAAATAAGCGCCATCAGTAAGAAAAGCCCGGTGGCAAACATTTTGTACTTACGCAGTTGCGCTTTTTTTTCAAAATCGTTCATTGTTTCAAATGTACTAAATTTGAGTTTTACAATTTTTACTTCATACGATTTTACACAAAAATCAGTTTATCAATCTATGAAATACTTTCTTTTTTTTGCCTTCTGTATGTCGTTACAGATGTGCTCGCAAGTTCAAAAACCCGAAATTTCTCAACAGAATAAAAATTCAATTTCAATGGAAAATTCCACCACTCAAAAAGAAAACCCTTATTATTCCCGCACCGACCGCACCAAACTGAATGTTCCCAACTCGGAATGGAAAAAAATACTTTCACCGGAAGTTTACGCAGTTGCTCGGGAAGCCGCAACGGAAAGACCCGGGACCGGGAAATATAACCAGTTCGACGAATTAGGTGAATATTACTGCGTTGTTTGCGGAAACCATCTTTTCCGCTCAGATTCTAAATTTTCCTCAACCTGTGGCTGGCCAAGTTTTTTTGAAGCTGATAAAGAAGGCGTCATCTATAAAAGAGATTCAAGCTACGGCATGGAAAGAACCGAAGTTTTATGCAAACGCTGCGACTCTCATTTAGGACACGTTTTTAACGACGGTCCGCCACCTACAGGCACACGTTTCTGTATGAATTCCGTAAGTCTGGATTTTGTTCCCGACTCGAAAACAGCAAATAACAATTAAAAAAATGCAGCTTATTGCTGCATTTTTTTGTTTTTAGCTTTTAATGTTTAAATTAAAGGTGCGCCAACCTGAATATCACAACGGTGGTGCGGTTCACCATGAGCCGGATTGAAAGCCGGTTTTGGTCCGCTAACCTGAACGGGCGCTGCCGAAGATGACACTGCCGGTGCAATCGGACTGGTATTAAAGCCAGGTGCAATACTGCCCGGCGTCGGTAGCGACTGTACATTTTGCGGCGCACTGTCCAGTGGTGCACCAACCTGAATGTCGCATCGGTGATACGGCTGCCCGTGTTCCGGATTTAAAGTCGGTTTCTGTGCTGTAGCAGCAGTATTTTCGCTTAAAGTTGTGTTTGCAGATGTAGTGTCAGCGACGACCATCGCATCTTTTTGTGGCGTGTTCAGCGGCTCGATATTTTTCGCCGCCGGCGCATTTTTGTCGCAGGAATACAAAAGCGCAGCGCCTGCAATTATTAGCGGTATTTTTCGCATATTTTCTGTTTTATCAAAAGTATTAATTAAAATTTAAAATCTACACCCACGTAAACATTTGCAGGCATAATCGGTGCGTACACCATTCCGGCATCGAAATAATTTCCAAACGGATTCTCAGCATCCAAAATCGGGTTGGCTTGCATTGTACTTGTTAAATTTTCACCACCAATATAAGCACGGAAATTTTTGTTGAAGTTTCGCGAAATCTGTGCATTTAGCGTCGCGTAGCTTTTCGAATATTCCGGAAGTCTATATTCTGCCGGGTTTGAATTTAAGTTCGGAAGTTTTTGCTGTCCCACCAATTGTAAAGTGGTGTCAAAATTCCAGAAACCTTCTTTTTCATTTTTAGTTGTGGAGTAAGAAGCATTAAAGAATCCACGGTTTTTTGCCATGAATGGAATTTCTCTGCTTCCACCTTTAAAATCAGCCTGAACATCATAATATTTATACGCCAATCTCATTTCCAGATTTCTGGCTGGTGAAAAATCAACCTGTGTTTGGAAACTGTTTGCAAACGAATTTCCGTCTAAGTTGTAAAACACGATTTTCTGCGGTGAAACGTCTAAATCCGTAAGGACCTGATTTTGAAAATCTGTTCTGAAGAAATCAGCAACTAAACTTGCTTTACGATTAAATAATTTGAATTCCTGCTGAAGACTTGCACCGTAATTCCAGGCAATTTCCGGCTCTAAATCATATATTTTTCCGCCATTTCCTAAGATTTCAATCTCACGGTTTGAAGCGAAATACTGCTGATTTTCCGCGAAAACATTCGCTGTACGGAAACCTCGTCCAGCAGAAAGTCTCAAAATGGTTTTCGGTGAAAGATCATATTTGAAGTTCAAACGCGGTGTAAACTGAGTTCCGGCTAAGTTGTGGAAATCTGTTCGGACACCTGCAACCAAAGTATATTTCAAACCTGAAAGCGTGTACTCGAAAAATAAACCGGGAACCGTTTCAGTTCTTTGGTAATTTTGCGTTAAATAATCTTCGTCGTAATTGTCATACAGAAAACTTGCGCCGGTTTTAAATTTATTATTGGTGTTGCCGATTATACTTTCAAAAACCAAATTTGAATAAAAAGTGTTCTGTTTGCCCCAATAATTTCGGTTTCCAAAAAAACTGTCCTGCAGGTGCGTGGTGAACTGGTTCATCCAACCGATACTTTGGTAGGGTTTATCTTTAAAAATATAGCCGGTTTTGTTCCAGATTTCAAAGCGCGAAAGATCGATTCCCACACCATAAGCGTTCTGCTGAGACTGATCAATTTTTTTGTCAAATGCAGTTTGTCCACCGAAACGCTCGTCTTTCACAAAACTTATTCCGAAATGCGTTCCCCAGCCCGAATTTTCCAAATCGTTATAATTCAGCAAATAAGCAGCATTAATTTGGTTCCCGGTCGGTTGATCCAGAAATCCATCGTCATTAGAATCAATTTCACCTAAAGTTGCGTTGCCGTGAAGCAACACTGTTTGGTTCCATTTTTCGTTCAAAGGAGTAGTAGAAGTGATGTTGGTTTCCACGCGGCCGTTCGCGTCAGCGAAAACATTTAATGCAGTTTCCGGAGTTTCATTGAATTTTAAAAGCTCGGTATTGATCTGGCCGGTAATACTTTCGTAGCCGTTCACCACGGTGCTGCCACCTTTGGTCAGTTGAATCCCGCCAATCCAGCGTCCCGGAATCAAATTTAAACCATAAGGCGCCGCTAAACCGCGAACAGAAGGTAAAAGTTCTTTAGTTAAAGCGGTGTATTTTTGGTCTAAACCAAGCATTTTCAGTTGTTTTGTTCCCGTGACTGCGTTGCTGAAGGAAACGTCCACAGTGGCGTTGGTTTCAAAACTTTCAGAAAGGTTACAACATGCCGCTTTCAGCAATTCTTTTGTTCCGATATTAAAGGTTAATCCGGTTTCCTTCTTGCTTAGAGCCGTTGCATCAGCCGTTTTTATAAGCCGAACTTCGTCGATGGATTTTTGAAAATGGTCATCGAAGTTGCTGAAATCTTTTTTAGGTTTTGGCGCATCGGAATGCACGCCTTCGCCCTGCACACCAAATTCTGCGTCGCGGTCATAAAGACAACAGCCAGGCAACTTTTTATAAACCGTACCGGTGGTTAAAAACTTTTCATTATCGTGCCCAACATCAGCGATTTTTTTCAAAATAGCTTCAGCAGACGTTTTTGCAGGATCGAATTCCAGAGAAACCTTTTGCGTTTCTGCACTCCAGTTTGCATCTGTGGCGCCGGCGCTTTTTGCTGCAGTTTCAATTCTGGCTTTACACATATCGCAATTGCCACGCACAAAGTATTCCTGAGTGGGTGCTGCAATTACAGTTTCTGTAGTTGCTGACAATAAATCTGGGCTTCGTTCATAATGACAGCAGCTTGGTAACTTGTCATAAATTGCATCTGAAGCACGGTATTTTTCGTTGTCGTGGCCCACATCAGCGATATTTTTTAAAATTAAATCCGCCGATGTTTTTGCCGGATCAAATTCTACTTCAAGTTTTTGGGTTTCAGCGTTCCACACAGCGGTTTCAGCGCCGGATTTTTTGGCTGAGGTTTCAATTCTTTCTTCACACATTCCGCATTCTCCTTTTACGGTAAAAGTAGATTTTGTAAGCGTTTGAGCGGAAATAAAAGAGGAAATTAAGAATATAAATACTAAGAGACTTCTTAATAAAGTTTTCATTTTTTAAAATAAATTAGTTAACATAGAAATTACCGAAAGTACAAACTTTCGGCTGTACGAGGTATGTTAACCAATTTTTGGCGGTTGCCAAATGTTTTGAAGAGCAGAAGTAAAGTGCAGCGTTTGGTAATCAAAATTTGCCTTTGAAGCAAAAAAATGCTTTTCAAAAGGTGAATTGAATTCCGCCGAAAGGAAATTTACGGTAAACTGAACAGTGCACGATTTACAGTCGTTGCAATCGTGGTTACAGTCGTCTTTTTTAGGTGAATCTTTTGTGGTTTTCGAATGACAGTCGGTGGACTTTTTCGTGTCGCAGCAGTTCTTGGCGTCATTCATTTTTTTGTCGCAATGTTCAACGGGGCTTTGTGCAAATACCATTTGTTTGGGCAGAATAAAAATTCCAAGACCCAAGACGATAAAAAGTATTTTTAAAGTTTTCAACATGCTGATGCAAAATTACTAATTAATTTCCGATCTACGAACACTGTTAAACCTTCATAAGAAAAAGTTAAAAATTTATCATTTAAAGGCTTGATAATTAAATAATTGTATTTTTGCGCCTCCAAATTACCAAACATTACCTATGCAAAAATTCCTTTTAATCTTAGTTTCTGTTCTGTTTTTCAGCACTTCTTTCTACACCATTAAAAGCAAAAGCGAAAAGCACACAGCAAATATTATTAAAGCTGAAACCACAAATATTCCGCTGAAGTCAAAAGCAAAAAATTCGGCCGAAAAGGCGGCAGAAATTTATAACAGCATTTCTTTTTCCGATATGAAAAAACTTAATCCCGAAGTTTTTGAAAAAGCTTTTCTTGGTTTTGAAAACTTAAAAAAAGCCGGAAAAATGCCCGAAAATTCCAATCTTTTAACCATCTGCGATTTTTCACTTTCTTCCACCGAAAAAAGATTGTGGGTAATAGATCTTGCTGAAAAGAAAGTTCTGTTTAATTCACTTGTCGCACACGGAAAAAATACCGGTGAAGAATTTGCGCAGAAATTTTCGAATATTGAAAGTTCTTACCAAAGCAGTTTGGGTTTTTATATCACCGAAGGTTCTTATAATGGTTCAAACGGATATTCGCTGAAGCTCATCGGCATGGACGCGGGTTACAATGATGCGGCGCTGCAGCGCGCAATTGTAATGCACGGCGCAGATTATGTGAGTGATGATTTTATTAAGAGCCAGAAACGTTTGGGTAGAAGTTGGGGTTGCCCGGCGGTGCCGCGTGAATTGGCGCAGCCGATCATCAACACGATAAAAAACGAAAACTGTCTCTTTATTTATTATCCTGATCAGCAATATCTTTCGAGCTCGAAATGGTTGAAAGCAGAGGTAAATTCCTAAACAGCAAAACATAAAAAAACCCGCAAATAGCGGGTTATTTTTTTATTTCAGTTCAATCGGGTTGTTGTTTTTCTTTTGCTCCTCGGCCATTCTGGTTTCCATTTGCCGGCGCTGATTGGGGTCCGGGCTTCTCATGGAACCACGGCTTTGCGGTGCGCTGATTCCGGAGCCGCCACGCGCGCCCATCGCTGCCTGAACAAAAGCTGCGGGATCTTTGCGGAACTGTGCTTCCTGCTTTTCAAAATCTTTCCGTTTTACTTTCACTAAATTTCCACGCTGGTTAAAATCCTGCATTTCAGCAATTTTTTTGGTTTCTTTCAAGTCAAAGGAATAATCACCTTTCGCATCTTCAACTTTTACAATTAAACCCGGTAGACCCGAAAATTTATATGGTCCGTCCTGAAACGATACTTCTGTCGTAAACCAGGCGGACCAGGTTCTTCCTGCAAAATCTGTTTGCGCTTTTTGGGTTTTATATTCACCAATTGTGGCGATTTCTGGAAGAATTTTCCAGTCCATCTGGCGGTCTTCTTCGTAAGAGTATTGATCGCGCAAAATTCTGGCGTTGTACAATTTTTTACCTGTTTTATAATCTTTTTCAATAAGAAAATCCAGGTTTGTACGCAATGACTGCATTTGGCTTCTGTCGAAATTAAAGCTGCCGGTTTGTCGTGCTTTACCCATAATGGAATCTCTTTTTAGCCGGTTTTCAGCATAAAAAACCGATTTTTCCGGAGTAATATCAAGGTAAGCGTTTTCGGTTTTAATATTGTTTCGGTTGGTAGAATCCGGTTTCATTGAAACCTGATAAACAAAACGCGTGGCTTGTGCGAAAAAAAATTGGCTCGTTAAGGCCAAAAAAAACAATCCTAATTTTTTCATTATTTTAATTTGGTTTTGGATGAAATTCGCCTGCAATAGTTAAATTTTTAAAGCTATTGAAGGTATAGACAAATATATACGTCCTAATTTGATTTTCATTTTATTATTAGTAATTTTGCAATCTAAAATGATTCTAAATAAAAACAATGATAAAAGTTAGCGATCACGCAAAAGACAAAGCCATTCAGTTAATGACTGAAGAAGGTTTTAGGCCTTTTGAAGATTATATAAGAGTCGGTGTAAAAAGCGGCGGTTGTTCTGGATTGGAATATGTACTGAGATTTGATAACCAAAAAGACGACGCTGACCAGGTTTTTGAGGATAATGGTATTAAAATTATCATCGATAAAAAATCAATTCTTTATCTGGCAGGAACTACTTTGGAATATTCAGGAGGTTTAAACGGAAAAGGGTTCATCTTCAACAACCCAAACGCGAACAGAACTTGCGGTTGTGGTGAAAGTTTTTCCCTGTAAATTCCTATAATTTTTAAGAAAATGGCAAAATATACAGAAGACGACCTTCGGGTTGATCTTGAAAATCAGAAATACGAATACGGTTTTACCACAGATATTGAGTATGACGATTTCCCCATCGGCTTAAGCGAAGAAATTGTCCGGATGATTTCGGCAAAAAAAGAAGAACCGGAATGGATGACGGAATGGCGCCTTGAAGCTTTCCGCATCTGGCAAAAAATGGAAGAACCGGATTGGGCGAATGTGAAATATGAAAAGGTTGATTTTCAGTCGATTCAATATTACGCGGCACCAAAGAAAAAACCGGAATTGGCGAGTTTAGATGAAGTTGATCCGGAATTATTGAAGACTTTCGAAAAGCTCGGCATCAATATTAATGAGCAGAAGAGGCTGACCGGCGTTGCGATGGACATCGTGGTCGATTCAGTTTCAGTTAAAACCACGTTTCAGAAAACATTAAAGGAAAAAGGCATTATTTTCTGCGCTATTTCCGAAGCGATCCGCGATTATCCCGAATTGGTTCGTAAATATATCGGAAAAGTTGTCCCAAGAGGCGATAATTTCTATGCAGCCCTGAACTCCGCGGTCTTTTCCGACGGAAGTTTTTGCTACATTCCGAAAGGGGTAAAATGCCCGATGGAACTTTCCACGTATTTCCGTATTAACCAGTCGGGTAGTGGGCAGTTCGAAAGAACGCTGCTTATCGCTGATGAAGGAAGCTACGTTTCTTATCTGGAAGGATGCACCGCACCAGCGCGCGACGAAAATCAGTTGCATGCTGCCGTAGTGGAATTATTTGCTATAGATGATGCAGAAATTAAGTATTCAACTGTACAAAACTGGTTCCCTGGAGACTCCGAAGGTAAAGGTGGTGTTTTTAATTTCGTAACAAAACGCGGAATTTGTGAGAAAAACGCAAAAATTTCCTGGACTCAGGTGGAAACAGGTTCTGCCGTAACTTGGAAATATCCGAGCTGTATATTAAAAGGTGATAATTCCATCGGTGAATTTTATTCCATCGCGGTTACCAATCACCATCAGTACGCAGATACGGGAACAAAGATGATTCACATCGGAAAAAACACGAAATCCACCATAATTTCTAAAGGAATTTCAGCCGGTAAATCCAACAATTCTTACCGTGGTTTGGTGAAAGTAATGCCGACTGCAAAAGGTGCGCGGAACTTTTCACAGTGTGATTCTTTATTGATGGGTAATGATTGTGGCGCACACACCTTCCCATATATTGAAGTAAAAAATCCGACAGCGCAGCTTGAGCACGAAGCCACAACTTCAAAAATTGGTGAAGACCAGATTTTCTACTGTAACCAAAGAGGAATCAGCACTGAAAAAGCAATTGCGCTGATTGTAAATGGTTTCGGAAAAGAAGTACTGAACAAATTACCGATGGAATTTGCCATCGAAGCACAAAAATTATTAGAAATTTCTTTGGAAGGTAGCGTCGGTTAATTTGCCAAAAGCAAAAAATTTGCCCAAATACCTGCCAGAAAATTTCATTAAATATTTAAAATAAAAAACAGGAAGTAATTAACCTTTAATTATCTAATTACCTCATTTCATATTATGTTAAAAATTAACAACTTACACGCAAAGATCGAAGACGGAGCAGAAATTCTGAAAGGAATTAATCTTCAAATAAATCCGGGTGAAGTTCACGCGATTATGGGACCAAACGGTGCCGGAAAATCAACTTTAGCTTCGGTAATCGCCGGGAAAGAAGATTACGAAGTTACCGACGGTGAAATTCTTTTCGAAGGAAAAGATATCGTGGAAGATGCGCCGGAAGAAAGAGCGCACGAAGGCATTTTTCTTTCTTTTCAATATCCTGTGGAAATTCCTGGTGTTACCGTGACCAATTTTATAAAAGCTGCCATCAACGAAAACCGAAAAGCAAAAGGTTTAGAAAATATGTCGGCGAAAGAAATGTTGGCTTTGGTGAAAGAAAACTCCGAAAAGCTGAACATTAAAAGAGATTTCCTTTCACGTTCTTTAAACCAGGGTTTTTCTGGTGGTGAGAAAAAACGTAACGAAATCTTCCAGATGATGATGCTCAATCCGAAATTAGCGATTCTGGATGAAACTGATTCTGGTCTTGATATTGACGCGCTTCGAATTGTAGCAGATGGTGTAAATTCTTTCCGTAACGCCGGAAACGCTGTTCTATTGATTACCCATTACCAGAGACTTTTAGATTATATCGAACCAGATTTTGTACACGTTCTGGCTGACGGAAAAATCATTAAAACAGGCGACAAATCGCTGGCTTTGGAACTTGAAGATAAAGGATACGATTGGCTTTTGAATTAATTTGAGATTTGAACTACGCTGATTTCTTTTAAAATATCAAACTTCAAATATCAAACTAAATAATGGCTTTATTAGAAAATATACAAAATAACCACGCGGCTTTTTTAGATACGCTTCAGCACCGTTTTCTTGATGAAAACCGAAAGGCAGCCCTGCAAAAGTTCTTTCATTTTGGCTTTCCCACAAAGAAAGACGAAGAATATAAATACACAAATTTGCGCGAAATAACCGAAAAAAATTATAATTTTTTCCCGACAGAAGCGCACACCATTTCCAAGGAACAGATAGCTGAACTTCATCTAGGCGAAGAAAATTTCGACTGGATTGTCTTTATTAATGGAAGACTGCACAAGGAACTTTCAAAAATTTCGATCGAAAACGTGGAATTATTATCATTTAATTTCGCGCTGAACGATCCGAATCATAAAGATGTTTTCGAGCATTATTTCAATACCATCGCCGACCAAAATCTGGCCTTCACCAATTTAAACACGGCATACTGCAAGCAGGGATTTTTCCTGAAAGTACCGAAAAATGTGGTGATTGAAAAACCCATCCACGTTTTTTACATTTCGCAAAATCAGGACGAAAATACCTTTTACAACACCAGAAATTTGCTGATTGCAGAAGAAGGTTCCAAAATCGAGGTCATTGAAAGTCACCATAACTTCGATGAAACCTACGTTTTCACCAACACGGTTACCGAAATTTTCACTTATCAGAACGCGAAGGCAGACTGGCACAAAGTGCAGAACGACAGCGACACATCTTACCTAGTGGACCACACTTTTGCAAAACAGGAGCGCGACAGTTTAACCACCGTGAACACTTTTTCCTTCGGCGGAAAACTCGTAAGAAACAACCTGGATTTCATTCATAACGGCGAAAACATCAACTCGTTCATGAACGGAATCACGATTATCGACAACGAGCAGCACGTGGATCACCACACAGCCGTGCATCACAAAACGCCGAATTGTGAAAGCTACCAAAATTATAAAGGGATTTACAAAGGCAAATCTCACGGCGTTTTCAACGGCAAAGTTTACGTGGACAAAATCGCGCAGAAAACCAATGCTTATCAGCAAAACAACAATGTTTTGCTGAACGAAGGCGCTTCGGTGGATAGTAAACCGCAGCTTGAAATTTTCGCTGATGATGTGAAATGTTCCCACGGCTGTACCGTCGGTCAGCTCAATGAAGATGCGCTGTTTTACCTGCGCGCGCGCGGAATTTCACACAAAGAAGCGCAGGCCATGTTACTTTTCGCTTTCGCTAATGACGCGATGGAAAACATTGATATTGAGCCACTTCGCATAAAAATATCAAAACTTCTCGCCGAAAAACTGGAAGTCGATATGGCTTTTGAAGATATATTCTAAAAATAAAAATTTGCCGTTTAAACGGCATTTTTTTTTGGTTTACGAAATGATCTGTAAAGTTCAACTTTGCAATTCAGGAAAATTTGCCGCTAAAAGGGCCAATTTTTCTATTTTGTAAATCTGGTTTTTCGGGCGACTTTTTCCGTCCTCCACTCCCGCTTTTTTGCTCCGCTTCGCTTCGCAAAAAGAGCTCCGTTCAGGCCGGGTCGCGAATACGTCCTTAAAGGAAACCAAACGTTCTAACCAATATCAGAAATAGAAAAAACGGGCTAAAAGACCGTTTTTTTTCGTTTTACCAAAATTATTTTAAAAAGTAATTCTTTATTCGTTTTTAAGAAAACCTTCCAAAATCTCGCACGCAGATTTCGGTAAATTCGTTCCAGGCCCGAAAATAAAATCCGCGCCGTTTTCGTAAAGAAAATCGTAATCCTGCTTCGGTATGACGCCGCCAACGACAATCGTAATATCGTCAGCACCCAATTTCTTCAGCTCTGCTACGACTTCCGGAACCAGATATTTGTGTCCTGCAGCCAAAGATGAAACACCCAAAATATGAATGTCGTTTTCCACCGCCTGTTTTGCCACTTCTTCCGGAGTTTGGAAAAGCGGCGCGACATCAACGTCAAAACCCATGTCTGCAAATGCGGTTGCGACTACTTTTGCACCGCGATCGTGACCGTCCTGACCCATTTTCACCACCATAATTCTCGGTCTGCGGCCTTCATTTTCCTCAAATTTCTCCGCTAAAGAAAGTGCTTTTCCGAAATATTCATTTTTGCTTGCGTTCATGGCATAAATTCCTTCAATAGTTCTAATGTTGGCTTTATAACGCCCGAAACTTTCTTCCATCGCGTCGCTCATTTCACCTAAAGTTACGCGTCGGCGCGCAGCTTCGATGCAGATTTCCAAAAGATTTCCTTCCCCTGATTTCGCGCATTCTTTAATTTTTTCGAGTATTTCTGCCGTTTTTTCCGGGTTTCTTGAGGCTTTTATGTGATTTAACCTTTCTATCTGTTTCCGCCGAACTTCAGAATTATCGATGTCTAAAATCTCCAGTTCCATCTGTTTTTGCGTGGATTGAAAAGAATTTACACCAATAATAAATTCTTCGCCGCTGTCGATTTTTGCCTGCTTTTTCGCTGCAGCTTCTTCAATTCTCATTTTTGGGATTCCGGCTTCGATGGCTTTCGTCATTCCGCCTTCTTTTTCCACTTCTTCAATGAATTTCATGGCTTCATCAATCATCTGCTGCGTCAGACCTTCAACCAAATGGCTTCCGCCCATCGGATCTACGACGTCGCAGATGCCGCTTTCCTGTTGTAAAATTATCTGGGTATTTCGGGCAATTTTTGCGGAATAATCGGTTGGAAGAGCAATGGCTTCGTCCAAAGCATTGGTGTGCAAAGATTGGGTTCCGCCCAAAGCAGCTGACAGCGCTTCAATCGTGGTTCTCGTAATATTATTGAAAGGTTCCTGCTCGGTTAAGCTCCACCCGGAAGTCTGGGAATGCGTTCGTAAAGCTAAAGATTTTTGATTTTTGGGATCGAACTGCGTTAAAAGATTTGCCCAAATATACCGCGCCGCGCGCATTTTTGCAATTTCCATAAAATGGTTCATGCCAACCGCCCAGAAAAACGAAAGCCTTGGCGCAAAATCATCGATGTTCATTCCCGCTTTTATTCCGGTGCGTACATATTCCAAACCGTCGGCTAAAGTGTAAGCCATTTCGAGAACCGGTGTCGCGCCGGCTTCCTGCATATGATAACCCGAAATTGAAATCGAGTTGAACTTCGGGATATTTTTCGAGGTATATTCAAAAATGTCCGCGATAATTTTCATCGACGGAGTCGGCGGATAAATATAGGTGTTACGCACCATGAATTCCTTCAGAATATCATTCTGAATGGTTCCGGAAAGTTTTTCCTGAGATACACCTTGCTCTTCCGCAGCCACAATATAAAAGGCCAAAACGGGTAAAACTGCGCCGTTCATCGTCATTGAAACAGAGATTTCATCCAAAGGAATTTCATTAAATAAAATTTTCATGTCTTCCACAGAATCGATAGCAACACCGGCTTTTCCCACGTCACCCTGAACACGCGGATGATCGGAATCGTAACCGCGGTGCGTTGCTAAATCAAAAGCTACAGACAAACCTTTTTGTCCCGCTGCTAAATTTCTTCTGTAAAAAGCATTGGATTCTTCAGCGGTAGAAAAACCCGCATACTGGCGGATTGTCCAGGGTTTCTGAACGTACATCGTGGAATACGGGCCGCGTAAATACGGCGCTAATCCGGCGGAAAATTGCTGTTCGGTAAATTTTTCAGAATCTTTTTCGGTGTAGGAAGATTTCATTTCCAAACCGTCTTTTTCGAAAAAATAGGGCGTTTTAGCCGGTAATTTTATGGAGAAATCCGGAGTGGTATTTTTAATGGCGTGGCGCATTGATGTTGACTTTAATGGAGGTAAAGTTACAATTTTTTCAGGAGTAGAAGCTTTCGGTGGAAATATGAAGTTTTTAGGAAAACCGAAAAATTTGCCCAAATAACAGGTAAAAAAAATCCGTTTCGTGTGGAGACGGATTTTTTATTTTAAAGACTGTCAGGTTTTTTGCGAGTTTCGCGTCTTTCCTTCTGGATTGTTACTTCGTGGTCGGCTTTATTAATTTCTTCTTTGATGTTTTCACCGGTTTCCTGTAATGCATCGCCGGTTTGTTCCGCTACGACTTCTATTTTATCACCAACTTTTTCGGCGGTGGAATCAATTCTTTCTTTATCGAGGCCTACGGTTTCTACCGTGGTGCGGTCGCCATCATCTTCAATCGTAGTGGTGACCTTTTTTTCGCAGGACGTAAAAGCCAAAAGCAAAATAAAGGGGCCAAAAATCAGTTTTTTCATAATTTCAATTTTTTTGTGTGTTTCAAATATAAAAATTTGCAAGGTGTAAAAGCAGAAACCCTGCAATTTTCGTGCAGGGTTTCCGATATAAAAAGTAAATTTAATTAGTTGGTGATGTCGCCATCTCCGTCTGTAGCGTCTTTAGAAGCATCTTTTACAGCGTTTGCGCCGTCTTTGATTGCGTCACCTGTAGCATCAACAGCGTTTTCTGCTGCGTTGTCTACTTCATTTACAGTAGAATCATTGGTGATTGGCATGGAATCGTTATCTACAACAACAACTGATGCAGTAGTGTCCATATCAGAATCAGTAGCTACCGTTTCTGTTTTTTTACAAGATGTCAAAGCAAGAAATCCAACTGCTCCTAGAATAAAAATTGATTTTTTCATAATACGTTTGTTTTAAATATTTCCGCTAATATATTAAATTATTATTATACTCCTAATAATTTTCTTCTTCACCTTTCATTTTTTCCGCATTTTCTGCCATAATTACAGCATCGATCATTTCCTGCAAATCGCCGTTCATATACGCATCAAGATTGTACATGGACTTGTTAATGCGGTGATCCGTAACTCTTCCCTGAGAATAATTGTAGGTTTTAATCTTCGCGGAACGGTCGCCGGTAGAAACCATAGATTTTCTTTGTGCCGCAATATCGCCAACTGCTTTTTGAAGTTCGATGTCGTATAGTTTGGTTCTCAGCATTTCCATCGCAAGTTCACGGTTAGCTAATTGCGAGCGTGCCTGCTGACAGACAACCACCATTCCGGTTGGTTTGTGCGTAAGCTGAACCTTGGTTTCAACCTTATTTACGTTCTGACCACCAGCACCGCCGGATCGGGAAGTCTGCATTTCGATATCTGCCGGATTTAGTTCAAAATCAACTTCTTCAGCTTCGGGTAAAACCGCGACGGTAATTGCTGAAGTGTGAACGCGTCCTTGAGATTCAGTTTCCGGAACACGCTGAACGCGGTGCACACCGGATTCGAACTTCATAATTCCGTAAACGCCGTCGTTACCTTCAACCTTCAAAATAAGCTCTTTGTAACCTTTTGCAGCTTCGCTGGCATCGGTAATCTCGTGTTTCCAACCTTTTGATTTGAAATACATGGCGTACGCACGGTAAACATCTTCCACGAAAATTGCAGCTTCGTCGCCGCCGGTTCCTGCACGGAGTTCCACGATGACGTTTTTGTCATCGGTAGGATCTTTTGGGATAAGCAAAACTTTCAGTTCTTCTTCCAGTGCCGGAATTTTATCCAGCATTTCATATTTTTCAAGTTTTGCCATTTCCACAAATTCCTTGTCGGACCCGTCTGCAATGATTTCGTCGGATTCTTCAATGGTATTTAAAGCTTGCTGATATTTGTCGAAAACGGTCACGATTTTACCTAAATCGCTGTATTCTTTATTTAAAGCAGAGTATTTTTTCTGGTCAGAAATAATGTCAGGCTGAATAATTAAGTCAGCAACTTCGTTGTAACGTTGCTTTATGGCTTGTAGTTTTGGTATAAGAGACTTAGACATTTTCTGGATTTTTGTGTCTGCAAAGATAGCGAAAATGAGGCAAAAGAACGGCAAGAATTCTCCCGTCGGAAGATGCTGAAAAGGAATTCTAGCCCCGATCGCAGTGGAAATCCCGGAAGCGCGGCTGCAAAGCCGCGCTGAGGAATTGCAATGAAGAGCGGGTTGTAGCAGTGTACGAAAAAAATGCCCTTCAAGCTCCTAATTTTTGCAAAAAAAAATCAGCTTCTAAAAAATAGAAACTGATGCTATATATGGTTTTGCTTTGTGATTGCTTTTTCCGGAATTATGGTGGGAAAGCAATGACATCAACTAGTGATGACCGTGACTGTCGCCGGTGTGGAGAAATGGACCACGACCTTTTGGATTGCTGAAAACAATTTCTGCACCCTGTTCCGGCAAAGTTTTTCTGCGTACTTCTTCCGGATCAAAAGCTTTGGTTTTGCCGAAATATTCTGCTAACCCTGAAGTTAACCAGATCGGGATTACATAACCGAAAAACATAAAAATACACCAGAACCCAACCAGGAACATGATTACGAAATACACGGTCCAAAGGAACTGATAGAAAGGCCAAAACGCTGATAATAACATCATCTCGTAGATTTTAGGCAAAAATAGGATAAATTTTGATTGGTACAAAGATTTTGCGCCGATTTTTCTTATTTAAACTGATTTTAAATTCGCTAAAGACGTTTTGCAATTTTTTGCCAATATAAGGCCGGAATTTTTTTGGAGGTTAAATTAAAGATGCGCGTTAATGTGAGATATTTATCATTCAAAAAACTTTGCCCGACATTTTTAAAATTCTTAATTTTAGGCATAAAATAAAAGGAATGAATTACAGAACAGAAAAAGATACGATGGGTGATGTTCAGGTGCCTGCAGATAAATTTTGGGGCGCACAAACCGAGCGGTCCCGCAACAATTTTAAAATTGGTCCCGAGGCTTCTATGCCACACGAAATCATCGAAGCTTTTGCTTATCTGAAAAAGGCTGCCGCTTATACCAATGCAGAATTAGGTGTTTTGGCCAGCGAAAAAAGAGATATGATCGCAAAAGTTTGCGATGAGATTTTGGAAGGCAAACTGAACGACCAGTTTCCGCTCGTTATCTGGCAAACCGGTTCCGGGACGCAATCAAACATGAATGTGAACGAAGTGGTTTCGAACAGGGCTCACGTAAAAAATGGCGGTGTTTTGGGCGAAAAATCTGAAATTCACCCGAATGACGATGTCAACAAATCTCAAAGTTCAAACGACACGTATCCAACCGCAATGCACATTGCTGCTTATAAGAAAGTAGTGGAGCATACTTTACCGGCGGTAGAAAAACTAAGAAATACTTTGAACGAAAAAGCCGAAAAATTTCAGTCTGTCGTGAAAATCGGACGTACGCATTTAATGGATGCTACGCCATTAACTTTAGGTCAGGAATTTTCAGGTTACGTTGCGCAGCTGGATTATGCCATGAAAGCCATTACCAATACTTTGGATCATTTGCAGGAAATCGCTTTGGGCGGAACTGCAGTTGGAACCGGATTAAATACACCAAAAGGTTACGACGTTTTGGTTGCGAAATATATTTCTGAATTTACAGGTCTTCCGTTCGAAACGGCACCAAATAAATTTGAAGCGCTTGCAGCACACGACGCGATTGTAGAAACGCACGGCGCTTTGAAGCAACTTGCTGTGGCGCTTTATAAAATTGCGCAGGATATTCGCTTTTTAGCTTCCGGCCCGCGAAGTGGAATTGGCGAAATTTATATTCCGGAAAACGAACCGGGTTCTTCCATCATGCCAGGAAAAGTAAACCCGACGCAAAATGAAGCGATGACCATGGTTTGCGCGCAGGTTTTAGGTAATGATACCACGATTTCTTTTGCCGGAACTCAGGGGAATTTTGAACTCAATGTGTACAAGCCGGTAATGGCGTACAATTTTTTACAGTCTGCGCAGCTTTTGGGCGATGCGTGTATTTCGTTTAATGACCATTGCGCGGTAGGAATCGAGCCAAACAATGAAAGAATTACCGAACTGGTGGATAAATCATTGATGTTGGTAACTGCGCTGAACACGCATATCGGTTATGAAAATGCAGCAAAAATTGCCAAAACAGCCCATAAAAACGGTACGACTTTGAAAGAAGAAGCGGTGAACCTTGGTTTATTAACCGCAGACCAATTTGATGAATGGGTGAAACCTGGCGATATGGTTTAAGAAATAGAAATGATATAGTTTTAGGTTATTAATTAATTGAAAAATTCCGGGTTTTTGCCCGGAATTTTTGTTTTTAAATTAAGCTAAAACTTCACTTTCAACCGACGTAGCAAAGAATTCTTCAAGCTCTTCCAAAGTTTCCGGTGTCGTGATGATGTCTTTCGCGACTTCGCCTTTGTTAAGCAGCACAATTCTGTCGCTGACTTCGGTGGTGTGCGCCAGATCGTGACTTGAAATCAGAAAAGTTACTTTTTCATTTTCTGACCAGTTTTTGATGAGTTTTTTTAGTTTTATCTGTGTAGACGGATCAAGATTTGCGAAAGGTTCATCTAAAACAATAATTTCAGGTTTGCCGATTAAAGCGCCCACAATTCCCACTTTTTTCTGGTTACCTTTTGAGAGATCACGGATGTATTTTCCGGCATTTAAAATTTCACCATTAAAAAAGTCCGTAAATTGCTGCAAAAATTCCGCAACGTCCGCTTTATTTTGTTCGCGCAGTTCACCTAAAAAATTAAAATATTCTTCAGGCGTTAAATAACCGATTAAAAAAGATTCGTCAATGAAAGCTGAAACCTGCTTTTTCCAGAGTTCATTTTCGTTTACTTTATTTCCTTCAATTTCAATATAGCCGCTTGAAGGCTCAATTAAATCCAGAAGAAGGCTGAAAAGCGTGGTTTTCCCGGCGCCATTATTTCCAACCAAACCAAAACTCTGACCTTTCGGGATTTCCAGAAGATCGATTTGAAGCACTTTTTTGTTGCCGTAAACTTTAGAAATATTGTTAATTGTAATCATAATTATATTTTTTTAAAGGCGCTAATGGTTGAATATTTTTGGTTTTTGTAGGTTTTAACGATCAGGTCAAAGATTTTGTCACGTAATAAAAAACCGGTTAAGCCCAGAACTGCTAAACTCGCGACTGCCATTTCCAAACTGAAAAAGTATTTTACCGCTGCAAAAACTGCCATCGGAAGTACCATTTGCGGAACCATGATCAGCACAACTTTCATATTCATATTATTGGCGCCGCCACCGAAAGATTTTGCCCGGGAATTCAGGTCAATTGGTTTTTTGTTGTACGCACCGGCAAGCAGTGTGAGGTAAGAATTTACACCAAGATTATAAAGCCCTGCTGCAAAGATGGTTAGGTAAAATTCCCAGCTGATAAACACATAAAAAACGGCCAAAACCATCGAAATAATTGTCGCTAAAACCACGACGCTCCATTTCGCTTTCAGGTAATCTTTGTACGGCACATTTTGCGTCATCATCAGCTGGTAATACGAACTGTCCCAGGCGGGAACCCGTTGACCAAACATAAAAAGGAAACCGCCGGTCACAAAAAGGCCTAGGAAAATGCGCATAAAATCTGTGCTGTACGCTTTTCCGCTGAAGTAAAGCAAACCGTAAAACAGAAACATAATGCCCGCAAAAAGCGCAGATTTTGCGGCTTTGCTTCTTTTCAAAAGCCGGATGTCATTATTGATGAAAGTTCCGGTGGTGCCGAAACGGTTCAGAAATTCAATATTTTCGGTTTTACCAACTTCTTTTTCCATTTCAAGACCGCGGTCCAGGTAGAAATTAGCTAAAATATTTCGGTACGCTAAATAAGCTGTTAACGCAGTAAGCAAAACCGGAATTAAAAACATTCCCGGAATTTGGTAAAATGAGTAGAAAATCTGCTCCGAATAATCGGACAGTTTTATATAACCATAATATTCCGCAACACCAATTGCAGCAACAATAGCTCCCACCGCATATAAAACCGCGTTTTTCTTGTTCAGCAAGATATTCAGAAAATTATTAAAGTAAAAAACAAACATAATTCCGGTTAAAAACATCAGAACTTTTATCACCGAAAATCCGCCATGGAAGATGAGCAATCCACAAAACGGCAACATAAACAGCAGGTAACCCCAGTTGAAAAAATTAAAAAATATTTTTAAAATGGTATAATTTACCAAAGTTTTTTTGGAAATATTTTGGCTCAGAAAAGGTTTAATATTCTGCGTTGGCATTTGCTGCATGAAATACCGGATCACCAAATCTGCCACGGCGTAATAAAGAAAATATTTGCTGAAAATGCGCACTGGATCGGCGCTAAGCTCTTCGCGGCTGTAGAAATAAAGTCCAAACGCCATCGCCACCAGCGAAAAACCGAGCCACATGTAGGTAAAACCCATCAGGATTTTCATGGCGAGATTCGCGCCGAATTGTGGATTTCTAAAAAAACTTTGGAGTTCTAATTTTAAAAGTTTACCATACATGGCGATTGTTTGCTAATAAGTGCGCAAAAACCGCGTTTTGTTACAGTTTACTTCATTAATTCGCGCGCCTGTGCAACGGCAGCTTCGGTAATTTGCGCGCCTGAAAGAAGTTGCGCAATTTCCTGAAGTTTTTCCTCTTCGTTGAGGCGAATAATGGTCGATTGGGTTTTCCCGGAAATTTCCCGCTTGATCACCTTATAATTGCTGTTTCCTTTTGCAGCTACCTGCGCAAGGTGGCTGATGATAATGAGCTGCATATTTTCCGACATTTCTTTCATTACGTTGCCGATTTCTTCTGCAACTTTTCCGGAAACTCCGGTGTCGATTTCATCTAAAATCAATGTTGGCAATTCGGTGTTTTCAGCCATTAATTTTTTAATGGAAAGCATCACGCGCGATCTTTCACCACCGGAAATTGCGGTTTGAATCGGTTTTAAAGGAAAACCGGAATTCGCCTGAAATAAAAGCTGAATACTTTCTTTTCCGCGCGGCGTAAAGTTTTCTAAATCGGTTAACTGAACTTCGATTTTGGCTTTTTCTAAACCTAATTGATGCAGCAGTTTTTCTATTTTATTAATGAAATCCGGAATTGTTTTTTTACGATTTTTGGACAATTCAGCGGCTAATTTTTCTAACTGAATTTTCTTCTTTGAAATTTCGGTTTCAAGTGTAGAAATTGTCACTTCCAAATCCGCGAAACCGTTTTGTTCCAAGAAAAGCTGGTCGCGAATTGCCTGTAATTCTTCTACAGAATTTACTTTGTGTTTCAGGAACAGCGAATTTATCTTGTTCAGCTGATTTCCCAGTTCAAAAATAACTTCCGGATCGGTTTCCATCTGTTCCGCCAGATTTTGAAGATCGAAAAGCACATCTTTGAATTCAACAAAAGTTTCCTCAAAACGCGCGCTGATTTTAGAAAATTCGTGCGAAAGACCGGCAATTTTTCCGAGTTTGGTTTTTACATCCAACAGCGAATCCAGAACACCAATTTCTTCCTGATCCATTTTATTGAAAATTAAAGAAAGATTTTCTACTATCGCTTCTGCATTTTCCTGTTTTGAAAGTTGGTTCTGGACTTCTTCCAAATCAAATTCATCCAGATTTACCTCATTTAACTCAGTGAGTAAAAATGCTTTGTAATCGTTTTCTTTATTGCCTTCAGCAAGTTGGTTTTTAAAAATATCGAGCTCTTTTGCCCATTTTTTATAAATTTCAAATTCTTTCTGATAATTGAAAACCAAGGTTTTGTTTTTCGAAAGTCCGTCAATCATTTGAAACTGATATTCCTGATCGAAGAGATTTGAAGTTTCGAACTGCGAATGAATATCAATAAGCTTTTCGGACAGTTTTTTCAGCGTTTCCAAAGTCACGGGAACATCGTTTACAAAAGCGCGCGATTTTCCGGTTGGTAAAATTTCCCGTCGGATGACCGTATTTTTTTCAAAATCCAGGTCGTTTTCCTCGAAAAAATTCCGAAAATTTTCAGTCACTACAAATTCTGCTTCTGCAATACTTTTGCTTTCAGAATTCTGCAGCACTTTTACATCGGCTCTTTCGCCCAAAATCAAGCGTAAAGCGCCGAGAATAATGGATTTTCCTGCGCCGGTTTCGCCCGTAATTACCTGTAAACCTTGGTCTAAAGTAATTTCAAGAGAATCTATAAGCGCGAAGTTTTTAATGAAAATCCGTGATAGCATAGTTTAAATAGCAATTTTGAAATCTGAAATTCAGAATGCGAATTTACGATATTAAAAAACACCGTCAAACCGCAAAAAATACGGAAACAGCTACAATAATGCCAATTGTAAAAAATTTTTAAACCAAAAAATTTGGGCAAAATAAGCGGTAATTTTTGCTATTTCCACTTACTCCATTTGGTGTCAATATCTTTTGGTGATAGTGTGGTGAAAAGCGCTTTAAGTTCCGCCATATTAATTCCGGGGTTAGTTCCGGTGTTGAAAATACTGAAAATTTCCTGTGTTTTGGTGTCGATAAAAATGCTCACCGGATAATTCATCTGAAAATTATCTTCGTACACTTTCAGCTGCAGCAAAGCATCGGCAATAATTTTTTTCGCGGGTGTTTGGTCCTGTTTTCCCAGATTATCCAATCCCGCGCGGTGATACGTATAAAAAACATTTCGAAGGGTATTTTGCTCAGGTTTCAAAATATTATCAATTAATGTTGCTCGTGTTCTCGGACCTTCCAGCAGCGACCAGCCGGCAAAGTTTTGGTTTTGAGAATTGTTTGAGATTTTCAGCGCTTTTTCAAACCATTCCTGGCCGCCACGTGCGCGAAAACTGTCGCCGTCGTAACCCAAAATCGTGTAAACATAAAAGCTCACCACATCGATGAGGTTTTTACCGGAAAACTGTCTTTCATTGAAAACCAGGTTTTCATTTTCGGTATAATCGAATGTGAAATTGGTGTCGTTCAGGTTTAAAAGCGGCGTTTCGTAAGTCGTGTTAAAAACCGGGCGAACGGCCTGCACCACGATGCTTCCTTTAAAATTGCTGTTTCCGGGTCTTTCTGTTATCACGATGGAAAAATTACATTTAATCTTTTCGAAGTTCTGTAATTTTTTGCCGGTCCAGCTGGTATTGTTGATGAAGTCGCGCAGACTTTTTTCTAAAGTTTGAAAAACCTGCGTGTTACTGCCGGCAATTTGCTGAGAATTCACCTGAACGTTCGCCAGAATTTCCTGCGAAAAGCTGAGGTGAAATGCAAAAAAAAGACTTAAAAATGTAAAAGATTTCTTCATTTGTAAAATTTGAAACGGAAATTTCGGTGTATTATTTCACCAGCTGTTTTTCCACGAAATTCAGGAGATCTTTGGCGACTTCTTTTTTTGATTTTAATGAAAATTCCAGAAGCGAATCGCTGGTTAAAATTTTAATTTTATTTGTAGTTCCCTGAAAACCTGCACCTTTGTCGCGCAGCGAATTCAATACAATCATATCCAGATTTTTTTTCAGCAGTTTTACTTTGGCATTTTCTTCTTCATTTTCGGTTTCCAAAGCAAAACCCACCAAAAACTGGTTTCTTTTCCGCTCACCCATCGTTTTCAGAATATCCGGATTTTTCACCAGTTCAAGCGTTAAAAAATCTTCTTTCTTTTTTATTTTTTCGGAAGCGATGTCTTTCGGCGCGTAATCTGCCACGGCTGCGCTTGCAATTGCAATGTCCACATGTTCGTAAAACTCAAAAACTTTCGAAAACATTTCCTTCGCAGATTTTACCCGGTAAACGGCTATATTTTCGTGATTTGTATTTTCAGCGCTCGGTCCGGAAATCAAAATGACTTTTGCGCCACGCTTCGCTGCTTCTTCGGCAATTGCAAAACCCATTTTTCCCGACGAATGATTGCCGATAAACCTTACGGGATCGATCTGTTCATGCGTCGGTCCGGCCGTAATCAGCACAGTTTTTCCGGCTAAAGTTTTTTTAGCATTAAAGAATTCTTCAATAATTTGTGAAATGGTTTCCGGTTCCGCCATTCTACCCTGACCGGAAAGTCCGCTCGCCAATTCGCCAAATTCCGCAGGAATAACGTGATGCCCGAAATCTTCCGCCAATTCCAAATTCTGCTTTGTTGATGGATGCTGATACATATCTAAATCCATTGCAGGCGCGATGAAAACAGGACATTTTGCAGACATATACGTTGCTAAAACCAGGCTGTCACACATGCCGTGCACCATTTTAGCCAAAGTGTTCGCGGTGCATGGTGCCATTAAAATAACATCCGCCCACAAAGCCAGTTCCACATGATTGTTCCATGTGCCGTTTTCAGAATAAAAATCACTGAAAACCGGCTTTTTTGATAGTGTGGAAAGTGTAAGTTTAGAAACGAAATTTTCCGCCGACGGCGTCATCAGAACCTGAACTTCAGCACCTTTTTTTATAAAATCCCGAACGAGATACGTGATTTTATAGGCAGCAATGCCGCCGGAAATGCAAATGAGAATATTTTTGCCCTGAAGTGTCATGAACTCAATTTTAAGGTGAAACGAATTTACTTAAATTTTGTCAAACAAAAGCCCGGCAGTCCGAAGTGGCGTAAAGAAAAAGCCACAAACCGAAGCGGCTTGTGACTTTATAATAATTAAGAAATAAATAATTAGTTTCTGTCTTCTGTTTTTCTGTAGTAAATCTCGTCATCTAACCATTCTCTGATGGCAATTGACGTTGGTTTTGGAAGCTTTTCATAATGTTTGGAGATTTCAATCTGTTCTTTATTTTCGAAAACTTCTTCCAAAGTAGAGTTGTGCACCGCAAATTCATCCAGTTTATTGTGAAGTTCAGAGCGGATTTCAGCGTTGATTTGTTCTGCTCTTTTGCCCATCACCACAATCGCTTCATAGATAGAACCTACATTTTGTTCAATTTTATCCCGGTCGTAAGTAATTGTACTTAATTCGGCTTTAGAATCTTTTACGCTCATTTTCAGTTGGTTGTTATATTTAGAGTTTGCAAATATACGTATTATCTTTGAATTTAAAAAGATGGCGCGGCTACGGCATTAGCAGCACTTGCGCTATCTTTTTTCATTTCACGCGCTTTTTTTTCGGCGTCGCGGCGGTCTTTTTCCGCGTTTTGCTGAGCTTCGGCTTCTTTTTGTTTCTCAGCGAGTTCTATTTTTCTGGCTTCTACTTTTTTCTCCACTTCAGCAAAATTTTCTTTTTCTTTCTGAAGTTTAGCGCGAAGGTCAGCTGCAGTTTTAGACAGTTCGCTGTCCGGCATTTCGCGTTCTACCTGTTTTGCAAAAGTGCTGGCTTCTTCCAGCCGGTCTTTTTTCAAGTCGTAGATAGAATTTACAGCCAGTTCATATTTCGATTTCAAAATATAATCGTAGATTTTTGTGCGAAGCTTTGTACTTGGAAAATCATTTAAAACATTTTCAAAAGCTGTGCTTGATGCTTTATAATCCGCCATTTTAAAATATTGTCTGGCGTTTTCGTAGGCTTTAAATTCCAATTTATACGTCAGCTCATCAATAAGTTCGTTGATGTTTTTAGATTTTTCAGAATTCGGATAATTGTTCAGGAAATTTTGCATTTCATTAATCGCGAGTTCAGTGTTACTTTGATCCAGATTATAATCCAGACTTCCTTCATAATAGCAAAGCGCAGACATATATGCAGCGTCTTCTACTCGTGGATCCTGCGGGAAAGTAACAGCAAAATTCTTGAACTGGTGACCGGCCAATTTGTAATTTTTATCGTAATAATTGGCGTAAGCAGAATTATAAACCACATTCGGCGCGTCGTCTGTACCCGCAACCAGATTCGAAAGTCTTTCGTATAAAACAAGCGCGTCTGCCCACTTTTTGTTGGCAAAGTTTTCGTTCGCTACTTTTAGAATATAATCTTTATCTGCACTTTTCAGCGCCAGTTCCTGCTGTTTGTTACAGGCAGCTAAGGCGATAAAGGCAAGAAACAGGATCAGGTATTTTTTCATAAATAAAATATGGCAGAAATTATAAGTTCTAATTTCCGCGGTTCAGTGTGCAAAAATATAACTTTTTTGTCAATAGATTTTTTTTTATGATAATTTAACTAATTAATTGGTTGTTTGATAGCCCAAAAGCGAAAACACCGTTACCAGCAAGTTTGCCAGCACTTTTTTTTCGGCATCTTCCAGGTAATTTTCTTCGTCGCCGGTAACATACATTTCGTAGAAATTTTTATTGCGGATGACGAACAGCGATGAACCGACAATTAAGGTTAAAATATCTTCCGGTTTTGGTGCATTATGAAATACGCCGCTTGCAACACCTTTTTTTATGACACCATCAATTTTTGCCGTAAAAGTGTTGTAAAATTCCAGTAAATCGTCTTTCAAATGCTCGGTATGACGCAGTTCCTGAGTGACGAAACCATGAAAATAATTAAATTTAAATAGCTGATTTACCACATATTTTATAAGCTCTTTCATCTGCATTTCCGGTTTTCCATCACGGATGATTTCTGCAAATTCTGCAAAGCTTTCCCGGGTTTTCTGAACGCGGAAGCGATACAGATAAGACATCATCTTTTCCTTCGAACCAAAATAATACGAAATCATCGCGACATTAATGTTCGCGCTCGTGGAAATATCCCGAACGGAGGTTCCTTCAAATCCTTTTTTTGCGATGAGTTTTTCCGCAACATTAAGAATATGAATCTGTTTATCAGTAAATTTTTTTTTCATCAGGTGTAGTTTCGAGTAAAGTTAGGGAATTTTAAAACAACCGTTTAATACAATTAAGCTAAATTTATACTTTTAAACATGGAATTTTTTGATTTTCACCACCATCAGCCGGAGAAAAAAAACGGCATTTATAACCTGAATTTTCTCGAAACTACCACTGAAAATTATTTTTCGGCCGGAATTCATCCAAACAAAAGCGAAAATATTTCAGAAGAAAATCTGCTTTGGTTAGAAGAAATAGCGCAGCACAAAAACTGCGTCGCAATCGGTGAATGTGGTTTAGACGGTTTAATAAATATTCCACGTGAAAACCAGGAAAAAATATTTAAATTTCAAATTAACCTCGCTAATAAAATCCGCAAACCATTAATTATACATTGCGTCCGTAGATATTCGCAAGTGGTTTCGCTGCTGAAAAATGCCGAAGTCCCCGTAATTTTTCACGGATATAACAGGAAAAAAAGCATTGGCGAAGAGCTTTTGAAACAGGAATTTTATTTAAGTTTTGGTAAATCGGTTTTGCATGATGTAAATTTGCAGCAGTTTGTAGAAGATTTTCCACTGGAAAAAACTTTTCTTGAAACAGATTCAGCTGATTTTAATCTCGAAATGCTTTATTTAAAAGTTGCTAAACTGAAAAATTTGCTCTTACAAGACCTAAAAAATCAGATTTATCAAAATCTAAAAATTTTTAATATTCCCGACATTTTATGAAAAAAGACTGGCTGGAGCGCACCGAGCTCTTGATTACCGAAGACGGCATAACGAAGCTGAAAAATGCCAACTGTTTGGTTGTTGGTTTGGGAGGTGTCGGTTCCTTTGCGGCAGAATTTTTAGCGCGCGCAGGTGTCGGAAAAATGACGATTGTTGACGGCGACGTGGTGGATCTTACCAATATCAACCGCCAACTTCCGGCTTTGCAGTCCACGGTGGGAAAATCTAAGGTTGAATTGGTAGGGGACCGGCTTTTGGACATCAATCCGGAACTGAAACTTACCAGAAAAAACCAGTTCCTGAATCCCGAAGACATGGAAAATATTTTCAATGATCAGGATTTCGATTATGTTTTGGATTGCATCGACAGCGTTTCACCGAAAATCAATTTAATTAAAAGTGCGCGGCGCAAAAAAGTAAAGATCGTAAGCTGTATGGGCGCAGGCGGAAAATTAGATCCTTCGAAAGTTTTGGTTCGCGACATTCACAAAACGCAAAGTTGCTTTTTGGCAAAGCAAGTTCGGAAACGCCTGAAAAAAGAAAATATAGACAAAGGCGTGCGCTGCGTTTTCTCAACCGAAATTCAGGATGAAAACAGCTTGAAATTAACGGACGGCACCAATTACAAACGTTCATTTTACGGAACCATTTCTTATATTCCAGCACTTTTCGGGCTTTACGCCGCAGCTGAAGTCATTAAATATCTGATTAAAAAAGATGAGTGAATTTAGCTATCCGAAAGCCGAAAAATTAAAACAGAAAAAAGAAATTGATCTACTTTTTCAAAAAGGGAAGTGGACAACTTCAGAAAATTTACGCATTATAACCCTGAATTTTGACCAAAGACCACAAGAAGGTTTTGCTTATACCACGCAGAAAGTCGGTGTTTCAGTTTCTAAAAGATATTTCAAAAAAGCCGTGGACCGTAATCGTGTTAAAAGATTGTTGCGCGAAGCTTACCGCTTAAACAAAGAAGAATTTATAGCGAAATTTGGCAAAAATTCCATTTCTATGATTTTCTGGATTTCACCTAAAAAACCTGAGGATTTCAAAACGCTCGAAAACAACTTTTTGAAGTTGTGCAGCAGCGCAAAATAATCAGCGTTTTCACCAGCCGATTTTTGTAAATTTGAGTTTCAGTAATTTCAAAAATCACCCAAATGTTAGATAATATTCCGTATTTACCGTATGTTCTCAGCGCTTTTATGGGAATAGGCTTAGCGGCTGCCACAGGTTTCCGCGTCTTTTTGCCGATGTTCGCCGTAAGTTTAGCTTCCTTTATGGGCTGGATTCCGGTTAACGAGAATTTTGCGTGGCTCGGCGGTCTGCCGGTTTTAATTACCACCGCAATTGCCACTGTCGTAGAAATTTTAGCGTATTACATTCCGTTTGTGGACCACATTTTAGATACGATGTCGGTGCCGATGGCCACCATCGCGGGTTCCATTATGTTTGCAAGTCAGTTTGCTGATGTCGGCACGTTTCCGCAATGGGCTCTGGCGCTTATCGCGGGTGGCGGAACGGCGGCCGCGATAAGTTCAGGTTTTGCCGGAACGCGCGCGGCATCAACAGCAACTACGGGCGGCTTTGGAAATTCTGTCGTTGCAACTACGGAAACCGCAGGCGCCGGTGTCATGTCTTTTCTTGCAATGGCAGCACCCATTATCGCCTTTATCATCACCATTTTGCTGATTATTACAGTGATTATTTTAGGAAGAAAACTTTGGCGAAAACTTCAGGGTTTTAGGCGGCAGCAACCTGCAACAACTATTGATGTTGAAGCGATTGACCGCAAGCATCTGGAATAAAAAAAACCTGCAAAAAGCAGGTTTTTTTTCGTTTTTACTTTTGTCTCAAAGTTTTAATCTCCTTAATTTTTTCCTCAAAATAAGCCGTTTTATCCGGATATTTTTCGGTGAGAACAAAATAAGCTTTAATCGCTTTCGCGTACAGTTTCTGTTCTACATAAAGGTTTGCCAGCGTTTCGGTCATCAGATGCGAAATGTCGTCCGTGCGTTCTTTGATGACAAAATCAGATTCTTCTTTCAGCTTCGAAATTTTCGGCTCTTTTTCGATGAAATTTTCAATGACTTTATTTTTGATTTCAGTGATTGAAATTTCATCAGCTTTTGGTTGCGCTTCGCTTCGGTCGATTTTCAGCCATCTTTGCCAGGTATTGATAAAACTCGGCACGTTACTTTCTACCGGTTTTTCAGCGGTTTTTTCAGTTTCTATTTCCGCTTTAGGTTCCTCAGTTTCAACTTCAGCTTCAGGTTTTTTCGCTTCTGTTTCGATGTTTTCTTCAAGTTCAGCTTGAACGGTTTCTGTCTGGATTTCTGGTTTTGATTCAGCAAACTCAGTATTTTGTGCAAATCTTTTTTTAATTAAAGCATCCGGCGTGTTGCTGGAAAACGACATTGGTTTCCAAACTGAAGGTGTTTCCGGCATTTCCTCTGCTGTTCCCGAGGGAGATTTTTTCGGTGCTGTATCGATGTTTTTTTCTGAATTTATTAATTCATCTTCTGAACTTTTTCCCGCTGAAACTTCGAAGGACTGTGCTTCCGAAAAGTTTACCTCAGCAATCTGCTTTTCGTCTTCCGCTGTGGAATTTTTCGGTGTTAAATCCGTATTTTTTTCGGAATTTTCATTTTCTTCATCAGAAGTTTTTTCCGCTGAAACTTCGAAAGCTTGCGTTTCGGAAAAGTTTAAATCCGAGTTTTGAGAAATTTCCTCTGATTCTTCCGTTTTCCTTTTTTTGGAAGCTTTCATTTTCGCCTCAACTTCTGCAATAAGTTTTTGCATTTCTTCCTCATGCTTATTCAGAGCGGGTTTCGGCGGTTCAGTTATTAACTTTTCCGGCTTCGGCGCTTCAATTTTCACTTCCGGTAAAAATTCATCCAAACCATGAAAACTGAGTTTTTCAGCATCTTTAATTTCTTCTTTCTGCGCTGAAATTTCTTCCTCGTGAATGATTTTTTCTTTGCTGAAATTTTCAGCATCCAAACTTTTAAATTCCGGCTCCGAATCATTTTCAAAAATATCCTGCTTTTCGCCTGTTTTTTCCGGAATTTCTGAAATGGTTTCTATTTCTAAATTTGAAGTTAAATCCAAAGATTCGAATTTTTCGGCCTTTATTTCGGGTATTTTTTCGGTTTTAATTTCTTCAACCGGAACTTCGTTTTCGAGATTTGAAACCGGCTTAGAAGTTTCTTCCTCTTCAAACATTACAACTTTTCCCGCTTCCAAAGTTGCTTCCAAATCAATGTGCGGATTTTCACGCGTCAGGAAATCTTCTTCACCTGGAAATAAAATGCGGTTCAGTTCACCGTTCACATAAACTTTCGCCAGCGGTTCGACTTCTTTCGAAGCAACTGCGGTATATTTTTCGTGCGGCTTTTCTACTGAAATTTCCTTTTCTTCCACTGAATTAAATTCAGAATCTAAACTTTCTGCTTTTTCTTCTTTTTTTGAATTGATGAGTTGGTACAGAATTTTTTTATCGGTGGTGTAAGCGGCGGTTATCGAAAGTTCATTGTCGTAATTTTCTGCATCCAACCGATGCGTGCCGAGCAAATGTAAAGCCCGCAAACTCTGCAAATATGGATGCGTTGAAATTTCTTTCTTCAGCAAATCCAGGTCGGTAAGCTGTATTAATTCAGGGTTTCTCGCTATTTGTAATATTCGTCCGTTCATCTTACCAGTTCGCTACAATGTCATTAAAAATTTTATTGATGATTCTTTCATTCACCAATTTTACCTGCGATGCTTCGATCGCGTTGATGTCCAGGTCGCTGCTGAAAACCGCTTCGTCGGAATAAGTTCTGTCAAAACTTTTTTCAGGCTCGATTTTGTTTTCATAATGCACTTTTACCACGATTGTCAGCTTGTTTTGCGCCGCCTGAATGTTTCCGCCCGGTGCATTTATGGAGCTTGAAATGGTGGTTGGCGTGATGGAATAATCGGTAATTTCACCTTCAATTAAAATGTCCGGTCTGTCCGTCGTTCCTTTTAAAGTCGTTCGCTGCAAAAACCGATTTTGTATCGCGGTGGAAAATTCCTGCGATAGCGAGGCGTTCATCAGCGGCGCATTATTGGGAAATGTACGAATATCGATGGTTTTCGTGTCTGCGCTTAAAGAGGAGCCGGTGAAACTGTAACAGCTCGCCAACAAAAAAAGTGACAGAAAACAGAACAATTTTAGGCCACTGTTTGAAGTAATTTTTTCGATTTGAAAGTTATTCATCAGTCTTCTAAATTGTATTGTTTAATTTTCCGATAGAGCGTACGCTGCGAAATTCCCAGTTCATCGGCCGCTTTATTTCGTCTTCCTTTATGTTTGTCTAAAGCTCGCACAATCAGTTCTCTTTCGTTGTTTTGAAGTGAAAGCGAATCTGCTTTAGTTTCTTCGATTTCGATGTCTTCCACATCATCATAATTTTCGTCGGAATCTGACATCATCGAGGAATTTTGGTAAGAATTCGCGTTTTTATTTTCAAAATACAGCAGTGAATTCGGATTTTGTGAAGAATTATCCGGCGTGAAAACGCGGTTGATGAGGTTTTTTTCCTGATGACTTAAATCGCCGTTTCCACGGTTTTTGATGAGTTCTGAAGTTAATGATTTTAAATCATTCAGATCGTTCCGCATGTCAAAAAGGATTTTGTACATAATTTCACGCTCCGAATGAAATTCATTTGGTGAAACGCCACCACCTTTTTGAATAACCGCCGGAAGTTGCGACTGGAACGGAATATATTCTTCCAGTTTTTTAGCATCAACCGTACGTTCTTTTTCTACCACGGTCATTTGTTCCACCAAATTCCGCAGCTGACGCACATTTCCGGGAAAGGCATAATTTTCCAAATAATTTACCGCGCTGTCGGTAAGCTCTAATTCGGGCATCCTGTATTTTTCAGCAAAATCGATGGCGAATTTTCGGAAAAGCAGGTGAATGTCGCCTTTTCTTTCGCGCAAAGCCGGCATATCAATTTGCACGGTATTCAAACGGTAATATAAATCTTCACGAAATCTTCCGTCATTGATGGCTTTCAGCATATTTACGTTCGTTGCAGCAACAATTCTGACATTGGTTTTCTGAATTTGAGACGAACCCACTTTCATAAATTCACCGCTTTCTAAAACACGAAGTAAACGAACCTGCGTCTGAACTGGCAACTCACCAACTTCATCGAGGAAAATTGTACCGCCGTCTGCGACTTCGAAATATCCTTTTCTGGTGGAAGTTGCGCCGGTAAAAGCGCCTTTTTCGTGGCCGAAAAGTTCAGAATCAATGGTGCCTTCCGGTATTGCGCCACAGTTTACAACGATATATGGCTGATGTTTTCTGCGCGATTCGCCGTGAATGATTTTCGGGATAAATTCTTTCCCAACACCACTTTCACCCATCACCAAAACAGAAATGTCAGTAGGCGCAACCTGAATGGCTTTTTGCAGCGCACGGTTCAAAACCGGATAATTTCCGATAATTCCGAAACGCGTTTTTATAGATTGTAATTCTGTCATTTTTTGCTTGTGTTCTATTTTAAGAAAATATGCCGAAAAAGCGGCTAAAAAATAAAAAACATGCTGCTTTAACAGCAAATTTTTAAATATTCAAATACTGCAGTCCGACTTGAACGGATGCCAAAGCATCGGAAGGAGTGGAAGGCGGAAACGCTTTCTAAAAAAAATTAAAATTTAGCGTTCGACGAAGTCAAAAAGCTGCTCAAATTATTCCACAACCGTTGTCCCCAAAAGTGTTCCCTGCGTATTGCCGTGAACAAAAACGGTCACAAAGTCTCCTAATTTCTGACCTTCCAGTTTGTCAAATACGCAAACAGCGTTTTGCGAATTTCGGCCTTTCCATTGGTTTTCATTTTTTCGGGAAGTTCCTTCAATCAAAACTTCGTGGGTTCTACCCACGTAACCCTGCATTCTTTTTCGGGAAAGTTCGCCCTGCAAGGCAATAACTTCCGCGAGTCTTCTTTGCTTAACATCGGCGGGAACATCATCTTCCATTTTCTTTTCCGCCGGCGTTCCCGGTCTTTCAGAATAAGCGAACATATAGCCGTAATCGTACTCCACTTCACGCATCAGGCTTAAAGTCAGCTGGTGATCTTCCTCAGTTTCACCACAGAATCCGATGATCATATCCTGAGAAAAAGACATTTCCGGAATGAGTTCTTTTGCGGTATTTATCAATGACAGATATTCCGCACGCGTATGCTGACGGTTCATTTTTTCGAGCATTCTGTCGCTGCCGCTTTGAACCGGAAGATGAACATATTTGCAGATATTGTCGTATTTCGCCATAACCTGGAAAACATCGGTGCTCATATCATGCGGGTTGGAAGTTGAAAAACGGATTCGCATTTTTGGAACTGCCAGGGCAACCATTTCCATAAGCTGCGCAAAATTAATCGCGGTTAACTGCTGAATTTCGCTGGCTTTTTTAAAATCTTTTTTCGCGCCGCCACCAAACCAAAGATAAGAATCTACGTTTTGGCCGAGCAGCGTAACTTCTTTGTAACCACTGTTCCAAAGTTCTTTACATTCTTCGATAATCGAGTGCGGATCGCGGCTGCGCTCACGGCCACGCGTAAATGGAACTACGCAGAACGTACACATATTGTCGCAACCCCGCGTAATGGTAACAAAAGCCGTAACGCCATTCCCGCCCAAACGCACCGGACTGATGTCGGCATACGTTTCTTCTTTGGACAAAATCACGTTGATGGCATCGCGGCCGCCTTCGGTTTCTTTCAACAAATTTGGAAGATCTCTGTACGCATCGGGACCGACCACCAAATCAACCAGATGTTCTTCTTCCAGAAACTTGGTTTTTAAACGTTCTGCCATGCAGCCTAAAACTCCGACAGTTAAATTCGGTTTTTCTTTTTTCAGGTTTTTAAACTGGGAAAGGCGCATGCGGACGGTTTGTTCCGCTTTTTCGCGGATGGAACAGGTATTTAATAAGATTAAATCGGCTTCTTCCACCTGTAAAGTGGTGTTATAACCTTGCTCATTCAGAATGGAAGCAACAATTTCTGAATCAGAGAAATTCATCTGACAGCCGTAGCTTTCTAAGAATAATTTTTTAGTATTCTGAGGTTTTTCCGCAATTGCGAAAGCTTCGCCCTGCTTGGTTTCGTCTATATATTTTTCCTGCACTTTTGTATAAATTTTTGGTTTTGAATTTTGGATTTAAAATTCAAAATGTAAGTGCAAAGATAAGAATTTCTATGACAGAATGGCAGCGAATTTATTGTATTGCGAAGGCTAAAGGCAATTTGAATTTCGATCTGATGGGAACACCGTTGATATTTGCAGGTGTCCATTTGCTTCTGATGGTTGAAATGCTTTTAATTACCATATCATCAAAAGTTTTCAGACCGGACGATTCAGCCAATTCCACATTGCTCATTTTTCCATCGCTTTCTATGTTGAAAGTCACCACGAGTCTGAACGTTCTCTCAATATTAAAACCATTTAAATCAACACTTTGGAAAACTTTTTTTCTGAAATTATTGATACCGCCCTGGTAGCTTGCGTCTTGCGTATCAAAAAATGGATCATAGCCGGGCCGTAAATTTTGAAAAAGCTGAGACGGCACAATCCAAAAACCATATATTGCGCCCACTTTTTTCCCGTCAACCACAGGCGGATTCCAGCCGGTCAGGTGTTTTGCCACCGTTTTCGTTAATTCAAAAGTACATTTGTTTTTCTCCTGCATTTCCACATCATCGGTTTTTAAATATTTCACCGTGCTGTCCGGATAAACCACGAAGCGAAAGAAAAATGCTTCATCTTTATTTGCACACGGCTCCAGTTTTTTATCAACCAAAACCTGATGGAAGTCTTTATAGAACTGCACATCACCTCCGATGTAGCTTTGCTGACCTTCCGGATAACTTTCGTAAATGTCCTGCGAATAAGCATTTGAAAAAGTGAAAAGCGAAAAAAGAAGTAGAAATTTTATTTTCATTGACGATATATTTAAGTGATCAGGAAAAATGTATTTGCTTTTAAATTTAAATTCAAAAAATTCCGCCTTTTAACGGGAAATTTTTATGAATTAGCTTTGGGTTTAAATATAAAAAACTTTGCAGCAAGTGCAAAGTTTTTATTTTCAATTTCGGCGCTTTACTTTAATTAAAATTAAAAAAAAAGCATGTTTTTGCACCGAATTTTTTTAAATAACTTCAATCTGGTTTTTCAGCAAATCATCAAATTCTTCTCTTTTTCGGATGAGGTGAGCTTTTCCATCTAAATAAAGGACTTCCGCCGGTTTTAAACGTGAATTGAAATTCGAGCTCATTTCAAAACCATAAGCGCCCGCGTTGCGGAAAACCAAAATATCGCCTTCGCGAACTTCGTGTAATTTTCGGTCCCAGGCAAAAGTATCGGTTTCGCAGATATTTCCGACCACGGTATAAATTCGTTCCGCGCCTTTCGGGTTCGAAAGATTTTCAATGATGTGGTAAGAATCGTAAAACATCGGACGGATCAGGTGGTTAAATCCGGAATTAATTCCCACAAAAACGGTGGCTGTAGTTTGCTTAATCACGTTTGATTTCACCACGAAATGTCCGCTGGTGCTCACCAAATATTTTCCCGGTTCAAACCAAAGCTGAAATTTTCTGCCGGTTTCTTTGTGATAATCTGTCAAAGCTTTTTCCACTTTTCGGCCCAAAGCTTTCACATCGGTTTCCAGGTCGCCGTCCTGATACGGAACTTTGAAACCGCTTCCCATGTCGACGTATTTTAAATCCGGAAAATGTTCCGCCAGTTCAAACATTATTTCCAGGCCTTGTAGAAAAACATCCGCATCTTTAATTTCGCTTCCAGTGTGCATGTGAAGGCCCTCCACCAAAAGGTTTGTAGATTTCATCACGCGTTCTATATGTCGAAGCTGGTGAATGGAAATCCCGAATTTTGAGTCGATATGACCGGTAGAAATTTTGTGGTTTCCGCCCGCGTAAATATGCGGATTGATGCGGACAAAAATCGGATAAGAATTGCCAAACTTGTTTCCAAACTGTTCCAGAATCGAAATATTATCGATGTTGATGTGAACTTTCAGCGCCATGGCTTCTTCAATTTCCTTCAAATCCACACAGTTCGGCGTGAAGAGAATTTTGTCATTAGAAAATCCGGCTTTTAAACCTAATTTCACCTCGTTAATCGAAACACAGTCCAGGTTTGCGCCGAGGTTTTTAATATATTTTAAAATATTAATGTTTGTAAGCGCTTTCGCCGCATAAAAAAATCGCGTGCTTTTGTGAAAAGAGGAGGTGAGTTTTTCGTATTGCATTTTAATGCTTTCCGCATCGTAAACATACACCGGCGTGCCGAATTCTTCCGCAATTTTCAGTAAGATTTTATCAGTCATAAATTAATTTTTGAATTAAAAAAGCAGACCCCGAAAAGAGTCTGCTTTACAATATTGTTAAAAAACATGAGCTCTTAATCCACCAAAATTTGCTTAGAGAAAAACTTCTTTCCCTTTGCGCTAACCTGTTTGGAAGATTTAAGAATCAACATTTTATTTTTGCTAAATTTTTGACAAAAATATATTTTTTAATTTAAATCTGAACAATTTATTTTTCCGGAAGCGGAATAATTTCAAAATCTCCCCGTAAAAGGCCCAATTTTAAATCATTTTCAAAATCATCAACCTTGAAATCGATAGCGATTTTGTTGCTCGAAAGTTTTGCTAAAGAATCGATTTGGGTGAAAAGTTCGAAGAAACCATACGCTGAAAGTTTTCCTTCTTCAAAAATTAAAAATGATTTTTCACCCAAAACACGTCCCGCAGAAATCCAAAGTGGATTTTTTAGCCCTATTTCAAGCAAATTTTTCAATTCTTCAGGATTTGAAAATTCTGCTTTTGTTTTGATGAAACTTACGGCTTTGCTGCCTTGCGTAAAAGATTTAAACTGTAAAAATGGTTCAACACTCAGTTGATTGGTGATTTTATCCGCGAAATATCGGCCGTTTTTATGATAAAGTCCGAACGGCAGCGCCTCGGTTTTTTTTAAACCTTTCGTGCGCATCATGAGTTTCGCCAGAATATCGCTTCCGGTAAATTCATAATGAACCTGCACGGTCTTTTCCTGTATAGGACGCCATTTTTTTGAAGTTGCATTAAAAATTATTTTCGCAGATTTATTCAGATCATCTACAAAATCGCTGAAAATAATTTTTCCTTTTTCATCCTGAAAATAAAGGATTCCTTTTTCGCCGGGCAAATCCTGCGTTAAATCGCGGATTTTATTCGGATAAGTTTTCGCGTTCAGCTCGTCGTGATGCTGCTGAATGATTTCCGAATCTTTATCTTTAATCATCAAAAGCTTGAAAAGTTCCAAAGTTGCGCGCGCGTCGCCCGAAGCGCGGTGCTGGTCAACGAGCGGAATTCCGAGCGATTTTACAAGTTTTCCGAGCGAATAACTTTCCGCGGTTGGAATCAGTTTTTTAGCGAGCGGAATGGTGTCTAGAGTATTGATTTTGAATTCGTAACCTAATCTGCGAAATTCCTGTCTGAGCATTCGGTAATCAAATTCAATATTATGACCGACCAACGTGGTGTTCTGCGTAATTTCTACCACGCGCTTCGCAATTTCATGAAATTTCGGCGCTGTAAGCACCATTTTTGGCGAAATTTTGGTGAGTTTCTGCACGAAAGGTGTAATCGGACCATCGGGATTTACCAAAGAAATAAACTGATCAACTATTTGATGACCATCGTATTTGTAAACTGCAATTTCAATAATGCTTTCCTGCCTGAAACCTGCGCCGTTACTTTCTATATCGATTACTGAATACAATTTTTTTTCTGTCTTAAATTATCTTTTTCTTCCGCCTAAACCGAACATTCCCAAAACAAATTTTGCGCCTTCGCGCGCGAGTGTCGTCGTAAAAGTTCGTCCCGCTCGGGATTTCATCACACTTTCAAAAACTCCGGGCTCTTCTTTCACCGGCTTTGTTTTCACGGTGACCGGTGCTTCTTTTACCGCCTGTTCCATTCTGCTGGTCAGCATTTCGTAAGCGGAATCTTTATTTAAATCATTTTCGTATTTCGCCACCAAAGCCGAACGGCTTGTGAGATCCGCGATTTCTGCAGCGTTAAGAATATCCATTCTTGATTCCGGCGAAATCAGAAAAGTATGAACCAAAGGCGTCGGAATTCCTTTTTCGTCTAAAGCCGTGATAAAAGCTTCGCCAATTCCGAGATTCTGAATTAATTCTTTTGAATTATAAAACTCGGTAATCGGGTAATTTTCTACAGCTTTTGAAATTTCTTTCCGGTCTTTCGCCGTGAATCCGCGCAGCGCGTGCTGAATTTTTAAACCCAACTGCGAAAGTACGTTTTCCGGAACGTCGCCGGGAATTTGGGTGATAAAATAAATTCCGACTCCTTTGGAACGGATTAATTTCACCATAGTTTCAATCTGGCTTAAAAGTGTTTTCGATGCTTCTTTGAAAATGAGATGCGCTTCATCGATGAATAAAACCAGTTTTGGTTTTCCCGAATCGCCTTCTTCCGGTAAAGTCATATAAATTTCCGCGAACAGCGAAAGCATGAAAGTTGAAAATAACTGCGGTTTACTCTGGATATTATCAACCCTCAAAATATTCACGACTCCTTTGCCATTTTTTTGCTGAATCAAATCGTGGATGTCAAAACTCGGTTCACCGAAAAATTCCGCGGCGCCCTGCTGTTCCATCGCGACGATAGACCGTAAAATTGCGCCCAAAGAAGCAGAAGAAATGGAGCCGTAATTATTCGTTAAATCAGCTTTTCCCTGCGGATTATCGGTCACATATTGCAGTACTTTTTTCAGGTCATCCAAATCAACGAGGGGCAAGCCTTTGTCATCACAATATTTAAAAACGATGGAAATGATGCTTTGTTGCGTATCATTCAATTCTAAAATTTTGGAAAGTAAAATCGGTCCGAACTCCGTTACCGTGGCACGAAGTTTTACGCCCGGCGCGCCGGAAATCGTCATTAATTCCACCGGAAAAGCCTGCGGTTCGTACGGGAGTTGGGTTTTCGCGTAGCGCTCTTTGATGATGTCATTTTCTGTCCCTCTTTCTGCAATTCCGGAAAAATCACCTTTAATATCAAGCACCAGCGACGGAATTCCAGCATGTGAAAGTTGTTCCGCGAAAACCTGTACCGTTTTGGTTTTTCCGGTTCCTGTGGCGCCTGCAATCAGCCCGTGGCGGTTGATGGTTTTCAGTGGCAGCGTCACATTCACTTCGGGAATTACTTCGCCGTCCAGCATGCCTTTTCCTAAGGTAATAAACTCGCCTTTCGGCGTGTACCGCGCGGAAAGTTCAGCTATAAATTTCGCTTTATCTGCCATTTTTTTTATTTTTCAATTGTTAAAGATAAAAAATATTACAGAGTTAATTCGGTCAGTTACCAAAACTAGGAGTAAGAGTGCTGATGAAAGTCATTTTTTAATTCAGAGCATTTAGTCTTAAATTTGCTCTATCATGAAACCGGCAATAAGCTTACTTCTTTCAATCATTATTTTCGGCGCAAGTTTCGGCGATGGTTTGTTTATGCTGGACTATAAAATCAACCGGGATTTTTATGAAATTTATTGCGTCAATAAAGCCAAGCCGGAAATGGATTGCCACGGAAAATGTCAAATGAAAAAAAATGGCGAAAAAACGGCTAATTTTTTCAGTTTGGTGAAATACTCTTTTGAGTTCAATATTTTACCGGCTAAAGTGGCTTATTTTTCTATTGCTAAAGAGCCGCGCTTTGTGACAATAATTTCCATCTTCTCTTACCACGACGGTTTTCTCCCGGAAATTATTCTGGGAATATTGCCGCATCCGCCGCAAATATAACATCAACATCCGTTTTTTCATTGCTTATAAAATAAGCAGCTATTTTCTTTTTATTAAAGAAAACGGCTTTCCCTAATGTTATATTAAAAGCTTTCAAAATGAATTTTTCCTTTAAAAATATTTTTGCCTTTCTGGCATTGGCTTTTCTTGTTCTCTCGTGTCGGACTTCAGATTCCGATGAAATAATTCCAACCACAAACACCGAGCTCAACGGCTTTCTTAAAATCAAAGAAATCACCAACGATACACATATTATTGAACTCTATTCCAAAACCGGAACCACGCAATTGGGCTATAATGATTTGAAACTTCGCTTTAAAAACAAAGCAACTAATCAGTACGAAACACCGGCGAATGTAAAATGGACACCGCTGATGAACATGATGAATATGACACATTCTTGTCCGAAATCTGAATTGCAGAATACATTGAAAGACGCGACAATTTATGGCGGTTATATGGTTTTTCAAATGCCGGAAAATAATATGGAATTCTGGAATTTAAAAATCGACTATTCGATTGGAACTGCAGATTTTTCTGCAACTGGAAATTTGTCTGTTCCAGCTTCAACCAAAAAAACAGTGAATGTAATTGTTGGAAGTGATAATGTGAAATATATCGTGGCTTACGTTGAGCCAATTTCACCAAAAGTGGCGACAAATGACGTGACAATCGGTGTCTGGAAAATGCAGGACATGATGAGTTATCCTGTGGCAGAAGGTCTCAGCGTGAAACTCGATCCGCGCATGCCGGGAATGGGAAATCACAGTTCACCGAACAATGTCGCAGCAACACAATCAGCCGCCGGCGGACTTTACAAAGGAAAAATATCTTTAACAATGACCGGTTACTGGAAAATTAATTTACAGTTGCTGAATCAAAGTGGAGTAGTGCTAAAAGGTGAAGATGTGACAGACGCTAATCCTGCGAGCTCTCTATTTTTTGAACTTGATTTCTAAAATTTAGAACACACTTTTTACAAAACTAATCTTTTCGTTGAATTAAAATGCGGGAATTTATTTCCTGCTTTAGAAGCATTTTTTTCAAAAATTACAGCGGAAAGTTATACGACATTTCCTATGAAAAATTTAATTTTTTTGCCCTGTTTTGCCCTTTTTTCTTTAAATATAAATGCGCAGCTGCAGCTGGATTCCGGCAATATTCACCACATTCAGGAAGTAATTGTTATTAGCACTGCGAAACTTTCCGCTAAAGAAAATAAACCTTTGGGTTCTATTGATGAATATTTGCAGAAATCGGCGAAAGTAGATATGATAAAACGCGGCGCGTATGCCTGGGAACCGCTGATTAACGGTTTGCCCACAGAAAGAACTTTGGTAACCATCGATGGAATGCGGATTTTCGGTGCGTGTACCGACAAAATGGATCCAATCACGTCTTATGTGGAAATTTCGAATTTGCAGGAAGCTGAAATCAGTTCGGGGCAGGGCGGTGCGTGCCACGGAAACACCATCGGCGGCGCGATTGACCTGAAAAGAAATAAATCGGTATTCGGTAAAGAGCAGTGGAATTTCAACCTGAATACCGGTTTTGAAACGGTAAATTCTCAGAAAATTTTTGGTACCGGAGTGAAATATAAATCCGCGAAATTTTACAGCGATGTCAATTTCATGTTGCGCGATGCTGAAAATTATAAAGCCGGAAATAACCAGGAAATTCCATACTCGCAGTTTAAAAAAATGAATATATCTGCCATTTCAGGCGCAAAAATAGCAGAAAATAAGCTGCTTGAAGCTTCAATAATTTATGACAAAGCAACCGATGTCGGTTACCCGGCGTTGCCAATGGATGTTTCACTTGCGGAAGCGCTCATTACTTCGTTGAAATTCCAGGTTTTACCGCAAAGCGATTTTCTGAAAAGTTGGGAAACAAAGATTTATTTCAATACCGTCACCCACCGCATGGACGATACAAAAAGACCGGAGACGCAAATTCACATGGATATGCCGGGCTGGAGCACCACCGTTGGTTATTATTCGCAACTAAAATTCGCTGCTAAACAGCACAATTTTCTGTTAAACGGTACCGGATATTACAATAAATCACGCGCGGAAATGACGATGTATCCAAATGACAAAAGCGAAAGACTGATGTTTATGCTGACCTGGCCGGAGGTGAGAACACTTTCGCAAGCGGTTTTTCTGGAAGATAAATTTAAAGTCAGTGAAAATTCAAACCTAAAAATTTCGGCATCTGCGACATTGCATCAAAACAAAGTCGAAAGCGATTTTGGATTAAGCAGCCTGCAGATTTTTTATCCCGAAATGAATGCCGAAAAAACCCGCTTTCTAAAAAGTTTAGCTGCAAATTACAATTTCGAAAAAAATGGCTTTGAAGCCGGTTTTGGCTTGGGTTATGGCGACCGCGCGCCGTCTGTTTCCGAAGGTTACGGTTTCTATCTTTTTAACAGTTTCGAGAAATACGATTATATTGGCAACCCAAGTTTGAGAAATGAATCTTCGCTCGAAGCTAACGCCTTTTTAGGTGTAAAACAGAAAAATTATAAACTTAAACTGGCGTCATCTTATTTCAAAATCTCCAATTATATCGTCGGAAATATTGTGCAAGGTCTGGTTCCGATGACGATCGGCGCGCGCGGTGTAAAAAAATATTCCGCTCTGGAAAATGCCGACATTTTTAATATCAGCTTAAATGCGGATTTTCAGCTTTCGGAACTTATAAATTGGAATTCGCAAATCGTTTATCTGCGTGGAAAAGACAGCGAAGGTGAAAATCTGCCGTTTATGAGTCCGCTCAGCTATCAGAGTTCGCTGCGGTTTGAGCGAAATAGATTTTCTTCCGAAGTTTCCGTTTTCGGAAATTCAAAACACAGAAACTTTGCTGCAAAATATGGCGAAAATGAAACGCCCGCGTATTTTATTGTAAATCTAAACGCGGGCTACAATTTCAACTTTGGAAAAACAAAATTATTTGCGAAAGCCGGTGTTGAAAATTTATTCAACCGATATTACACTTCTTACGCGGACTGGAACCATTTGCCGCGCCCCGGACGAAATTTTTATTTGAATTTAAACTTCAGTCTTTAGCTGCGCAAGGTCATAAAGTATTGCGGCAAATTTTAAGTAAATTTGTAAAAATTAAAGCTAAAACATTAAAACGGAAAAAAATCAAAAAAAACCTGCTTTTAAGGCCGAATTTTTTCTGTTGCTTTTAAACCAAAAATGATTTTTTTAAAATATTAAAATGAAAAAACTAATAATTGCAGCAGTTGCTTTCACGCTTTTCATGGCTTGCCAAAAAAATGAGCGGGTTAATACGGAAAATAATTCCACCGTTGCAGCCAGCGATCCGACAGAGGAAAGTCTTATGCAGGACGCGGTAGAGCTGGAAAATTCTAAGGGCGAAAAGTTGAAAGTGACGTATTTTGCACAGGGAAACGACGTTGCCATGAAAATGGAAAAGGAAGGTGAACCGGAGCAGATTTTGGTTGCGAAAAAAATATCCAGCAAAGGTGAACCTGTTTTCACCAACGAGAAATGGATGTGGGAAGGCAAGATCGGGACCGGTGGAAAATTGTCTGATGCTGAAGGAAACAGCATTGAATATCTTGAAATCCCGAAAACCGACTAAAAAATTACCGATTATTTCGGGTAAAAATCTCAAATTTTAAAAACAAAAATGATGAAGGTAGAACAAATTTATACAGGCTGTCTGGCGCAGGGCGCATATTATATCGTTTCCGAAAAAGAGGCGGTGATCATTGATCCGCTGCGCGAAACGAAACCTTATCTGGACCGTTTGGAAAAAGATGAGGTAAAATTGAAATATATTTTTGAGACGCATTTTCATGCAGATTTTGTCTCCGGTCACGTGGATCTTTCAAGGAAAACAGGCGCTCCAATTATTTATGGACCGACAGCAACACCGCATTTCGAGGCGATAATTGCAACCGACGGACAGATTTTTGAAGTTGGAAAGGTGAAAATTAAAGTTTTGCACACTCCGGGTCACACCATGGAAAGTTCCACTTTTCTGCTCATCGATGAAAATGAAAAGGAAAATGCAATTTTCAGTGGAGACACGTTGTTTTTGGGCGACGTCGGCAGACCGGATCTGGCGCAAAAAGCCGGCAGCATCACGCAGGAAGATTTAGCCGGAATTTTATACGAAAGTCTGCAGCAAAAAATTATTCCGCTTCCGGACGATATTTTGGTGTATCCGGCGCATGGTGCGGGTTCTGCATGCGGAAAAAACATGCAAAAAGAAACTGTAGACACGCTGGGAAATCAGAAGAAAACAAATTACGCGCTTAATCAGCCAAATAAAGAAGCTTTTATTGCCGAAGTTTTAGACGGTTTGGCGCCGCCACCGAAATATTTCGGGATGAATGTCGCCATGAATAAAGGTGGTTACGAAGATTTCGATTCCATTTTAGAAAAAGGAAAACAGCCGCTTTCACCGGAAGAATTTGAGAATGTTGCTGAAGATTCCGGAGCTCTAATTTTGGATACAAGAAGTGCTGCACACTTCCACAAAGGTTATGTGCCAAACTCAATAAATATCGGTTTAAAAGGCGATTTTGCGCCGTGGGTTGGTGCCATGATCGTTGATGTTGCGCAGCCAATTCTTTTGGTTACCGAAGTTGGTGCCGAAGAAGAATCAATCACCAGATTAGCGCGGGTAGGTTTTGATCATGTAATTGGTTATCTGCAAGGTGGTTTTGAATCCTGGGAGAAATCCGGGAAAGAAATAGACAAGGTTAAAAGGATTTCAGCAGAAACTTTTGCAGAAGAATTTTCGGAAAAATCGGTCGTCTTAGACGTCAGAAAACCATCGGAATATGAAGCGGAACATGTAAATGAAGCCTTCAGCAAACCATTGGTTGAAATTAATGACTGGGCGCTTACCATTAATCCAAATGAACATTTTTACGTTCACTGCGCGGGAGGATACCGCAGCATGATTGCCGCTAGTATTTTAAATTCCCGCGGAATCCGCAATTTTACCGAGATTGAAGGTGGTTTTTCCAAGATTAAAGAAACCAAAGTTCCGAAAAGCAATTTTGTCTGCCAATCTAAAATTTAATGAAGATGAAAAAGTTAGTGTTATTGATGATGATATCCGCATTTGTGGCATCATGTCAAACTCAAAAAGCAGTAGTGTCAAATGCCGACAGAACTGAAATTAAACCAATGGTTTTGGACTCCGAAACCGTTTTGGTAGATGTAAGAGTTCCGGAACAGTTCGAGAAGAAAAGCGCTGAGGGCGCAATAAATATTCCTCTGGCGGAACTTCAAAACAACCTCGGTTTGCTGAAAGGTAAAAACGTGGTGGTTTTTTGCAATTCCGGGAGACAAGCCGGTGAAGCTGTAGAAATTTTGAAAAAAAACGGCGTGAACACCGTGTACAACGCGAAAACATTAAACAACGTAGAAGCCATTAAAAACGAAAAGAAATGACGAATATATCAGAAAATATCACTTACAGCAGCGAAAAAGCAAATGTTTTTTCGATAAAAAAGACCGACAAACTGAAATATTTTGCGGTTGCTTTAGGTAAAAACGGCGTTTTAAAAAAGCATACAGCGCCGGTCCCTTCAACTTTGGTGGTATTAAAAGGTGAAATAAATTTCGTGATGGAAAATGAGCAGTTTCATTTTCGCCAGTTTGATGTGTACGAAATTCCGGTTGGTGTAGAACACGAAGTTACCGGACTTTCCGCGGAAAATTTATTTACCGTAGCGCAGGAATTGTAATGATGATGGAGTTTTTTAATAAATATAAACTAAGTATTGTTGGTGTTTTGGTGGGTGGAATTTTAGGTTTCGCCTATTACCATTTTATTGGTTGCAACACGGGCACTTGCGCGATAACTTCAAAACCATTTAATTCCACGGCATACGGAATGATGATGGGTTATCTGATGTTTTCAACTTTTGAAAAATCGAAAAAAAAGGACATCAAAGCCTGATATTTTTTAAATAAATTTTTTAGCCGCTTTTCGGGCAAATTTTACGGATTTTTCAATGATTTTAATATTAAATTTTTAATTTAAAATGGACAAAAATATTTTTAAAAACTGGTCACTGAGCAGGGTGCTTTATTTCTGCTCCGGGATATTTTTTGTCCTGATTGCAGTAAATGACAGAGTTTGGTGGATGATGCCTTTTGGATTGTATTTTGCTGTAATGGCACTATTTAAATTAGGATGCGCCGGCGGAGCCTGCGAGATTCCTTCAAAAAAAGAGGTGAAATAAAGGGTAATTTTTATTTCCTTTTTTGACCAAAAAAAACTTAAAATTATGTCACAGAAATTTCAAGAACTCATCAATTCTGAACGCCCGGTGCTTATTGATTTTTTCGCGACCTGGTGCGGACCGTGTAAAGTACAGTCGTCGGTTCTTACGACGGTGAAAGAAAATATCGGCAACGATGCCAGAATCGTAAAAATAGATGTGGACCAGCATCCAGCAATTGCGTCACAGTACGGTGTGCGCGGTGTTCCGACTTTAGCGGTTTTCAAAAATGGACAGTTGCTCTGGAAAGAAAGCGGCGTGCACGATGTGAATACACTCACCAATTTGCTTAAACAATACTCCTGATTTAAAGAATTTTAAATTCGTCACGATCCGAAAGAAAGGGAAATTTTTGCCGGTTTTTTTGCAGTTTTTCCGAGTCTAAATTTGCAGAAAAAATGCCGTTTTTGCCGGAAGAAATTTCTTCACCATCCGCGAAAAAGCAATAGCTGCTTTCGGGATATTCCAGATTATTTCCATCAATTCCAATTCGGTTTACGCCAAGAACGTAAGATTGATTTTCAATAGCGCGCGCTTTCAATAAAGTTTTCCAGGCGTCAATTCTTGTGGATGGCCAATTGGCGACGTAAAAAATTGCATCATAATCGCCGTTATTTCTGGAAAAAACCGGAAACCGCAAATCGTAGCAAACCTGCAGAAGGATTCGCCAGCCGTTATAACTTACAATGATTCTTTCGCTGCCTGCGGAATAGGTCTTGTCTTCGCCGGAATAAGAAAAAAGATGGCGTTTATCATAAAATTGATAAGCTCCGGACGGTTCTACAAAATAAAACCGGTTAAAATAATTAGAGTTTTGTTTCACCGAGGCGCTGCCACAAATGGCGGTATTTTTTTCCTTTGCAAACTTTTGCATCCACTTTAATGTTTCTTCATTTTGGTCTGCAATTTCCTCAGGTTTCATGTAAAATCCGGTGGAAAACATTTCGGGCAAAACCAAAATATCTGCCTCTATAGCACCGAATTTTTCTTCGATGCTGCGGAAGTTGGCATTTTTGTCTTTCCAGATGATATCGAAGTGCGGAGCGGATATTTTAAGATTATTCACGACAGTACAATTTCAACTAAATATACGATTTTTAAGTTAAAAAGTTAAGAAAATCATAAAGTGGTCTTATTTTTGAATAAGGAAAATCATCATTAATAACATTAAAAATTTAGAAATTATGAAAAAGCTAGTCTTAGTATGCGCTATGCTCCTAATGGGGCAAATGGCATTCGCACAAGCGTGGAACGGTAGAGGCGACCAAAAAATCCAGGTAGGTTTTAACGGTTGGGGCTATGGTACTGGTATTACGGGAACTTACGATTATGGATTGTCTAACATCATTTCTTTGGGAGCTGGTGCGAATTTCTTTTTCGATCATAACAACGATAAGTATGCAGATGATGATTTCGGTGTATTCGGTCGTTTGAACTTTCACCTACAGGAGCCACTTGGTTTACCGGAAAACTGGGACATTTATCCAGGTATTGATTTAGGTCTTTTAGGTAAAAGCGGTACTTACTTTGGTGCTCACGTGGGGGTAAGATATTTCTTCAACGACAATTTCGGTCTTTATCTTGAAGCTGGAAATAACGGAAGCATTGGGGTTTCGTTTAACTTATAGCAAACGCACGATAATTCAGACAAAAGGTTCTCATTTTGAGAGCCTTTTTCTTTTGGCATACTTTTGAGAATTCGTACCTTCGCAATCTTTACATATTATTAAAAATTATCAATGACATTAATTCAGTTATTTCAATTTATACTCAGTATTTCAATTCTGGTGGTCCTTCATGAATTAGGACATTTTATCCCGGCCAAACTTTTTAAAACCAAGGTGGAAAAATTCTATCTTTTTTTTGATCCCTGGTTTTCCCTCGCAAAAATTAAAATCCGCGGTACCGAATACGGTATAGGCTGGTTGCCCTTTGGCGGTTACGTGAAAATCGCGGGAATGGTGGACGAAAGTATGGATACCGAGCAGCTGAAAAAACCAGCAGAACCTTGGGAATTCCGCAGTAAACCGGCATGGCAGCGACTTATCATCATGCTGGGTGGTGTTACCGTAAACTTTTTTCTGGCGTGGCTGATCTATTCTTCTTTAAGTTATTTTAAAGGGGAAACTTTCCACGAAAATTCTAAATTTGAAAATGGAATTTCTGCCTCTCCAGCGGCAAAAAAAATGGGTTTGCAAACCGGCGATAAAATTTTAAAAATTGACGGAAAGAAGGCAGACCGAATGGAAACCTCCACAATAAATATGCTTTTTGCCAATGAAGTGACAGTTTTGCGCGATAGCAAAGAAGTGACTTTTCCTGTTAATGAAGATGGTGTTGCCGAGATATTAGCCGAGAACGAAGCGAAAGCTTATTTCAGTCCCAGGTTTCCGGTAGTAGTGGACAGTCTGCTTCCAAATGGCGCAGCGAAAAATTCTGGCTTGCTGAAAGGTGATAAAATTGTGGGTGTTAATGATCAGCCCGTTCGATATTTTGACGAGTTGGTGACAGAACTTTCCAAAAATAAAAATCAGGATATTGTGCTCAATGTGGAGCGGAATAACTCGCGACAAAACATTAATGTAAAAGTTGATGCGAAAGGCGAATTAGGTTTTGGTGCAGACAGCTCGATCATTCAGCAGGAATTCGAAAAAACACGCGTTAAAAAAGAATATACATGGGCAGAAGCAATTCCGCGCGGATTAACCAGAACAATTGATGTGCTTACAATGCAGATCAAGCAGTTTAAAATTGTCTTTAATACCAAAACCGAAGGCTATAAAAAAGTTTCCGGACCAATCGGGATCATCAAGCAGATGCCGGAAACCATCAATTGGGAGTTTTTCTGGAGTTTTACCGCCATGTTTTCAGTGTGGCTGGCTTTCCTTAACCTAATTCCGATTCCGGGATTAGATGGTGGCCACGTGATGTTTACACTTTGGGAAATGATTACCGGCAAACCGGTTCCGCAGAAAGTTCTGGAAAATGCACAGATGATCGGCGTGGTGTTTTTACTGGGCTTAATGGTGCTAATTTTTGGAAATGACATTTTAAAATGGATTACCGGAAAATTCTAAAAAATTATCTGAAATAATTTTGGCAGAATTAAAAAAGTTTTTATATTTGCAAACGCTTACAGCAAAGAGAAACACTCCTCTTTAGCTCAGTTGGTTAGAGCATCTGACTGTTAATCAGAGGGTCCTTGGTTCGAGCCCAAGAAGAGGAGCAAAACCATCACAGAAATGTGATGGTTTTTTGTTTTATATAACTTTGTAAACTGGCAAATTAAAAGCTTTAGTCCATTTTTTACGCAACTTATTTGTTCTTTTCCTTATGCAGCGTTAAAATGACACTTTGTGGCTTTTGTGGTTGGAAATAAATGCTTTTTAAACCAAAAAAACCTCCGCCAAAAAGGTGAAGGTTTTCCCATCAAAATATCTTTTAAAATTATTTCTTCTTCACCGCCTTCGCGATATTAATAATCACTTTTACGGCTTTTTCCATTGATTCCAATGCGACATATTCGTACGGTCCGTGGAAGTTGATCCCGCCCGCGAAAATATTCGGGCAAGGTAAACCCATATAGGACAGCTGCGCGCCGTCAGTTCCCCCACGGATAGCTTTGATCTTAGGTTCAATATTCGCGTCTTTCAGCGCCTGTTCAGCGATATCGATGATATGCATCTTGCCTTCAAACTGCTGTTTCATATTGCGGTACTGCTCTTTAATCTCAATTTCTGCCGTTCCCTCGCCAAATTTTTCATTAAATTCTGCCACCTTGTCGGTGATGAATTTTTTGCGAGCTTCAAATTTTTCGCTGTCATGGTCACGGATTATGTATTGCAACTTCGCTTCAGAAATATCAGCTTTAACTTCCATTAAATGGTAGAAACCTTCAAATTCTCTTGTAGTTCCCGGTGTTTCATTTTCCGGAAGCATTTTAATAAATTCTGCCGCTAATAAGGCCGAATTTACCATTTTCCCATAAGCATATCCCGGGTGCACGCTTAAGCCGTGAATTTTCACCACCGCACCGGCAGCATTGAAGTTTTCATATTCCAGTTCACCTACTTCAGAACCGTCCATGGTGTACGCCCATTCAGCACCGAATTTTTCAACATCAAATTTATGCGCGCCACGCCCGATTTCCTCATCTGGTGTAAAACCGATAGCGATTTTTCCGTGCTTAATTTCCGGATGTGCAAGCAAAAATTCCGCGCCAGTTACGATTTCCGCAATACCGGCCTTGTCATCAGCGCCAAGCAATGAAGTTCCGTCGGTGGTAATTAATGTTTTCCCGATATAATCTTTTAACGTTTCAAATTTTGATGGTGAAAGCGTAAAACCTGTTTCTTTATTTAAAACCAAATCTTTTCCGTCATAATCATCCCAAATTTGCGGTTTTACATCTTTTCCATTAAAGTCTGGTGAGGTGTCATAATGCGAGATAAAACCTACGACAGGTTCATCATCATTTTCAAGATTTGAAGGAACATAGGCATAAATATAACCGTTTTCATCAATCGAAACATCGCTTAAACCCAAGGTTTTCAGTTCTTCGAAAATATAATTTGCGATCTCCCACTGTTGCGGAGTTGATGGCGTAGATTCGCTCTCAGGATCACTGGTTGAATATATTTTTGCATAAGTGATAAAGCGGTTTTGCAGCTTCAGTTTCCAGTCAAGATTAAAATCGATGCTTGTCATTATAAAGTATTTTTAACAAAGTTAAAATTTTAGCCTGAGCCTGCCCATGATTTAGGAATTATTTTTGCCGCGCGCTTGTTGATACACGCCTTAAAATATACACGATCAGCGGATTAAAATTTTTTAGGCGCTTTTTAGCGGTTTTTTAAAGTTTTGGTATATTTGAGAAAACCAAAATTGAAATGTTTCTAACTGAATGTCCGCGCGACGCCATGCAGGGTTGGCCAGATTTTATCGCGACCCAAACCAAAATTGATTATATCAATTCGCTCATGGCGGTTGGTTTTGATGTGCTGGACTGCGGAAGTTTTGTTTCACCGAAAAGCATTCCGCAGATGGCGGATTCCGGAAGTGTTCTGGATGAAATCGATAAAGGAATTTCCAGTACAAAACTTTCGGTGATTGTCGCAAATTTTCGCGGCGCCGAAAAAGCGTTGAAACATCAATCCGTAGATATTTTGGGTTTTCCGTTTTCCATTTCCGAAACTTTTCAACACAGAAATACCAATAAAAGCCGCGAAGAAGCCTTTAATGAAATCAAAAAGATTACGGCGCTTCTGGAAAAAGACGGCCGAATTTTAAACGTTTATTTTTCAATGGCTTTCGGGAATCCGTACGGCGATGTTTGGACTGCGGATGAGATTGATAAATGGGCGCAGCGTTTCAGCGACATCGGCATTAAAAATATTTTGCTTTCCGACACCACCGGAACGGGAACACCGGAAATCATTGAGCAGCTTTTTACCTTAATTCCGCCAAAATATCCGCACATTGATTTCGGTGCGCACTTTCACAACCGCTATCAGGATTCTTATTCAAAATTAAAAGCGGCTTATGACAGTGGCTGCCGTCGTTTTGATTCAGCAATTAAAGGAATCGGCGGCTGTCCCATGGCAAATGACGAACTCGTAGGAAATATGCCGACTGAGCAGATCATTAATTTTATGGCCTCCGAAAAGATTGATCATTCGCTGAACTTGCTCAATTTTGAAAGCGCTTACAACAGGGCCAAAAATATCTTCCATTTTTAACCAAATTTTTTAAAAATCATGGCAACTTCAAAAGTTATTTATTCCGGCGATTTACGCTGCGAATCCGAACATTTACAGTCCGGAACCATCATTTATACTGATGCGCCGACAGATAACCACGGAAAAGGTGAAGCGTTTTCACCAACCGATCTTTGCGCGACTTCTTTAGCGCAATGTATGCTGACAACCATTGCGATTTTAGGTAAAGACCGCGGAATTTCCATCGATGGTTCTTATGCGGAAGTTCAGAAAAATATGAACCCAAAGCCACGAAAAATTGCAGAAATCGTTTGTGATGTTCACATGAACGGAAATTTCAGCGAGGATGAGAAAAAATTCATCGAAGAAACAGCGTACAACTGTCCAGTGGCTTTGTCGCTGAGTTCAGATTTAAAGAAAACCATCAGTTTCACCTACGACAGCTGAGATTTTTAAAATTAAAAAATTTGCGCTTAAAACAGCGAATTTTTCGGTTTTATGATATTAATTAGGTGATTCTTAGAACAAAGCGTGTTTTATTTTGGTATCTTTATAAGAACAAAAAACACTGCTATGACATCAACAATTACTTATTTGGGCGATAAAAAAATCGTTTCGAAACATGAAAAATCCGGCGCCGAAATCATTACCTGTGCGCCCGTGCGGGAAGGCGGAACTTCTGAAATGTTCTCACCTTCGGATTTATTTGGTATTTCGCTGGGACAGTCCATGCTGATGGCAGTGGCTGTTTTGGGAAAAGAACGTGGCATTGATATCACCGGCGCGAAATGCGACTTGAAAAAATCTACGCATCCGCAACCGAAAAGAATCGGCACCATTTTCTGCATCGTGCGTTTTCCTGGAAATTATACGGAGAATGAAAAGAAATTCATCGAAGAAACGGCTTTAAATTGCCCGGTGGCGCTTTCCATTCACCCGAATGTTCAACGAACTGTTCTGTTTGAATACGGACATTTATAAATCACAAAAAAAGCCGCTTTTAGCGGCTTTTTTTTTAAATCATTCCAAGTTCGAAGCGGGCTTCTTCACTCATCATATCTTTGTTCCAGGCTGGTTCGAAAGTAAGGTCGAGGTCCACTTCTTTCACACCTTCAACCTCGGAGACTTTTTCCCTAACTTCAGCCGGTAAACTTTCCGCTACCGGACAGTTTGGTGTTGTTAAAGTCATAATGACTTTTACGGCGCCTTCATCAGAAATCTGTACGTCGTAGATAAGTCCCAATTCATAAATGTCCACCGGAATTTCCGGGTCGTACACGGTTTTAAGATTTACAATAATATTTTCGCCAATTTCGGCTATCTGGTCATCTGTATATTTCATTCTTATTTCAACTTTAGCTTCCAATTTTGTCTAATAAATCTTCCTGACGCATGCGCCGGAAAACATTTGCCAAAGTTAAGACATCTTTTTCACAATATTGAACGATTCTAAATAAGTCTTTTTCTATATGGTAAATTGAGGAAACCTGTGAACCGTCGATATCATCTTTCGGTGTTGGAATTCCGAAGATATGTGCTAAAAGTTCCAGCGAGACAAAAGATTTGTAATCACCAAACTTCCACAGTTCCATCGTGTCCAGATGCGGAATTTCCCAAGGTTTTTTGCCATAAAGCTGAAACGGTTTTGGTGGCTGCATTCCGTTGATTAAAAAGCGCCGCGCAATCCACGGAAAATCAAACTCTTTACCGTTGTGTGCGCATAAAACCACGTCACGCAATTTCGGGCGGTTGAAAATTTCACCGAATTCTTCCAGCAGCTTTTTTTCATCGTCGCCGTAGAAACTTTTGATGAGAAGTCTTTCGCTTTTTTCTAAAATTCCCACCGAAATGCAGATAATTTTTCCGAATTCCGCCATGATGCCGCCTCTTTCGTGGTAAAATTCCGCCGGAGTAAATTCGTCCTTCCGCTGAAAACGTGTTTTTTTATCCCAAAGATATTGGTCTGTTTCATGTAAATCTTCCCAGCGACCGCTTTGCGGCACGGTTTCAATATCTAAAAATAGAATTTTTTCTAAAGGAATATTTTGAATCATAATCTGCATTTTTTAAAATTTTATCCGAGGCACAAACCGTTTTGAACTTTTTGTGCTGGTGAAACCAAAATAACTTCTTTGTTTTTACCGTAAATCCCGAGCACCAAGCATTCGCTCATAAAATTGGCGATTTGCTTTTTTGGGAAATTTACAACTGCTAAAATTTGCGTTCCCACCAAATTTTCTTTGGTGTACAGCTCGGTAATTTGCGCAGAAGATTTTTTGGTTCCGAGTTCACCGAAATCAATTTCAAGCTGATAGGCAGGATTTTTTGCTAACGGAAAATCCTCGACCGCTGTAATGGTGCCCGTTCGGATGTCCAATTTTTCAAAATCTGCCCAAGTGATTTCAGGTTTGGTCATTTATTTTAATTTTTTACGGAAATAATATAATTGTACACCATTTCGTGCTGAGTTACATTGAGTTTTGCTTTAGGTGCCATTTCAGCTAAAATTCCGGTCCAGGCTTCGTCAGAATGTTCCGAAGGATCTGGTAAATCGTGGCATTTTGCACAGGAATTATGGAAAATCGTTTGTCCCTGCGCTAAATATTCAGTGGAAAATTTTTGGTCCGCTTCAGCCTGAACTTTCGGCGTACACGAAATGGTAGTTGCGGTTACAGCAAAAGCAAAAGCTAAAAAAATTGCCGGTTTAAGGGTGTTTTTTTTCAAATTTTTAATTTCAGTCATTTTTTAATTTTATGTTATCAGTCTTTCAAAAATAGCGATTTTCATTTTAAATTAAATTTTTGAAGTACTAAACAAATATTTAAAATATTTAGAAAACCGAAACCGCAGGATTTCTTCTGAAAAGAATTTGTATTTTTGAAGTAGATGAAAACGTACGCCACCTCCCAATTAATCGACGGTTTGCGCGCTGGCGACAAAAGATTGCTCGCCAAAGCCCTCACTTTGGTTGAAAGTAAAAAGCCGGAACATCGGGATCAGGCAGAAGAAATTTTGACTGCAATAATGCCGTTCACCGGAAATTCCATCCGTATTGGAATTACGGGCGTTCCCGGCGCCGGAAAATCTACCTTTATTGAAAATTTCGGAAAAATTGCCATTAAAGCAGGTAAAAAAGTTGCCGTGCTCGCCATCGATCCGAGTTCTTCGCTGAACAAAGGTTCAATTCTCGGTGATAAAACACGGATGGAAGAATTGGCGCGCGAAAAAAACGCTTTTATCCGTCCGAGTCCAACTTCCGGATATTTAGGCGGAATCGCCAACGCGACTTTTGAAAGTATGCTTTTATGTGAAGCTGCCGGCTACGATTATATTTTGATTGAAACCGTGGGCGTGGGGCAAAGCGAAGTTTTGGTTTCGGACATTACCGATGTTTTTGTCTTTCTGAAAATTGTGGGCGGCGGCGATGAACTGCAGGGAATTAAACGCGGTGTCATGGAAATGGTGGATTTGATTTTCATTAATAAAGTTGAAGACCAAAACCGTCAGATTGCTAAAAACACCAAAATAGAACTGCTGCGCGCTTTACATTTCATGCCCGAAAAAGAGAAAAACTGGAAAGTTCCCGTTTTGCTTGGTTCCGCGCTGGAAAACAAAGGCTTGGAAGCGGTCTATGAAAAGATTCAGGAATTTATTGCCCTTAAAATCGCAAATTTTTCATTTTTAGCAACCCGAAAAAAACAGGCGGAAAAACGTTTTGATTACTGGGTGAAAGAATTTATTCTTCAGAAAACAAAATCCGGCAACGACGGCGAAATGCTGTATGATTCGCATAAAAAAAAGGCTTCCGAACTGGAAGTAAATCCGAGTTCAGAAGCAAAATTATTTGTTGAGGAACTGCTGAAGAATTAATCAGCAGCTGTAGTCGTATTCGCCGTAATGTAACCATCGTAGGTAATCGGTTGTCGGTCGGTTGACTGGATTGCAACGTAAGTTTTTCCGTTTTTGAAAACTTCCATCACTATTTTGGTAACGATTTGCTGGTCGGTCGGCATGATGACAAAGACAGAACTGCCTTTGGAGCCCTCTGCACGGTTTACCGTAAATTCTTTTGAAGTAAATCTAAAGGAATTATCGCTTTTCATTGATGAGGTGTACATTCTGCCGAAGTAAGGCATCACGACATCCAATTCATTTTTTTTCAGTTCGATGGTGTAGCCAGCGTCCAAAGATAACATTTGCGAAGAACCGCCGGTCGGGAAGGAATTCATGATGTTGATTACATCATAATTTGTGGGATTTGCGTGTTCTGCCATAAAGGTAAACTCGCCGCTTTCCACCAAACTCAGCACTTTTTCCGAAGGAATGGTACTTTGTGTACCGCACGAACCCAAAAAAATAAATATAAATAGAGAGCTGAGGATTGTAATTAAATTTTTCATAGGAGAATATTTTTGTTTTAAAGGTATTGGTTTTTCCAATATTTTACGACATTTATTAATATTTGCCGTTTAAATTAGCAGGTAGCAAAAATTATGCAATAATTCTATTAATTTTCATTTGGAATAAAAATTGTTTAAAGGAAACAAATCAACAATTACCACTATGAAAAAATTAAATAAATTCGTCGGGCTCAGCATTGTCTCTGTGATGATGTTTGCGTGTACTACGAACCCGATTACCGGCAGAAAAACTCTTCAGTTAGCCAACGATCAGGAAATCCAGGCGATGGCTTTACAACAATATCGCGAAACGCTTTCTAAAGCTAAAGTTGTTTCGGGCACAAGTCAGGCGAAAAGCGTAACTAATGTAGGATTAAGAATTAAAAATGCAGCGACTAATTATTACCGTGGTATCGGTCGTGAAGCAGATATCGCGAATTATCAGTGGGAATTTAACCTCATCGATGATAAAGCAATTAATGCCTGGGCAATGCCAGGCGGAAAAGTTGCCGTTTATACCGGGATTTTCCCGATTACCAAAACTGACACAGGTTTAGCGGTGGTATTAGGTCATGAAATTTCTCACGCCCTGGCAGGTCACGGTAACGAAAGAATTTCGCAGGCAATGGTTGCTCAATATGGTGGAGCAATTTTAGGAAGTACAATTTCTAACGGACAACTGGCGGCAATTTTCCAACAGGCTTATCCGATCGGTGCGCAGGTTGCCCTTTTGAAATACGGACGAAGCCAAGAGCTAGAAGCTGATGAAATGGGGCTTTACCTGATGGCGATGGCGGGATATGATCCACGCGAAGCTCAGCCTTTCTGGCAGCGTATGGAAAGCGCTTCCAGCGGCAGCAGACCACCGGAATTCCTTTCAACTCACCCGAATCCGGATACACGAAGAGCAGATTTAGAGAAACACATGCCGAAAGCTTTACAATATTATAAAGCTGCAGGCGGAAAAATTTAAAAATCACAGATTCATTTATAAACCGACCTTCCCATAATTTTACTAAATTTGGGAAGGTCTTTTAAAATCCAGCTATGAAAAATTTATCTTTTATCGGTTTGTTGCTTTTAGGTTTGGCATTTTTGCTTTACTACATGTTGCCCGATTTTTCCGCGGTAAAACTTTTCGAACCGATGAGTTTAATGGGAATTCTTGCCGGAATTGGTATTGGTTTAATTATCGGTGGAATTGTTGGTTACGCCAGCAAAGGCGCTGCGCTGCGAGCTGAAGAAAAGCGCCGCGAACTGAAACAGCTTCGGAAAGAAAAAGAAGAACTGGAAAAATTAGCCGCTGAACAGGCAAAAAAACAAAATGTAACTTATGTTACTGATGATAACAAAAATCCTCCGAATTATTAATTCAGAGGATTTTTTCCCGCATAAAAGCAGGTATTTTTATAATTGGTAACCAATTCCGACCATAAATAAGCTCGGGCGACTGTCATAACGAATTACTTCGTTATTCGTGCTGTTGATGAATTCTCTTTGATCTTCAGTAAAAGCGCCTTCATATCTCGCGTTCAATATCAATTTCTGAATTTGAACCTGTGCACCGAACTGGTAACCCAAAGTGAAATCTTTTAGTGCATTTTCTTTAAAATCTTTATACTGGTTGTCTGAAGAAAGATTGTATGAAGCAACCGGCCCAATAAATACGCCTAAATTATCACCTAAAAGTCGGTAACCTAAAAGCACCGGCACATCCACGCGGTTACTTTTTGCTTCAATGGTGGTTGAAGTTTCCGGGACAGTGAATTCATTTTTAAAAGTGGTGTAATAAATTTCCGGCATCACAAAAAGCGATGCTGGCAAATCAATTTTTGCAGAAAGTCCTACATTGAAGCCCACATTGTTTTTACCAGATTGGTCGTATGCAGATACCGCGCTGCTTTTTATATTTTTCCAGCTTGGCGAGTCCGTTTTAAAAAGCAAGTTTGCTTTTCCCGCGAATGTTACCTGTGCAGTGCTCAGAAGGCTGGCGCCTACAAGAACAGTACTAAGAATTTTTTTCATTTGTTTGAGGTTTTGTTATAACGTTTTCAATAGAGGTTTTGTTGGTTTCCAGGAAATAGTCCCGCAACTCTTTGAATAATTCTGAAGAGTAAACGAAATCAATCAGATTTTTATTGCCTGCATTGATAAGGATATCTTTGTCTCCTTCCCATTCCTTAAGACCATTTCGCAGATATACAATTTTCTCGCCAATCGTCATCACCGAATTCATATCATGGGAATTGATAATCGTGGTGGTTTTATATTCTTTAGTAATCTCCAGCAGCAAATCATCGATAATATTTGATGTGTAAGGATCCAGACCGGAGTTTGGCTCATCACAGAACAGATATTTCGGATTGTTCACAATAGCGCGCGCAATTGCGACACGTTTCTGCATTCCACCTGAAATTTCCGACGGGAATTTACGGTTTGCTTTTTCCAGATGCACGCGGCCAATTACCTCGAAAGCGCGGCGTTTTTTTTCACGGAATGAAAGGTTCGTAAACATATCCAGCGGAAAAGTGATATTTTCTTCCACCGTCATGGAATCGAAAAGCGCACTTCCCTGAAAAACCGTACCAATTTCTGCACGCAACAACTGTTTTTCATCGCGCGACATTTTATTGATGTTACGCCCGTCAAACAAAATTTCGCCCGACGTCGGTTGATAAACATTCAGCAAACTCTTCAGGAAAACGGTCTTACCGGAACCACTCTGCCCGATGATGAGGTTTACTTTCCCCGTTTCGAAAGTTGTAGTAACACCTTTTAAAACTTCTACCTCATCAAACTGCTTTTTTAGGTCTTTTACTTCAATCATTAGCTGAGGAACATTTGTGTTAAAATTAAATTCATGACGATGATCGCTACAATCGTCCATACTACGGCTTGCGTACTTGCACGGCCAACTTCCAGTGAGCCGCCTTTCACATTATAGCCAAAATATGCCGGAATTGTCGCAATTAAAAAGGCAAAAACTGCAGTCTTGAAAAACGCGTACCAAATAAAATGTTGTGGCATATACATTTGGATTCCTGTGATATAATCGGCTTTGCTCCAACTTCCGGTTGCAAGTCCTGCAAGATAACCGCCCCAAATTCCGAAAACAATACTGATGGCAATAAGTAACGGATTGAAAATTACGCTGGCTAAAATTTTAGGTAAAATCAAAAAATTGGGTGAATTAACGCCCATAATATCTAAAGCGTCAATTTGCTCCGTAACACGCATGGTGCCGATACTTGAAGCGATATAAGAACCCACTTTTCCGGCAAGAATTACCGAAATAATCGTCGGCGCAAATTCCAAAATAAGAACGACTTTCGTCGCGTATCCAATGAATGAATTCGGAATCGGAAATGTGGAGGCGGAAAAGTTATTATACATCTGAATCGCGACAACTGCGCCAACAAACGTGGAAGTAAACAACGTTAAACCAAAAGAATTTACGCCCAAATCGTAAATCTCACGCATCAAAAGTTTAAAAAATACCGAAGACTTTTGAGGTCTTTTCAGGGTTTTCCCTAAAAGTATAAAGTACGCGCCAACTTGGCTGAACAGATTTTTTAACATTTGGCTAAATTAGTGTTTTTTATTTTTTTTATTTCATCAACTCTAGCGGGCGTTCTTGTCGCCGGCAATCAGCAAAATAATGGTTTTGATGATGATTACAATGTCAAGACTCATCGTCCATTTTTTCACGTAGAAATTATCTGCCAAAATCCGTTTTTTCATGGCAATTTCCATATAGCCATTGTCGCCGCGTAAACCGTTCACCTGTGCCAGACCCGAAATTCCGGGTTTTACCAAACTTCGAACGGAATAGCGACCGATTTTCGGTTTGTAAAAATCATCGATTAAAAGCATGTGTGGCCGCGGTCCTACGACAGACATTTCACCTTTTAAAACATTGAAAAACTGCGGCATTTCGTCCAAGCTTGTTCTGCGCAAAAATCTGCCGATTTTGGTAATTCTGTCATCATCCGGCGCGGTGGTTTTCGTGGTACATTCGCCGTTCACGCGCATCGAGCGGAACTTTATACAGTTAAAAATGCGGTCATGAAAACCGTATCTTTTCTGAACAAAAAAAATCGGGCCTTTATCGCCCATTTTTATCATAACAGCAATGATAGGAAAAAGCCAGCTGCAGATAAATATCAAAACAAGCGCCGAAAAAAGCAGGTCGAATGTTCTTTTTATCAGACTGTTCACCAGATTATCAAGTGGGAATTTTACCCGTACGAAAACTGGCTGCGTTTCGATATAGCTGAGGTCAAACTCAAAAAAATTATTGATGACACTCGGAATTAAGCTGATACGGACCTGATATTTTTCCGCAAGTTCATAAATTTCATCTTCCTTATCGCGGTATAATTCCGCGGATTCCGCGGAAAGATACATGGTGTGAATCCCGTTTCTTCGCCAGAAATTGACCAGATTTTGCAGATTTATATTTTCGCTTTGCGGATATTCCCAGTTTTTAAAACCGTAATCTTTTCTCTCATTTAAAATGGTTTTCAGCATTTTAGCCGAGGTGTCATCCACTAGAAACATAATGTTCCGGTAATTCCAACCTAAAGTCCGGATGTATTTTAAAGCGAAAAAAATGGCTGATTTAAGGAAGAATAAAATGAAAAATAAACTCAGTCCCATCCAGGCGCGGTCCTGTTTCAGAAAATCGTTGTTGCTAACTTTTGCCAGCAAAACCACGCCGAAAATGAAGAGTAATATATGCGTTATGAGTCTTTCTAAATAAAGCGTGTACGTTATGGTTCGCGGTACGGAATACAGTTTTGTGCGCCCGCTGAGTAAGATCCAGAAAAAAATAAGCACCGTAATGGACAGGATATTTTGTTCCGTGGTTACATCAGCGAAAAGTTCCTGGTCGTTCTTTAAATAGAAATAAATAAAAACCGCCGAAATCACCAGGATATCGAGCAATATAAAAACAAGTCGGAAATATCTCGAGTACCGGATTTTCTGCATTGCAAAGGAAAGCTACTCGTAAATCTACTATAATTTATGGAATATTCAAATATTTATGCGTCTGTACAGAAGCCTGCCATTTCGGGTTTGCCAAAATATAGTCGGTGATTTTCGGGTACATTTCATTGCGTTTGCTCCATTCACTTTGCAGATAAAGCACACAGTTTTCCGAAACTTTTGCAGCTTGCTCTTCGGCAAATTTAAAATCGTTATTGTTGAAAATAATCATTTTCAGCTCGCTTGCTCTCTCGTAAATAGCGGGTTTTGGTAAGCCGGTTTTCTTTGGCGAAAGGGTAATCCAATCCAGATGTCCGCTCATTTCATAAGCTCCTGAAGTTTCAATGTGTATGGTACAGCCGAGCTCTTTTAGCCTTGCAGTCAGAAACTGCAGATTCCACATCAACGGTTCACCGCCGGTCAACACGATGGTTTTACAATTTTTCGCCGCTGTTTGGGCAATTTCTTCAGCATTTAAAAGTGGGTGCAAATCCGGGTTCCAGCTTTCTTTCACATCGCACCAGTGGCAACCGACGTCGCAGCCGCCAAGGCGGATGAAATATGCGGCTTTTCCGGTGTGGGCACCTTCGCCTTGAATGGTGTAAAAATGCTCCATTACAGGGAGCATTTTACCTTCTTTCAATAAAATATTTTCTTCTTCTTTAGTCATTATAAACAGATGTTTTGTAAGCCAGCAGCGTGTTTTTCATCAACATCGCTCTGGTCATCGGGCCTACACCGCCCGGCACTGGAGTAATCCAGCTGGCTTTGTCGTTACAGCTCTCAAAATCGACATCGCCAACAAGTCGGTAACCTTTTTTGGAATCATCTTCTACGCGCGTAATTCCTACGTCTACGATAACGGCGCCGTCCTTGATCATATTTGCTTTAAGGAAGTTCGGGTCGCCCAACGCCGTAATTACAATATCCGCTTTAAGCGTGTACTGTTCAATGTGCGGCGTGTAAGAATGCGTTAATGTTACCGTAGAATTTCCCGGGAAATCTTTTCTTCCCATCAAAATGCTCATCGGTTTTCCTACAATTCGGCTTCTGCCGATAATTACGCAATGTTTTCCTTTCGTATCAATTTGATATCTTTCCAATAAAGTTAAAATTCCAAACGGCGTGGCCGGTAAAAAAGTATCCATTTCCAGCGCCATTTTTCCGAAATTTTCAGGGTGAAAACCATCCACATCTTTTCTGGGATCAATTGCCATGATGATTTTTTCCTGATCGATTTGCGGTGGCAAAGGCAGCTGAACAATAAAACCGTCCACTTCTTTGGATTTATTCAGCTCATCGATTTTTTCTAACAGTTCGGCTTCAGAAACGGTGCTCGGAAATTCTAACAAAGAAGAGCGGAAGCCCACCTCGTGACAGTCCTTAATCTTGTTATTTACATACGTCATGCTGGCGCCGTTTTTGCCGACCAAAATAGCGACTAAATGTGGCGGACGTCTGTGGTTTTGAACAATTTTTTCAACTTCGATGCGGATTTCTTCTTTTATTTCTTTGGAAACTTTCAGTCCGTCGAGAATTTGTGCCATGGTTTTACTTTTAGTTTTTTATGAGAACTTTATTTTTTCGCTTTAAAATATTTGATGAGTCCGTTGGTAGAAGAATCGTGAGAATTTACCGGCTCGGAACTTTTTAATTCTGCTAAAATTTTTCCTGCGAGTACTTTACCTAATTCCACACCGAACTGATCGAAACTGAAAATATTCCAGATTACACCTTGCACGAAAATTTTGTGCTCATAAAGCGCGATTAATTGTCCAAAAGAAAACGGCGTTAATTCCTCGAAAATAAAGGAATTTGTCGGTGTATTTCCCTGAAAAACTTTGTAGTTTACCAGCTCGTCAATTTCTTCCCCTGAAATGCCTGTTTTTTCTAATTCTGCCCGAACTTCATCCGGCGTTTTACCAAAAGCTAAAGCTTCAGTTTGCGCAAAAAAGTTCGCCAATAATTTTTCTTGATGGTCAGAAACCACGTTGCAGGATTTTGCATACGCGATAAAATCTGCCGGAATTAGCTGCGTTCCCTGATGAATCAGCTGGTAAAAGGCGTGCTGACCGTTTGTCCCCGGTTCGCCCCAAATCACCGGCCCGGTTTCGTAATCTACAAAATCACCGTTTCGGTCCACACATTTCCCGTTACTTTCCATATCGCCTTGCTGAAGATATGCGGGAAAACGGTCTAAATACTGGGAATATGGTAAAATAGCGTACGTTCCGGCATCAAAAAAGTTACGATACCAAATTCCGCAAAGCGCCATTAAAACCGGCACGTTTTCTTTAAAATCTGCTGTTCGGAAATGTGTATCAGTTTCGTGTGCACCTTTTAGCAGTTGCTCGAAATTATCATAACCCACGAAAAGCACGATGCTGAGACCTATCGCGCTCCACAGCGAATAGCGGCCGCCAACCCAATCCCAAAATTCGAAAATATTTTCCTCTGCAATACCGAATTTTTTCACCGCTTCAACATTGGTGGAAAGTGCTACGAAATGTTTTTCTACATCCGTTTCTTTTCCACTTTTTAGAAACCAGGTTTTGGCAGATTCTGCATTGGTCATGGTTTCCTGCGTGGTGAAAGTTTTCGATGCGATGATGAAAAGCGTCGTTTCAGGATTTAGATTTTTGAGGACTTCAGCGATGTGATTGCCATCAACATTCGAAACAAAATGCGCGTTTAGCCGCGTTTTAAAATGTTTTAAAGCCGAGCAAACCATCACCGGACCTAAATCTGAACCGCCAATTCCGATGTTTACAACGTCGGTAATTTCTTTTCCGGAAAATCCGGTGTGAGCGCCGGAAATAATTTTTTCCGAAAACTTTTTCATTTGATCCAAAACCTTTCTGATCGCAGGTTTGATGTTTTCGTCATCAACCAAGATTTCGTCAGCTGAAAAATCCCGAAGCGCGGTGTGCAAAACTGCGCGGCCTTCAGTTTCGTTAATTTTTTCGCCGCTAAACATGGCTTTTATTGCAGATTTCAGATCGCATTCTTCAGCTAAATCCTGCAAAAATCCAAAGGTTTTTTGATCAATTAAATTCTTCGAGTAATCGAAAAGGTAATTTTCTCTTTGAACGGAAAAATCTTTAAACCTTTCCGTATTTTCCGCGAACAAAGTTCTAAGGTCGAAATCGGTTTCCGCAAAGTGTTTGGTGAGATTTTTCCAGGCAGTGGTGTGCGTTGGATTTATTTTAGGCAACATTTTTTTAAATTTTAATGGTGATTAAAGCCCGGCGAATTATAAAGTCGTGCAAATTTACGGAAAAATAAAACCTCGGGAAAAAATACGTTCTGAGATTTTCTATCATTTAATTCTGCTAAAAATGTAGACCTAAATTTTTCGGTGCTAAAACGGCAAATTTTTAAGCTTTTGCATTTCCGTAATTTTTATCTCCAAAAAGTTCATTTTTGAAATAAAAAAAACGCCCTAAAAAGGGCATTTTTTCTTTTTTACTTTAAAGCTAAATCCACGACTTCGCTCATGGTTTTTACGTAATTTATTTTCAGGTCTTTCAGATAATCTTTTTTAATTTCTTCCACATCTTTGCGATTCGCTTCACAGAGGATGATTTCTTTAATTCCGGCTCGCGCAGCGGCTAAAAGTTTTTCTTTAATTCCGCCGACAGGAAGCACTTTTCCACGTAATGTAATTTCACCCGTCATCGCAAGATGAGGTTTTACTTTTTGATTTTTGAAACTCGAAACAATCGAGGTTAACATCGCGATGCCCGCGGACGGACCATCTTTCGGCGTCGCGCCTTCCGGAACGTGAACGTGGATATTATTTTTCTGAATATCTTCTGCAGAAATGCCAAGTTTGTCGTGTTTTGCTTTAATATATTCCAACGCGATAGTCGCCGATTCTTTCATAACATTCCCAAGATTTCCGGTCATGGTGAGATTTCCTTTGCCTTCGCTTAAAATACTTTCGATGAAAAGAATGTCGCCACCAACTTCGGTCCAGGCCAAACCTGTTACGACACCGGGAACATCGGAGATTTCCGCCAAATTTCGCGGCCGCGGAACGCCGAGAATTTCGTCCACTTTTTCTATGGAAATTTTTGGATTGTACTCTTTTTCCATGGCTGTTTGCAGGGCGACCCAGCGGGCTATTGACGCGATTTGTTTTTCCAATCTTCGCACGCCACTTTCAGACGTATGTGCATCAATAATATGTTTCAACTCGGCATTTCCGAGTTTAAATGATTTGGTGTCTAAACCGTTTTCTTCCTGCTGTTTTTTAATTAAATGGCGTTTTGCAATTTCTACTTTTTCCTCTAAAGTGTAGCCGGCAATCTGAATGATTTCCATTCGGTCCAAAAGCGGACGCTGCACGGTAGATAAAGAGTTTGCGGTGGCAATGAACATTACTTTCGATAAATCATAACCGAGTTCCAGGAAGTTGTCGTAGAAGGAATTGTTTTGCTCCGGATCTAAAACTTCAAGCAAAGCTGAGCTTGGATCACCGTGAATTCCGGTCGCTATTTTATCGATTTCATCCAGAACAATTACCGGATTGGAGGTTCCCGCTTTTTTAATGGACTGCAAAATTCGTCCCGCCATTGCACCGATATAAGTTTTCCGGTGACCACGGATTTCAGATTCGTCATGAAGTCCGCCGAGCGATAATCTTACATATTTTCTACCCAAAGCATCCGCAACCGATTTGCCGAGTGAGGTTTTTCCGACGCCGGGAGGACCGACCAAACATAAAATCGGCGATTTCATATTATTTTTCAATTTCAGAACAGCCATGTGTTCCAAAATTCTTTTTTTAATGTCCTCTAAACCGTAATGCGCTTTATCGAGCACTTTTTCGGCTTTAGCGATATCAAAAATGTCTTTCGAGTAATTATTCCAGGGTAAATCGGTAAAAAAATCCAGATAATTTCGCTGCACGTTGTAATCCGGAGAATTCGGATTTTGGCGCTGCAAACGGTTAATTTCTTTTTTGAAATGCTCTTCAACTTCCTCGCTCCATTTTATTTTTTTGGCTTTGTCCAGTAATTCTTCAACGTCAGATTCCGGACCGCCGCCCAGTTCTTCCTGAATCGTGCGAATTTGCTGATTCAGAAAATATTCGCGTTGCTGTTTGTCTAGATCTTTCGAGGTTTTTTGGTGAATCTGGCTGCGCAATTCCAGCTTGCGAAATTCGTCGTGCATCAGCGTGTAACATTTTTCGGCACGTATCAGCAGGCTTTTTTCTTCCAAAAGCTTCTGTTTTTGATTTGACAAAAAATTGGCATTACAGCAGATAAAATTTAACAAATCTTCATTATCCGACATATTGCTTATCGCAAAATTCGCGGCGTTCGGTATGTTTGGATCAAGCTCAATAATTTTCAGCGCAAGCGCTTTAATATTTTCAAGCAAAGCTTCGTACTCTTCTTTCTTTTTGGTGGGAACGTCTTTCAGCTTTTCTATTTCCGCTAAAAAATATGGCCTTTTAGCCGTGAATTTTTTTACTTTAAAACGCTGAAAACCGCGTGTAATGGCGGTAATATTTCCTTCGGGAAGTTTAATGATTTTAATGATTTTCGCTAAAGTCCCGATTTCGTACAAATCGGAAGTTTCAGGATTTTCGATAGACGAATTATTCTGGCTTAAAATCCCGATGAGTTGATTGTTTTTCTGCGCTTCTTCCAAAAGCTTGATGGACATTTCCCGTCCTGCTGTTATCGGAATGATCACTTTCGGGAACATCACCATATTTCGTACTGGCAAAATTGGGAAAACCAGCTGGTTTTCTTCTTCTTCGGTGGTGGCGATGTCTGCTATATTTATTTCCTCAGTTACAATGCTGAAGCCGTCTTCTAAAATTTCGTCAAGTTTCATTTCTTCAAAGTCTGTCATATGGTTGAATGACAAATTGTCATTTTTAATAGATTAATAGGGCGTTTATTCTACCTTCCAGGTAGAAAATTCGGCCTTCGAAAAGGTTTCCTTATTTTGACAAGGTTTATGCCACGTAAAAACGCAGACAAATTTGGCACAGGAAAGATTGGGGCTTTTAAATAAATAGTTTATTTTTTTTTCTAATCTGCTAAAAATGTGTATTTTCGCACACTGATAAAATTATACAAAAAAAGATGGCAATTTTAGGAGAAATTAGAAATAGACCTTGGCTTTTAATGGGGATTATAGCGGTAGCAATGTTGGCTTTCGTGGTGAACCCAGACAGTCTGGAAAAATTATTCGGTGCACAACCCGGAATTTATGGTAAAGTAAACGGCCAGGAGATTTCTAAAGAAGATTTTGATGATCAGCTTTTCATGCTTCAGCAGCAGGCACAGCAGCAAGGTCAGCCTACCAAAGGTTTGGAAGAGCAGGCTTGGCAAATGTTGGTTCAGTCTAAACTGATCGAGCAGCAATTCAAAAAAATGGGTCTTACCCTTACTGAAGATATGTTCTGGAACCAGCTTCAGTTCGATCCTTTATTTGCCCAGAATAAAGAGAATTTTGACGAAAAAGGAAACTTCAAAATTCAGGAAATTAAAAATCAAGTTACGCAGCTGAAATCCAGCAATGTAGAATTATACAATAACTGGTTAAAAACCAGAAAATCCATCGAATACAGAATGATGGCGCGTCAGCTTTTTGCTAATGTAAGCAGCGGAATTACCGTAAGCAAAAAAGAAGCAGAGCAGATTATGAAAGAAAGGGATCAGCTTGCTGATATTGATTTTGTAAAAGTGGATTATGAAGCTTTCGCGCAGAAAAATCCTGTTAAAGTAACCTCTAAAGATATTTCGGATTATATTAAACTTCACCCGACTGTATTTAAAAGAGACGTCAGCAGAAACATCGGTGTAGTATATTTCCCGGCAGCGCCAAGCGCAGCAGATGACGCTGCAATGCAGGCAGAAATGAACAAATTGATGACCGTTGGAAGCCCTACAAGCGAAGGAAATGAAAATTTCGTGAACACGAAAAACGATTCAATGTTTATTGCTTTGAATTCAGATTTGCCTTTCAACCCACAATATTTCCCTGCGGAACAATTACCGGCAGCAATTAAAGACAAAGTTGCAACCGCAGCGATCGGGACAACATTTGGTCCTTATAAAGAGCAGAATTTTTATGTAGTATCTAAGCTTTTAGATAAAAAGCCTTCGGATTCTACACTTTCAAGACATATTTTGGTGACTTATAAAGGAAACCAGGCGGGCGGTGCAGAAACACGTTCAAAAGAAGAAGCGAAAAAATTAGCGGATTCTATTGGAAATGCAGTAAAAGCTGATCCGTCAAAATTTGCACAGTTCCTGAAATATTCAGCTGATCCGGGTTCTGCCGCTCAAGGTGGAAGCGTGGGCTGGACAACTCCGGAAACGCCATTCGTACCGGAATATCTGAACTTTTTAGCAACAAACGGTAAGGGTGCAACAGCAGTTGTAGAAACACAATACGGTTACCACATCATCAATATCGAAGATAAGAAAAGTGGTGCCATGGGTTATAAAGTGGCAAACCTTGTTAAGGCCATCAAACCATCGGATAAAACGGAAAACGAAGTATATACCAAAGCCACGAAATTCATTCAGCAGGTTCAGGGTAAAAGCTTTAATGAATTCGCCAATTTAGCGAAGAAAAATAATTATATGTTCACCAATCCAAAAGAGGTTGGCAGATTCCAGGGAACTTTGCCGGGACTTGGAACGGACAAGGACGAAGATATCATCGCGTGGGCATTTAACAAAAACACCAAAAAAGGTGACACTGATATTTTCACTGTAGAAGGAACAGGAGATAGAGTTGTAGCTTATGTAAATGGAATTCAGGACGCAGGTTCTGCAGATCCGGAAGCAGTGCGCGACCAGGTGGAACCAATTATCAGAAACCAGTTATTGGCTAAGAAAATTACCGAAAAAATTAACGGCGCTAATGCTTCAAATTTAGACCAGATCGCAAAACTTTTCGGAGCCAGCAAACAGTCTGCACAGGTAAATATGCTAAATCCACAGGTGAACGGTGCAATGGAGCCGAAAGTTGCCGGAGCCGCGTTTGGTGTAGCTAAAAATAAATTATCCAAACCAGTTGAAGGTTTAACCGGAGTTTATGTAGTTTTGAAAAAAGGTGAAAGCATCAACAAACAACCGGGCGACGTGAAGCAAATGGCTGAAGCGATCGCAGGACAAAATTCCCAGCAATTTGGACAGTTTTTCCTGAAAAGCCTACAGGACAATGCGAAGATTAAAGATTACAGAATTGAATTGTACAACCGTTCAGCTCAACAGTAAAACTTTGTAACATACATAGGAAGCGACTTTACGGTCGCTTTTTGTGTTTTTAGAACCTAAGGTTTTCACAGCACTTTATTTAAAATATGCTATATTTGTCGCATAAAAAATACACAAAAGTGAAATTCACAAAAGAAATAAAAGCAGGACTTATAGCACTTCTAGCCATTGTTGGCTTTGTCTTTTTGTTCCAGTTTATGAAAGGTAAAAGTCTTTTTACCACCGATAATATTTTCTACGCAAAATTTGATAATGTCGAAGGTTTAGAAGCCTCAAACCCCGTTTCTATTAACGGTTTGAAAGTTGGGCAAGTGGATAACATCATTCCCATTACGGAAACCGACGGGAAAATACACTTCGTAGTTGAGGTCCTCATTGATGACAGTTTCGAATTTTCGAAAAAATCTAAATTGGAAATTTTCGAACCTGGATTAATGTCTGGCAAGCAAATGCGCGTGAATTTAGCTTACGGCGGAGAGATGGCAAAAGATGGTGATACTTTAGCCGGCGAATTCAAACTTTCTATGCTGAACAGCATTTCCTCACAGGTAGGTCCGGTGAAAGATCAGGTGCAGGTCGTGTTGAAAAGAGTAGATTCTTTAGTCACAAATGCTAACCAACTCGTTGATGATCAAAACCGTCAGCAAATTAATGCACTTTTAACCAATCTTAATAGAACGGTGACGGCTTTTGAAAGAACTTCGCAGCAGACCAATGCACTTTTAGCGAATAACGATCCACGCATCCAAAAAATGTTGGATAACGCGAATTTAGCGACTATCAGTGCGAAAACCGCAATTGATAAATACGGTCAGGTTGCAGACGAAGTAGATGTTCAAAAACTAAACAACACCATTGATAAACTCAGCACAACGGCTGATAAATTAAACGGTGTTATTAGCGGCATACAAAATGGTGAAGGAAGTCTTGGTAAATTGGCAAAAGATGAGCAACTTTACCAGAACTTAAATAAAACTGCTGAAAACCTTAATCTTTTGGTGGAAGACTTAAAAGCAAATCCGAAAAGATATTTGAACTTCTCAGTGTTTGGTAAGAATACAAAAGACTAAAACCCTTCCTATGGAATATATTGACAATATTCTTTTTTTTGTCGCCCTTGTTGTGGGCTTCGGACTTTTCTTTAAAAGTTTAAAAGAAATTTATCGAAATATTCAGTTAGGCAGGGAAATAGACCGCAACGACCAAAAGCCGAGACGTTGGGAAACCATGGCGCGCGTTGCCCTCGGACAAAGCAAAATGACCAAACGCCCGATCGCGGGAATCCTGCATGTTATCGTATATGTAGGTTTTGTCATTATTAATATTGAACTTCTCGAAATCATTATCGACGGTATTTTCGGTACACACCGTTTTTTAGCCGGTATAATGGGCAATTCTTTCTATTCTGCTTTTACGGCAACTTTAGAAATTTTAGCAATTTTGGTGATTATTGCCGTGGTTATATTTTTCATCAGAAGAAATTTCTACGGCGTAAGAAGATTAACAATGAAAGAACTTTTCGGCTGGCCGAAAAACGACGCCAACTGGATTCTAATTATTGAATTTGCTTTGATGATGGCATTTTTCACCATGAATTCTTCTGATTGGCTTTTACAGCAGCGCAGTGCTTATGCCGCACACGGAAGCTTCCCCGTTTCTTCATCTTTTTTCGCCCCTCTTTTGGCAAATTTTAGCGATTCTACTTTGATGTTTTTAGAACGTGGCGCCTGGTGGTTTCACTTCATCGGGATTCTTTTCTTTATGAATTATCTGTATTATTCCAAGCATTTACATATCCTTTTGGCTTTCCCGAATACCTGGTACGCGAAACTCGGCCCGCTTGGAAGATTCAATAATTTAGATTCCGTAACCAAGGAAATTAAATTAATGATGGATCCGAATGCCGATCCATACGCGGCGCCGCCAGAAGAAGACGCGAATGCAGTTCCGGAAAAATTTGGAGCCAGCGATATTTTTGATTTACATAAAGTTCAGCTTCTCAACGCTTATTCCTGCACGGAATGTGGCAGATGCACCGCGGTTTGTCCGGCAAATATTACCGGAAAAAAACTCTCACCGCGAAAAATTATGATGGATACGCGCGACCGTATTGAAGAAGTTGGAAAAAACATCAATAAAAACGGGAAATTTGTAGAGGACGGTAAAAAATTATTAGACGATCATATTCAGCGCGAAGAAATCTGGGCCTGTACAACCTGCAATGCGTGCGTTGAAGCTTGTCCGGTGCTTATCGACCCGTTATCAATTATCGTGGAATTGCGCCGCTTTTTGGTCATGGAGCAGTCCGCCGCGCCGCAGGAGCTTAATTTAATGATGACCAATGTGGAAAATAATGCCGCGCCGTGGCAGTATAATCAAGCCGACCGCCTGAACTGGGCAAATGATAATTAACAAAAATCTTAGCAAATAGCACCGAAAAAATCCTCGCTTTCCGGTGCTGAAAACTGGTAAACTATAACATGGATTTCACAATAAAAACAATGGCAGAATATGCTGCCGAAGGTAAAGCTCCGGAAGTCTTATTTTTCGTGGGCTGCATGGGAAGCTTTGATGACCGCGCGAAAAAAGTAACCAAGGCATTATGCAAAATTTTGCACAAAGTAGGGGTAGAATTTGCAGTTCTCGGTCAGGAGGAGTCCTGCAACGGCGATCCTGCAAAACGTGCCGGCAACGAATTTATATTCCAGATGATGGCTTTAACCAACATCGAAATTATGAACGGTTACGGCGTAAAAAAAATTGTTACCGCTTGTCCGCATTGTTTTAACATCATCAAAAACGAATATCCTGGTCTTGGCGGAAATTACGAAGTGATGCACCACACGCAGTTTCTTCGTAAACTGATGGAAGAAGGTCGTCTAAAAATTGAAGGTGGAACTTTCACAGGTAAGAAAATTACCTTTCACGATCCATGTTATCTTGGTCGCGCAAATGGTGAATACGAAGCACCGCGTCAGTTGCTGCAAAAACTCGATTCGGAGTTGGTGGAAATGAAAAGATGCAAATCCAATGGATTGTGCTGTGGCGCCGGCGGTGCGCAAATGTTTAAAGAGCCCGAAAAAGGCGATAAAGACATCAATGTGGAAAGAACCGAAGAAGCTTTAGCTGAAAAACCGAATATCATTGCGACTGGCTGCCCGTTCTGCAACACCATGATTACCGACGGTGTAAAGCACTTTAACAATACCGAAGTTCAGGTTAAAGACATCGCCGAACTTTTAGCTGAAGCTGAAGATTTGTAAAAAATCGGGCGTTATAACGGCTAATTTTTTAAATCAAAAGAAATGAAAATAGAAGAATCTAATATCGTTGAAACCAACGATTACCGAATTATAATTTATCCTGCGTCACGACAGCTGACCGCAAAAGAAAGCAAACTAATTACAGAAAAACTTTTTGATTTTCTTGCAACATGGGCGGCGCACGGAAAACCTTTGGCCGCGTCATTTAAAATTGAAAAAAATCAATTTATCGTTGTTTCTGTAGATGAAGAAAAAGAAGCTGCTTCCGGCTGTTCTATCGACGAATTGGGCGGTGTAATGCGCGAAATCGATGCGGAATTTAACCTCGGCTTATTCGACCGAATGAAAGCAAGTTTTGTGGAGAATGGTGAAATTAAGACCCTGAAACTCCAGGATTTTAGAACAGGTTTAAAAACCGGTACAATTTCTCAGGACATTCAGGTTTTCGATTTTTCCAAAAATACCTATGTGGCATTTTTAAGCGATTTTCTTTTGCCGCTGAAAAGAAGTTGGGCCGGAATTTATGTAGATTAAACATATAAAAAAATAAAGCTGAAACCCTTTGACATAAAGTTGTCCAAGGGTTTTTTTTGTGCAATTAATTGCTTAAATTTACATTAGAAGTTGTGCTATGCGCTATAAAATTCTATTTATTTCGTCCTGGTTTCCCAATAAACTGGAACCTACAAATGGAAATTTTGTGCAAAGACATGCGGAAGCAGTTGCGCTTCGGCATGACGTGGAAGTTTTGCACGCCATTGGCGACCCAGCGCAAAAAGAACTTTATATTGTTGATGATCAGGAGATTAACGGCATCCGTACGCTGATTGTTTATTACAAAAAATCCATCAATCCAGCCCGGAATTTTTTCCGGCGCATGAAAGCTTACCAAAGAGGTTTTTCCCAAATGCAAAAACCGGATCTGGTGCATGCCAATATCCTTTTTAATTCCGTGCTTTTTGCCGTTTATCTTAAACGGAAACATCATATTCCTTTCGTTGTTAGCGAACACTGGTCCGGATTTTTAGAAATTAACCGTGCTAAAAGGTCGAAATTAAAAGTTTTTCTGGCACACCAAATTGCAAAAAATGCCTCAGCAATCTTGCCGGTAAGCAAAAGTTTGCAGAATGATATGAAAATTTTGGGATTTACGGGTTGCTTCCATGTGGTGGAAAACGTGGTAAATATGAATGTGTTTCCACCGAAAAGACATCAGCCGCAAAAATTTATCTTTCTTCATATTTCCAATTTAATCCAGCTGAAAAACCCGGAAAAAATTCTGGCTGCAGCGTTAAGGCTTCGCAAAGAATTTACCAATTTTGAAATGCACATCGGTGGTGACGGAGAGGTGGAAAATTTAAACAGAATTATTTCAAGGCATAAAGCCGGAGACTTTGTAAAAACTTTTTCTACTTTAAAAATTGAAGAAGTTGCGGAGAAAATGCGCGAAAGCAGTTGCTTTGTACTTTTCAGCGATTACGAAAATTTCCCGTGCGTACTTTTGGAATCTTTATCTTCCGGAACGCCTGTAATAGCTACTAATGTCGGCGGAATTAAAGAAATTGTAAATGGAAGAAATGGAATTCTGATTAGAAATTCGGAAGATGAACTGTACGACGCCATGAAAACCGTTTTACTGACGAAAATTGACTTTGATAAACCGGAAATTTTACACCAATACATCGAACATTGTTTCTCGATGGAAACCATTTCGCGCAAATTCGATGAAGTTTACCGGAAAATTCTGCACTGACGCTGAAACAAAAAAAATTGCATTAAATTTAACTTTCAAAAAGTTTCATGGCGAAAGGTTTTTCCATTTCTATAACTCCGCAAAACATCGAAATCAGCTCTTTTTTAGCTGATGAATACGATGACTTTTACCTTAAATCCGATAATTTTGATTTTATGTTTGAAGGTGTTTTGCTGAATAGACAAAAACTTCTTCAGCAATTTGCGGCCAAAGATTTTGAAGCTTTAATCAGAAAAATTTATTCCAGGCAAAACGGGCATTTTTTTTCACTTTTTGAAGGCGAATTCCGTGGTTTTCTTTTCGACAAACAGCGTAAAAGACTTTTGGTTTTTACCAACATCACATCCACGCAACGCGTTTTTTATTCGGTTTTTAATAATTCCACTTTCATCGATACCGATTTAAAACGGCTGACAGTATCATTAAAAAATGCAGATTTTAAAGTTGAACCCGATGTAGAGTCGCTTTATCAGCTGGTGTGTTTCACCAGTTTACCTGAAGAAAAAACACCCGTAAAGCAGGTAAAAAAACTTTTGGACGGTCGTTTTCTGGACATCGATATTTCCGAAACTTCACTGCTCGAACGCGAATATTTCAGTTTAGCCAAAATTCCGACTTTCAGCGGCAGCAAAGAACAAGCGCTGGAAAGGATTCACGAGGTTTTCTCAGAATCCGTTCGCTTGGAATATGAAAAAGACTGCGAGCTTGGTAAAAATCACCTGTGTCTTTTAAGCGGCGGACTGGACAGCCGAATCGCGATGTTTTATGCGATGAAAAATCACCAGAAACCGGACATCGCGCTGTGCTTTTCACAGTCCAGGTATTTCGATCATACGATTTCGGAAAAAATAGCAAAAGAGCAACAAATAAATTACGAATTTATCCCGCTGGATGGCGGTGATTTTTTAAAGACGATTGATGAGATGGTGGCACTGTCCGAGGGGATGGTGCTGTACACGGGCTCCATTCATGTGCAGCATGCGGTAAAAAATTTAAAATTTGGCGATTTTGGTCTTTTTCACAGCGGCCAAATTGGAGATGGTATCGTGGGCGGTTTTAATTCCGCTCCGTTCCGCAAAAAACCTTCGGATTTTAAATTGGTGGTAAACCGAAAATTTCTGCCAAAAATCAAAAATTCGCTTCATGAAACGCTGAAAAATTATGAAACTGAAGAACTTTTTTTGATCCGCAACATAGCTTTTAACCGAACAATTTTTGGCGCGCACGTTTTCCAACAAAAAGCCTATCAAACTTCGCCGTTTATGACCAAAGATTTTCTGGAAACTGCTATTTCGCTGCCGGAAAAATGGAAATATAATCAGAATTTCTATCTCGAATGGCTGAATAAATATTGTCCCGAAGCCGCAAAGTACCGCTGGGAGAGAACTTTGCTAAAACCCGATGCGCGTTGGAAAACGAAATTTGGCGACCGTTTTGTAAAGCGCGGCTTTAAAATTTTAAATGAAAAAGTGCTCAAGACACCAGCAAAATCCAGCATGTATCCGTATCAGTTTTATTATGATTCGCAGCCGGAAATTCAGCGTTATTATGCGGAATATTTTCAAAGTAATATTCACCGTTTAAGCGGTTTTTCGGAGCTGGAAAAGGATGTTACCGAACTTTTCGCGCAGCGCGATTTTTTGTCAAAATCACAAGCTGTAAATATTCTGGCCATTTTCAAACTCTTTTTTTAAGTGGAAAGTCTGCAACTCTTTATCAGCGATTTTTTTAAAAATAAAGGACAGCACGTTTTTTTATCGCTTTTGGTTACAAAAATTTGCGCTTTTGCCGGCTCGCTTTTGATCATCAAATTATTACCCGAAAACGTATTCGGAATGATCAGCATTGTGGCTTCGGTTTTCGCTATTTTTTTACCTTTCAGCGGTTTTGGCAGCCAGCAAAGTCTTCTCCGTTACGGCGCTTTGCAGGAAAATGACTTCGATAAAAAGCAGCTTTCGACGTTTTTACTGAAAGAAGGTTTTTACCGGCAGCTTTTCCTGAGCGTAATTTTTCTTGGTGTTGCTTTTATTTACATTGAAAAATACGGCGATATTTTGGTGTTTTTTCTGTTTTTCTCCATTCGGTTTATTGGGTTTTATTTTCTAAATCATCTGCAGTCGGAAGCGCGGATTTTCGGAAATAATATGCGCTTTGCACAACTTACAAATACCGTAAATATCGCCGGACTGATTTTTTTGCTGCTTTTTACCTATTTTTTTGGAATTCGCGGTTATCTTTTTGCCATAGCTCTTACGCCATTTGTGGCACTTTTTTATTTTCGGCGTGAAAATTTTGTTTCGCTAAAATTGCCTTCGGCAAAATTTAAAAATAAGGAAATGAGCAAATACGGCCTGTTTTCTGCGGGCACGGCGCTGCTTTCGGATACGCTTTTTTCCGCTGATGTTTTGCTTTTAAGTTTTCTGATGAATGCTGTTTCAGTCGCGAGTTATAAAGTTGCGATTTTAATTCCGGCAAACATTACATTTTTAGCGCTCGCTTTTATGCAGAGTGATTTTCCGCTTCTTGCAAAAAACTTTAAGAATAAAAGTTTTCTACAAAATTATATCACCAATTATTATAAAATTTTTATTCCGCTTAGTGCGGGAATTTTATTGGTTGGATATATTTTTCGACAAGAAATTTTAAATTTATTTTTTAATGAAAAATATGTTGCTAATTCGCCTGTTTTTTTCATTTTGCTTACAGGCTTTTGTCTGAATTTACTTTTCCGGAATTTGTACGGAAACCTTTTGTCGGCGGTTGGTTTAATGAAAACCAATACTTTAATTTCCTTTTTTACGCTGCTTTTGCTGCTGATCTTTTCATTCTTTCTGGTTGGAAAATTTGGCGTGATGGGAATGGCTGTAAGCTTAACTTTAAGCATGCTGATCGGCGGATTTCTGCTTATTTTTAGCTTTTATCTTTACTGGAAGGATTTAAAATAAATTATCTTTGTAGTAATGAAAAATCTTTTTTTTATTCTGATGACCGGCGGTTTTGCTGTATTATCGTGCCGAAACGAGGACGAAAATATCCGGCGAATTGATCAGATTATTCAGCTTTATATTGATTCGTCGGGACAGGACATGCTGAATTCGAAAATTCCCGGTTCCTATACCGAAATCAAAATAAACGATGTTTACGGCGTTACCGACACCGCGCCGGTTATTGTTTCATTGAAGAAAGACGCAGACACGGTAACTTACCTGGAATATGTTGCTGATGCAAAACGCATCACCATCGATTCAACTGCAGCATTTCAAATTTATGAATCGAAGCTGGCGCTGGAACTCACGAAAAAAATCAATGATTCCACGAGATTCGTTACCAACGACACCCTGAAAATTCAATATGAATCGCGGCAGGAAATTTTTCAGGTTTCAAAAATCTGGTATAACAACGTGCTGAAATTTACCAAAACCGATCAGGCGCTGAATGTGGTAAAAATCTCCAAATAATCCGTAAATTTGCCGCTAACTGACGGTTTTTTTCCGTTTTAGAACTCAATTTTTTTTAGCTTATGTTACAAGTAAATTTTTTACGCGAAAATAAAGACCGCGTTCTTGCCGGTTTGCAAAAACGAAATTTCAAACAAACTGAATTGGTAGATGAAGCAATTGCTGCGGATGATCAGCGGAAAAAAATTCAGTTTGAACTTGACCAAAATTTAGCGGAAATGAAAAAAATTTCGAAAGAAATCGGGATTTTGATGAAAGAAGGTAAAAAAGAGGAAGCTGAAAACGCGAAATCTAAAACCGCGGCATACAAAGAAAATTCGCAGGAATTACAGCAAAAACTGAAAGATGTAGAAAATCAGCTGCTGGAAATTTTATATTTAATTCCGAATATCCCGTATGAAAAGGTGAAAGCCGGAACTTCTGCGGATGACAACGAAACTATTTACCAATCTCACGAAGTTGAAGGTTTGGGCGAAGGCGCCATTCCGCACTGGGAGTTGGCAAAAAAATATAATTTAATAGATTTTGAACTCGGTGTAAAAATAGCGGGTGCCGGTTTTCCTGTTTATTTGGGTAAAGGTGCACGCTTGCAAAGAGCTTTGGTCCAGTATTTTTTAGATAAAAACGTGGACGCCGGTTATATGGAAGTAAATCCGCCACATGTGGTGAATGAAGCATCCGCTTATGGAACCGGACAATTGCCTGATAAAGAAGGCCAGATGTACTTTGCGGCTGAAGATAATTTGTATTTGATTCCGACCGCGGAAGTTCCGGTGACCAATATATACCGCGATGTAATTCTGGAGGAAAAAGATTTACCGGTAAAAAACACGGCATTTTCACAATGTTACCGCCGTGAAGCCGGAAGTTATGGCGCGCACGTCCGTGGTTTGAATCGTCTTCATCAGTTTGAAAAAGTAGAAATCGTACGTTTGGAAAAACCGGAAAATTCCTATGCAGCCCTGGGAGAAATGGTGAAACATGTGCAGTCGCTTTTGGAAGATTTAGAGCTTCCGTACCGTATTTTAAGACTGTGTGGCGGCGATATGGGCTTCACTTCAGCGATGACTTACGATTTTGAAGTTTGGAGCGCAGCTCAGGAAAAATGGCTTGAAGTTTCTTCGGTTTCGAATTTCGAAAACTTTCAGGCAAACCGCCTGAAATGCAGGTTTAAAAGCGACGGAAAAACGCAGTTGGTACACACATTAAATGGTTCTGCATTGGCATTGCCGAGAATTATGGCAGCAATTCTGGAAAATAATCAGGTTGACGGCGGAATAAAAATTCCAGCAAAAATCGCGGAATATGCGCGGTTCGACCTTATCAGCTAAAATTTATAAAATCAAAAAAACCGCCTAATAAGGCGGTTTTTTTTATTCTGTTGTGACGATTATTTTTTTGTCTTTGTTGGTGAGTTTTTTGCCATCATCCAGCAAATCGTCGCTGCGGACGTTGATCTGAATGGTTTTCTTATCGATTTGTTTAACGAAATCGTGCTTCCCAACTATTGATTTTATCGGTTTCTGAAATTTGATTGTGCTGGAAAAATTTACCGGAAACATTTTCATCATCCCCATTACGCTTTGCGCCATTTGTCTGCCGTAAGCTTCAATAGAATCGCTTTTTGTTTTCGGATTTTTAATTTCTTTCTTTTCAGCGCTGTCTTCAATAGCATCTAAAAAGGAAGTAGAATTAAATTTATCGGTGTCAATGGTTAATGTGTTGCCATTCCATTTTGCGATATTTTGGAGCGGTAGTCTTTTCAGTTCTTTACTTTGGCTTAAAAGCGATGTCACCTCCTGTGGCAAAAGTTTATCGTATTTTAATGAAACACCGTAGATTTCGCCTTTGTCTTTGTTAAGTTTTACAAACATCTTCTGCAAAACTTTGGTGGAATCTTTATTCAGCGTTAAAAGGTTGTCTTTTTGTATATCGTAAAGGCTTTTCCAGTCTGTGGAAAGCTTTGATAAAGCTGCAGGTTTGGACTGCTCGCCGCTCATCATATTCATCATTGAGAGCATGCCTTTATCCATAAGAATATTCGACTCCATGCTAGATGCCGAATCTTTGTAATACGTAGTTTCTGTGTTAACGGAGCAGGATTGAAGCGCGATTAGACCAACTGCAGTAATCCAAAGCCCTATTTTTTTCATCATCTTGATTTTATATCTATTTCGTTGAGCTTCAAAATAGATACCAAAATACGGAACAGGTTAAAATTCAGAAGTTTAATGACAACTTTCGTGGTTGCCGTGCTGATGTTCAATAGAATTGTTGTGGATGACCTGCATCGAAGCTTTTTGTGGCGAAACGTACGGAATGCCTAGTTCCATGCCACGAAGAATGAACAAACCCCCCAAAATAATCATCATCACCGGTATAATTTTTAAGATTTTCAGGCGCAACGCGGATGTCATTAAATTACCGACTAAAACGACCAAAAACATAAAAGGCAAAGTACCAAGGCCGAAAAGGGCCATAAAACTTGCGCTCTGTAAAATTCCGCCGGCAGCTAAACTTGCGGTGAGCGCCATGTAAACCATTCCGCAGGGTAAAAGTCCGTTCAGCAAACCTGTGGCGTAGCGTGAGCGGTAATCTGCTTTTTGAAGCAGCTTAGAGAGCTTCATTTTCACCTTAAATAAAAATGCTGATAAAAAGGGCAATTTAGAGGCAAAATCTTTTCCACCAAATGAAAAAACCGCCATCACAATCAAAAGGATTCCGACTGCGATGGTGAGATACTGCTGGAAGCCAACCATTTCAAATCCTTCACCGATTATTCCCAAAACTCCACCTAAAATAGAATAGGTGGTAATTCTGCCAAATTGATACGTAAGATTTTGAAGGTAGAAATTGGTAGACTGTTTTTTGGTCAATCCCATCGACAACGCAATCGGGCCACACATACCAATGCAGTGAAAACCCGAGGCGAAGCCCAGCCCCAATGCCGAAAGTATTAGCGCTAGTTCCATAACACGTCGTAATCTACCTGATACGGTTTTTTATCCTGCTGCCATTTGATTTTTAAAGTGTAGGAACCTTTCGAAATTACTTTTGCAGGAATTAAAATGGCGTGAGCTGCGTCCAGGGAAAGTTCTTTTTTCACGTCGAGGTTGGAATCATCCGTGCGGTATAATTCAAAATTTACTTTACCGTTTTCCGGTGTAAGCGTTTCAGGAAACAAAATTTTAATTCCCGCAGGCGATTGCTGAAAACTTGGTTTTTCTGCCAGTAAATCGGCATTTTTTTTAGAATCGATGACGGTCTGATAACTTAATTCATCCTGATAATAATCGTCGGAAACCAACTCTGAATTTTGCTGTCCTTCCGGAAAAATAAGAATCATAAATAAGATGAACGCTATGAATGATGCTAATGCCACGACAATGCCGTGACCCCAGCTGAATTTTTTGAACATTTTTTTGCTTAAAATTGAATTTTAAATGGACCTTCGAAATACGTGTCGAAAGAATCCAATAATTTGCCTGACGTATCATAAACGCCAATTTTTACTTTTTGTTTTGAAACTTGAACTTCTTTTTCCGGGAAGCTGATGTTTACAGTCCCTTTGGTTATTTGGTCCTTTTTGAGCATTATTTTGTCTTCTCCACTCAAGGTAACTTTTCCGTGTTCAGGTTCAATAATTTTAACGGTTACAATCTGATCTTTTGTAGATTTATTCAGGAAAGTATAGTTATAAATATTGGTGATGTTTCCGTCACGCACAAAATAAGATGAGCCGGCAGGTTTAATGAATTTCGCTTCCATTTCGCCGCGGTTACTTAGAAGAAAACCAAGGAATCCGACCATTAAAATTAATACAGCGGAGTAGGCTTTCATTCTGTTGGTGAATTTGAAAGGCACTTCCTTTTCAATTTCATCTTCGGTTGCGTAGCGGATAAGGCCTTTCGGTAAACCAACTTTTACCATTACTTCGTCGCAAGCGTCGATACAAGCGGTACAGTTTACACATTCCAACTGTTGCCCGTCGCGGATATCAATTCCGGTAGGACAAACTACTACACATTGGTTACAGTCGATACAGTCGCCTTTACCTTCCGCAGCCCGGTCTTCACCTTTTCTCCATTTTGAACGGTTTTCACCTCTTTTAAAATCGTAGTAAACATTGATGGTCTGCTTGTCTATCAAGACACCCTGAAGTCTTCCGTAAGGACAAACCAAAGTACAAACCTGCTCGCGGAACCACGCAAATGTAAAATAGAACGCACCGGTGAAAAGAATCATTACCAAAAAGTTCGAAAAGTTAGCGAACGGTCCCTGCTGCATAATGTTCAGCACTTCCTGATGTCCTACGATGTACATAAACATCCAGTGTGTAATGATCAGCGAGATGATTACGAAAATAAAATATTTTAGGCCTCTTTTGCCTATTTTTTCCGCATTCCATTCCTGGCGGTCCAGCTTCATCTGCTTGTTTCTGTCACCTTCTATCAGATAATCTATCTTACGGAAAATCATTTCCAAGAATATTGTTTGCGGACAGATCCATCCGCAAAAAATACGCCCGAATACCACCGTAAAAAGTATGATAAAGACGATAGAAGTTATAGCACCCATTGCCAGGATGAAAAAATCCTGTGGATAAAATGGCTGACCAGCGATAAAAAACTGGCGATCTAAGATATTTAGTAATAATAAAGGGTTGCCATTAATTTTAATAAAAGGAATGGCGAAAAATAATGATAATAAAATTACGGCTACTAAGGTTCGGTAGTCGGTATAGCGGCCTTTAGGTTTTCGTGGGAAAACCCATTTCCGCTTACCAGACTGCTCCATTGTACCTACTGAATCTCTGAAAGTTTCAGCTTCTACAACTTGCCCCTGTCCACCTCTATAGTGTTTTTCTTCTGACATTTTTTTTTCTCAAATTAAAAAAAACATAATCCGCTATCCCGTTGTATAAGATAACAAATTATGTTTTCATAGTAGTGTTGTTTTTGTCTGATGTTTATTTCTCCCAGTTGGCGGTAGTTCCCTGTGGAGCTGCGCCACCTTGTGCAGGTGTAATAGGTGATTGCTCCTGGTTAATATGATAAACATAAGCGGCTACATTCTGGATATCAAATCCTGTAAGTACACCGTTTTTACCGAAGGCCTGCATCGCTGGATTATTCGGACTTCCATTTTCCACCATGTGGAAGACATTTTTAAATAAAGTTTTCTCCGGTTGGTTAATCCAGTTGTTATCGGTTAAATTTGGTCCAATTCCTCCTTTTCCACCGTCACTGTGACAAGATACACAGTTGGTTTTATATACTTCTTCACCGGCTGCAATATTATCCGGAGAGAAAACTGCATTTTCTATTGTTGGCGGTGGAGTGTTTTTCATGTACTCCTCAATACTTGCAGTTTGCGCAATGTATTCTCTGTCGTATTCCGGCACCTGATGTGCAAAATCTGTTGTCCAGTATGAAACCATATAAATTACACAATAAATGCAACCTGCATAAAATAATCCTAACCACCATTTTGGAAGTTGATTGTCCAACTCCATAATTCCGTCAAAACCATGGTCAATTAAGATGTCCTGCTCCTGGGTAGCGGATTGCTTTTTGAAAGCACTTTGATATAAAGTCTTAAAATATGGCTGTTTCTTAACTGAAAGATATTCCGTCTTCTGATCCGGCGTCAGCTTTTTGAACATGTCATTCTCTATCAAATCTCCAATGGTGTTGTGAATCATGGATAAGATGATTGCAATCGCTACCGTTCCCCAAAAATATGGTGACGAAAGGAAAGAGGAGTCCTGCACAAACATGTAATAAATGATGAATAAAATCACAAGAATTACAAGTATGGTAATGTATACGGGTGTTCTTTGTTTCATAATAGTTTAGTTTTTCTAAAGATCTTTATCTTCAATATCATCGTTTAAAGGTGCATTCTCTTCTTCTTCGTAGTACTTCTTCGGTCTGGAAAAAACGTAGAACACAATACCTAAGAAAAATATGATAAACAATATCATGGCGATGGTCTGGTAAAGACCAACATTATCGCCGTTTGCTAATATATCTTTTACACTCTGCGGTATCATGACAATGCAGTTTAATTGATATTAATTGGTGCTAGCCGTTTTAATCTCTGTTGTTTTAATATCCGTACCAAGTCTTTGCAGATAAGCAATCAAGGCTACGATTTCTTTCTTCTCCAAAGGAGTAAAATTGGCTCCCTCAGCGGCTTTTTTATCTTCGTAAGCTTTTTTAACGTCAGCTGCTTCAGAATAGATTTCTTTTACAATAGCGCTTGCCTGGTTATCAGCCCAAGAGTCTGCGGAATCAATTTGTGCCTGTGTGTACGGAACATCAAATGTATTCTTCATCAACTCAACTTTGGCTACCATCTGGCTGCGGTCAAGGTCACGAGAAATCAACCATGGATATCTTGGCATGATGGAACCTGCAGAAGTTACTCGCGGGTTCAGCATGTGCTTATAGTGCCATGAACTTGGGTTTTTACCACCTTCACGGTGCAAATCCGGACCTGTTCTTTTAGAACCCCAAAGGAAAGGTCTGTCATAAACAAATTCTCCTGCTTTGGAATATTGCCCGTTTTTACCGTTGAATCTGACAACCTCGTCTCGGAATGGTCTGATCATCTGCGAGTGACAAGAGTTACAGCCTTCGCGGATATATAAATCACGACCTTCCAGTTCAAGTGGTGAATAAGGTTTTACCGCGGCTATAGTCGGTACATTTTCTTTAATGGTAAGTGTCGGTACAATTTCTAGGAAACCTCCGATTGCAACGGCAATAAATGAAAGTACTGTAAGCAAAGTCGGCATTCTTTCAATCCAAAGGTGAAGTCCTTCGCCTTCTTTTCTTTTATTGCTGATTTTTGCTAAAGCTGGTGCTTCTGCAGGAACTTCTTTCTGGAATGATCCGCTTCTTACGGTAGCAACAAGGTTCACACACATCAGGATCGCTCCGGAAATGTAAAGGAAACCACCCACAAATCGCATTTGATAGTAAGGGATAATCGCTGTTACAGTATCTAACCAGTTTTTGTAAACTAAAGTTCCGTCTGGGTTAAACTGTTTCCACATTAAACCTTGCGTAAATCCAGCGATATATAAAGGTACGGCGTAGAAAATGATTCCTAAAGTACCCAGCCAGAAATGCCAGTTAGCCAATTTTACAGACCACAGTTTGGTTCTCCACATAATTGGCAGGAGATAATAAATCATCCCGAAAGTCATGAAACCGTTCCAGCCTAAAGCTCCGACATGAACGTGACCAATAACCCAATCGGTATAGTGACCAATTTTATTTAATGTTTTTGTAGCCAATAAAGGTCCTTCGAAAGTTGCCATACCATAACAGGTAATTGCTACTACGAAGAATTTTAATACCGGATTTTCTCTCACTTTATCCCACGCACCTCTCAATGTAAGCAGTCCGTTAAGCATACCACCCCAAGACGGTGCAATAAGCATGATGGAGAAACCGGTTGCTAAAGCCTGAGCCCAGCCAGGAATCGCAGTATACTGTAAGTGGTGTGGTCCTGCCCAGATATAGACGAAAATCAGCGACCAGAAATGGATAATCGATAATTTATAAGAAAATACCGGTCTGTCTGCTGCTTTTGGTAAGAAATAATACATCAATCCAAGGATTGGCGTAGTCAATACAAACGCTACCGCATTGTGGCCGTACCACCATTGAACCAAAGCATCTTTAACACCTGCGTAAGCCGAGTAAGATTTCCAACCTGCGAAAGATAAAGGAACTTCGAGGTTATTGAAAATGTGAAGCATCGCAATTGCAACCCAAGTTCCTAAATAAAACCAAATTGCAACATATAAGTGTCTAACTCTTCTCTTGATGATTGTTCCGAACATGTTGATCCCGAAAACAACCCATATAACCGTGATTAAAATATCAATTGGCCACTCGTGCTCTGCATATTCTTTTGAAGTGTTGATGCCCATTAAGAACGTAATAACCACCGCTACGATCATCAGCTGCCATCCCCAGAAGTGAATCCACGATAAAGTGTCGCTGTACATTCTAGTTTTCAGCAATCTCTGCAAAGAGTAATATGCACCGGCGAAAAAACCGTTACAAACAAAGGCAAAAATTACAGCACTGGTATGCAGCATTCTGATACGGCCGAAACCGAAAGCGCCATGGGTATTAATTAAACCCTGAAGATTACCGCTTTGTAAACTGACGATGGTAGCATCATCTGTCCCAAAGAAATATTCAGGAAGTTCGGGGTAAAATAACATTAAAGCGGCGGTAAGTCCCAGCAAAAAACCAATAATCCCGAAGACTACGGTTGCATAAAGAAAGGCCCGCACAATGTTATTATCATAACTAAACTTTTGTGTCTCCATATTAACTAATCTCTTTTTCTTCTATATTTTTATTTTCTTTTTCCGGCTGAGATTTCTCTTTTTCTCCGTTTTCTTTTATGATTTCCGACTCTAGCAGTATCCGTACCGCCGGCGATTCATCATCCTCAAACTGCCCTTTTCTTGCACTTACTATAAAAATGATTAGAAAAATTACAGCCAGTGTAACGCTGCAAAGAATCATTAAATACAATATTTCCATTTCCTGCAAATTTAGGGAATATGTCGGTCAAATTTACTTAAAAATTATGATATTCCTCACCTGATGTTAAGTTTTGTTAATTTAAATTCCTTCTAAATAACTGCTTTTTTTCCGGGTTATTTATTGGTTTTAAAGTATTTACCGGAACGCGTCCACGTTGCAACTGAGGTGAAAATTACCACTGTAATCGAACTGATCGGCATCAGAATAGCTGCCACCAAAGGTGAAAGATGACCCGTTACTGCGAAGCTCAAACCGATGATATTGTAAAAGAAGCTTATTCCAAACGTAAATTTTACGATTTTTATTGCGTCCTTGGACAAATCAAAATAATCCTTTAAAAAGCGCATCTTTTCTCCAGCCATAATCACGTCCGACGACGGCGTGAATGAATGCGTATCGTCTGCCACAGCTATTCCTACATTACTTTGTTTCAGCGCGCCGGCGTCGTTCAGACCGTCGCCCAGCATCGCCACTTTTTGGTTTTCTTCCTGAAGTTCTTTAATATAATTCAGCTTGTTTTCCGGGCTTTGGTTAAATTTCATTCCCGCGATATCCGGAACTAAACTTTTTAACGAACTTTCTTCAGAAGCATTATCACCACTCAAAACATGGATCGGGAAATTTTTCAGCTGCGCGAACATTTCCGACATATTTTCACGGTATTCATTGGTGAAAATAAATTTCCCCATAAAACGGTCTTTTTTTGAAATATACACCGCTGTTTCCAGGTTTTTTGAAGGTTGATTATTAAACGAAGCCGAACCAACTTTATAAATTTCTCCGCGAACAGTTCCGGAATAACCTTTTCCGGCTGTTTCCACAAAATTTTCAACCGGTAGATATTCTTCACCCACTTCCAGATGCTGGTATAAAGTTTTCGAAAGCGGATGGTTTGAGTTTTTCAAGAGACTTTTCAGGTTAATCAGATCAAATTCTGAAATCGTTTCCCCTTCATAGCTAATATTCGCTTCTTTATTGTGCGTAATTGTTCCGGTTTTATCAAAAACTAGCGTGTCGATTTTTGCCAGTTTTTCAATAGTCAGCGTATCCTTTACGTAGAATTTATTCCGGCCTAAAATCCGCATAATATGGCCTAAAGTAAACGGCGCCGAAAGCGCAAGCGCACACGGACAAGCCACAATTAAAATCGCAGCAACAACCTGAAACATTTTTTCGAAATCCACCTGCGCCCAGTAAATTCCTGCAATCAGCGTAATTCCTAAAATGATGAAGGTGAAATATTTGCTGATGTCATTCGTAATCGTGTCCAGACCCGTTTCAAATTTTTTGAAAGCTTCTTTGTTCCAAAGCTGCGTCAGGTAACTTTGGTTTACGGTTTTTATTACCTCAAGTTCCAGCACAGAACCGATTTGTTTTCCGCCGGCAAAAATTTTATCGCCTGGTTCTTTAGGAATGGAGGCACTTTCACCGGTAATAAAACTGTTATCGATGTTTCCTTCACCTTTAATAAGAATCACGTCCACCGGGATAATTTCCTGATTTCGCACCATGATGCGATCACCAATTTTTAGCTCGTTTAGCAGGATATTTTTCTGTTCTCCATTAAAATCGATTTTCGTAACCGCAATGGGATAAAAAGATTTGTAATCGCGATCGTAGGACAAAGCGCTGTACGTGCGTTTTTGAAAAAGTTTGCCCAAAAGCATGAAAAAAAGTAAACCACAAAGCGTATCGAAATATCCCGGTCCGTAGTCGGTTAAAACTTCGTAAATACTTCGGCCATAAAGCATTAAAATTCCCAAAACAATCGGAACATCAATGTTTACAATTTTATTTTTCAAGCCAAACCAGGCAGATTTAAAATAATCCGAAGCGGAATAAAAAACCACCGGTGTTGCCAATAAAAACATGATAAAGCGGAAAAGATCTTTGTACGTTTCCATCCAGAAATCGGTGGTTCCCATGACCTGTTCGGCGTATTCCGGATAACTCAGGAACATTCCGTTTCCAAAAGCAAAACCTGCAATCGCGAGTTTTACAAGCAAAGTTTTATCTAAAAATTCCTCCTTTTTCTCTGCAGTTTCTAAATTCACAACTGGTTTATAACCTAGATTGGTAAGAAATTTTGCGAGTTCGCTTAATTTCAGCTCGTTGTGATTAAAAGAAATTTGCACGTTTTTGCGGGTAAAATTTACCTGCGAATAGTTAATGTTTTCATTCAAAGTTTGCAGACTTTCCAGCAGCCAAATACACGATGAACAATGGATAACCGGAATTTTAAAAGTTACCAGCGTGGTGTTGCCTTCAGAAAAAGCGGTGACTTTGGTGAAAACTTCGGGCGTGTCCAGATAATCAAACTGTGCGATATTTTCATCATTCGGCCGGATTCCGGAACTTTTATTCATTTCATAAAAGTTGCCTAAATCGTTCATATTCAGAATTTCAAATACCGATTTGCACCCGTTGCAGCAAAAGGCTTTGTTATCGAAGGTGATGCGCTCCCTGTCAATCGTTTGACCGCAGTGAAAACAGTTTTCTGACAATGTAATCTTTATTAGGGGTGCAAAATTATAAAATTATATTTGGGTCTGGCACTTAAATACCCTATTTTTGCTGATAAATGTCATATAACTATGTCCTTAGAGAAACATACAATGATCGAGGAGCGGCTTCGGCAAGTCTTTAATGATCAAACCTTTAAAGAATCTTTATCACCGGAAGATTTTAACGCTTATTTAATCCAAAAAAAGACCCTTAATTTCCATAAAGGCGGGATTCTTTTTGAAGACGGCGAAATACCGGACGGCGTTTATTTTCTGAACAAAGGAACCGCAAAATTATCTAAACAGGGCGTTTACGGAAAGGACCAGATTTTACGCTTTATCAAAGAAGGCGACATGATTGGTTACCGCGCCATTCTTTGTGGTGAAAATTTCCAGGCTGCCGCCGAAGCGATGACCGACATCGAAGCCACTTTTTTACCTTCGGATCTGTTTCTTCATTTGTTGGAAGTAATGCCCGCGCTGTCTTTTGTAATGTTGCAAAAAATAGCCTTTGAGCTTGGAGAATCTTCGAATACCGTGACTTTTTTAGCACAGAAAACCGTTCGTGAAAGACTTGCCGAAATTCTGCTTTTATTAGAACAGAAACTGGGCACAGATCCGGAAGGTTTTATTAAAATTTCATTGACGCGCGAAGAAATTGCGAACATCATCGGAACGGCGACAGAAAGTGCCATCCGTTTGATTTCGGAGTTTAAACAGGATAAATTAATCGAAGTTGAAGGCCGGAATATTAAAATTTTGAACCACGAAAAACTGGTTCGTCTTGGTCACGTTACTTTATAAAAACTACAGCAAGTTACTCAACCTGCAATTACGAAAATTATGTCTGTACACTCAGAAATAAGAAAAATCACCACTGAAACTTTGCGAAAAATGAAATTCGACAAAGAAAAAATCAGCATGCTTACCGCGTACGATTTTACCACCGCGAAAATGGTGGACGCGGGTGGCGTAGATGCGGTTTTGATTGGTGATTCCGCAGCCAATGTAATGGCAGGTCACGAAACCACTTTGCCCATTACGCTGGACCAAATGATTTATCATACGCAATGTGTTACGCGCGGAATTGAGCGCGCTTTAATTGTTGCTGATTTACCTTTTGGAAGTTATCAAAGTAATCCCGAAAAAGCGTTGGAATCTGCCGTAAGAATGATGAAAGAAGGTGGCGCACACGCCGTCAAAATTGAAGGCGGCAAAGAAATCGAACAGGAAATTTCAAAAATCGTAAACGCTGGAATTCCCGTGATGGGACATCTCGGTTTAACGCCGCAATCCATTTACCAATTCGGGACTTACAAAGTTCGCGCGAAAGAAGATGAAGAAGCAGAAAAGCTCATCAATGATGCGAAATTGCTTGAAGAATTGGGTTGCTTCGCCTTGGTTTTGGAAAAAATTCCGGCTGATTTGGCCCAAAAAGTTTCAGACAGCATTTCAATTCCAACCATCGGAATTGGCGCTGGCGCGGGCTGCGACGGTCAGGTTCTCGTTTACCACGATATGGTCGGCATGAACAAAGGTTTTTCACCCAAATTCCTCCGCCGATATCTCGATTTATATACCGAAATTACAGGCGCAGTCTCCAGCTTTGTAAAAGATGTGAAAACCGGAGATTTCCCTAACCAAAACGAAAGTTACTAATGAACATGAACACTACAACCCTGCAGGGTATTTTATCAATCGGTGCGTTAATCTGTATCGTCATTGGGTTTTTCAACCTTTTTCCGCAGAACGTCAATGATTTTCTGTACCACCGGCTATTTTACGTGCTGATCGGGGCAAGTTTTGTCCTTCAGGCGCCCACTTTAACCAATAAAAATTTAATTTATCCGATGTATATCGCCGCGGGACTTTGTATTGTAGGCGCTTTTATGCGTCCGGATTCTCAGGTTGCGGTTATTAAAACCATCGGATTATTTGGCGGTGTTTTAATGTCGATCTTCTCAAGACCGAAAATAACACGCGGATAATTCAGTTTAATAAAAACGAAAAATTTGCCGCTTTTAGCGGCAAATAAATTTACTTAAAAACTATTTTTCTTTTAAAGATTAATAGTTTTTTGTTTTTAAAATCTGCTCAAAATAGTTTGCAACCAAAGTGCGCTCAGCTTTTGTAAGGTTGGCTTCCGGATGTTTTGAAATGTATCCCGGCATCGGCATGGTGTAACCTTTCACCGAATGAACCGAATTTTCAAGCATATCTTTTTTCAAATCTTTATTGATGTTTCCCCATTCTGAAAGGTTTAAATGTTCGCGGCCTTCGTTTACGTGATGTTTAATCGACCACGAAATTGGCGCGACGTACGCGTAATCCGGATAAACCGTTTCGTTGGAATGACAGTTGTAGCAAGCTTTTTTTAAGATTTGCGTCACGTTTTTTGGCGTATTGTAAATTTTAACAAAATCAGCTTTCGCATCTACAGGTTTATTTACGCGGTTTACCGGAATAAACTGTATCAGCGCGATTACAATTAAAAACCAATAAATAATGTTGAGGAAAACTTTCATGGTTTATTTATTACCGGCTTTTCGGGCATTTTTTCCGGAATTTCTGAAGTTGATGTTTCGCTGTTTGTCGGCAACGTCCAGGTTTCTTTTATTTCCCAAAGTGGCCGGATTTCTACAGCTTTTTCGAAAGTATAAACAGGTTCTGCGAAAATATTTTCAGCAAAATTTGCTCTGTCCCAAACGCCGTTTTCATTTTCGTCAACCAAAATCCGAAGCTGATATTTTTCCGGTTTTAAGCCCGAAAAATTGATATTTGAATCTGTTCCGTATTTTGAATAAGCTACTTCGCCATTTGCACTTATAAGTTGTGTCCAGAATTTTTTCACCGGCATATTTACGAGCGTTAATGAAAATGAACCGTAGTTTTCGGTTTTATCCGATTCAAAATCAAAACGATATGATTTTGCTACGCTTTCGTAAAACGACGAAACGGTTTCTTTCGGAATGGTGAGCGAATATTTTTTTCCTTCGCTGAAATCTGATTTTACATGAATTTCAAACGGATTTTCTTTCGCTATTTCAGCGGTAAAATTTTGCTGAATGCTGTCCGAAGATAAAGTCCATTTTTCAGGAGAAATTTTATCGATATAATAATTGCTGCGGATGACGAAATCTTTTTGCGGCGGTAAAAGATTTCCGCGCGCGTTGGTCAGCAACATTTCATTTTTCGTGTTGTACCGGTAAAAAACTGAAACGGTGTCCTGCTTAATTCCGTTGTCGTAGCTGAATTTTAAATTTTCATTGCTTTCAATTCCGATATTTTGCTGTTTTGCATTAAACCAGACAAAAACCGAATCGGATTTTGGCGCGTGCGTTATTTTATAATCTTTCAGCTTTTCATCGAGAGATAAAACTTCCACTTTTTCCGGATTTCCTTCAAAAGTCATCAAAATTCCGCCCGGAACTTCATTCATTTCCAAATATTTGTTGCTTTTCTGGGAAGGAACCAAACTCAGCTGCAGCCCGGAAATGCTTTTGTCCAGATTAACATTCTCAGCCAAAAAACCGACCTGCTCTTTCCCCGGATCGTACACGGAATTCGCGTTGCTGTCTTCGAAGGTTAAAACTCTATATTTTCCTGGTGCCAGATAATTCAGTTCAAAATAGCCGTCCGGATCCGCCATTGTGATGTAATAGGGTTTTTGGCGGAAATCCATCGAATCTTTTTGCTGATACAATCCGACCACAATATTTTTCGATTCACCACCTTTTTCGGTGTCGGTTAAAAGTTTTTTTACATCTCCGCTGATGAACAAACTGTCGATTTTTTCGCCGGTAGAAAAGGCAAAATTGTAATATCCGAGCGCGTTTCCCTCGTTATTATCTACAATAGCATTTCCGAAATTGAAATTATACGTGGTATTTTCCTGTAAAGTATCGTCCCATTTAATCAGCAGAAATTTATTCGCGATACCGGAAGGTAAAATTTTGCTAATTTTTTTAATCGGTGGAGAAATAATAAGCTGGCGGCTGATTTCTTTTAAATTGATGTATTCATCGAAATCAATGCGCAGTTCTTTGATGTTGCGCGATACATTGGTGCGCGGACTGTCAATATTACTCCCGATTACCTGTGGCGGAATGCTGTCCCGAGAACCACCAACGGGCGAACCCACGCGGGCACACGACGTGAAAAGAAAACCAAAAAGTAAGAGAAAGAGAAATCTTTTCATGTAACGGATTTCTGCAAAATTACTAAATTTATTCACTGTACACCGCGTTGCTCAGTTTTTCCGCGGTAGTGTCGGTCTCATTTATTTCTTTTTGAATTTTTGCCTTTTCAAACGGGAAATTTTCAAAAAGTCCTGAAAGCGCCAACGCTGTATAAACTTTGCTCGAATATTTATTACCAATGGCGATAATCGTAACCTGGGACTTCAATAAATGTCCGAAAACCGAGTTCGTACCGTGCCACCAACCGTTATGGTAAGTAAGTTTTTCGTCTTCATTGAAAACTTTCATGCGGAATCCCAAACCGTAATTGTTTACGCCAGGTCTTTCGTTGCTGTACGGCTCAAAAATCAGATCTTTTAAATCCGGTCGAAGGAAATTTTTCGCAAATAAGGCTTTTGAGAAATTTAGCAAGTCGCGCGGCGTGGTGTACACATTTTTATCACCGTAGATCAAATCAAGCCGGTCATAGGGATATACTCTCGGGCCGCGTTGGTAGAAAGATTTGGCCGCTTTATCCATATACTTTTCCTTTAAAACATAGGAATGATCCATTTTTAACGGTTCAAAAATCATTTCGTCCATTGCCTGCGGAAACGGAGTTTGGGTGACTTTTTCAATCAGAAGCGCGAGCAGTGCGAAATTGGTGTTACAATACATGAAACCGGTATCGGTATCGCGCGCGAGCTCCGGTTTATACTTCACCAACATATTTAAAATATCCTGATTTGTAAGATATTCTTTCGACATTTCCGCTGGCGCAGGCTGAATTTTGTCAATGAAATACTCGTATTTCGGGAGTCCACTGCGCTGGCTCAGCAAAGTGAAAACCGTTACTTTTGGATAGGGAAAACCCGGGAAGAATTTGGTTAGTGGATCCTGCAGCTTAATTTTTCCGGCTTCCACCAACTTCAGCGCCGCCATTGCGGTCAATGTTTTAGAAACCGAAGCAACGTGCAGGGCAACTGTATCATTAATTGGTTCTGTATTATTGGCCTGTGCAAATCCGCGGTAACCTTCGTACAGAATTTCATCGCCTTTTGCCACCAAAAAACCGCCCCATAAATCACCGTCTTCCCACACTTTTTTGTAGTATAGGTCCAGAACCGCGACGACAGAATCTTTATTCGCAAGCTTATTGTCTTTTCCTTCGAAAATGTTGTCCAGCTCTACGTTTCCGAAGTTCGGCAGGGAAGTTTCTTGAGTTTGAGAATCTGAACCTTCTTTATTACAGGAAATTACGACGGTAGAAAAAAGAAAAAAACAGAAAAAAAGGCGGAAAAATTTCATTAAAAAAGGATTTTGCTTTAAAAAATCACCGCAAGATAAGAGATTTTACCAAAATTGCTTAAGACCGAAATCATAAACATTTGTTAAGGTCGCGGAAACTGCGCTAAGATTTTGTCAACAATTACCTGCGCAAGTTTTTCTTTGCTTTCTATGGTCCAGCCGGCAATATGCGGTGTAAGCAAAACTTTTTCGGAGTGAAGCACGAATTCTAAGTCCGGATTTTGAGATTCCAGATTTTCAAATGATGACTTTTCAAATTCCAGAACATCCAGCGCGGCGCCTTTTATCTTCCCTGATTTTATAGCCGAAACTAAATCTTTAGTTTTTACATTTTTCCCGCGCGCGGTATTGACGAGGTAGAAATTTTTTCGGACTTTTTTAATAAAATTTTCATCAATTATATAATGCGTCTTTTCTGTAATCGGTAGGTGAAGGCTGATGATGTCCGCTTCATTTTGTAATTCTTCCAAACTTACCTGCGTTGCAAATTCATCGCCGATATTTGGCAATATATCATAAAAAATCACCTTGCAACCAAAACCCGAAAGTCTTTGGGCTACAGCTTTTCCCATGTTGCCGTAACCCAGAAGGCCTACGGTTTTGCCAAGTAATTCTTCACCACGGTTTTCTTCGCGCTTCCAGATTCCGTTTTTTACCTCTTCTGAAGCGATAAATAATCGGTTCATTAAAACCAGCAGCATTCCCAGAACCTGTTCAGCAACGGCGTCGCGGTTTCCTTCGGGTGAACTGATTAGTGCAATATTATTTTTTTGGGCAAAATCAACGTCAATATTTTCCATTCCGGCGCCAACTCTCGCAATAAATTTGAGTTTGGTCGCGTGCTTTAAAATATTGGCGTCCAGCGGAATTCTGCTGCGGATAATAATGCCGTCGTAGCCCGAAATTTTTGCTCGAACTTCGTCGTAAGTTGAGGTAAAATCTTCTTCCAGAACAAAACCATTTTTGAAAAGCTGTTCGGTAATCAGTGGATGGTTTTTATCTAAAAGCAGGATTTTCATGCGGAGATTTTAATTTGAAGCGAAAAGTTTTTTTAATTCTATTGAATCAGCAGCCTTCATTCGGCCGGAGAGAATCAGGGAAAGTTCTTTTCTACGCAATGCAGCATTAAATCTTTCCACTTCAATTTCAGTTTCCGGCTCCATCTTTGGGATCGGAATCGGACGGTTAAATTCGTCTACCGCAACAAAAGTATAAATACCGGAATTGGTATGAATCTTTTTCTGATTAATCGGATCATCCAACCAAACATCCACATAAATCTCCATGGAAGTGGAAAAAGCACGCGAAACCTTGGATTCTAACACCACGATTCCGCCTTCGGGAATCGGATAATCAAAAGAAACGTGATTTACAGAAGCCGTAACCACGCGTCTTTCGCAGTGTCGCGCGGCGGAGATCGACGCGCAACGGTCCATTTTTGCCAGAAGTTCACCACCGAATAAATTTCTTAAAGAGTTGGTTTCATTCGGCAAAACGATATTGGTCATGACCGTTAACGATTCTGACGCTTTTTTGATTTTTTCCATTTAGAGTTTTTGTTTGATTTCGAAGTCCACTTTTTTGCCGGTTTTACGGGCGCAACAATTGTGTTTGTGGAATCTGCTAAAGTTGAATCTTGTACCAAAACCGGTGCAAGCGAATCGACTTTCGGTGTATTTTTTTTAACGGTTAAAACGTCCTTTTTTGGCGGATTGGTGAGATCAGATTTTTTACCGAAAATCATGTCGGGTTTTTGAATTCCCATATATGTAAGTCCCGAAACGATCAGTATTAAAGGTAAAAGCCACGCAATTGTTCTCACGAACGCGTATGGTTTCTTGCCGCTTCTGAAGCCTTTTTTTATTTCATAAATATTGATTTCTTCCAAACCGAAAAAAGCCGGTGAAAGATTTTCCAGCCGGTTTCCGTAAAAAATCAATTTGCTGTCTGCGAGATAAAATGTTCCGATGTTTTCAATTTGCAGCGTTTCATTTTTTTCCAATGCAGAATTCCAATAGACAACTTGCTTCGAAATTTCTTCTTCCGCAGCACTTTCACTGCTGTTTTTTTCAGCTGCTAAAAAACGGATGAATTTTTCCGGATTTTCGTTTTTTGAAGCATCAAAGCCAATTTCAGTTCCTGGTGGCAAAAGGTTTTTTCCCTCTTCATCGAGAGCTGCATTGATTGTTTGCAGAAAAAACGTACCGAAACCCGCAAGAGAAACGCTGCCGTTTTTCTTTAAAAATTCGAGAAGAAGCTGGGAAAAATTCATATCGGGCAAATTTATGTTTTTTGAACAATGTAATGCAAATAAAAAAAACCGCGAAAAAGGCGGTCTTTAGCACCGAAAAAATTATCTTTCAGCAATTGCGTTTTGGTATTTACTTTAACTTGAAGGACATACCGAACATGAAATTCGTGCCCGCTTGCGCGAAATAATACGGCGCTCCGTCATACACAAAGCCGTTGTTCACATATTTCTGGTTGAAAATATTATTCACCAAAAGTTTAAAATCAACTTCTGTACGTTTTAGATCCAAAGAATATTTCGCATTAAAATCTGTCAAAAAATAGCTGTTTAGCCGGTAATTTTTATTATTTGTGTTGTCCAGAAATTGTTTGCCAACATATTGATTTTGAAGTGATAAGCTGAACATTTTTCCTGGTGAATAATTTAGCAAAACATTTCCCATAAAGTTTGGTGAAAAGGAAAGTGGAGTGTTTCCGAGATTTTCAAATCCGCTTACCGTTTCATTTTTAAAATCGATGTTTTCATTTCTGCTTAGCGTCAAATTCCCGGCGAGATTCCATTTATCCGAAAGCTTTGCCAGCGCGCCGATTTCAATTCCCATTCGGTAACTTTTCCCAGAATTCACGCGGATGAATTCGCCGATGTCATTAATTTCACCATTCAAAACCAGCTGATTTTCGTAATTCATATAATAGAGATTCGTGGTGAAAGACAGCGCGCCGAAAGATTTTTCTAATCCCGCCTCGAAATCGTGCAGTTTTTCCGCCTGAATTTCCGGGTTTGCAAAAAGATCATCGCGGTTCGGTTCGCGGTGCGCGTGAGCATAGGAAAAGAATATTTTCCCGGAATTGAGCTTATAATTAATTCCAAATTTTGGGTTAAAAAACAGCCAATTTTTATCTAAATCCGCGCCTTCATCATCACCTTGCTGTATGATTTTCGTGTCATAATTTATGTTTCTAAGCTGCAAATCGCCGTACAATTCTACTCGGTTCAGTTTCAAAATTCCTTTAGCAAAACCTGCAACTTCGTTTTTCACCGAAGAATTTCGGTAATATTCGTGCTCCTTAATTTCCGGAAAATAAACGCCGGTAACATTGCCAAAATGTCTGCCGTCGTATTGATTTCCCACAAGTCCAAAATTCAGATCCAAATTATCGAACTTTCCGTAAAGCGTAGAAACTGCACCGTAAAAATTATTGTCAAGCCATTTTTTACGTATGAAATCGGTTCTTTTAACGGTTTGATTATCAGTAGTTAAATTCGGTAAATTGTATTTTGAAAACTTCGCGTCCTGCTTGTAGTTTTCATAATATCCTTTGCCTTTAGTGTAATGGAAAGTGGTTTCTAAATTCCAGTTTTCATTAAAGTTTTGCTGCCACAAAAGCTGGTAATGATTTTGGCGGTAATTGTCGGTTTCATTGTCGTAAAAACCAACGATGTTTTCCCAGTTTTCATCGTAAATAGCGCCGGAATAATTAAATTTCGGAGTCGTTTCCCAGGTATTTTTGTCGATTCCGTTCCATGCCTGATACGTTTTTTCTTTTCCGCCGAAAGCCAGCAATCGAATTTTCGTTTTATTTTGCTCAAATAACCCCGAAAAATTATAGGAATCTAAATTAGAAAAAGCACGGTCGATATAACCGTCTGAATGGATTTTGGTATAACGGCCCATCACCGAAAGGCGGTTTTTCCAGAATTTGCCGCTGCCAACTTCCGCGGAATATTTGTAAGTATTGAAAGAGCCGTAAGAATTATCAGATTTCACATAAAATTTTTCCTCCGGATTTTTCGAAATCACATTCACGCTTGCGCCGAAAGCTGAAACTCCATTCGACGAAGTTCCGACGCCACGCTGAATAATAATCTGCGACGCCGAACTCGCCAAATCCGGCACGTCGACGAAAAATGTTCCCTGACTTTCAGAATCGTTGTATGGCACGCCGTTCATCATCACATTAATTGCTGTTCCGCCAACCCCCCGAATCCTAAAACCCGTGTAACCAACGCCGTTTCCGGCATCGGAAGTGGAAATAACCGACATTTGATTTTTCAACAAAATCGGCAAATCCTGCCCCAGATTTTTTGTGGCTAAATCTTTTTCAACGTTGATGATTTCTTTGGTGACTGGCAGACGTTTCAGAAAGTTAATGCTTTCAATGTCGTGTGTTTTCAGCGAATCCTGCACGGTGGTTTGTGCGGAGTAAAAGGAACTTGTGAGAAGTCCTAAAAAAATAAATCCTTTCATTCTATTAATTTTTTGAAGATTAAATGGAATAAAAGGGGCGATTAAAAAATGTGTTAATTTGAATATTTTTGATTTTGAAAATGGTAATTACCACATTTTCAAATTTCCAAATTAGCTCATGTAATTTCCCTAAACAGCATTACCTGTTCCAGGTTCATTGGGTATAATCTCAGCTTTTTACAGCACCCCTTAAATTTCTCCTGCAAAACTACGAAATAAAATCAATATTCCTTTTGGTTAATATCGATATAGAAATAGTTTTTGCCGTCTTTCGTGACTTCGAAAAGGCGCGCGAGTTTCCAGCTGTAATTTCTCTTGATGTCACTGTACTGAAACGGAACGATGATGTTGTTATTAACATCGATAATGCCGAATTTATTGTTGCGTGAGGCAATGATCATCGGATTTTTCAGATCATCACCTTCCAAAATGTGGAGGTAATCATACTGCGGATAAATTGTAAAATCGTTGTAATTGCCTGGATTTCGAAACCTTGAATCTTCGATGATGCCGTACGCGTAATTCATGATAAAAGCGTGGAAAAGCTGTTTCTTGTATTCCGCCTGACATTTCCCTAAATCCTCATCTTTGAAAAAATAAACGCGTTTTCCGTGCTTATTTATCCGGTAATCCTTATCGTTAAACCGAACTGAAGCGTATTCCGATGAACCATATTTTCTGATTTTTTCATTTGGCGAATTCAGTAGGTTACAATCTTCAGTAAAAAATCCCACGTTGCTGTAAACCGGCGCAATAATTACTTTTCCGGATTGAGAAATAAAGCCAAACTTCCCATCTTTTTTATATGGAATTAAAGCCGCCACCGAATCATTAATTTTTGCAAGATCGCTGTCAGCATTTATTTTTTCGGTGCTTTTTGGGGCAATTTTTTTGCTTTGAATAACATTTTTCTGTGCTGAAAAAGCCACGGAAAAAGTGAGAAAAAGGAAAAGAAAATATTTTGTCATCGCTGTGCTTTTGCAAATAGGCGACCAAAAATAATCAATTATAAATTTCTCCAGATGAAATAAGCTATTATTACTGTCGAAATTAAAAAAAATGCCCTTTTACCCGTTAAAATTTTAAAAATTTTTCTTGCATTTTCGTTTTCGATTTTTGCTGAAATTAAAAGCGCCAAACCATAGGGAATTGCCAATACAAAAAGCGGATTAGAAGTGAAAGCTACTTTAAACTTAAGATGCAAAAGTTCGTGAAAAGCGCGCTGCGAGCCACAACCAGGACAACTTAAGCCGGTAATATTTTTGAAAATACAGCTTGGATAAAAACTGTTTTCCGAAGGCGCAAAAAAATAGAAAACCGTACTTATCAGCAAAATGCCGACGAGCATAAAGATCAGTTTTAAATTTTTTTGGAGCAAAAAGGCCATTTTTTTTGATTTTTTTAAGTGAATAAATTTCGCTAAAAATTTAAAGATAGAAAAGAAAGATTTTATTTATACTTATTCTAAATGACTTTGCGCCGCCATACACTAAAAATTTTGTAAATTTGAGCTTCAAAATTTTACAATAAAAATATACAATATGACTTTCGACATTGATATGATCAAGAAAGTGTACGAGCGGTATCCGTCACGGGTCGAAGCTGCGAGAAAAGCGGTGGGAAAACCATTAACACTTGCTGAAAAAATTCTTTATACACACCTTTGGGAAGGCGACGCTACACAAAGTTTCGAAAGAGGAAATTCCTACGTGGATTTCGCTCCGGACCGTGTAGCCATGCAGGATGCGACCGCGCAAATGGCGCTATTGCAGTTTATGCAGGCCGGAAAACCGAAAGTTGCAGTTCCTTCAACCGTTCACGCAGATCACTTGATCCAGGCGAGAGTTGGAGCAGAAGCGGATTTGCAGGAAGGTATCAATAAAAACTCGGAAGTTTTTAATTTCTTAAGTTCTGTTTGCGACAAATACGGAATTGGTTTTTGGAAACCGGGCGCGGGAATTATTCACCAGGTAGTTTTAGAAAATTATGCATTTCCTGGCGGAATGATGATCGGAACAGATTCGCACACCGTAAACGCCGGCGGACTTGGTATGGTCGCTATTGGTGTTGGTGGTGCTGATGCGGTAGACGTAATGGCCGGAATGCCGTGGGAATTGAAAATGCCGAAATTAATCGGTATTAAATTAACCGGAAAATTAAGCGGCTGGACGTCTGCTAAAGATATAATTTTGAAAGTTGCCGGAATTCTTACCGTAAAAGGTGGAACCGGATGTATCGTTGAATATTTTGGTGAAGGCGCTCAATCCCTTTCTGCAACCGGAAAAGGCACGATCTGTAATATGGGTGCCGAAATTGGTGCTACAACTTCAACCTTTGGGTATGATGATTCCATGCGCAGATATTTATCCGCAACCGGAAGAAAGGATATTGTGGATGCTGCAGATCAAATCGCAGATCACCTGACTGGTGATGCTGAAGTTTATGCAAATCCTGAACAGTATTTCGATCAGGTTATCGAAATCAATCTTGATGTGCTTTCGCCACATTTAAACGGTCCTTTCACGCCGGATTTGGCAACGCCTGTTGCAGATTTCCACGAAAAAGCCGTGGCAAACGGTTGGCCAATTGAAGTAGAATGGGCATTGATCGGTTCATGTACCAACTCATCTTACGAAGATTTATCGCGTGCAGCATCAATTGTAGAAGATGCTTTTGCTAAAGGGGTAAAACCACGCGCAATTTTAGGAATTAATCCGGGTTCCGAGCAGGTGAAATTTACCGCTGAAAGAGACGGATTTTTAGATTCTTTCCGAAAGTTTGAATCAGCCAGAATTTTCACCAACGCCTGCGGACCATGTATCGGTCAGTGGGACAGAGAAGGTTCAGAAAAAGGCGAGAAAAACTCCATCATTCACTCATTCAACCGAAACTTCGCGAAAAGAGCTGACGGAAATCCTAATACGCACGCATTTGTTGCCTCACCGGAAATGGTTGCCGCCGTTGCAATCGCGGGAAGACTTGATTTCAACCCGATTACAGATACTTTAACAAACGCCGCCGGCGAGCAGATTAAATTAGATGAACCGAAAGGATTTGAATTGCCTGCAAAAGGTTTTGATGTTGGTGACAACGGTTATCAGGCGCCGTCCGATGACGGTTCTTCCGTTCAAATTGCGGTTAGTCCAGACTCCGGAAGGCTACAGCTTTTAACTCCGTTTGAACCTTGGGATGGTGAAAACATTTCCGGTGCTAAAGTTTTAATTAAGGCTTTCGGAAAATGTACAACTGATCATATTTCAATGGCTGGACCGTGGTTAAAATACCGCGGACACCTTGATAATATTTCGAATAACATGTTAATCGGTGCGATCAACGCGTATAACATGGAGACCAATACGGTGAAAAATGCGTTGAATGGCACTTACGGAGAGGTTCCTGCTGTAGCGCGCGCTTACAAAGCTGCCGGAATTCCGACGATCGTGGTTGGTGACCAAAACTACGGTGAAGGTTCTTCCAGAGAACACGCAGCGATGGAGCCGAGACATCTTGGTGTGAAAGCCGTTTTGGTGAAATCTTTCGCCAGAATCCATGAAACGAATTTGAAAAAACAGGGTATGCTTGGTCTTACTTTCGCAAATGAAGCGGACTACGACAAAATTCAGGAAGATGACACCGTTAATTTCCTTGATTTGGATCAGTTTGCGCCAGGCAAAACTTTAACGTTGGAATTCTTACACGCGGATGGTTCTAAAGACCTCATCGTCACGAACCACACTTACAATGCTCAGCAGATTGACTGGTTCCGCGCAGGTTCCGCTTTAAATCTGATTGCTGCAGAAGCTGCAAGACAAGCTTAAATTACTATTTAAATATTGAAAAACCGCCTAAGAAATTGGGCGGTTTTTTTGTCTTGATTTTAAAAATATTTGCCCTTAAAACACCGAATTTTTCTGAAATATTGTATTCGGAAAGCAAGCTTTTCGAAATAATAAAGCGAAAAAATTTGCCATTAAAGGGCCGAATTTTTTCAAATTCAGAATTAAAATTAATTTTAATTTATTTACACAGTAATTTGCATTTTTTATACATTTGGTGCAATTAATAATTATATGATGAAAACTTTACTCTTCGGTCTCTTATTTCTGACTTTTTCTTTATTTCCAGCGCAACTGAAAAAGGTTGATATCGCCGATTTTTACAACTGGACTTCCAATAGCGGAACGCACTACCAGTTTGTTTTGTTATCGGAAAAATTAGTTGCAATGCGTACCGATGTGGCAGCGCTGGTTCGCGTGCGTTACTCGATGGATGGTGGCGTTACCTACAAAATCGCGGAGTTTGATGCCAAATTCACGTATGATAAAGCAAAGGACAGCGATAATTTGGTAGTAAACGTAAAAGCTGCGGAAACTGCAAGAATCCTTAAGGGAGACAGCGGCTATATTCCTGATAATTTCACGCTGTATTATGACAAAGATGGTGAGTATATTGAAGGTTATCAGGCAGACCACGACGAGCTTACAAAAAAAGATACGCAGTATGCAAAAGTGTTTTTAACACCAAGCCCTAGCGCGGACCATATGCGAAAACTGATCCGTTTGTTTTACGATTCTTCGGAGCCGCTTTACCGCGATCTCATGGTTTTAGCAGCCCAATACGATTAATTAATTCTGAAAAATTTGCCGCTAAAACGGCAAATTTTTAGTTTCTTCGCAAGCTTTCCAAACGGCATCGTTGTCCGGAACCGGCGCGGTAATCGTAATATTTTCTTTGGTTACGGGATGGTGAAATTCCAGTTTTCGAGCGTGCAGATGAATTCCGCCGTCTGGATTGGAGCGTGGTGAACCGTATTTTAAATCACCTTTTATCGGCGCACCTATTTTCGCCAGCTGCGCGCGGATCTGATGATGACGGCCGGTCTCTAAATCGATTTCCAAAAGCTGAAAATTATCTAAAACTTTGATGATTTCGTAGTTCAAAATCGCTTCTTTCGCGCCTTGCGTAACCTTCGGGAAAACCGTTGCCTTGTTGTTTTTTTCGTTTTTCTGTAGGTAATGCACGAGTCTTTGTGCCTTCGGAATTTCAACTTTCGGTACAACCGCCCAATACGTTTTTTTGATTTCGCGATTTTTCACCATCTGGGTTAATCGGGAAAGTGCTTTCGAAGTTTTTGCGTAAATCACCAAACCCGAAGTTGGGCGGTCGATGCGATGAACCAAGCCGAGAAAAACATTTCCCGGTTTTTGGTCTCTTTTTTTCAGGAAATTTTTAAGCAGATCCAGCAACGAAAGATCTCCGGTTTTATCGCCCTGAACGAGCTGTCCGGTTTTCTTGTTGATGACTAAAAGATGGTTATCTTCAAAAACGATTTGGTCCTGCATAAAAATGAACATTTAGAATTTTCAAATTTACGCTAAACCAACAAGGAAAAAAAATGCCGTTTTAGGCGGTAAAAAAATACTTTTCAAGAAATGCGCGTTGCGAATCAAATGCGATTTCATTTAAATCCAAATCGGCTTTTTTCAGCCAGATAACCTCAGAAATTTCTGATTCTTCAAGCTGAACCTGGAATTTTTCCGCAACCTCATATTCGAAAAAAAGGTCCAAAGTATTGTAATCAATATTTTTGTAATGGTAAACATTGGGCAAACTTCCGACATATTTCAGGTCAGCAATATTGACTTTAATTTTCATTTCTTCGAAAAGCTCGCGAACACAGGTTTCTTCGGCACTTTCTTTTGGATCCACGAAACCGCCCGCCAAATCGAGCTTGCCTTTTTTAGGTTCCTGATTTCGCCGGGTAAAAAGAATTTCGTCTTTGTGTGAAACGATTACCGCAACAGCGCCCGCAACATTGTGATAGAGCATATAATCGCAGTTAGAGCAGCTCCATTTTTTTTCGCCGTCCCAAAGCAAAGTTTTTCCGCCGCATTTTGGGCAAAAATTCAGCGTTTGCATCAGGAAATATTTCGCGGATGGTAATTAAGGATAACTTCACGCAGTTCTTCGTTTTTCAGATGCGTGTAAATTTCGGTGGTTGTAATGCTGGAATGGCCGAGCATTTCCTGGATATAGCGCAAATCAGCGCCATTTTGTAAAAGATGTGTGGCAAAAGAATGGCGGAAAGTGTGTGGCGAAATTTTCTTGCTGATGCCCGCTTTTTCGGTTAATTCTTTAATAATGATGAAAACGATAACGCGTGACATCGAGGAACCGCGACTGTTCAGGAAGAGAATGTCCTCGCATTTTTTATTGACCTTATACTTCGACCGCACATTTTCGTGATAATCTTTGATGAGGTCGGCGGTGTAACGCGCAAGTGGCACAAAACGGGTTTTGTTTCCTTTGCCTTCAACCTTCAGATATAATTCTTTAAAGTTGATGTTTGAAATTTTAAGATCGATAAGCTCGGAAACGCGCAAACCGCAGCCGTATAAAACTTCGATCATACACTGGTTTCGTTTGCCGAGTTCTGTAGTAACGTCGATGGCTTTTATAATTCGCTCAACATCAACAAAACTTAAAGTGTCGGGTAAATAAAGTCCTAATTTTGGACCTTCAATCAGTGTTGCGGGATTATCCGCACGCACTTCATCATCAAGAAGATATTTAAAGAAAGCTTTTATGGATGAAACCCAACGCGCCTGCGTTCTTTCGCTGAATTTCTTTTTGGAAAACTGGTAAAGGTATTCCTGAATGTTTTCGTAACTAATCTGCAGTGGTCCAACACCTTCAAGGTCAAATTCTGCATAATTCTGAAGCTTGCGCAGGTCGCGCAAATACGCATCTACAGTATTCTCTGAAAAATTTCGTTCAAATTTTAAAAATGTTTCGAAATCTTTGATTTTGTCATCCCAAGTAATCATTTTTTTGTGTTTTTTGCTTTAAAATATCATGTGACACTCTTAAAAGCTCGATTCCATGATTTTTTAAAAATTCTATACCGTCTTCGTCGGAATATTCGTCAATATATACCACTTTTCGTATTCCGGCCTGTAAAATAAGTTTGCTGCATTCTTTACAAGGCGATAGCGTAAGATATAATGTGGCGCCTTTTGCCGACTGCGTAGAGCCGGCGAGTTTCAATATCGCATTGGCTTCTGCATGAAGTACAAACCATTGGGTCTTTCCGTTTTCGTCTTCGCAACAGTTTTCGAATCCCGAAGGTGTTCCGTTATAACCATCGGAAATAATCATTCGGTCTTTCACAATCAGTGCGCCTACCTGCTTTCGTTTGCAGTAGGAAAGTCTAGACCATACCGCGGCCATTTCCAGATATGCTAAATCAAATTTTGTTACGTCCAAACCTATAACTTTTAAATTTTTTACTTAAAATGAAGGTTTTCTCTTTTCTAAAAACGCAGCAACACCTTCTTTTTTATCGGCCATTTCAAACAGTTCACCGAAAAATTTAATCTCGGTTTCGAAGCCGTTTTCACCATCTGATTTATTTACCGCTTCAATTGCTTTTGCAATTCCCATAGGTGAATTCTGTGCGATTTGGTTTGCTAATTCTTTTGCTTTCGGTAGAAGTTCGTCTAAAGAAAAAACATCGTTTACAAGCCCAATTTCTTTTGCGCGTTGCGCCGGAATCATTTTCGCCGAAAATATCATTTCGTTGGCCAGCCCTTTTCCGACCAGTTTCGGCAATCTTTGCGTTCCTCCATAACCTGGAATTAAACCTAAAGTTACTTCCGGCAAGCCAAGTTTCGCGTTTTCTGAGGCATAGCGAATGTGACACGCCATGGCAAGCTCTAAACCTCCACCTAATGCAAAGCCGTTAACAGCGGCAATTACGGGTTTGCTGAGGTTTTCAATTTTATTGAATAAAATGTTCTGGCCGTTTCTTGCTAAATCTTCAGCTGCGCTTGTTCCGAAATCCGAAAATTCTTTAATATCAGCGCCCGCAACAAAGGATTTTTCACCACTTCCGGTGATAATTACCGCTCTGAACTGCGAATCCTGTTCAATTTCGTCTAAAGCTTTGCTTAATTCTGTGATTGTTAAGGCGTTCAGCGCATTTAAGCTCTGCGGTCTGTTAATGGTGATTACGGCGGTTTTTTGATCCGTTTCTACATTAATATTTTGGTAGGACATGGCGTTATTAAGAGTTTTTCGCAAATTAAACAATATTTTTTAATAAAGTGTATTTAATGAAGGCGTTATCATTACCGAAATGACAATTTGTGTTAATTTTTTTAACTTCCAGCGTGGTTCATCATATTAGCATCGATGTTGATCTGCAACCCCATTGCGATTTTCATTCCAAGTTCAATATTTGCGCGGAAAAAATGGCAAATTTGTCGGTTTATTACTTCTTCGCGTTCTGGGCCGGAGATTTCGTTCATTGATTCGATAATGTTTCGAACAAGTTCTATTCGGTCATAATCCTGAAGTGCTTTTGTGTAAAATAAACCGGGCTGCGTAAAGTGATCATCTTCATTTTCGCTGTAAAAGCTTTCGGGAAAAGCATCTTCCTTTTCGAATTCAGAAAAATTCCGGGCTGTTTGGCCGTTTTTTTCTGATTTGTCTTTTTCCGGTGAAAACGGGCAGCGGTTCACTTCAAGCAAATTGGCGTGTCTGCCGAGTCTGTGCTGTTGCGCTTCACCGTAAGTAGCAATTCTGGCCTGTAAAATTGGGTCAGGCGAAAGTCCTAAACCCTGAACGAAATTTGCCGGCGAAAAGGCAACTTCTTCAACATTCGACTGATAATCGGACGGAATTTCATTAAGCTCGATTTCACCAACTTCAATCAGCGGAAATTCATCGTGAAACCAAACCTTCGTAACATCGAACGGATTCCAGCGGAAGTTTTTCGCCTGATCTTCCGTCATTACCTGAATATAAAGTGTCCATTTCGGGAAATCACCGTTTTGCAGAGCATTGATGAAATCTTCCTGCGCAAAATCCGGGTTCGTGCTTTTTAGCTGAGCAGCTTGTGTTGGAACGAGATTTTTAATGCCTTGGTTGGTTTTAATATGATATTTCACCCAGACGCGCTCGTTTTCAGCATTAATCATCGAATAGGTGTGCGAACCATACCCGTTCAAATGGCGAAAACCTTTCGGCGTTCCGCGACCCGAAAAATACATCAGCAGCTGGTGCAGCGTTTCGGGATTTGCACAGCAGAAATTCCACATGTCGGTGGTGCTTTTTAAATTCGTTTTTGGTGAGCGCCGCTGCGTTCGCACAAATTCCGGAAATTTTGCGGGCTCTTTGATGAAAAAAACCGGGCTGTTGCTGCCGACCAAATCCCAGATTCCGTCTTCGGTATAAAATTTCAGCGCAAAACCTCTTGAATCCCTGTTGGTGTCCGCGCTGCCTTTTTCACTAGTAAAATCAGAAAATCGGGCAAAACAACGGCAAATTTTTCCAACCGAGGAAAATAAATTGGCATTGGTAAACTGAGTGATATCGTTGGTTACCGTGAAAGTTCCGTAGGCGCCGGTACCTTTTGTAAAAAGTGCACGTTCCGGAATAGTTCCGCGTAAGATTTGCAGAAAGTCCTGCTCTTGGAAACTAGATGCAGCATTCATCGGATTGTCCTGAATATTCCGTGAGCTGTTGATGGTGTCGTAGAAAGGATTCTGGGCTATATTGCCCATTTTCTTGATACTCATAATTTGCAATATTGTAGCCTTCAAATTTATCTAAAATTAATGGGATTCCGGCAAAAACTCAGTATATTTGGCATAGATAAAATTAATGGTATGAACATTCAGCAATTGGAATATCTTATCGCTGTAGATAAATTTAAGCACTTTGGAAATGCGGCGCAGGCGTGTTTTATTACGCAGCCGACTTTGAGTGCGATGATTCAGAAATTCGAAGAAGAGCTGGATGTGAAAATATTCGACCGTACCACGCATCCAATCCGTACCACAGATGTTGGTGCGCAGCTTATCATCGAAGCGAAAAAAGTGGTAGATGCCATTAATGAACTAAAAACCAAAGCGAACGACCTTAATAATGTGCTGGCAGGAAAGTTAAACCTCGGCATTATTCCAACAGTTTCGGGTTCGATTTTACCGTCTGAAATCTTCGATTTTTTGAAAAATCATCCGAAGATTCAGCTCACGGTAAAAGAAATGACGACGGACAATATTATTAAAGCTTTGAAATCCGGAGAACTGGACGCGGGAATTATTTCAACGCCGTACTCCGCAGCTGACGAATTTTACCACGATTTTCTTTTCAATGAAGAACTGATGCTTTATTCCGCCGAAATAAGTGAAGAACAGAAAGAAGACAGTTTTGTAATTCCGGAAAAAATAGATGTGCACAAAGTTTGGCTCTTGGAAGAAGGAAACTGCCTGCGGACGCAGTTTGAAAATATTTGTGAATTGCGGGAAAATACGGTGACACCCAAAAATCTGGAGTTTGTAGCCTCAAATATTACGACTTTGGTACAACTTGTTGATAAATTAGGCGGGATCAGCATTTTACCCGAACTTGCTGTAGAGCAGCTTTCCGACAAGCAAAAAGAAAAAGTAAAACGTTTCCGCAAGCCTTTTCCGTACCGCGAAATTTCGATGATTTATTATAAACCGACGTATAAGCAGAAAATTTTAGATGAAATGATTCAGTTCATCGCCGAATCTCTGAAGTCAAAACTGAGCTTCAATGAAAATCCTGAAGAGTTTACCGTCATCAAGCCACAATGATTTTTAACATCCGGATAAATTTTGCGCTTCGGTAAATAGTGAGTAAATTTGCGCCACAATTAGGAGGAAAAATTTGTATTGATTGCAACCTCAGTAAAAAATGCTAAAACCGATTTTCTTTTAGTTTCTTTTGCAATCATTCCAAGTATTTTTCCCGTACTTTTTAATTAAAAATACAAAAGAAATATGTCTTATTTATTTACGTCTGAATCGGTTTCCGAAGGGCATCCGGATAAAGTGGCCGACCAGATTTCCGACGCATTAATCGATAATTTTCTCGCAAACGATCCAACCTCGAAAGTAGCCTGTGAAACCTTGGTAACTACGGGCCAGGTAGTTTTGGCGGGTGAGGTGAAATCATCAGCATACCTTGACGTGCAAGATATCGCGCGTAAAGTCATCAACAAAATCGGCTATACGAAAGGGGAATATATGTTTAATGGTGATTCGTGTGGTGTGATTTCCGCTATTCATGAACAATCTCCCGATATCAACCAAGGTGTGGACCGTGTTTCTGAAAACGACGATTTCGAAAGCCGTGCAAATTCGCAGGGAGCAGGGGACCAAGGAATGATGTTCGGTTACGCTACCAATGAAACCGAAAATTATATGCCGCTTGCGCTGGATTTAGCGCATGTAATATTAAAAGAACTGGCGAATTTGCGGCGAGAAAACAACGCGATAAAATATCTGCGTCCTGATGCGAAATCGCAGGTTACCATTGAATATTCGGATGATGACAAACCAATCAGAATTGATTCTATAGTAGTTTCTACACAGCACGATGATTTTGGCAGCGAAGAAGCAATGCTTGCTAAAATCCGAAAAGATATTATCGAAATTCTTATTCCGAAGGTTAAAGCCATGCAGCCTAGAGCTATTCAGGAGCTTTTTAATGATCAGATTACCTATCACATCAATCCGACCGGAAAATTCGTAATCGGTGGACCACACGGTGATACGGGTTTAACCGGCCGAAAAATTATTGTAGATACTTACGGTGGTAAAGGTGCGCACGGTGGTGGTGCTTTTTCCGGAAAAGATCCGTCAAAAGTTGATAGAAGTGCGGCTTATGCCGTGCGACACATTGCTAAAAATCTTGTGGCGGCAGGTGTTGCTGATGAAATTTTGGTACAGGTTTCCTACGCAATTGGTGTTGCAGAACCTTGTGGACTTTATGTAAATACCTATGGAACTTCAAAAGTTGATTTGCATGACGGAGAAATTGCCGAGAAAATCCAGAAAATTTTCGATTTAAGACCTTATGCAATCGAACAGAATTTGAAACTCAGAAATCCAATTTATCAGGAAACCGCTTCCTACGGCCACATGGGACGCGAGCATTATATTGCTGATAAAATTTTTAAACGTGCCAACGGTGAAGATTTAATCGTAAAAGATCTGGAGTTTTTTACCTGGGAAAAACTGGATAAAGTAGAAGAAATAAAGAAGGAATTCAATTTATAAAATCATATAAAATGCTTTAACAAAAATGTTAAGGCATTTTTTTTAACTTTATGCACAATATAAAATCATAACCAATGTTGAAGAGATTTTTGCTCCCTTTTTTTTTGTTAGCAGCTTTTGCGGGCAGTGTTAAAGCACAGCTTACGGTACATAAAATGGTTCACGCCGGTTATGTTTACCAGAATACGAGCTTTGCGGAACTCGGTGGACGGCTGCTGTTTTTGGAGAACGATGACATGATTTTTCGCCTTGGCGCAGCCGGAATGTTCGGAGTTGCCAATGGAAAATTTGTCGCGCTGCCGAAAATCCAGGGTGATATTTTGCTCAATTTTGAGCGGAATGTAGATCTTTACCATGCTTATTATTTTTTAGCAGGTGCTGAAGCAACCACCAAATACATTGCACCGAAAGTTGGTGTTACGCTGTTTGGTTTGATTGATTTAACCGGAGGTTATGCTTTTCCGTTCGATAAAGACGGAATTAACGGTAAAGAATTAGAAGGTTTAAACATTAATTTTACGGTAAATGTGCCGATTGTAATGATTCACGATCTGTTAAAATAAATTTTTTTTAATTTTTTAACAAAGTATTAACTTTTTGCTTAAATTAGCTTTTCACTTTAACACATAATGTATGGTAAAATAACTCTACTGATTTTTTAATAACGAAGAAAGCCAACCTGATATTTTTAGGTTTGCGATCATTCATAAATTTTTAGTTACGAGTTATGAATACACATACAGACAGTTGGCTGATTTCTGCATATAAAAATGGCAATGAAAAGGCCCTGGCGGTTCTCATTGATCGCCACCAGAAAGATATTTTCTCCTATATTTTCTACAAAGTAATGGATGACACCGTGGCAAACGACGTTTTCCAGGATACTTTCATGAAAATTATTGTAACGCTGAAAGAAGGCCGGTACAATGAAGAGGGAAAATTTGTGCTTTGGGCAAAGCGGATTGCACACAACCTCATCATCGATCATTACCGCCTGAAAGCCAAACACAACAAAGTTTCCGAAACGTCTTTCGAAAATGAAGAATATTCAATTTTCGATCTCATCAGCATTGACGAAGAAAATATTGAAGAGCAGCTGATTTCTCGTCAGATTCAGGATGATTTGCGTAAAATTCTGGACTTTCTCCCGCCAAATCAGCAGGAAGTGGTAAAACTCCGCTTTTTCGATTCGCTTTCCTTCAAAGAAATAGCGGAACAAACTGATACCAGCATCAATACCACTTTAGGCCGGGTGCGTTACGCACTCATCAACCTGCGAAAAATAATGGAAGAACACCAAATAAGTTTGACCAGATAATAAAGTGAAATAATCTGCGTTTTTAGTGAAACTTTAGCCTATGAAAAAAGATTACACTTTAAACGGAAAACTTTTGAAACCAAAACAGATGACCGTTGAATTTTTACTGAGATATTCTAAAAACCTTCAGGTTTTAAAAACGGTCTCTAAAATTCATATCGTATCCAAAAACTAACCTATTTTCCTTAAATTTGTGCTGTATGAAAATTCAGCACATTTTTTTTGATCTCGATAATACACTTTGGGATCACCGCGCAAACGCTTATCTTACCCTGAAAGCGATATTTAAGAAAGAAGAGGTTCAGGAAAAATATAATCTTAATTTTGAGGACTTTCACCGCGAATATTTTACCATTAATGAAAGATTATGGGCACAGATTCGCGACGGTGAAATCGACAAAAATTACCTGCGAAAGCACCGTTTTTTTGATTCTTTTCTTTTCTTTGGAATTGATGATTTTCCATTAGCACAGACTTTTGAAAATAATTTTTTAGATGAAATCCTCAACTACAACGATCTGGTAGAAGGCGCTTTTGATCTTTTGGAATATCTGTATGACAAAGGATATACGCTGCATATTTTATCCAACGGCTTTCAGGAAGTAACCGCAAAAAAATGTGAGCTTTCGGGTATTAAAAACTATTTTAAAACCATCACAAGCGCCGATGAAATCAATATACGGAAACCAAAACCGGAAATTTATAAATATGCGCTGAAGAAAGCGAATGCGCAAATCGAGGAATCCATAATGATTGGTGATGACTGGATTGCCGATATTGAAGGTGGAAAATCTTTCGGCTTAAAAGTGATTTACTTCGATGTATTCGATGATAAATACACCGCCGAAGGCGTAAAAACGATACGCAAACTGCACGAAATTAAATCAATTTTATAAAAAAAATCCTTTCCGCTTTTGGAAAGGATTTTTTTTGCTGCTAAACGCCCAAACTTATCCGGACTTTCCGCAATGTTTCAGCAGCGATCACTTTCGTTTTTGCCGCGCCTTCCTGCAGTTTTTCTTCCAGTTCCGGCAAATTATTCATATAATAATTGAAGAGTTCGCGCTCGCGCTCAAAACGTTTTAAAATTAACAGCAACAATTCGTTTTTAGCGTGACCATAACCAAAGTTTCCGGCTAGATATTTTTCCCGTAAAACGGCGGTTTCTTCCGGTTTTGCAATAAGTTCGAACAAAGCAAAAACCTTGTCGGTTTCCGGATCTTTCGGTTCTTCAAGACATTTGGAATCAGTTTCAATTCCCATAATCTGTTTTTTCAGCTCTTTTTCGGGTAAAAATACATTAATGATGTTTCCGCGGGATTTCGACATTTTATTACCGTCGGTTCCCGGAACATACTTCGTGTCTTCCTGCAACTCCGCTTTTGGTAAAACAAAAACTTCACCCATCTGATGGTTAAATCTTGAGCCCATGTCGCGCGCCATTTCCAGATGTTGAAGCTGATCTTTCCCTACCGGAACAACTTCAGCATTATAAAGCAAAATATCAGCAGCCATCAGAACCGGATACGTGAAAAGTCCTGCGTTAACGTCTTCTACACGGTCTGCTTTATCTTTAAAGGAATGTGCTAAAGTCAGTCTTTGATACGGAAAAAAGCAGGACAGATACCAGGAAAGTTCGCAAACTTCAGCAATGTCGCTTTGACGGTAGAAAAATGTTTTATCAGTATCAAGTCCGCAGGCAAGCCAAGCTGCAGCGATTTCGTAAGTATTTCTTTTCAGTTCTGCTGCATCTTTTATTTGGGTCAAAGAATGCAGATTTGCAATAAACAGGAAAGATTCATTCTCTTTCTTTTTCGATAATTCGATGGCTGGAATAATGGCGCCAAGTAAATTCCCCAAATGTGGAGTTCCCGTGGCCTGTATTCCGGTTAATATTCTGGACATGAAATAAGTTTAAAATGGTAAAAACAAAAATAGCTAAAACGGAAATTTTGGGCAATTTAGCCGCTAAAAATCCAAACCGTTTGGTAGCGCTTTTTTGCGGAAGATAAGTAATAATGCAGCGCCGGCAGTAATTGCAGAATCTGCAACATTAAAAATATATTTGAAAAATTCAATGTGTTTTCCGCCAATCAATGGCCAACTTTCCGGCACGTTCCAGTCCACCAACGGGAAATGCAGCATGTCTACCACGCAGCCTTTCATGAAAGTGGAATAGCCTTGACCAAAAGGTACGACCTTGGAAACACCGCCGTATTCAATCCAGCGCCCGATGCTTTCATCATAAAAAGTTCCGCTGTCGAAGATCATTCCGTAGAACATTCCGTCAATTAAATTTCCGATTGCGCCCGCAAAAATCATCGACATCGGAATAAGCAAATAGTTGTTGGTGCCTTCTTTCAGCCATTTGCTGAAAAGATAAACCATGCCGCCGATAAGAAAAATGCGAATGATGACAAGAATATATTTACCCAGAAGTCCGCCGAAATGAAAACCGTACGCCATGCCCGGATTTTCAACAAAAGTCAGCTTAAAGCCGGGCAAAACGCTTACACTTTCGCCTAAACTGAAGTTGGTTTTTATATAAAACTTAGAAATTTGGTCTATTAATAAAATGATGATGGTTATTAAAGCAATCTTCTTCATTAGTCTTTCTTAGGATATTTTCTGGCGGAAGTTGGGCTGTTTTCTTTTTTCGGAACCGAATTTTTTACCGGCTTTTCGGGCAAATTTTTCAGATTTCTGGTGTGGAATTTTTCAAATTTAATTCCCATTTCCTTCATCACGCTTTTCAGCGCATTCAGCTCCATTTGGTTTTTCGGATGTACAATCAGAGATTCCATTTTTAATTTATTTTTTTTGAAAGTTCGTCGAGACGGTTTTTGTCAGCGGCAGACAAATCATCTAAACCATTTTTACCGATTTTGCTAAGTATCGCATCAATTTCGTCTTGTCTCTGCTTTTTCTCTGCGTTATAACGGTCATCAATGGTGTAATATTTTTCTTTGTTCGGAATGAACTTTTCCTTGATTTTTTTGCGGAAGAAATAAAGAAAAATTACCGCTACAGCGAGCAAAATAAAAACCGTGTCCATGATTTTAAAATAAAAATGTACAAAGTTTTATGCATAGAAACACATTGTACTTTGTACATCATTTTTTATAAATGATAAATTTTACCGTTGCATATTTTTAGCTTCGATGCTGAGGGTCGCATGCGGTACGGCAAGCAGCCTTTCTTTCGGAATTAATTTTCCGGTAACTCTGCAGATTCCGTAGGTTTTATTTTCAATGCGGATGAGGGCGTTTTTCAGGTCGCGCACAAATTTTTCCTGTCTTCCGGCAAGAATCGCATTCTGTTCTTTGCTTAAAGTTTCAGCGCCTTCTTCAAAAGCTTTAAAAGTTGGCGAAGTATCATCGGTACCGTTGTTCTGGTCGTTGATGAAACTTTCTCGAATCAGCATTAAATCTTTTTCTGCTTTATCGATTTTCCCCTGAATTAATACTTTAAATTCCTGTAAATCAGCGTCGTTATATCTTTGTCTGTCCTCAGTCATAGCTTTATTTTTATTTGTGTTTATGTGAATTTGAAGTTTTCACCGTAAAAAATATTAAATTTTTTGAACCTGAACCTTGAAAGTGACCTCGTCAATCTCTATTTCGTCAAAATTTGAAAGTGAATTTACAATTTCTATTCTATCTGACAATACTTCAGAAGAAATATATGCTTTATTGTTTATTATTTCCTGCTTAAACGGGCAATCGTCTTGCAATTCAATTGAAATTCTGTCTGTTAACTCGAAATTTTTATCTTTTCTTAAATTCTGCACGCGGTTAATAAATTCGCGCGCAATTCCTTCCGCTTTTAATTCTTCGGTTAAAGTTAAATCCAGCGCAACCGTAAGTTTTCCTTCGCTTGCCACCGTCCAACCCGGAATATCCTTGGTGAAAATTTCTACATCATCAAGAGAAATTTCATGGCCTAAAACGGCAATTTTTCCGGTTTTTTCTAAAGCTGAAATATCTTCCGCCGAAAACTTGGTAATTTCAGCAGCGACCGTTTTCATGTCTTTTCCAAGTCTTGCACCGAGTGTTTTAAAGTTCGGCTTGATTTGCTTTACAATAAGCTCCGCCGCGTCATCAGCATTAATAAGTTGAAGTTCTTTCACGTTCACTTCCTGTTTTACCAAATCTGAAACCGCTAGAATCTGCGTTTCTGTTTTTTTATCCAAAACCGGAATCATCACTTTTTGCAGCGGCTGGCGAACTTTGATATTTTCTTTTTTCCGTAGCGAGAAAACCATCGAAGTTATCTGTTGTGCCAGATGCGTTTTTTCCACCAAATCCTGATCGATTAAACGTTCATCAGCTTTCGGGAAATCGGTTAAATGTACCGAGGCAGCTTCTTCTTTTCCGGTGATTTTATTCAGATCCTGGTAAAGTTGATCCATAAAAAATGGTGCAATTGGCGCCGAAATTTTCGCCACCGTTTCCAGGCAAGTATATAAAGTTTGGTATGCCGAAATTTTGTCATCAGAATAGTCGCCTTTCCAGAATCTGCGTCGGCAAAGTCGTACGTACCAGTTGCTTAAGTTGTCGTTGACGAAATTATTGATGGCGCGCGCCACTTTTGTTGGTTCATAATCTTCGTAAAATGCCGTAACTTCTTTCACCAATAAGTTGAGTTCGGATAAAATCCAGCGGTCAATTTCTGGGCGCAATTCGATGTTTTTTTCGGAATATTTAAAACCGTCTACATTCGCATAAAGCGCAAAAAAGGAGTAGGTATTATATAAAGTTCCGAAAAATTTCCGGCGAACTTCATCAATTCCTTCCAAATCAAATTTTAGATTTTCCCACGGATTCGCGTTTGAAATCATGTACCAGCGCGTCGCGTCAGGACCGTATTTTTCTAAAGTCGTGAACGGATCTACTGCATTGCCAAGTCTTTTCGACATTTTCTGGCCGTTTTTATCCAAAACCAAACCGTTCGACATCACATTTTTGTACGCTACCGAATCGAAAACTGCAGTCGCAATGGCGTGTAGTGTATAAAACCAGCCGCGCGTTTGATCTACACCTTCAGCGATGAAATCTGCCGGAAAGGCTTTTCTAGCGTCAATCAGTTCTTTATTTTCAAAAGGATAATGCAGTTGTGCGTACGGCATCGAACCCGAATCGAACCAAACGTCGATGAGGTCCGATTCTCTTTTCATCGGTTTTCCGGACGGTGAAACCAGAATAATTTGATCCACAATATTCTTGTGCAAATCGATTTGCGCATAATTTTCCTCGGACATATTTCCAACTTCAAAATCCTTAAAAGGATTTTCGGCCATAAAACCGGCTTTTTTTGCTTTTTCTATTTCCGCCATCAGTTCTTCCACAGAACCGATGATGATTTCCTCTTTCAAATCATCGGTACGCCATATCGGCAAAGGAATTCCCCAATATCGGGAGCGCGAAAGATTCCAGTCGTTCACATTTTCCAGCCAGTTTGCAAAGCGTCCTTCACCGGTAGATTTGGGTTTCCAATTGATGGTTTCATTCAGTTCCACCAAACGGTTTTTCACCGCGGTCATTTTCACGAACCAGGAATCGAGCGGATAATATAAAACCGGCTTGTCAGTTCGCCAGCAGTGCGGATAACTGTGCACATATTTTTCGACCTTAAAGGCCTTATTTTCTGTTTTTAAAAGAATTGCAAGTTCTACATCCCAGGATTTTTCCGGCGCGGAACCGCTGTCATAATATTCATTTTTAATGAATTTTCCGGCAAATAATTCCGGTGTTTTTCCACCTTTTAGAAATCTGCCCTGAAGATCTACCAAAGGAACTAAATTGTCATTTTCATCTTTTACCAACATTGGCGGAATGCCGCTTTCTTTCGCAACGCGCGCGTCATCAGCACCAAAAGTGGGCGAAATATGCACAATTCCCGTTCCGTCTTCGGTGGTGACAAAATCTCCCAAAATCACGCGGAAAGCATCTTCCGGATTTTCAGCCGGTAAAAACCACGGAATAAGCTGCTCATATTCCGAGCCTACCAATTCTTCTCCGGTAAATTCAGCTAAAATCTGGTACGGAATTACTTTCGCTTCCGAGGTGTAATTTTTTAAATGTTCTTCGCTTCCTTCTGCATATTTTTTACCAAAATTTTTCTGCAAAAGCACTTTTGCCAAAACGATGTTGATCGGCTCGAAAGTATATTGGTTAAAGGTTTTCACCAAAACATATTCAATATCTCTTCCGACCGCTAAAGCAGTATTCGAAGGTAAAGTCCATGGAGTTGTCGTCCAGGCAAGAAAGTAGGTGTCGACTAAAGTTTTTTTAGTGTCAAATTCCGCCCAGTGCAAAGCGCCGCCACAGGAAGCTCCTGCAATTTCTTCTGTATCGATTGCACTTTCCGCTTTCAGGAAAGGAACTTTTTTAGCCGCTTTATCGGCAAATTTTTTCACTTTGAATTGCGCCACTACAGTCGTGTCGGAAACATCGCGGTATGTTCCGGGCTGATTCAGTTCGTGCGAAGAAAGTCCCGTGCCGGCAGCCGGCGAATAGGGCTGAATGGTGTAACCTTTGTACAAAAGATTTTTGTCGTAAAGCTGCTTCAAAAGCCACCAAACCGTTTCCATATATTTCGGTTCGTAGGTGATGTAGGGATTTTCCAGATCCACCCAATAGCCGATTTTTTCTGTCAAATCATTCCAAACATCGGTGTAGCGCATCACGGCATTTCTACACGCCTGATTGTAAGCTTCCACAGAGATGGTTTTGCCGATATCTTCCTTGGTAATTCCGAGTTCTTTTTCTACGCCCAGCTCAATTGGCAAACCGTGCGTGTCCCAACCTGCTTTCCGGAAAACCTGTTTTCCGTTTTGGGTTTGGTAACGGCAAAAAATATCTTTCAGCGCCCGCGCCATCACGTGGTGAATTCCCGGCATCCCGTTCGCCGAAGGCGGACCTTCATAAAAAACGTATTCCGGCTGTCCTTCACGAATCTCAACGGATTTTTTAAAAGTTTGATTTTCGGACCAGAATTTTGTAATATTCCCGGCAACAGCTGTTAAATCTAAATTTTTATATTCGGTAAACTTCTTCATTTTCAGTCTATTCAAAGCGTTGGAAGCTCATTAATTAAGTCTGCGAATATAAGGATTTTCGCGGAAATTTTCCGTAGATGAGAAAACTAAAATTTTGAGCTTGAAAGCCGAAAAAACTCGCTGCTTTAAGGGCAAATTTTTTCGTTTTACATAATTGCGGTTTTATTTCTTCTGTGGTTTAAATTTTTGAAGAAATATATAGGAGAGAAATCCTAATATTAATGAACAGCAAATCGCGAGGATGAAACTTCCAATAAGGTATTGCACCAGATTATTTTTAATGAAATCCATGTCAAAAGTCTGGTTTTCCAGCGAAGTACCGTTTTCTACGAAAGGCGCGCCAACCATCATCGAAGCGAAAATAATTAAAGGAATAAGCGGTGGAAAAGTAATCTGTGATGACATGAAAGTCAGCATTTTATTCATTTTAAAATAAACTGACAGCGAAATCGCTAGAAATGAATGCAAACCCCAAAACGGTGAAAGACCAATAAAAATGCCCAGTGCCACAGATTTGGCTTTAACTTCATTTGTTCCATCGGTTTCCAGAACGTTTTCTTTTAGAAAGCGTTTTAGGCCTTTTCGCCGGAAATACCGGTAAAATATTTTCTGGCTTTGAATGGTATTTTGGATGAATTTTTTCAATTAGAACTCGAACTTCGAAACAAATGTAAGGGTTTTCGGACTTCCACTTTGGTTTTCATTGGTCTGAAACTGTGTCGGAAAAATTGTCATTAAAAAAAAACTTCTACTTTTGCAAAAATTTCGAGGATGTCAAAAAATTTAGTGATTGTAGAATCACCGGCGAAAGCTAAAACGATTCAAAAATATTTGGGGAAGGATTTTGAGGTGAAATCCAGTTTCGGCCACATCCGCGATTTGCCTAAAAAAGGCATGGGAATTAATCTGGAAACTTTTACACCGGATTATGAAGTTTCTGCTGATAAAAAGAAGCTCGTTGCTGAATTGAAAGCTGCCGTGAAAAAAGCAGATATCGTTTGGTTAGCCTCCGATGAGGACCGCGAAGGTGAAGCCATCGCGTGGCATCTTGCACAGGAACTGAAATTAAAAGACGACAATACCCGAAGAATTGTTTTCCACGAAATTACGAAAAACGCCATTCTAAAAGCGATAGAAAATCCCCGAAATATTGACCAAAATTTGGTAAATGCGCAACAGGCGAGAAGAATTTTAGACCGTATTGTAGGTTTTGAAATGTCGCCGGTCCTCTGGAAAAAAGTAAAAACCGGACTTTCTGCAGGGCGTGTACAATCTGTAGCTGTACGTTTGGTTGTGGAGCGCGAACTGGAAATCCGTGGTTTTACCCCAAAATCTACCTTTAAATTTGACGGAATTTTCCTGAATGCTGAAAAGCAGGAAATCGCAGCCAAGCTGAAAAAAGATTTTGCTAAAGAAGGCGACGCTGAAGAATTTTTAAAGCAATGTCAGCAGACCGTTTTTAAAGTTCTGAATGTGGAAACAAAACCGGGAACGCGCACCGCATCAGCACCGTTTACGACATCCACTTTACAGCAGGAAGCCAGCAACAGACTGGGTTACGGCGTTACGGCGACCATGCGCGTTGCGCAAAGACTGTACGAAGAAGGATACATTACTTATATGAGAACCGATTCCGTGAATCTTTCTCAGGAAGCAATCAACGGGGCAAAAGCACAAATTCTCTCGGAATATGGCGAAAAATATTCGAACCCGAGAAATTATACCACGAAATCATCATCAGCGCAGGAAGCACACGAAGCGATTCGCCCTACCGATTTTTCCGTAAAATCTATAGGTGATGTTCAGCTGAATAAATTGTATCAGCTTATTTATAGAAGAACTTTAGCGTCGCAGATGACCAATGCCAAAATTGAAAAAACCGTTATCGAAATTGGCGACCAAAAACTGCCGCATCATTTTGAAGCGCAGGGTGAAGTCATTATTTTCGATGGTTTCCTTAAAGCGTATGGCATTGTAAAAACCGAGGAAGATGATGAGGAAAACAACGAAAAACTATTACCAAAAGTTTCCGTTGGCGAAACCCTGAATTTCCGGAAAATAGAGGCTACAGAAAAGTTTACGCGTCCGGCAGCGCGATATACGGAAGCCGGTTTGGTGAAAAAGCTTGAGGAATTAGGCATTGGCCGACCTTCAACTTACGCGCCGACCATCCAAACCATTCAGAATCGCGAGTACGTAGATAAACGCGAAATTTTGCCTCAGGAGCGGGAAATTCTAAAAATGACTTTAGAAAAAACCGAGCTGAAAAAGGAAATTTTAACAGAAAAATTTGGAGGTGATAAAAATAAATTTGTACCCACAGATATTGGTGAAGTCGTTAATGAATTTTTAACCCAAAACTTTGCTGAAATCCTGGATTATGGTTTTACCGCAAAAGTGGAGCAAGATTTCGACCTTATCGCAAACGGCGAAGAAAAATGGAAAGAAGTTTTGCAGGGTTTCTATAAAGATTTCCATCCGAAAATAGAAGATGTAGAAGAAAATGCCGACCGCGCAACCGGCGAAAGAATTTTAGGGAAAGACCCGAAAACCGGCAAAAATGTGCTTACCAGAATTGGCAGATTTGGTCCGATGGTTCAGATCGGGGAACAGGACGATGAAGAAAAACCGATTTTTGCCAGCTTGATGGCCAACCAGAATATCGCGACCATCACTTTGGAAGAAGCGCTGGAACTTTTCAAAATTCCATTTGATTTAAAGGAATACGACGGACAAACCGTGACGATTGGTGTTGGAAGATTTGGTCCGTATGTGAAATGGGGCGAAACTTTTATCAGCATTCCGCGTGGTGAAGATCCGCTTTCTATCACGCAGGAAAGAGCTGAGGGAATCATCGAAGAAAAGAAAATTGCCGATGCGCCGATTGCGAGTTATAAAGGCGAACCGGTAACGAAAGGAACGGGAAGATTTGGTCCGTTCATCAAATACCAGTCGATTTTCATTAACGTTCCGAAACGTTATGATTTCGAAAATCTTTCGCAAAACGATATTAATGAGCTGATTGAAGCCAAGCTGGAAAAAGAAGCAAACCGCTACATTCAGCAATGGCCGGAAGAAAAAATTTCCCTGGAAAACGGAAGATGGGGACCTTTCATCAAATTCGGGAAAGCCATGTTTAAAATCCCGAAAACCAAAAAAGACGAAAAATATACTGCCGAAGAATTAGCAGAAATTCCTTTGGAAGAAGTGAAAAAATGGATCACCGCACAGGATAAAAACGCTTTCAAAACCAAAGCTAAAAAAGCGCCCGCAAAAAAGCCCGCGGCTAAAAAACCTGCTGCTAAAAAGCCCGCAGCTAAAAAGAAATAAAATGTACTTTTAAGGCCGAAAATTTAATCTTCTGAAGCGAAAGTTTCAGAAGATTTTTTTTGAAATTAAAAATTTCATGCTTTTAACTCGTTATTTTTTAGATTATTAGCTGGTGAAAATTAGGCTTTATTCACAAATGCTTGTTTAATTTCGGATAAATAAATTTAAACAAAAACTTTTTTTAATTTTTCTTTAACAGACTATTTCTTGCGCTGTAGACCTTATATCGGAGCTATCGATCATTTGCTTTTTACAGCAAACTTCAAACAACATTTTTCTTCTTTTTTATAGTGTTAATGTTTTACCAATATTTATATATTTGACCCGCACAAAAGATGAAAAAAAGCAAAATGTTCTTTTAAAACACACAAACGATGTTAAAAAATTATCACAATTAAATTGTAATAATTATTTTAACAATGATAAAATATCCCTTAATAATATTTTGTTTTTTTGCTCATGTTCTAACAGCTCAGACTTCCAGCGCCGCGAAAGGCCCGAACAGCTACATTTACGATATTGATCTTGCACAGCAGCAAGGTTTTAGCGGTATAGAAATCCCCGTGAAAAAGGCCTACGATATGTGGTCCGATTACGAATTTTTAAAAGCTAACAGTACTTCCACACCAATTCCCGAAGGTACACAAAGCGCTTCTCTATACTGGGAAGATGTACCGGGTTTGGTGCAAAATGTTTCGATAATTTCACAAGGCGAGCCGTCTTCTTCAAAAATCAAAGTTTCTATTGATAACGCCCGCGGAAAAGGCAATGCGGTTATCGCGTTTAAAGTGAACGGAACCATTTACTGGAGCTGGCATATTTGGGTAACAGACAATCCCGAAAACGGCGTGAAGTATACCCAAGGTTTCGAAACTGATATAAAAGGAAATCCCGTCGAAATTCAATATATGGACCGCAACCTGGGCGCCGCAAGCAGCAGCTTTCTGGGTGATCAATGGCAGAAAAGTGGCGGATTAATGTATCAGTGGGGAAGAAAAGATCCTTTCCCGCCCTTGGTTTACAAAGATTCTTTCTTCTATGAAATCAGTGGGGAAGTGGGTGTTTTGAAACACAAGCAGATTGATTCGAAAAATTCTATTCCTGTAAAAGTGCGGCCTTTCGATGAAATTGAGAAAAACATTGAATATGCCGTCAAAAATCCTTTAACCTACATCGTAAATACCGATAACACCGGAAACTGGTTTTCCAGCAGCCGTTATAAAGTTGCAGGTGCAAGCCCGGATTATGTCACCTGGGATTTATGGTCCGATAACGCGAAAGGACAGAACAGCAACGCCAGCAGTTCCAGCACAACTTTAAAAAAAGAAAGCGCTTCCTACGAGCTGAAATCCGAACTCGATCCGTGCCCAAGCGGCTGGCGCGTGCCTTCATATTATGGGCGCGAAACTCAAAATAATAATCTCTCCTTTTTCGGCCGAAAAAACAGCGGCGTAAATGACGATTCTAATGTGCAATACCGCCAGATTTTCCCGGATGCTGAAAATACCAGCTTAAAAGGCATAAAAGTATATCCCGGTTTGGGAATGGATTTCACAAATGCGCAAGAAGGTGCAAGAAACATCGGCATCATGCCGGTTCCGGGAGCGTACGTGTATTATCCAAATGCAAACGCACCGACAGCACCGGTTGGTGTAACTTTCCAGGATAATCAATCGAACGGTGGCTTGTGGAGCGCAACTTTCGCGTATGACGGTGCAAGATTGTTCTCCATACTTTCGGATCCGTACCGAACTTCCACCAGTGTTGGTTTGCATGCGATTTATAACAATGAAACCAACCCAACAAAAACAGGAAACGCCGTGAGATGCATGCGCGACCCCAATATGGCAGCCATCGGCAATTTTGCGACGCAATATTTTTCAGATAAAAAAGAAAATTACCGAGTTGGTTTAGATAATCCAAATTCCTACATCCTTACCGGAAACCAAAAACTGGAAATTCCCGTAAACAAAGCGTTTTCCGTTTATAACCAGCTATTGACGCAACGCGAAATGTTACCTTCTGATAAATTGGTTGCAAAAGTTCTTTGGACAACAAACGAAAACCTGATCTCGAAAGTAAATATCCGTCCCGACGCAGCAGATGCTCGAAATTCAGTTATTGAAGTTACCACAAATGCAAATACCGAAGGTAACGCAGTAGTTTCACTTCACAACGGAGATGTAGATGGACCGGTTTACTGGAGCTGGCATATTTGGGTGACAAAAGACAACCCGACGGAAAACACAGTGAAATACACGACCGAAAGTCAGATTCCAGCTAAATTTAACATCCAAAATACAGGTACAACAAAATTGCCATCAATGACGACCGAATTTATGGACCGGAATTTAGGTGCGCTAAGCAGCGATCTCTCGTCTGGAAAAGCCAACGGTCTGCACTACCAGTGGGGAAGAAAAGATCCGCTTCCGTCTTTCGCAAATGGAAGCCAGGTTTTGGTTGCGTCGCAAAAAAATGCTGCTGAAGAGGCAAATTTTATTAAAGTAAGCAGCGCAGATTATGCAAACCGTTTTTCAAGTGCATATCAAGATTACGGTTCCAAAAATTCCGTGCAAAATAAAAAGGTAAGTGAAAATTTAAAATTTTCGGTGCAAAACCCGCTGATTTTTCTGTTTCAAAAAAATACCGGTAAAATCTACAACGGCGGAAACCATTATGATAATGATCTAAATGAAGTTCGTGACTGGGTGGCTGATGGCCGTGCGCAAGCTGCTGAAAGATGGGGTCACGCAGATGTAAAATCACCGTTCGATCCGTGTCCGGAAGGCTGGCGTGTGCCGGATGTAACTTTTACCAATCTGTACTCCGGTTCCAAAGGAAACTCGCCGTGGTACAACGGTTATCAGAATGACACCTACGGAAAACCAGGTGTAATCCAGGATCAGTGGCAGGATATTGCCAAAAATTATTCCGGAAAAGTGGACGGTACCAAAGGTTGGAAATTTGCAAATTCAGTATTTAACATCGGTGATTTCCCGGCGGACGGTATCCGTGGTGAAATTGGTGAAAATCAGCTGAATTTTGAACGTTCCGGCGTTTGGACGGCTTCTATGGCGGATTTTAATTCCGGTTTTGCTTTGGCGATGCAGTTTCAGAACGATAAAATGCAGACTGCGACCGGCGTTTATCCGCAAGCAGCAATGTCTGTGCGCTGCGCGAAAGATGTGACGCGTCTATTGGGCGCAAAGCGCGATCCAAAAGTAATTCGAGTAACTGTGCCGAAAGTGGAAACGCCGCCACAAACAATCACCACAACGGATGTTCAAATTTATCCAAACCCTTTTACCACAGAATTTTCGATCAAAAATAAAGACAGCCAAATGGTAGAAATTTACGATATGACCGGAAAACTGGTTTTGAAAAATTCCGTTCAAGACAATAAAGTTAATGCAAGTAATTTGCTTCCGGGATTATACATTGTGAAAATCGTTATGAAAGACAATTCCGTGATTACCAAAAAGATCATCAAACGTTAGTTAAATTTTTTTATAATGAAAAGCATCGCCTTTGGTGGTGCTTTTTTTATATTTTTGTTTTTCATTCAAAAAAACTTCTATGAATCTTGAAGATATTTTCCTTCCCGCCGAAAAAATCAGTGCCGAACCGTGGCAACTTGGCAGCATAATTTCGTCTGAAATAAAAGAAAACAGCATCGTGCTGATTTTCTGCTCAGATTATCGCGGCATCAGCGACGGTGAGGCGGAAATGGCAGACTTCAGGAATATCAGAAGTGAATTGTATAAGCTTTCAAAACTAGATTTTGAACTTCCGGTTTGTGATTTGGGCGATTTGGTTTCCGGGCGCACGCAGCAAGACACGCATTTCGTACTTGGTGAAATTATCACGATGTGCCGGCAGAAAAACGCAGTTCCGGTCGTTGTTGGTGGCAGCAACGAACTTTCTTACGTGCTTTTTTCAACTTTAAATTCACTTCAGCAACATCTTACTTATACGCAAATTTCAAATGTAGTTTCGCTAAATAACGACGGTGAAAATTTAACCGAAACCAACTTTCTGTCCCGAATTTTAAGTTCCAAAAATTTCAGTCTGAAAAATTATCACCATTTAGGTTATCAAAAACATTTGAATGCGAACGATTCGGTGAAACTGATGCGCGAAGTTGATTTTGATGTCATTCGGCTTGCTGAAATGATGGGAAGCAGTGAACGTACCGAACCGTTTTTTCGCCAGGCTGATCTCGTGACCGTAAACTGCGACGCCGTAGAAAGTATAGGCGATGGTTTCTCGGTGAATCCGCAGGTGAACGGCTTGAACCGCCGTGAAATTTGTGCTTATATGAAAGAAATTGGTCTGAGCCAGAATTTAAAAGCTGCCGGTATTTTGAATGCCAATATCAGCTCGCGAAACCAGCTGAATCACCAGCTTTTGGCGCAGATGATCTGGCATTTGATCGAAGGAATTAACATTCAAAAATCGCATCCGACTGAAAAAGCTTTTGAAACTTTTTGGGTGATGATTGGCGAAGAAAAATTTGCTTTTCAGCGCGAAACTTTTTCAGATCTGTGGTATTTCGGAACTGAAGAAAACGCCGGATACTTAAAACCGTGCGCGCAAACCGATTACGAAATGGCGAAAAATGGTTTCATTAATCCAAGATTGCTGAAAATATAAGCGAAAACGCTTTAAAGAATTGATGATTTTAAATTCCTACTTTTGCCGCAACACACCAATATGAAAAGAATTTTAGCAAAAATTTCCGAAAATCCCTTTTGGCTGATTTTACTTACGGTAATTTTAAAGCTGCCGATGTTCTTTACAAACCATATTCAGGAAGATTCTTTTATCACGTGGCGCGTCGCGAAAAATTTGGTGAATTACGGCGTTATCGGCTTTAATGGGCACGAAAAAATATCGGCCTCTACGACCCATTTTTACGTTTTTATCTCGGCGCTTTTCAACATCATTTTTGGTGAAAATTTTGTTTATCCGTTGCTGATTTTCAGCAGTATTTTGTTTGCAATCGGTTCCTGGTGGCTTTCAAAAATTTTGTTCCGTAAGCAGCCAATTTTTCGTGTGTTGTTTGTGATTTTTCTTAACATGACGCCGCCCGCGCTCACCGCGTCGCTGTTGGGAATGGAGTATGGAATTTTGTTTTTCCTGTACAACGGACTTATTTATTTTGGCCTTTTTCGGGGCAAAAAATGGGCGTATTTCGTTTTTCCAATTCTGCTTTTATGGACGAGAATTGACACCGTAATTTTCCTCGGGCTTTTCTTTTTGGCGGATATTTATTTAAAGAAAAAATTCAATTTTTACCTGCTTTTAGGCGGAATTTTTGGCGTTTTCAGCGTGGTTGGATTTAATTATTTTTATTTCGGCGAAATTGTCAACCACACCATTACGGCGAAAAAAATCGCTTATAAAAACCTGCTGCAAAACAACAGCTTTGAATTTTTGATGCTGCAGTGGGCGTATTACGGCGGTTTAATTAAAAAATACAGCTACCTAACATTTTTAATTTTCCTCGCTTTTCTGGTTTTTCTCGCGTTTATTTTGTTTAAAATTAAACGTGACAAAAAAATATCTCCTTTAATTAAAGCTATATTGTTTTTCATCACTGCTTTTGCTTTAATTAAAATCACGATTTTTTCAGGTTTCAAAGCGTATTTCGATTGGTATTACTGGTTGCCGCGCGTCTTTTTATTCGCCATTATTCTGTACTTTTTTCTGCATTTAGAAACAAAAAGGAAAACGCTAAAATTTGGCCTTTTAACGGCATTTTTTTTCGGTTTGTATTTTTTCCAGTTTATTCAGTCGTACACCATCGGATATATGGAAGAGCGCCAAAGAATGCAAATCGCAGCGGATATAAATCGGGAAAAAACAGCCGCGGAGCAGTCAATTTTTCTGGAACCTGCGGGAATAATTCCTTTCTATACCAGACTTTACACGTACGATGAGGTTGGTTTGGTGAATTCGAAAATTAACGATGAAATGCTGAAAGATGAAAAATTTTGGTGGATCAATTCGGTGAAGCGTTTTAAACCCGATTATATTTTGACAATCGCCGGAAAACCGGAAGTTGGGGCGCGTTTTTATACTTTAAAGCCGGAAGATTCCGCAAATTTCAACCAGAATTATCATCTGGAAAAAATCTATCCGATTAAAAAAATTCATGAAGAAGCGCCGGCGATGTTGAGATGGATTTACAAAATCCGGCCGATTGGCAAGGATTATTTTCTCTACCGAAAAAATCAAAACCAATGATGAGGCCGGCTGTTTCGATAATTGTTCCGGTTTATCAGGTGGAAAAATATCTGCACAAATGCCTGAATTCTTTGGTCAACCAAACTTTAGAAAACATCGAAATTTTGGTTATTAATGATGGAAGTAGCGATGGTTCGCAAAAAATTATCGAGGAATTTGAGCAAAAATTCCCGCTTTTAATTAAAGCTTTTCAAAAAGAAAATGGCGGTTTAAGCGACGCGCGAAATTTTGGTTTAGATCGTGCGACCGGAGAATTTATCGGTTTTGTGGACAGCGATGATGAAGTTTCGCCCACGATGTTTGAAGAAATGTACAGTTTAGCAAAAAAGCACGTCGCCGAAATGGTGATTTGTAATTTGCAAAAAGTCGATGAAAACGGGAAAGTTCTTCAAAATCTGATTCAGATTCCGCATCTGCCGGAAAATATCGAGCTAGAACAGCATTTTTCTGTGTTTTCCGATTTGTCTTATTTTGCCTGTAATAAAATTTATAAGCTTGAACTTTTTGCGGAAAAACGCTTTAAAAAAGGAATTCATTTCGAAGATATTCAGCTCATTCCGCAGCTTCTTTTGGAATGTTCGGTGATTGCCCAAACGCAGAAGTTTCATTATCAATATTTAGAACGCAAAGGATCGATTTCTAAAAGCCATTCAGCAAACGGAATTGATATTTTACGCGCGGTAGAAGATGTTTCGGAATATTTCAAAACCTCAAAATATGCTTCGAAGAAAGCTGAACTTAAAAATTTTCAGATTTTAGAAGGTGTTTATACTTTCCTGGCGTACACGGCTTTTGTGAAGGATTCCGCGGTTTTTAAGCAATTGGAAATTGAGTTGAAAAACTTCAGAAAAAAGCATGAAATTTCGCTTTTAGAAATTTTGCGCTACAAAAGATTTGGAAGAAATTATCTGCTATCTTTACCGCTGAAGAAAAAAATCTACTATTTCCTTTGTTTCACCGGCTTTTATCTGATAATAAAAAAAATAATATAATAAACCGCTGTTTTATTTGATGCCAATTCTACACCCTATTTTTGCGATAATCTTTGCCTTTCTTGCCTTTGCGAGTTACTGGGAGATTTTCCGGCTGGAGAAAAAACAAAGCGTTTTTATCTGGATTGCGGGTGTTTTAATCATTGTTGCTGTAGGTCTCCGTTTGAATGCCGGCGCAGATTATCCGGTTTACCGCACGCTTTTCGCGGGTTTTTCCCTCTACACATCGTATAACGACGTTTTTGACAAAGCACTTTTCCGCCCAAACGCTGAAGAAATTGAATGGATTTACGTACTGATCAATAAACTTGTTTTTGATTTTGGTTTGCCGTTTTTCGTGGTCACTTTTATTTGTGCCTTAATTGCGGTAACGCTGAAGTTTACCGCCATTTACAAAAATGTAGCGTTTCCGGCTCTGGCGCTGCTTTTCTATTTTATGCCCATTATGTTTTTCGAAGATTCCGGGCAAATGCGCCAGGGACTTGGCATCGCGGTGTGTATTGCTTCATTTAAATTTATTAAAGACCGAAATTTGTTGATGTTTCTGGTCTGCATGTATATTGCTTTGGGTTTTCACAAAACTTCGGTGGTGTTTATTCCTGCTTACTGGATTGTAAAAATCCCGATGAACAGCAAACGAATTTTTTGGGTTTTGATTATTGCGCTTTTGGTTTCACCACTGGAATTGTACCGTTTGGGTGGCGGATTATTCAGCTCCATCGCTCCGGACGATCTTTCCGGCGCTTATACGGGTTATCTCGACGACCGATATTACGGCACAGAAGTAGAAACCGGCTTAAATGATATTGTAAAACTTATTTTTATCGCGATTTTAATTAGATTTGATAAACGTGCCTGCGATGAGGTTTTGTGGTATGAATATATGCGGAATCTCGCGGTTTTTGGCTTGGTTCTGTTTTATTTTTTCCGGTCCAATGAGATTTTTGCGGTAAGACTTCCGGGTGCGTATATGTTTTTTGTAACGATGTTCTGCATGACGAGCATTGTATACGCGGTGCGCGGCAGAACCCGGCAAATTCTGTATCTTGGATTTATGACCTACCTTATCGCAATGTTTTTTTACTTTGGTAAAGGAAACGGCGACAAAGGTTCTTTTACATTAGATAAATATACAAACGTACTCTGGTAGGATGAATGAACTGATAAAAGATCTTCTGGCATCGATGGGTGTTTCTCTCTTCGCGGCAAAGCTCGTGCTGGGGTCGGTTCTTTCATTTTTGCTGACGTTTTTCAGCATACCGACCATCGTGAAGATTTCACGCCGGAAAAATCTGATGGATGAACCTGGAACCCGAAGTTCGCATTTGCGGAAAATCCCGAACCTAGGCGGAATTGCTATTTTTTATTCTCTTGCCGTTTGCGCGTCTATTTTTGCGTTTGAACTTTTCGAACTGTATAAATTTCTGTTTGCTTCGCTTGTTATTTTGCTTTACATCGGTGTGATGGATGATATTGTGGTGATGCGTGCCTATAAAAAACTTTTGGCACAGGTAATAGTCACAGGGTTAATGGTTTTAGGCTCTGATGTTAGAATCCGAAGCTTTTTCGGTGTTTTTGCGATCTATGAACTGAGTTATACGGTAAGCGTGATTTTCAGCATGCTGACCTTTATTCTGCTTATCAATGCTTTTAATTTAATTGACGGAATCGACGGGCTTTCCGGAGGTTATTCGGTGATTTGCAGCGCCTTATTCGGTATAAGCTATTTCCGTTTGGGCGAATTTAATTATCCGCTGGTGGTTTTGTCCGGAGTAATTATCGGCTCGGTCATTGGATTTCTTTATTATAATTTGTCAAATTACCGGAACAACAAAGTCTTCATGGGCGACACGGGCTCAATGATTATGGGATTTCTCCTGGCATTTACCGCTATTTGCTTCCTGGATATTTTCATTGATAAAGAACTTCCCGACGTTCCGCGATATTATTTGCAGACGGCGCCCGCGATTGCTGTTGCAATTTTAATTTTACCAATCGTCGATACACTTCACGTAATCGTTATCCGGATTAGGAACAAACAATCGATTTTTGTGGCTGATAAAAACCATATTCACCACAAAATGGTGGAACTGGGACTTACACACCGCAGATCCTGCTTTTATATTTTGCTTTATTATTTATTCATAGTGGGAATTGCTTATTATTTCCGCCACATCAATGTTAATATTTTAATGTTGATTGTGGTAACTTTAGGTTTCATTGGAGCATGTATTCCCCGTATAATATTAATAAGCAGACAGAAAACTAATTAATTTGTTATTTTTGCAAACACTTTTTACGCTGATGAAAATATTTAAACTGTTTTTTATCCTCTTTTTCGCCCTTTTTTTACAATCCTGCATTTCTTCCAAAGATGTACGGTATATGCAGCCAAACGAGAGTTTGGTAATCAACGAAGAAGGTTTGGTGCCGTATAATATTCCGGTTTACCGTATCACCAAAAATGATATGCTGAACCTGAACATTGTTACCACACCAAAAGGTGATGCCGCGCAGTTTTATTCCAGCTTGAACGCCACGGTTAGCGACGGAACAGGAAGGACCAATGCGCAATCGCCGACAAATATGTCGGTTTCCAACCAGCAATCAAAAGACAACGGCGGAAATATCAATTTCTATTTTAATGGTTTAAAGGTAGATTCCAAAGGTGATATTAATGTTTTCGGAATCGGATACATTAAAGCTGAAGGCAGAACTTTAGAAGAGATTTCGCAGGAAATTCAGAACCGCGTGGACGAAAATTTCGTGCAGGGAAAATCTGAAGTCCGGCTGAATACCGACGGAATTACGTATTATATTCTCGGTGATGTGGAAACTATTGAGGTCAGTGGCGAGAAAAAAGCGCATAAAAATACCTTGACTTTAACCGAAGCACTTGCTATAAACGGAGGTTTAAACCGAACCGTGGATCGTACTAATATTGTTATTCACCGCAAACTTCCGGAAGGTATAAAAATCGCGAGAGTTGACCTCACACGCGAAGACGTCATGAATTCACCGTATTATTGGGTGCAAAATGGTGATGAAATATTTCTGAACACACGCTCGAAAAACCTGAATGGTTTTGGTAAAGATCCAATTCAGACGCTTACCACAGGTGTATCTGTAATTACCACGGCAATGTCTATTTACCTAATTTTAACCAGACTGTAAGATGATTCCGGAAAAAGAAACTGCACAGTCCGCAAGCAAAATTGGCTCTTTCGCAATTTTCGATGTAGAACATTACATCCGCCGGGTTGTGCGCAACTGGTATTGGTTCGTGCTGATGATCGCTCTTGGTCTGGGGATTTCCTGGGTATACAGCAAATATTACGCGCAGCGTGTTTACGCATCTAATCTTTCTCTAAGCGTATCAAACAATACCGCGAGTTATTTTACGCCGAACCAGTCCATCAACTTTATTTGGGGGCAAAACGGCAATCAGGACGGAATTTATTTAAAGAAAATGCTGCTTTCACGTTCGCACAACGAATATTTGGTTCAGCAGCTTGATCTTTACATCAATTATTCTACAAAAGGTCTTATTAAACAAACGTATCTGGACAAATACGATTCACCAGTTTTTTTCGAAATCGATAAATCTTATCCGCAGCAGGTTGATTATCCGATTACCCTGATTCCCAAAGGCGGCAACCGCTATGAAGTGGTTTTACCTTCGGAAGGTGAATCTACGAACCTTTATTCCTACGAAACCGAAAGTTTCCGCACTATTTCTCCTTTTAAGAGACCTGAAAATAAAGTCATTGGTCTGAATGAATGGTATGTGGCACCGAATCTCCGCTTCCGTTTGGTAAAAAATGAGCAGCCAAGCCCAATTCAGTTTGAGAATATTATTGTCAACTTATCGACGGTAAATTCTACCGTTAATAATTTATTCAACACGATTACGGTTGATTTTGATAAGGAAATCAATTCCATCATGATCATTACCAAAAAAGGTTATAACTTGAACGGAACGGTAAATTTCCTGAATACCTCGGTAGATGAATTGCAAAAAAAGCGCTTAATAGACCGGAATACCGTTGATAAAAACACCGAAAAATATTTGGTAGAAAACCTCAATAATATCCGGAAAAAATTAGATTCCAGCGCGACGGTGCTCAATCATATGAAAGTGTCCGAGGGTTTATATGATGTAGAAAAGCGTGATGAAAAATCTTTGGATGAAATTAAAGCGCTGGACACAAAAAAAGCCGAATTAATTACCAGAATCAATTCCCTGAACAGCATCAAAAATTCCCTCGCTTCGCAGAATCTGGACCGTTTAATCAATATGAACGCGGCCGGAATACAGGATGGTATTTTCGATGCAACCGTTGCGGAACTGAAAAACCTCTATGCAAAACGCCGCGAACTTGCGCTGATTTATACACCGAATTCCGAACCGATGCGCGAAATTAATCGTTTAATTAATGAAGCACGCACAAACTCGAACGGCTCCTTACGCACGTATTACAATACTTACCTCGGAGAACTGGCAAAAATCGATCGCCAGCTTGCACGGGTGACTTCAGGATTGGTGTCTTATCCGGCGAAAGAGCGAAAATATCTGGATGCGGAACGCGGCTATAATATGATTGAAGCGACGTATAACACGCTTTTAACCAAACAGAACGAAACACAAATTCGCGTAGCGACCAATAAATCGGACATCACGGTGATCGATCCTGCTAAAAACTTAGGTCAGGAACCAATCGCACCGAATATTGCAAAGGCAAAATACATCATCATCGGTGGGCTTGTGCTTTTGCCGTTACTGCTTTTGGCGATTGGCCAACTTCTCGACAGCCGTATCCGAAACATCAAAGAACTCTTGCAGGTAACAAAAATTCCACTTTTGGGTGTTATCGGCAGAAATTCGCACGACAATAATCTTACGGTTCTGGAACAGCCGCGCTCTTCAATTTCTGAAGCCTTCCGCGGAATTCGTGCAAATCTGCGCTTTTTGCACAAAGAAGATGATACCTCAAAAGTTATCCTGCTTACCTCATCAATTGGTGGGGAAGGAAAAACTTATGTTTCCATCAATATCGCTTCGGTATTAGGTCTTAGTGGAAAAAAGACCATTCTTCTTGGAATGGATTTGCGCAAACCGAAAATTTTTGGTGATTTTAAAATCAATAATAAATTCGGGATTTCCAATTACCTGACCGGTGAAGTGGAAATGGACCAGATCATCAATCAAACATCTATACCAAATCTGCATGTTGCGACTTCGGGCCCAATACCGCCGAATCCTTCGGAATTGCTGATGAGTGAAAAAAGCATTAATTTTATCAAGGAATTGCGCAATCATTATGATTTTGTCATCATTGATTCGCCGCCTGTTGGTTTGGTTGCCGATGCCTACGAACTGATGAAATACGCAGACGCGAGTATTTACGTGGTTCGCCATGAATATACTGAAAAGCACATGCTGAAAATGATCACCGAAAAGTATCATAATAATGAGGTGCAGAATCTTGGTTTGGTGTATAACGATTACCAGGGCGGCAAGCAGGGTTATGGCTACGGCTACGGTTACGGGTACGGTTACGGCTATTTTGAAGAAGATGCAACGTATGAAGAACCTACTATTATTAAAATCCGAAATAAAATTCGGAGTATTTTTGGCAGAAATTAGCGTTTTACCGAGATTACAGAATTTAAAACTAAATATTAAAAAACGAAAAAATTGCCTTAAATAGCCGTTAAAAATTATGCTTTTTTGAGGTTATTTAACTAAATATTAAGAATTTCATTCAGGTAAAATTGTTTTATATTTGCAGCAATTTATAAATTTTGATTCCCAATTTTCATGCAAAAGAAAATTATATACTTTTTTATTGTGCTCTTTTTCATTTCGTTTTCCGTAAAAGGGCAGCGGCATGAAATCGGTGTCCAATTGGGAATGAGCAATTTGGTGGGTGACATTGGCAGAACCAACTATATTTTACAGAAACCACTTGGCAATTACCGCGAACTTGGTATTCCGTTTTACGGTGGCATCCTGTACCGCCGGAACATCAGTCCTTATCAATCAATACGTGTAAATCTTGGCTACAGCCACATTCAGTTTTCAGATGCGCACGCGAAAGAATTTTACCGCCGCAACAGATATCTTGAAGGCAGCAACTCTATTTACGAAGCTGATGTTTTGTTTGAATACAATTTCTTTCAGGTGAACGAGGAGCAGGAGAGTTTGCTGAGTCCTTATATATTCGGTGGTGTTGGAGGAATGCTTTATAAGACGCCGCAATTAGTTATAAAAGACAATATAGTAAACGCCGCGGAATATGTTACCGACGTTACTTTAGCAGTTCCCTTCGGTGCTGGGCTGAAATATAAATTTAACTATAACTGGGCACTTTTTGGAGAATTAATGTTCCGTCCCACTTTTTCCGACTCTGTTGATTACAGCACTGTAGAGGATAAAAATATAAGTATAACCAAAAGTACACTTACTGATCAGCAGGTAGCTGAAATTAAAAGAGACCGACAAATTGGAAATCCGAATTCGAAAGATTGGGTGAATTCTATTACTTTAGGCCTTAGTTATTCATTCGGCAGACCACCTTGTTTTTGCGATTAAATAATGGAATCCATCAAAGAAAAAATAAATCCTGACCACTTACCGAAACATGTCGCCATTATTATGGATGGTAATGGGCGTTGGGCAAAATCCCGAGGTAAAGAACGCACTTTTGGGCATAAACACGCAATCCAGGCAGTGCGGAATGCCGTAAGTGCCTGTAACGAACTCCACATTCCATATCTTACCCTTTACACTTTTTCATCTGAAAACTGGAAGAGACCGGATGATGAGGTAAACACGCTGATGAGTTTAATCTCCGAAACGCTTCTGCTGGAAGGTGAAGAAATTTTCAGCAAAGGTTTGCGCATGCATGTGATTGGTGATATTAAAAAGTTACCGCCACTCGTTCAAGAACAGATGATGCAGCTGGTAGATATGACCAAAAATAACGACAAGGGAAACCTTGTTTTGGCATTGAGCTACGGTTCGCAGAAGGAGATTTTGGACGCGGTAAAAAAAATAGGAAAAAAGCTAAAAGAAGGGGAAATTTCTGAAGAGGACATCAATGAAGAACTGTTCGAAAACCATCTTTACACCAAGGACCTTCCACCGGTGGATCTTCTTATCAGAACCAGTGGTGAAGTTAGAATCAGCAATTTCCTGCTTTGGCAAATCGCTTATGCAGAATTGCAGTTTTTAGACATTTTATGGCCAGATTTTACTGCGGAAGATTTTTACCGCTGCGTTTACAATTATCAGTGTAAAGAGCGAAGATTCGGCAAAATCAGCGAGCAGCTGGACGAAATATAATTATAAAGAAAGATAGCAAGATAAAAATGAAGTTTAAATTCCTACCCATCATCATGTTTGTGGCATCGGCACATTTCTATGGTCAGGTTACCCCCGAACAGCCTCAGGAAAACAATCCTGTCTACGCTCAAAACGAAGCTGGCACCTATATCCTGAAAGACATTGTCGTAGATGGCGTAAAAAAATACAGCGCTGCTCAGATTTTAAGATTTACGGGTCTTAATAAAAATGAGAGCGTGGAAATCCCGGGACAAAAGATCAGTAATGCGATTAAAAAGCTTTGGGATCAACAATCTTTTTCCGTAGTTGAAGTTTATGTTCAAAGCATTGAAGGCGATCAGGTAGTTCTGCGTTTTAACCTTCAGGATCTTAAAGAATTAGGTGAAGTAAAATTCACCGGAAAAGGCATTGGAAAATCAAAAAGTGAGAAACTGGCGAAAGACAACAATCTAAAACCGGGTACAAAAATCACACAGAATTTAATTTCGACCCTAAAAACCAATATTCCGCAGGAATATATTAAAAAAGGCTATGCTGACGCGAAAATTTCCATTCAGGATAAAGTAAACGCGGGTGATCCTGATTTGGTAGACTGGACCATTGAGGTTGATAAAGGTAAAAAAATCAAAATCAGCCATATTGAGTTTGAAGGAAACGAAAGCGTTTCCGACCGAAAACTGCGTAATAAAGCCTTTAAAGATACAAAGCAGAAAAGTTTCAGCATAAAAGGTATTTTAAAACCTTCCAGATTCATCGAGGAAAAGTATGAAGCTGATAAAGATAACTTGATCAACTATTACCGTTCCTTAGGTTTCCGCGATGCTAAAATCGTTTCCGATTCGGTGTGGCGCAACCAGCAAAACCAATTTGAAATTAATGTCAAATTAAACGAAGGTAAAAAATATTATATCGGAGATATAAATTTTCTTGGAAATACGGCTTATTCCACAGATTATCTGCAGAAAGTTTTAGGCTATAAATCCGGTGATATTTATGATGCTGTAGGATTTAATAAAAAAGTTGGTGAAGACGGCGGTAAAGAAGACGATTCAGACATCAAGTCGCTGTACATGAACAACGGTTATCTTTTCTCCAACGTAACGCCAATTGAAAAATCGGTGGTAGGAGATTCAATCAATCTGGAAATCCGTATTAATGAAGGTGAAAAAGCGACCTGGAACCGTGTAACCTGGAGTGGAAACACTACAACGCATGACCACGTAATCCTGCGTTCCTTACGTACAAAACCGGGAAGTTTATTCTCAAAAAGCGATATCAAAAGAACGTACTTCGATTTAGCCGGAATGCAGTTTTTTGATCCGCAGCAAGTTGGGCAACAGATTAACCCAAATCCGCAGGACAATACTGTTGATGTTCACTGGACATTGGTTGAAAAAGGTTCCTCACAAGTGCAGCTTCAGGCTGGTTACGGTGGCGGCTCATTTATCGGTACGCTGGGACTTACATTTAACAACTTCTCTTTGAGAAATTTCTTGAAATTAAAGGATTTCAAACCTGTTCCGCAAGGAGACGGGCAAACGCTTTCAATTCAGGCGCAGGCGGGACAATATTTCCAGAACTATGGTATTTCGTTTACAGAACCATGGTTATTCGGAACACGTCCAACAGCGCTTTCAATTGGTGTTAACCAGTCTTTGGTAAGATATAGCGACCAGTTTGGCTTGACCCAAAAACTAAATATCTTCTCCGCCAGCGCAGGTCTGAACAGACTTTTAAGATGGCCGGATGATTATTTCTCTTTATATACCGGAATCCAGTACCAGAGCTACGATTTCCAAAATTATCCGTTCCAGTTTGGGAACACCACGGAATATTATGGATCAGCGAAAAACTTCAGTTTTAATATTGGTTTAAGCAGAAATTCTGCTGGTTTAGACCCGATTTTCCCGACCATGGGTTCCAACATCGAAGCTTCGGTGAAATTCACGCCGCCATACAGTCTTTTCAGCGATAAAGATTATTCTACCATGGAGCCGATTGAAAAATACAAATGGCTGGAGTTTTATAAAGTAAAATTTAAAGCTGATGCTTACAACACGGTTGCAGGTAAACTGGTATTAAGAAGTACTGCAGAAATGGGCTTCCTGAACGGTTATAACAAAGAGTTGGGAGCACCGCCTTTTGAAAGATTTTATGTTGGTGGTACAGGACTTATGGGTGGCAGATATGACGGTCGCGAGCTCGTTCCCCTTCGTGGATATGAAAACGCTTCCTCTTCCGGTGGATCAGTAGATGATGTAACGCCATATGGTGGTGCAACAATTTATAACAGATTCGCGTTAGAGTTAAGATATCCAATCTCAATGAACCAAACCGCGAAAATCTACGCTTTATCTTTCCTTGAAGGTGGAAACGCTTATAATTCCTTCGGAAGCTATAATCCGTTCCAGCTAAAACGCTCTGCCGGACTTGGTATCCGCGTGTATATGGGCGCTTTTGGATTGATTGGATTTGATTTTGCCTACGGTTTTGATAAAACACTTTCAGGTTCTGAACCTTCCGGCTGGAAAACTCACTTCCTGATGAATCAATCGCTCTAAATCATTTTAGTGATGAAAAAGTTTAAGCTGTTAATTTTTCTCTTTGCCTTTACACTTACGGTAAGCGCACAGAAAATAGGTGTCGTAGATACCAATTATATCCTGAACAAACTGCCTCAGTACAAAGATGCTGAAGCACGGCTCACCGAGCAGATCACGAACTGGCAAAATGAAATTCAAACGCTTCAGACAGAATTTGACAAGAAAAAAGAAGCCCTGGAAAACGAAAGAGTTCTACTCGTTGGTGACCAACTGAAACTTCGTCAGAAAGAAGTGGATGATCTGGATAAAAAGATTAAAACCATGATTAATAACCGTTTCGGTGCCATGGGTGAAATCAACAATGTGAGGTCCAATCTAACCAAACCTTTTCAGGACCAAATCTGGAATGCAATACGCACAGTATCAGAGAAAAACACCTTGGGCATAGTTCTTGATAAAAGCAACAACATCAGTGTGATTTTTCTCGATAAAAAGTACGATTATACCGATAAAGTCTTAGATTTGCTGCTGAAAAATTCCCCCGAAAAAGCGGCAGAAAAAAAGAAGAAATAAAATAATTTTTAAACAACAAAAACGAACGATAAATTTAACCCCAATTATGAAAAAATTAAGTGTATTATTTGCAGCAGTAATGATGTTTCTAACTGTAGGAGTTGCAAAAGCCCAAAAAATGGCGATGATGGACTACGAATCTGTATTAGCTGCAATGCCGGAAACTAAAAAAATGACCAACGATTTGGATGTTTTCAGCAAAACTAAAGGTGACGAATTACAAAAACAAGCTGAAGCTTTTCAAAAAGAAGTTCAGCAATATCAGGCAGAAGGTGCGAAATTAACTGAAGCTCAAAGAACAGCAAAAGAAACTGATCTTCAGAAAAAACAACAAAACCTGCAACAAATTCAGCAAACTGCTCAGAATGATTTAGCTCAAAGAAGAGATGCCGCTGTAAAACCAATCATCGACAAATTAAACAAAGCCGTAGAAAAAGTGGCAAAAGCCAACGGTTACGATTTTATTATTGACGGTAGCGCATTAATCTACAAAGGTGGACCAGATGCTACACCAGCAGTGAAAAAAGAACTCGGACTTTAATTAATCACCTTGATCAATCTAACCATCCCGATTATCCGGGATGGTTTTTTTAATTTTGTACCATGCAAAAAGAAATCTCCAGTCTTGTGCGAATCCGCTTCAGCGATTGCGACCCCATCGGTCACCTGAACAATGTGAAATATCTGGAATACATGCTCAATGCGCGTGAAGACCACGTGGAAGCGGGTTACGGCTTTACTTACGAAGAATATACGCGCAAAACCGGCTGTACCTGGATTACCATTCAAAATGAAATTGCCTACTTAAAAGAAGTTCGCTACAATGCAAGAGTCCAGATTTCCAGCAAAACCATTGAAGTTGGTGATCGCCTTTCAAAGGTTGAAATTCTTATGAAAAGTGAAGACGGCAAAACAATTCACAGCGTTTTGTGGCTTTCAGTCATTTATTTCAACATGAAAACTCGCAAATCTGACGTTCATCCCGACGACACCAAAAATCTTTTTATGAAGTTTTTGGTAAATTTGGAAGAACCCGATTTTAAAAGCCGCGTAGCATACTTTAGAAAACAAAATAAAATTGCTTTAAGAGCATGAAAAAAATACTCATTTTAGGCGGAAATGGCCAACTCGGCAACTGCTTTCGAAAACTTGCTTTTGATTACAGCAGCCAGTACGATTTCCATTTCGTAGGTTCCGATGAATTAGACATTACAAACCAGTCTGCCGTTTCGGATTTTTTTGATGATTTAAAGCCGGATTTTTGCGTAAATGCTGCAGCGTATACCGCGGTAGATTTAGCGGAAAACCAGCGGGAAAAAGCTTTTGCTGTAAACGCAGATGCCGTGGGTTATATCGCGGAAGCATGTAAAAAATCAAACACCGTTTTAATTCATATTTCTACGGACTACGTTTTCGATGGTGAGACGAATATTTCCTATTCCGAAGATAATTTCACCAATCCTCAAGGTGTTTACGGGGAATCGAAGCGTGCCGGGGAAGAGCTTGCGCTCGAAAATAATCCGAAAACCATCGTCATCCGAACTTCGTGGTTGTATTCAGAATTCAACAAAAATTTTTTGAAAACAATGTTGCAGCTTTTCAGCCAAAAAGAAGAGTTGGGAATTGTTGCTGATCAGTTCGGTCAGCCGACTAATGCAAATGATCTCGCACAGGCGGTAATGAAAATTATCGGGTCAAACAGGCAAATTTTTGGAATTTTCCATTTCTCAAATTACCCTGAAACTTCCTGGTACGATTTTGCCCGTAAAATCGCCGAATTTTCTGAATCTAAAATTAAATTAAATGCCATTACAACGGCAGATTTTCCCACTTTAGCAAAACGTCCGCACCGGAGCACGATGGCTTTGGATAAAATTGAAAAATTTTACGGCGTAGAACTAGAACATTGGGAAAATTCTTTGGAGGAATGCATCAATATTTTAAAAATACCGGCGGAATGAAAAAGTTCTTTTTCTTTCTAAGCTTTTGCTTTTCAGTTTTCACTTTTGCTCAAAAGGTAACTTTAAGCAAAGTCGCGCAAACCCATAAAAACACCGACAAAGTTTTTTATAAAATAAATGCCGATTCAACCGCCAAAATTTATTTGGGTGAAGTTGAAGTTCAGGGATTTTCTGATGATGATGCGAAAGTTTTCGGTCAGATTTATAAAAAAGCGAAAGAAATCGGGGCCAATGCTTTTGCCTGGAAACCTTTAGTTCAAATCGATGAAACGGTTTCTAAATTTGATCCTACGCATTATAAAATCGAACTCTATTACGTGGAACCGAAAGATTTTCCGGAGGAAAAAAACCTGGTTTATTTCATCGCTTCGCCGTATAAAAAGCAAACCATCGCTTTTAATAACAAAGACGTGGTTTTTGAACCGCGCACTTATACAACGCTTCAATTAATTCCGGGTGAAATTTATACCGTTTCCACCCGAAAATTATTAGGTTCCAGCATTAAATTATCAGCCCAGGACGATCAGCCGGTGCAATATTTTCAGTTTTCCGGATTTTCGGTGAATGCAAATCAAGGCGCTGGAATTAACTTTAAATCCGGCGACATTATGAAGCTCGAAAAATCGTACGCACAATTTTTAACCACTATTTACCAGTTTTTTCAGAAATAAAATTTAAGATGAAAGTAGATATTTTAGCCATTGGCGCGCATCCGGACGATGTTGAATTGGGTTGCGGCGGAACTTTAGCAAAATTAATTGCAGAAGGTAAAACGGTCGCCGTGGTAGATCTTACGCAGGGCGAACTCGGCACAAGGGGCACCAATATTACACGTGCTGCAGAAGCAGCGGAAGCGAGCAAAATTTTAGGCCTTTCGACGCGGGAAAATTTAAAATTTCCGGACGGCTTTATTTTGAACACGCAGGAATATCAACTGGAAATTGTGAAAAAAATACGCAAACACCAGCCAGAAATTGTTTTCGCCAACGCAATAGAAGACCGTCATCCCGATCACGCAAAAGCTGCGAAACTGGTTTCCGACGCGTGTTTTTTAGCTGGTTTGGTAAAAATAGAAACAGAATCTGGAGGTGAAAAGCAGACTCAGTGGCGGCCAAAACATGTTTTCCATTACATTCAGTGGAAAAATATAGAGCCGGATTTTGTCGTGGATATTTCAGCTTATATGGAGAAAAAAATCGAGGCTTGTCTGGCCTATAAAACCCAATTTTACGACCCAAAATCTACCGAACCTGTAACGCCCATTGCCACAAAAGATTTCCTGGAAAGTCTTACGTACCGCGCGCAGGATTTGGGAAGATTGTCCGGCGTAGACTTCGCGGAAGGCTTTACGACAGAAAAGCTTCTGGCCTTCAAAAATTTCGATGGAATTATTTTGTAGTATATCGAAAAATCTTATATTTGCACTCTCAAACGGTGGTTGTAGTTCAGTTGGTTAGAACGTCGGTTTGTGGTACCGAAGGTCGTGGGTTCGAGACCCATCATCCACCCAAATTAAACGCATTGATTTTCAATGCGTTTTTTCTTTTTTCAAAATTTAAACAAAAAAATAAGCATTCAGTCCGAATGCTTATTTTTTTAAATCTCTTCTTCAGATTCAATCGTGTAGGTACGGGTTTTAAAATCTTTATCGTGTCTTTCCGAAATTACGTCTTCACCTTTATTGCTGATGATGAAATCTGTAGAATCTTTAAACATTTCTTCGAAACTTTTAAAATCTTCTTTGTAGAGATAAATTTTATGTTTTTCGAAGCTCGCTTCACCATTTTCGCTGAAGTTCTTTTTACTTTCGGTAATGGTCAGGTAATAATCGCCCGCTTTTGTCTCACGCACATCGAAGAAATAAGTTCTCCGTCCCGCCTTTAGAACCTTGGTAAAGATTTCGTTCTCGTGCCTTTCCTTGTAATCATTCATTTGTAGATGTTTTTGCATATCTTATTAAAACAAATATAAAAGATTTCTTTTGATTGCAAAATATATTTTTAATTATTTAGCAAATAATGCATTATCGTTAACGAAATTGTATTTTAGTTCAAAGAAACGTTATCGAGCGGTGTGAGATTTAAAATCTGGTCCGCACGTTTTGCGCTGCTTTCGCGATGTGTAATGATGATTGAAGTACAGCTCTGAATCTCATTTTCAATGTTTTGAAGAATATTCTCTTCAGTTTCCGTGTCCAAAGCGGAAAGTGAGTCATCAAAAATAAGAATCTTTGGTTCTTTAATTAAAGCTCTGGCGATACAGATGCGCTGTTTCTGCCCGCCCGAAAGCATTACGCCACGTTCACCAACCATGGTTTTGTACTGCTCTTTAAAACCGATGATATTTTTATGGACATCTGCTTTTTTAGCATATTCCACCACTTTTTCATGTGACGGATTATCGATGGAAAAACCAATATTATTTTCAATGGTGTCTGAAAAAAGAAAACTTTCCTGCGGAATAAAACCGACATGTTCGCGGTAATTTTTCAGGTTAATGTCTTTCAAATTTTTTCCGTCAACCAAAATTTCACCTTCTGTAGGATCGATAAGCCGGCAAAGTAGTAAAGCAATCGTAGATTTTCCGCTGCCGGTTTTGCCCATAATTGCGAGGGATTTTCCGGCTTTTACTTTAAAACTTAATTTATCCAAAGCTTTAATTCCGGTATTTGGATAAACGTAAGACACGTTTCGGAATTCAATATCGCCGTTAAGTGCAATTTTGTCCGAAGTTGTGCTGATAATATCAGTTTTCATATCCAGAAATTCATTAATTCTGGCCATAGAAGCTGCAGCTCTTTGATTCACCGAAGTAACCCAGCCCACCATTGAGAACGGAAAAATCAGGATATTGATGTAAAGGAAAAAATCAGCGATTTTACCCACAGATAATTCGTTGTTCATATATTTTTCACCGCCAATCCAGAGAATAATGACGTTCAGCAAACCGACGACAAGCAAAATTATGGTGAAAAAATAGGCTTCGGTTTTGGCAAGATCCAGCGATTTATCCTGATAATCTTTTACTTTGGTGCCGTAATTTTTTTCGATGTAGCTTTCTTTCGCAAAAAATTTCACCACGCGGATCCCGGAAAAACTGTCCTGTACAAACGTAGAAATTGCAGACTGGCTTTTCTGCATAATTTTCGATTTCTGGTTGATAATCGAGCTTACTTTATAAATTACAAACGATAAAATCGGTAGCGGTAAAAGCGACCACAGCGTCATTTGAACATTCGTATTCAGCATATAAATCGCCGTGATGATCAGCAAAATCAGCAGGTTTGCAACATACATCACGCCGGGACCAAGATACATCCGAACCGCGACGACGTCTTCACTCAAACGATTCATCAAATCACCTATAGTTGTTTTTTTGAAATCGGTTAAGGAGAGTTCTTGGTAATGACGGTAAATTTTATTTTTCAGTTCATATTCAATCCGGCGCGAGGCGACAATGATGGTTTGGCGCATCATAAAAGTGAAAAATCCCGTGAGAAGCGAGGAGCCGACAATGATGCCGACATAAATTAAAACCTGACGGTTAAAACCAAGGTTGGTGGTATTGGAAATTTCGTCCACAGATTTTCCCACAAACTGCACCTTGTAAATATTGAAGAAATTACTTGCTATAATGAACAAAAATCCCCAAAATAAAAGGACTCTGTGTTTCCAGAAATAAACGTTAAGGGTTTTTAGTGCGTTCATAAATTCACGGCGGTTTTCAGCAATTTTCTACTTTCAAGAACCTTTGCAAAAATAAGAAAATGAAATTTGGCATATTTCCAAAATGTCTCAAAGTTTGTCCTCGTAAGCAAAACTTGCGACGCGAAGTTCCTATAATTTATTATCTTTGCACGCATAAAAGCTCTTTGAAATGTTAGGAAGAAGACAAATTCGTGAAAAAGTTATAGAATCGTTGTATTCTTACCACCAAAATCCCATAAAATTCGATGTTCTGGAGAAAAATATGTTCTCGGAAATCGACAAAATCTACCATTTGTATATTTATCAGCTTAATTTTTTAGTTGCACTGAAAGATTTAGCGGAAAGACAAATTGAAATCGGGAAAAAGAAATACATTAAATCCGAAAACGATACCAATCCGAATCAGAAATTCATTACCAATAAAGTTCTCCTGAAGCTGGAAGAAAATGACGAACGTCTGTCTTTCACCTCGAAGCACCAGGATCTGAAATGGGATATTTATGATGAATTGCTCGTAAAAACCTTTCAGCGAATGACCGCCGGAAAACGTTATCAGGATTTTATGAAAGAAGAATCTTCGTCGTTCGAAGAAGACCAAAAGTTCATCGGGAAACTGTTTTTGCGCTATATCGCGGAAAATGAGGATTTCCACGAACATTTGGAAGAAAAAGAAATGAGTTGGGCTGATGATTTCCACATTTCCAATTCCATGATTCAGAAAACCATTGGTTTTTTCAAGGAAAATGAGCCGAGCCACACTTTAATTAAAATGATTAAAGATGAAGAGGACCGCAATTTTGCCCGAAGACTTTTGAAAGAAACTTTGAATCATTGGGAAGAAACCGAAAAAAAGCTCGAAACAAAGCTTGAAAACTGGGATTTGGAAAGAATTTCATTATTGGATAAAATAATCCTGATCACCGCAATGTCGGAGATTGATTATTTCCCGCTCACGCCTGCACGCGTGATCATCAATGAATATATTGAGATTTCCAAAGTGTTTTCTACCGACCGTTCCAATATTTTCATCAATGGTATTTTAGACAAATACACCAAAGATATCAATAGAAACTAACAGAAAATAAAATGAAAAATTTTTTAAAAGTATTGCCTGTTGCCTTGGTTTTAACCCTTAGCAGCTGCACAAAAGATCAAAAAGCTGATCAACTCGTCATCGATCAGGATGCTGCAACTATGGAAGCACCGGTTGTAGATGCACAAACAGTAACGTCTGAAACGGCTCCAGCGCAACCTTTAACAAATATCGCGCTGTCTGAATCGCAGTTTGATTTTGGTAAAATTAAAAAAGGTGATCAGAAAGAGCACGTATATGAAGTGACCAATACCGGCGAAAACCCGCTTATCATTTCTCAGGTAAAACCTGCATGCGGCTGTACTGTGCCCGATTATACAAAAGAACCGATTTTACCTGGACAGAAAGGAAAAATCACTTTGAAATTTGATTCTTCAAGCTTCGACGGTTTGGTGAACAAACAGGCAGAAGTGTATGCAAACGTAGAAAAAGCACCGATTGTGCTTACATTTACCGCAGATATTCAACCATAAAAAACAAAAACTATGATAACGATTTTTTTACAAGTGGCCGGCGGCGAAGGTTCCATGATGCCAACAATGGTAATGATGGGGCTGATGTTCGTAGGATTTTATTTCCTGATGATCCGCCCGCAGATGAAAAAAGCAAAGCAGGAAAAAAACTTCCAGGCAGAGCTTAAAGTTGGGAGCAGAATCGTAACCACTTCTGGAATGCACGGCAGAATAGCGCAGATTTTGGAAGATGGCGTGATTATCGAGACATTAAGCGGGAAATTAAAGTTTGAAAAAGCTGCTATTTCACGCGATTTTACGCAACAGCGTTTTCCGGATAATTCCGCAGAAGCGAAATAAATATTTTGTTCAAAATATTTAAAGCAATCCCGAAAGAGATTGCTTTTTTTTAGCTAAAAATCAAGATGAGCAAACTCGCCACAAATATCCTGAAAATCGTCACCAGGGGATAAACTTGCGCATAACTTTGGATCGGAATATCGGAGTCCAAAAAATTCGTGCTGAAAGATAATGCAGCGGGATCGGTGTAACTTCCGCTCATAATTCCAGCGAGTTGCAGGTAATTGATTTTCATGAAAAACCTTCCTACAATTACCATGGTAATTAGCGGTATAAAGGTAATTGCAGAACCGTAGAGCAACCAGATCCAGCCATTATATTTTACAAAATTTTCGTAAAATCCATCTCCTGCATGAATGCCCACCGCTGCGAAAAACAGACAGATCCCAAAATCCTTCATAAAATAAATCGCACCGTTATTCACGTAAGAATGGATAAACGAAATTCCACCATATCGTGAAATTAAGAGCGCCACAATTAGCGGTCCTGCTGCGAATCCCAGTTTTATAGGAACAGGTAAAGATGGAATAAAAATTGGGATGGAACCCAAAATAACCCCCAATAATAATCCGCCAAATAAGGAGAGAAAATCGGGCTCTAATAATTTTTTCTCAGAGTTCCCCATCATTTCTTCCACTTCTTTAATGGCTTCTTTGGAACCAATTACGCGAAGTTTATCTCCATAAAAAAGTTCTAACGAAGGTCTGGGTAAAATTTCCCGACCGGCGCGAAAAACACGCGTGACCTTTAAATCGTAGGTGTTAAAAAGATCGAGTTGGGACAAATTTTTGTGGATCACAGAAGGTTTCGTGACGAAAATATATTTTTTCAGAATTTCACTGTCGGATTCTATGAATATATCGGTGGAGAGCCGACCCACCTTTGCGATAAATTCGTCTAATTTTTTTTCTAATCCAACAACCATCAGTACGTCTCTGTCACGCAATTCCATATCTGAAGTTGGCGATTTCACCGTTACATCTCCGCTGTGTTTCAGGCGGGAAACTACAATCTCATTCTCGAATTCTTTCAAAACTTCCCGCAGCGTTTTTCCAAAAAATTCAGGATTGGTAACGCGCAATTTTTTGTGAACTAAAGGGAGTTCTGAGTTTATCTTAGACAAACGGAATTTTCGCATTTCCTGATCAGGATCAATTTTTAATAAAAATTTAGAAAAAATAATCGTCCCGATAATTCCGAAAACTCCCAGTGGATAGGTAATCGCATAACCAATTGTGGGATCATCAAAAACTTTGTTGGGAAAAGTATTTTTAATCTCTTCAATGGTGCTCTTCCCAGCGCCTAATCCGGGAGTATTGGTCACGGAACCGCTCATTATGCCTACTAAATTTTCAATTTTCAGTCCGGTAAATTTGAATAAAATAATGGTAATTAAACCGCCAAAAAGAACAGTAGAAACCGCAAGAATATTAAATTTTAAACCTTCATTCCTAAAGGAGGAAAAAAAGGATGGTCCCACTTGCAAACCAATTCCATAGACGAAAAGAATAAGTCCAAAATCCCGGATGAAATCAAGAATTTCACCCTGAATCCGATAGCCGAAATGTCCCAAAATCAATCCAATAAACATCACCGCAGAAACCCCGAAAGAAATTTTCCCTAGCTTCAGGCGGCCAAAAAAAACGCCGGTGCCAATTGCAAGCATTAAAACCACGATTGATTGAGTGACAGTAGGATTTTCCGCGGGGAGAAAAAGGGTGTTGAGCCAATCGAACATGGAAATTATTTTAGGTAAAATTAAGATTATAAAGTTCTTAAAACAATCTTTGTCCGCTGAGTTATATCACAGGAAATTAGGACGTTTTCGATGTCCTTTTTTTTAGGATTTGAAGGCCGATTTCGCAATTTAAGCAGTTTTTTTTCCGGCAAAAGTTTTTATGATGATAAATCATAGCCTGACTTTGAAGTGCGTTTTCCGCTTTTAGATCTAAAGATTTCCAACCTACGGTAATTGTATTGTTCTCAGGCGATATTTTGGCGTAAAATTCTAAAATTTCCTCTGCAATCGCGTAATTCGTATTTTTGAGATACGTATATTTTAAAGGTAAAACTGCATTTATTAAAATCAAATCAATGAAATCCTGAGTCAGAAATTTTTCCCCTTTAACGGCCGAAATTTTACCAAAATTAAAACGCTCATCCCAATAGTCGCTGGCTTTAACTTTCGAAAAAATTTGCCTTAATTGCTCGGTGTTTTTTGCCTCCATCAGTTTCGAAAATAAGTTTTGATGTTGCGCGTACAGCGCCGCAAGTTGCGATGACCTGAGTGTAGGAAAATTCGGCGGACGCAAACGGGAAAATTTAGGCGTTATAACGGCAAATTTTTTGGAAAATTTATTTTGAATAAAATCGAACTCTCGTTTCCAGATTTGCATTTGATCGTCCTGCGGCTTTTCGAGCCAACCACAAATTCCAAAAAATAATCCTTCCAGTTGCACATGGTTTTGCCGGATTTTATTGATGATTGAAAAATCGATACTTTCAGCAATTTGCTTGAAAATGTGTGCATTTACCTTTAAACCAAAAGCATATGCAAGCTGCTGAAAAAGCACTTCTTCAAAATTATTTTTGCAAAGCTGTAAAGCTTCCGAGTGCTCTTCCGATTTTTCATCGAGCTTTTTCAGCAGGTTTTCTTCGTAAAAATAAAACGGAACTAAAGCCGGATTAAAAATTTTTTCACACGGAATAAAATGCGTTTCCTGAAGTAAAACCTGGTATTTCGCGATTACATTTTCATCGATGTAATTTTTCAGCTCCAGAGTCGGTATTTTTTTCGTGGTGAATTCTTCAATTTCGATATCGTGAATGAAAACAACATGCGCGATGATATTTTCAAACTCCGCATTGCCGGAATGCTGGTGAAAAATCCAGTCCGAAGATTTTACATGAAGCTCAATATTTCCTGCTAAAACGAGGTTTTTTTGCTTAATTTTTGCGAAGAGAAAATCCGGTCCGGAATTGAAATTCCATTTACCGAAATCGAGAATTTCCAGCGCATTGCCATCAACATCTTTGAAATTAAAATCGTTGAAAATTTTAAAATTCCATAAATATTGCAGCAATTTTTCATTCATGTTGAACCCGCTTTCTTACAAAGTAACAAAAGGAAACGTGAGCAGAAAAGGTGAAATAACTATTTTTTGAAATTGTCCAGCGTTTCCTGATACATTTTTTCGTAGAGCGGCAAAATATTCCGCAAATCGAATTTTAATGCCTGTTCTTTGGCATTTTTTTTCATTGTGGCCAAAAGTTCATCATTGCTGAGAAGTTTGATGGTATAATTGCTCATCGCTTCAACATTCCCAATTTCAGCGAGAAAACCGGTTTCGCCTTGGATATTAACTTCCGGAATTCCGCCTGCGTTTGAGCTGATTACCGGCGTTTCCGCGGCCATCGCTTCGAGCGCAGCGAGACCAAAACTTTCCTGCTCGGACGGAAGTAAAAAAACATCTGAAAGTTGCAAGACTTTATACAGATCGTTTACTTTTCCGAGAAGACGGACTTTACCAATCAAGCTCGGATTTTCCTCCAGAAATTGGTTAATTTTTTCCATGTCCGGACCTTCGCCAATAATTATGAGTTTTGATTTTACCTTCGCATTAACATTTTTGAAAATCTGCATGACTTCCTCCACGCGTTTCACCGGACGTAAATTGGAAACGTGAATCAGGATTTTTTCATCTTCCTCGGCGAATTGTTTGCGCTGGCAACTCGAGCTGCCGATAAAATCGCTGTTATCGATAAAATTGGTGATGACCTGGATTTCTTTGGTAATTTTAAAAAACTGAAGTGTATCTTTCTTCAAACTTTCGGAAACCGAAGTAATTGTATCGGATTGATTGATAGAGAATTCCACCGCATGTTTGTAGCTCGGATGCTGACCAACCAAAGTGATATCGGTTCCGTGCAAAGTGGTGACAAGTGGAACGTCTTTGCCTTCTTCTTTCAGCATCTGTTTTGCGGTGAAAGCCGCGTAAGCGTACGGAATTGCGTAATGCGCGTGCAGAAGATCGAGTTTGTAAAGATTTACCACGCGGTAAATCATCGATGAAAGCGCGATATCATACGGCTGATACTGGAAAAGCGGATACGTTTGAACATTCACTTTATGAAAGAAAATATTCGGGTTGGTAATGTCCAGACGCGTGGGCAAAGCAGAACTTATAAAGTGCACTTCGTAGCCCTTGTTGGCGAGCGACATGCCCAGTTCTGTAGCAACAATACCACTTCCACCGTAGGTGGGATAACATAGAATTCCGATTTTCATAGTTTTGTTTTTGAAATCACCTAAATTTTTAGTTTTGTTTTTCTGCGCGCGGGAAGATGGTTCGTACAGCGGGATTAAGTTCAATGCCGTCGCCGGCTTTTAATTTATTGGTCACTAAAACGGGTAATTTTCCCCAAATTCTGGTTTCGCCGGAAAGTGCTTTTGCTGTCGCTTTCATGGAATCATCATTATTTTCGTAGGAAACCAAAACGGTGGAAACTCCGGAAATATCAACATCGCTCAAGGCGTAAGGTGAACCAAAAATATCGAGTATTACGGCGGTTTTTTTGCTTAATTCCGCAAGGATTTTTTTGCTTTCAGCAGAAATTTTATAAGGTTTATACGCGGTAGAATTGTCTTTGTGAAAACCGACAATCACTTTTGAATTTGCCGGAATTTCACCAATTTCTGAGGCTTTTTTAAGAATTACCGTTGTGCTTAAATTCAGTTCATCCAGAAAAGTTTGATACGGCGCTTCTTCCAGCGGAACGTAATAATAAGTTTCCTTGCAGTTCAGCGGTAAAAGTTTTTTGTCATCTTTCAGCAAAGTTAAGGCGTTCGCGTACATTTTCTGCACGATTTTCTGGTGAGATTCGTTATTCAAATCTTCATTAATGTTTTCCGGATTTCGCGGTTCGTATTTATTTAAACCTAAAAAATATTTGGTTAAAAGTATTTTTTTAACGCTTTCTTCGACTCTTTTTTGTGAAATTTCTTTACTGTCAATCGCCTGCTGAATGAGTTTTTTTCCGGTGGCAACATCCTGCGAAAAAAGCATAATATCATTCCCGGCTTTAAATGCTAATGCATCCAGTTCACCGGCTTTAAATTTATTCGCGACAGCGCCCATATTCAGCGCATCCGTGATGATCAAACCTTTGTAGCCCAACTGTTCTTTTAAAATTCCAGTGATGATATTTTTGGAAATTGAAGCCGGAATTCCTTTGGTTGGTTCCAAAGCCGGCACGTAAAGATGCGCGACCATTACGCCACCAATTCCTTTGTCCATCAGGGCTTTAAACGGTGCAATTTCAATTTCATTCAATCTTTTCAAAGAGTGCGAAACCACAGGCAAATCCAGGTGCGAATCTTTGTCGGTATCGCCGTGTCCCGGAAAATGCTTGATTGCGGCTAAAATATTGTTGTTTTGTAAACCATTGGCATAAGCAAGCGCCGAAGCGACGACATTCGGAACTTCTGAACCGAAACTTCGGTTACCGATAATTGGGTTATTTGGATTCGTATTCACATCAACTACAGGCGCGAAATCCCAGTTGATGCCCATGCGTTTGCTGTCTTCCGCGATTTTTGCGGACATTTCGGTAATTAAACTTTTGTCCTGAATAGCGCCTAAAGTCATGGCCCACGGAAATTTGTGCGCTGCCGGGATTCTTTGAAAAAGTCCCCATTCAGCGTCCATACCGATCATCAGAGGTATTTTGGATTTTGCCTGAAATTCATTAACCAAATTAATTTCCCGCGCTGCATCGTCCTGCATTAAAATTAATCCGCCTATCTGCTCGTTTTTTACCAAATTTCTGACGCCTTCAATATGGTTTTCGTCTTTATTGGTGTAAAGCGCCACGATGAAAAGCTGACCTAATTTTTCATCCTGATTTAATGAGTTGTACGAGTTTTCAACCCAGGCATTTGCTTTTTTTAAATCTGCGGCGGACAGATTTTTTGGTTGATACTGTGCAAAACCGGTGATACTGAAACAGGAGAAAAAAAGAAAAAAAACAGGGAAACAGCAGGGAAAATTTTTCATTCGAAGAAATATGTTGAACAAAAATACGATATTTTAATTTTTAAACTTCATCTTTTCTTGGCATACATCTTGTCTTGTTCGTTTCACAAATTTAAAACCGACCTACGATGAAAAAATATTTTTTAGTTGCGCTTTTGGGAATTTTCAGTTTCGGAGCGCTTACCAGCTGTACGGATAGAAATGATGACGTACTTGTACAGGATAACGATACTTACAGCGTTGTTCTCGACATCAATTCCACCAATTTTGTTAAAGACGCCAATAACCAATATACTATTTCGAGAAATTTTACATCGCCTTTGTATAATACAGATGTTGTTTTAATTTATAGAAAAGCGGGAACTGGAACAGATGGTTCACCAGTTTGGCAGCTAATTCCGCGTACGATTTATTTAAGCAACGGCCGGGAATTAGATTATGACTTTGATTTTACCAAAAATGATATTCAGATTTATGCGGACGGAAATTATGACGTAAGCACAACTCCGGAATATCTGAACAATCAGACTTTCCGTGTTGTACTTGTACCAACTTCGTCCGGGATGAAAAACGCAGGTGTAAACTACAACGATTACCATAGCGTTATCAAATTTTATAATATTGATGACTCCAAAGTAAAAACTTTGTAACCAACCAATTTCTCTAAAAACCACCGCAAAACGGTGGTTTTTTTGTTTTTGAAAATTCGTTTCTTCGGGAATTACTATCTTTAGCCTTTAATTTAATTTATAAACATGAGTGTTCATATTGCAGCTAAAAAAGGTGAAATTGCGAAAACCGTATTGCAACCCGGCGATCCGCGCCGCGCAAGATATATAGCAGAAAATTTTCTGGAAGATGTAAAACTTGTTAGCGAAACCAGAAGTATTTTATATTTCACCGGACTTTATAAAGGAAAAGAAATTTCCGTTGGTGCGAGCGGAATGGGCGTGCCAAGCATCGGAATTTATTCCTACGAACTTTTCACCGAGTTTGATGTGGACACAATTATCAGAATCGGCACATGTGGCGCATATACTGAAGATCTAAAAGTTTTCGATGTGCTGAACGTCAACAACGCCGCAAGCGAATCTACCTACGCAAAATACGCCTGGGAAATTGAGGAAGAAATTTTACCGCCTCCGGGGCACATTTTTTCACTTTTAAATGAAACTGCAGAAACTGTAGGATTAAATTTAATACCGACTGCAATTCACACCAGCGATATTTTTTACCGTAAAAACACGGGAATTCCGGAAATTGCTAAGAAATATAACTGTTCTGCGGTTGAAATGGAAGCATTTGCTTTGTTTGCTAATGCCCAGTATTTAGACAAAAATGCAGCAACACTTCTTACAGTCTCAGATGTAATTCCGACAGGTGAATTTATTTCCGCAGATCAACGCGAAAGCGCATTGAAACCAATGATTGAGCTGGCTTTGGAAGCTGCAATTAATATTTAAGAAGGATTAATGGTATCTTCATCATCCAGAAGATGCCCGAAATAATCTTTTTTTACTTTGAGGTAACTCGCGCTTTCTTTGGTGGAATCCATCTGAAGTGGAATTCTTTTATTCAGCTTGATATTGCTTTCTTCCACCATTTTTATTTTCTCCGGATTGTTCGTTAAAAGATTTACTTCTTTTACGTTTAAAATGTTCAGAATTTCAATTGCGCTGCTGAAATTGCGGTCATCCGCCGGCAAACCTAACTGTAAATTTGCTTCAACGGTATCCAATCCCTGTTCCTGAAGTGCGTATGCGCGAAGTTTATTGATGATGCCTATGTTTCGGCCTTCCTGTCGCAGATACACGATAATTCCACCGTTTTCATATATAAATTTCATTGCGGCATCCAGTTGCTGTCCGCACTCACATTTTCTGGAATGAAAAACTTCACCGGTAATGCATTCGGAATGAAACCTTACGTTGACAGGCTTAGAAAAGTCGGTGTTTTTTGCAACAATGGCCATTTGTGGCATCCAGTCGGTTTCAACCTCGGCAAATGCGATCATACGGAATTCCCCGTACGCTGTTGGCACATTGGATTCTGCTTGGATTTTTAACATGGAAAGTTTTAGTTTTTAGGAGAAATAGAAGTGGAGTCCTTCGAAATATCACTTGCGAGCAAAGTCATATTGGTTTTGAGGCGAACCAAATAGCGGTTTAAAACCTGATCTTCATCGGCGTTTAAAAATTTCCGCAATTTTTGGAGTTTTTTATAAGATTTTTCGAAATTTCGTTCGGCGATATTTAAACCATTGATGTTATAAGCTTCCATCGCACCGATGTAATCTTTAATATGATATTTTAGGACTTTTACCTCCGCATTTACCGCATCATTGCGGAACTTAGGAAAGGAGGAAACTAAATTGGTAATTTCGGAAGAATAAACGATAAGATTTTTGCGGTCGCTGAAAGAATAACCGCTGGAATCCCTGGATTCCAAAGAATTCCCGACGGGAGATAAGTTTATTTTATCTGCTGTACAGGAAAGTAATAAGCAAAAAATTAAAATATAGCTGAAGCTTAATTTAATCATTTTTCCGTTTTTTGATAAAGGATCGGATTAAGACTTTCATCGTTATACATCTTCATTTGTTTATAAACCTTCATCTTAATGGCGCCATTCTCGATATCAAAAAGCAAATTTTCTATAGCTTCGCTGAGATCTTTTTTTTGTTCCAGTAAAACATTCAGCTTTGCTGTACAAGTTTTTCTATGTTCGTCGGTGGCGGATTTTCTGGTCGCCTCCAAATTCATATGATATACTTTTAATGCCAAAATGGAAAGACGGTCAACTGCCCAGGCTGGCGTTTCCGTGTTAATTTTCGCGTTGGGTGCGGGCGTGATGTTTTTATATCTGTCTAAAAACCAACCGTCGATAAACTCAACCAAATCAGTTCTTTTCTGATTCGATGAGTCAATCGTTCGTTTAAGTTGTAATGCTTCCGTGGGATTTATATTTTCATCGCGAATAATATCTTCCAAATGCCATTGAACGGTGTCAATCCAGTTCTTCGCATACAAAAGCTGTTCCAAACTATTTCCTGAGTAAGGATTTTTTGCTGGAGTTTCTACATTGTCTGCTACGTGATAGTCATCAATCGACTGGTTGAAGATTTTCCATGCAGTATCTGTAAAATTCATGTGCGCTGTATTAAGGAGTCGTGCTGGAATTACTTCTTGGTTCTTCCGGCTTTTTCGGATCGTCTTCTTTTACCGCATCCTTAAATTCCTTAATTCCCGAACCTAAGCCACGCATCATTTCAGGGATTTTACGTCCACCGAAAAATATCAGAATAATGATGCCCACGATAAGCAGGTGTTGCCATGAAAGCGCAAGTATTGTTAGTGTATTCATTGTATAATTTTAAACAAAGTTATATTATTTTTTTAATTAACCCATCCTAAAGGATCTACTGGGCTGCTGCCGTTCCAGATCTGGAAATCAAGCGTATACGTTCCGTCGAAATCAGCACCTACGACACCCATTGGGCTGCCCGCAGAAACCTGCTGATTTGCGGAAACCATCGTACTTCCGAGGTTAGCATAAATGGTAAAGTAATCGCCATGCTTCACAATCACGGTTTTCGAGCCGTCTGCAGAAGCTACTACGCGCGATACTGTTCCTGGTGCTACGCATTTTGCTACGGTGCCTTTACTTACGGAAATTTTAATTCCGTTATTTTCTTCTACGATATTTTTAAAAACCGGGTGTGGCTGACGACCGAAACGGTGCGTAATTGTACCGTACGCCGGCATGCCCATTTTTCCGCGGTTGCTCGCGAAATTATTTCCAACTGCTGAGGAGACTCCATAATTGGTCATGGCCTTTGTCTCTGCAGCTTTCTTTTCGTCTTCGTTCTTTTTCGCCATGTTGGCTTCCGCTGCTCTGGCGTTGGCGGCCTTATCAGCTGCGGCTTTTGCATTTGCGGCAGCGGCAGCAGCATCTTTTGCGGCTGCTAAACGTCGTGCTTCAGCTTTTTCAGCATCAGCTGTCGTTCGCGCATCGTCCGTTTTTTTCGCATCTGCAGCGGCTGCAATTCTGGCCCTGTTTGCTTCTTCTTCTGCTTTTTTATCAGAAATTTCTTTTAAACGGCGCGCTTCGTCATCGGCTTTTTTCTTTTCTAAAGCTAAAGCTTCCATTTTTGCGCGGTTTTCAGCTTCAATTTTTGCTTTTTCGCGTTCTGCGGCTATTTTTGCGAGACGAATTTTTTCTGCTTCTTCTTTTTTTCGCTGTTCCGCCTGTGCTCTTGCAATCCGGATTTCTTCAGCAATAATCGAACGGATTTGTCCTTCCAGCGCTTTGGATTCCGACTTTTTTTGTTTCAGTTCTGCGGTCAGCTGGCTTTCATTTTTCTTAAATTCAGCAAGCAAAGTTTCTTTTGCCTTTTTTTCTGCTGCAATGGTCAAAAGATCTTTTTGCTGGTTAGAAAGGATGGTTTCTTTATCCTTTACCGATCTCTGTTTCAATGTAATATTCTGCTCCAAAACTTTAGCTGCGTTCGAGATTTCAGCTGCTTTTTTATCCTGATAATCAGAATAATCTTTTAAATACTGAACCCGGCGCAAAGCTTCACCAAGATTTTTCGAGGATAAAATAAAAGTCACTTTATTTTGTACACCTTTATTTTTATACGCTTTTACCAATACTTCCGCATAGTTTTTACGGAGTACAGCAAGTTCGCGGTTCTGACGGTTTATTTCGAGTTGACGAAGATAAATTTCATCCTCTATCAGGCGCTTTTCTTTCTGGGTATTGGTATATACTTTTTCGCGGAGCTGTATTTTCTTCTGCACTTCCGTTAAGTAAGAAATGGAAAGTTTCGATTGCTGCTGCGTTTTTGCTAAGTTCGAATTGATTGCCGCAATTTGTTTTTTAAGGTCGGCGTTCTGCTTTTGAAGTTGTTCTTTTTTCTGGGCAGAAAAAAAACTGAACAGAAAAATTGCTACAAAAAAGCTTACTTTTTTAATCATTTGATCTCAGTTTTCGTATAATTTTCCGGTACGGAATAAGGGGTTTGCATTTTAGAATCGTCGAATTTCGTGTTTTCTATTAAAATTTGACTGTTTTTGCTTCCTTTTATTACAATTTTAACATTTTTTGGCAATCTTATATTGTTGAAATTTTCCCAGTTTCCATAGCTTACTTCCAGATAATCCGGCGCGTCTGCTTTTTGCAAAGCAACTTTTGCTAAATCCGCATTTTCGTTGTAATCTAGTGTAGCCATATACGCGGAAACTTTTCCGTCGGTTTTAAACTGAAGGTTTTTAATGCTTTTAACGGTAAAACCCTGCGCATTTTTCGTTACCTGAAAATCAGTGGAATTAACCGGAATAAAAGTTCTTCCCAACAGCAAATCCTGAAAAGAGTTATAATCGATGAAATTTACATTCAACAGATTGTTCAGATAAGTGAAATCAGATTCGATGTACGTTTTGTTCCATTTTTCATAACCTTTAATTCCTTCCGGCGTTGCAATTCCGCGTCCCACATTCAGGAAAATCGCAATCATATTAATCCAGACTTTCTGGTCTTTTTCAATATAAATTGTAGCGTCCAAAGGCGGAATAAAAGCACCCGTTTCTACCGTTATTTTTGAATTAATTTTTAGCTGCTCAAAGGCAGTTTTTTCTTTAATTTTATTAAAAAAAACAGCCGGCGATTCAAGCGGAGTTGTTGCGCTGATGGGTTTTTCAGCAACATTCCGGGTTTTACAGGAAACTGCTAAAAGCAATATTAAAAGAGGGAAAATAAACTTTTTCATACAGAATTCGGTTTAAAACATTCCTTAAAGAACGTAAATTTTCCGCAAATCGTTTGCGGAAAATTCTTTTAGATTAAATGTTTGTCACCTTTTGACAGAAAATCCAGAACGGAATAATCACCCAGGGAAATTTCACGCGCGACACCAAAATATTGTGCAGAATTTCCGATCATGGAATTGCTTAAATTTCCGTGGTCAATCACCGTATTTTCCTGAATTAATGAATTGTCGATATTGGAATTAATGACAACAGTATTGTTCCCGATGGAAACACGCGGGCCAATTTTAGAATTCGAGATTTTTACGTTTTCACCAATAAAACACGGGGGAATAATCAAACAGTTCACGATGCTGGAAGAAGCCGGATAATCCGCAACATTTTCGCGCTCGTAACCTAAAACTTTTCCGTTGGTTTCTACCGTAGCATTTTTATTTCCACAATCCATCCAGTCGTCAACTTTTCCTAAAGAAAATTTTGCCCCTTTTTGCCGCAAATTTTCCAGAGCTGTTGTCAGCTGATATTCACCGCCTTGCTTAATATCATTTTCCATGATATAATTAATTTCGCTCATTAGTTTTTCCGAAGAACTGAAATAATAAATTCCAATAATCGCTAAATCTGAGACGAAAGTTTGAGGTTTTTCAACAAAGTCGGTAATGAAACCGTAATCGTCCAGTTTTACCACACCAAAAGCCGAAGGATCTTCTACTTTTTTTACCCAGATAACACCATCGGAATTTTTATCGAGCTTGAAATCTGCTTTAAATAAAGTATCCGCAAAAGCCACAACAACATCGCCCTGCATGGAGTTTTCAGCGCATTTAATCGCGTGCGCGGTTCCAAGCGGTTCGTCTTGTGTGTAAACGCTTCCTTTTGCGCCTAAATTCTCAGCAATTTTAATCAGTGATTCCTTAACATCATCACCGAAATCTCCGATAATAAAAGCAATTTCATCGATTTCTTCACCGGCAACTTTAGCGATATCTTCTACCAATCTTTGCACAATTGGTTTTCCTGCAATCGGGATTAAAGGTTTCGGAACAGTAAGTGTATGTGGGCGTAATCTGGAACCTCGCCCAGCCATTGGAACTATTATTTTCATTTTATATATTGGTTTTATTTAGCTAATAGCGTCGTCGGAAAACCGGTTTCGCATTAACCTCATCATTTAATTTTTAAGATTTTGTGCTTCCAAAACCGCCAGCGCCGCGTGCGGTTTCGTTCAGAGCATCAGCATTCTGCCATTCTGCGGTTTCGTATTTCGCGATAATCATTTGTGCAATGCGGTCGCCACTATTTACGGTAAAATCTTCAGCGGACAAATTTACTAAAATAACCCCAATTTCGCCCCGATAATCAGCATCAATCGTACCGGGCGCATTCAGCACGGTGATTCCGTTCTTTATAGCAAGGCCGCTGCGTGGTCGGATTTGTGCTTCAAAACCTTCGGGAAGTTCCAGAAATAATCCGGTTGGAATTAATTTTCTTTCAAGCGGTTTTAAGGTAATGTTTTCCGTTAAATTTGCTGAGATATCCATTCCTGCCGATAGTTCGGTTTGATATTTCGGTAAAGGATTTTTGGATTTATTGATGATTTTTATTTTCATTTTAAGCTTTTTTATTCAATTTTTTCAGTACAAAATCTTTTTCGAAATAAAGGATGATGCCCGCAAACGTAAGGAAAAATAAATTTCCGATCCAGAAATTCGCGTCAAAAACCTGATACGAAATGAAACTGAAAACTACGAGCAAAACCAGGCACAAACTTATTTTTTTAATTCTGTACGGAATCGGATAATATTTCTGACCCAGAAAATAAGACATCACCATCATGACGAAATACGCTGCCAAAGTTGTCCACGCGGAAACCATAAAGCCGTATTTTTTTAGTAAGACAAGGTTTAAAACAATGGTGATAATTCCGCCGGTCCAGGAAATTACCGTTCCCATTTTAGTACGGTCTGTAACTTTATACCACGTTGAAAGGTTGTAATAGATTCCGAAGAAAAGATTGGCGATTACGATAATCGGAATGATGTCAATCGCTGTCCAGTACGATTGATTTGGAATAAAAAGCGTCTTTAACCAGGAAATATTTGCGATAATTCCCATAGCGACAACCGAGGCGAAAAAGGTAAAATATTCGGTGACTTTCGCGTAGGTAAGTTTTGCGTTTTCATTCTGCATTTGTTTAAAGAAAAACGGTTCAATCCCCATTCGGTACGCTGTTACAAACAAAGTCATCAAGACCGCAAGCTTGTAACAACCGCCGTACGCACCGGCATCACCTTCATCAATGAAAAAATACTGGATGGCCTTGTCGAAATTTTCATTAATCATAAAAGCAAAACCTGCAACCATAATCGGCCAGGAATATTTAATCATCCGGACAAATAAATCTTTTGCGAACTCGAATTTAACCTTAAAAATAATCGGTAGAAGCAGAATTACACCGGCAAAACTCCCCAAAAGATTGCTGTAAAACGGAAACGAAACTTTTTCATTCATGCCGAATTTTCGCGAAATTTCAAAGGGAATATAAAGGAAAAGCGCAATTACGATCACCGTTTGAATTAATGACTGCACAACGCGGATCATCGAATATGCAATTGGTTTGTTGTGGTAACGCAGCCACGCGAACGGAATCACGCACAAAGTATCAAAAAAAGCAATCCAGCCGAACCATCGGATGTATTCCGGATTTTCGCTGTAGCCCAAAACATCAGCAATCGGTTGGTTGAACAGCAAACAAATTAGGAGAAAAAATGCCGAAATAGCGGCTAAAAACCAGAACGAAGTGTTGAAGGTCTTCGATTTATTTTCGCCTTCGGAGGAAAAACGGAAATAAGCAGTTTCAAAACCGAAAGTCAGAACGATGTTCACAAAAGAAATAATTGCATAAAGATTGGTAAACTGTGCAAACTCATCTTTATTGATTTGGTTGATGTACAGCGGATTCAGCAGGAAAATAATGATCCGTGGTAAAATGGCGCCGATCCCGTAAATGATGGTTTCGTTCAGAAGTTTTTTCAAAACAAATTCAATTTGCGCAAAGATAAATAATTTGTGCAGAGATGAAACGGTTTCAATTTCGGGTTTTATTGGTTTTTAAATATTAAATTTGTGAAAAGGCGCGCTGAAAAATATGCCGCTAAAACAGCAAATTTTTACCATTTTTCCCTAATGAAAATTCTCCTGAAAAACGCCACAATTGTTAATGAAAACCAGATTTTCGAAAGCGATTTGCTTATTGAAAACGATTTAATTTCAAAAATTGAAAAAAATATTTCTGCAGAAAATGTCGATCAAATCATCGACGCTGCGGGAAAATATCTTTTACCCGGAATTATTGATGATCAGGTGCATTTTCGCGAACCGGGTTTAACCTGGAAAGGCGACATTGAAAGTGAATCGCGCGCGGCTATCGCAGGTGGAATCACGAGTTTTATGGAACAGCCGAACACAGTGCCTAATGCTGTAACACAAGAACTTTTGGAAAAAAAGTACGAAATAGCGGCTAAAAAATCTTTCGCCAATTATTCATTTATGATGGGCGGAACAAATGACAATCTGGAAGAAGTTCTGAAAACAAATCCGCGAAATGTGGCTGGCATAAAATTATTTTTGGGTTCTTCCACGGGAAATATGCTCGTGGATAATCCGGAAACTTTAGAGGAGATTTTCTCGAAAACGAAAATGCTGATCGCGGCGCATTGCGAAGATGAAGCGACAATTCGGAAAAATACCGCCTTTTACCAGGAAAAATTTGGTGATGATATTCCGATGGAATTTCATCATCTTATCAGAAGCGAAGAAGCCTGCTATATTTCCTCATCAAAAGCGGTGGAATTAGCAAAAAAAACCGGTGCACGACTGCATTTATTCCATATTTCAACAGCGAAAGAAACCGAACTTTTCCGGAACGATATTCCTTTAAAAGAGAAAAAAATTACTGCCGAAGTTTGTGTGCATCACCTAACTTTTACCAACGAAGATTATGCGGAAAAGGGAACTTTAATTAAATGGAATCCCGCCGTAAAAACCGCCGAAGACCGCGCCGGACTTTGGGAAGCGCTGCTTGATGACCGAATTGATGTCATCGCAACCGATCACGCGCCACACTCCTGGGAAGAAAAGAAGAATGTGTATACGAAAGCGCCGTCGGGCGGTCCGCTTGTGCAGCATTCTTTAAACATCATGCTGGAAAATTTTAAAAACGGCAAAATTTCCCTCGAAAAGCTGGTGGAAAAAATGTGTCACAATCCGGCCATTCTTTTTGAAATTGAAAAGCGCGGTTTCATCCGTGAAGGTTATAAAGCTGATCTGGTTTTGGTGGATTTAAATGACAGTTACACAGTTTCTAAAGAAAACATTCTGTACAAATGTGGCTGGAGCCCGCTGGAAGGAACAACTTTTCATTCAAAAATCACGCATACTTTCGTAAATGGATTTTTAGCCTTCGAAAACGGCCAAATTTCCGAAGAAAAGCATGGTGAAAGATTGCTCTTCGACAGAAATCTTTAAAAATAATTGTCTACGGTGAAACATTTCGAAAATAAATTCGTCTAATTCTTTATAAAATATAATCTATGTTTAAAAAACTTTCTTTCACACTTACCGCTTTGTTCATTGCTGTACTGACGTTTGCGCAGAAACAGTTTGAATGGAAAGAAGCGACCGGGAACGGATATACCTACAAGTATGTCTCTAACGATCCCATGAATGCCCGCTTCTACACGCTGAAAAACGGCTTAACCGTCGTTCTAAGCCCCACAAAAACCGATCCAAGAGTTCAGGCTTATGTGGCTATAAAAGCAGGAAGCAAGACCGACCCGCGCACGAACACGGGTCTTGCGCACTACTTGGAGCACATGCTTTTCAAGGGAACCGATAAATACGGTTCGCTGGACTGGTCTAAAGAAAAGGTGGAGCTTGACAAAATCGATGCATTGTATGAACAGTACAACAAAACCAGCGATGCTGCACAAAGAAAAGCGATTTACAAAAAAATCGATTCAGTTTCTGGTGTTGCGAGCAAATTTGCAATCGCAAACGAATATGACAAAATGATGGCTTCGATGGGAGCGCAGGGAACGAATGCTTTTACAAGCTTTGAACAAACGGTTTATACCGACGATGTACCGAGCTCATCATTAGATAAATATTTGGCTGTACAGGGCGAAAGATTTAGAAATCCGGTTTTAAGGATTTTCCACACGGAGCTTGAAGCCGTTTACGAAGAAAAAAACAGAAGTTTGGATAGCGACGGAAGCAAAGTTTTCGAAGAGCTTTTCGCGCAGTTATTCAAAAATCATAACTACGGTCAGCAAACAACCATCGGAACGGTGGAACATTTAAAAAATCCATCGTTGGTCGAAATCCGAAAATATTTCAATAATTATTATGTTCCCAATAATATGGGCGTAATTCTTTCGGGAGATTTCAATCCGGATGAAGTGATTGCAAAAATCGACAAATCGTTTTCGCAGATGAAAATGAAACCTGTGGAAAAATATACTTTTGCACCGGAAAAACCGATTACCGCACCGATCATCAAAGAAATTACCGGTCCGGACGCCGAAAATTTAACAATTGGCTACAGACTTCCGGGAAATAAAGACAAAGATGTTTTAATTGCAGATCTTGTCGGCCAGATTCTTACCAACGGAAAAGCCGGACTGTTAGACCTTAATTTGGTTAAAAAACAAAAATTACTTCGCGCTTCTGCGTCTACTTTCACCTTGATCGATTATGGAGTGCTTTTCCTAAGCGCTGCACCTACAAACGGACAAAGTCTGGACGAGGTGAAAACTTTGGTTTTAGGTGAAATTGATAATCTTAAAAAAGGAAATTTCGATGATGATCTCATTACTTCAATCATCAACAACATCAAAAAATCGAAGATTTACGAATCAGAAAAATATGACAACCGCGCCGGCGCTTTGATGGACGCGTTTACTTCCGAACTGAACTGGAGAGATCAGGTGGCGTATGTTAATGATTTGTCCAAAATCACCAAAGCTGATATCGTTTCATTTGCGAATAAATATCTTGGTGACAACTACGTTGCGATTTTAAAAAGAAAAGGAGAATCTGTAAAATCAACAAAAATTGAAAAACCACAGATTACACCGGTAGAAACCAATGCCGACAAACAGTCTCCGTTTGTAAGAATGGTGGGAAATATGCCGAACACTCCATCAGCGCCGGTTTTCCTTGATTATAAAAAAGATATCCAGAAATCGAATTTAGGAAAAGCTGAAATTCTTTATGTTCCGAACAAAGACAACCAGATTTTCCGTTTAAGATACCGTTACAAAATCGGTTCTTTAAATGATTTGAAACAGCCTTTGGCTTCGCAGTATTTGCAATTTTTAGGAACTGATAAAATGTCTGCTGAAGAAATTTCGAAAGCGTTTTATAAAATCGCGAGCAGCTTCAATGTTTCCACTGGCGAAGAATACACCACGGTTTCCATCGAAGGGTTACAGGAAAATTTCGATAAAGCAGTAAAACTATACGAAGATTTAGTTCTAAATGTAAAGGCAGACGACGCTGCTTTAAAAGGCCTGAAAGAAAGAATGGCAAAATCCCGAAAAGACGTAAAAGCCAACAAAGGCGCAATTTTACAGGGACTTACGAGCTATGCAATGTACGGGGCGAATAATAAATTCAACAACGTAATGAGCAATGCAGAATTGCAATCAACCACCGCGGCAGAATTGGTGGACCGAATCAAAAACCTGAACAATTACGAGCAGACCGTTATTTATTACGGTCCGATTTCAATAAAAGAAGTGGAAAGCAAACTGAAAAATGTGCACCCGGTGCCGGCAAAATTTGCTGTTGCTGCGCCTGCAAAAGTTTTCAAACAGGTTCCGCAAAGCAAAAACCAGGTTCTTTTTGCAGATTACGACATGGTACAGGCAGAAACGCGCTGGATCCGAAACACCGAAAGCTACGACCCGGCTAAAAATACGCTTGTAAAAGTTTTCAACAACTATTTCGGTGGTGGCATGGGTTCCATCGTTTTCCAGACGATTCGCGAGAGTAAAGCTTTGGCGTACAGCACTTACGGAGTTTACGTGCAGCCGCAGAAAAAGACAGATCAATATTATCTGATGAGCTATGTCGGCAGCCAGGCAGACAAATTCAACGATGCTACCACGGCGATGACTGAGCTTTTAACCACAATGCCGGATTTAGGTGAAAACTTAAATCTTGCCAAAACACAGGTGAAAAAAGACATCCAGACCGAGCGAATTACTCAGGATAACATCATCTATAATTATTTGGCAGCGAAAGATTTAGGTTTGACCGATGATCCAAGAAAAAATATTTACACCGCGGTGGACAATATTTCGATGAAGGATCTGAAGAATTTCCACCAGGCGAATTTCTCCGGAAAACCTTACACTTACGCAATTGTTGCATCCGAGAAAAACATTCCGATGAAAGATATGCAGAAACTTGGTGAGGTTAAAAAGATTTCTCTCGAAGAACTTTTTGGCTACTAGAACGGCAAATTTTTTCAATTTTCTATAGAAACTGCTCCAGCTTTGGAGCAGTTTTTTTGTGTCTTGCGAGGAACGAAGCAATCTTGCTGTATCTGGACTATTTCTCAACGATGGAGTTATTGTTTTTTTGGGCGCCATCTCCGCCTTCCACTCCCGCTTTTTTGCTCCGCTGCGCTCCGCAAAAAGAGCTCCGTTCAAGTCGGGGCGCGGTGACCGTTTATTTAAAAACTCTTTTTCAAATCCAAATCTTCACTTCTATAAAAAATCCAAAAATTACCGCTTTTAGCGCCCAATTTTTATTCCCCGCATAATTGTTCGTAACTTTCTACAGGATATTTCCACTAAATTTACAAAAACCATACACCATGAATCTCTATACACAACCGATGCTCAAAGAAGATGCTCTCAAAGATAAAGTCGCAATCGTTACGGGCGGCGGAAGCGGACTTGGCAAAGCGATGACCAAATATTTTCTGCAGCTTGGCGCTAAAGTCGTGATTACCTCACGCAATCTGGAAAAACTGCAGAATACTGCCAAAGAGCTCGAGGAAGAAACCAGCGGAAAAGTGCTGTGCGTACAGTGCGACGTAAGAAACTGGGATGAAGTGGAAGCTATGAAAGACGCTGCGATAAAAGAGTTTGGACAGATCGATATTTTGCTCAATAATGCAGCAGGAAATTTTATTGCACCAACAGAAAGATTAACGCATTCGGCATTCGATTCGGTTTTGGATATCGTTTTGAAAGGCACGAAAAACTGCACACTTTCGGTCGGTAAATACTGGATTGAAAATAAAATTCCGGGCACCGTGCTGAATATTGTTACCACTTACGCCTGGACGGGTTCTGCGTACGTTGTACCGTCTGCCTGTGCAAAAGCCGGTGTTTTGGCAATGACGCGAAGTTTAGCGGTCGAGTGGGCGAAATACCAAATCCGTTTCAATGCGATTGCGCCCGGACCGTTTCCAACAAAAGGTGCGTGGGAAAGATTATTACCGGGAGATTTGGCAGAAAAATTCGATATGCGGAAAAAAGTCCCACTGCGCAGAGTGGGTGAACATCAGGAACTGGCCAATTTAGCCGCTTATCTGGTTTCAGACTACTCCGCGTACATGAACGGCGAAGTCGTAACCATCGATGGTGGAGAATGGCTGCAAGGCGCCGGCGAGTTCAATATGCTGGACGAAATTCCGCAGGAAATGTGGGATATGATGGAAGCGATGATTAAAGCAAAAAAATCCAATTAAAAACAAAACCCGGTATCTAAAAATATCGGGTTCTTTTATGGTTTTTTTGGACTTTTGTAATCTTAAAACTTCTACTATTTAAGCAAAAAAAACGCTTTGACAATTCAAAGCGTTTTGCAAAAATTTGTAGACCCACAGGGATTCGAACCCCAACTGGCGGTACCAAAAACCGAAGTGCTACCGTTACACCATGGGTCTGTCATTATTTTGGTGGTGCAAATCTAAAACAAATATTTTTAATTAAAAAATTATTTTCAAAATTATTTTTTAAAACCCGAAATTATGCCTTTTTTTAGTTTTATTTCACGTGAAAATTCCGTATTTTTGACAAAATAAATTTACAAATGAGCAGTATTGACGATAAGAAAAAAGCACTGGCTTTAGTGCTTGATAAATTAGATAAAACTTACGGTAAAGGTACCGTAATGACTTTGGGTGACGCATCTGTGGACACCGATATCGAGGTGATTCCATCGGGGTCGCTTGGGGTAGATTTGGCTTTGGGCGTTGGCGGTTATCCGCGCGGCCGCGTCATCGAAATTTATGGACCGGAATCATCCGGAAAAACGACTTTGACTTTACACGCTATTGCTGAAGCGCAAAAATTGGGCGGAATTGCTGCTTTTATCGATGCAGAGCACGCTTTCGACAGAAGTTATGCGAGAAAACTCGGAATTAACCTAGATGATCTTATTATTTCTCAACCAGACAACGGTGAACAGGCTTTGGAAATCGCTGATAATTTAATCCGTTCCGGTGCTGTGGATATCGTGGTGATTGACTCTGTGGCGGCTTTAACGCCAAAAGCAGAAATTGAAGGTGAAATGGGAGATTCCAAAATGGGACTTCACGCGAGATTGATGTCACAGGCATTGAGAAAATTAACCGGAACCATTTCTAAAACCAAATGTACCGTGATTTTCATCAACCAGCTGAGAGAAAAAATCGGGGTGATGTTCGGAAACCCGGAAACGACAACGGGCGGAAATGCGCTGAAGTTTTACGCTTCGGTAAGGATTGATATAAGAAAAGCCAGCGCGCCGATTAAAACAGGTGATGAGGCCGTAGGAAGCCGCGTGAAAGTGAAGATTGTGAAAAATAAAGTAGCTCCACCTTTCAAAATGGCAGAATTCGACATCATGTACGGTGAAGGCATTTCGAAAACTGGTGAAATCCTGGACGCTGCCGTAGATATGGGAATTGTGAAAAAAAGCGGTTCCTGGTTCAGCTATGCGGACACGAAACTGGGTCAAGGTCGCGATGCGGTTCGTGATATGTTGAAAGACAATCCGGATTTGTCTGATGAGCTTGAAGGAAAAATCCGCGAAGAGATTAAAAACAAAAAAGAAGCTTAATCCCAACTATTTTAATAATAAAAAAAACGGCATTTTTTGCCGTTTTTTTTGTTTTTCACCCGGATGTTTTAATTTTTTGAATGAAAAAATTCGGCGTTAAATGGGTGTTTTTTTTGTTTTTTGCTTAAACACAATTTTCGGTTAAATAGCAGCTAAAATCTGCCGGTTATTTTACCTTTTTTTTACGGTTTTGCTTAAGCTGAACTTTGGTTAAATAGCAGCAAAATTTTATTGGTTAATTCAGTGTTTTTTTTGAATTTGTTGAAAATGGAAATCGAAAAATTTGGGTGAAATAGCGGCTAAAAAATTCTAAACAAAAAGGAAAATTAGCACGCAAGCCGCAATAGGGATAGCAACGGAAACCCCGGACCCGCCGCGCGGGGAGGAGTTGCAGTGAATAGCCCGGTCCCCTTGGCCGGCGCCGCAGGTGCCGGCCAAGGGAATTGCCCAAATTCTTGACAAAATGTCACTTTCTGCAGATTGGTGTTCTATTTGAGATTTCCCTCGCATAACATAAAAATCACTTAAAATGACACAAGGAAATATTAATGTCTCGGTGGAAAATATTTTCCCCTTAATCAAAAAGTTTCTCTACAGCGACCACGAAATATTTTTGCGTGAGCTGATTTCTAACGCGACAGACGCGACTTTGAAGCTGAAACACCTGACCAGCATCGGTGAAATAAAAACCGACTACGGTACACCGAAAATTGAAGTTGCGATCGATAAAGACGCGAAAACGCTTACGATTTCTGACCAAGGAATCGGGATGACGGGTGCTGAAGTTGAAAAATACATCAACCAAATTGCATTTTCAGGCGCTGAAGAATTCTTGGAAAAATATAAAGATACTTCGAAAGATTCCGGAATTATCGGTCATTTTGGACTTGGATTTTACTCTGCGTTTATGGTGGCGGAAAAAGTGGAAATCGTTACAAAATCTTACAAAGACGAACCTGCTGTGCGTTGGATTTGCGACGGAAGTCCGGTTTATACTTTGGAAGAAGCCGACAAAACCAAGCGTGGAACGGATATTATCCTGCACATCGCTGAAGATTCTACGGAGTTTTTGGAAGAATCCAGAATTCGCGAGCTGCTTTTGAAATACAATAAATTTATGCCGGTTCCGATTAAATTCGGCACCAAAACGGAATCTTTACCATTGCCTGAAGATGCTGCCGAAGACGCAAAAGCGGAAACGGTGGAAGTAGACAATATCATTAATAATCCGACTCCGGCGTGGACAAAAGCGCCAAGTGAGCTGACCGATGCGGATTACAAGCAGTTCTACCACGAGCTGTATCCGATGCAGTTTGAAGAGCCTTTGTTCAATATTCATTTGAACGTGGATTATCCGTTCAATTTAACCGGAATTTTGTATTTCCCGAAACTGACCAACGGTTTAAACATTGAAAAAGATAAAATTCAGCTGTACCAAAATCAGGTTTACGTGACCGATGAGGTAAAAGGAATTGTGCCGGATTTCCTTATGTTGCTGCGCGGTGTCATCGATTCGCCGGACATTCCGCTGAACGTTTCCCGTTCATATCTTCAGGCGGACGGCGCGGTGAAAAAAATATCGTCTTATATCACCAAAAAAGTGGCGGACAAAATGGTTTCATTATTCAATGAAAACCGTGAAGATTACGAGAAAAAATGGAATGACATCAAAATCGTCATCGAATACGGAATGATTTCCGAAGATAAGTTCTTTGATAAATCGGACAAGTTTGCACTGTATCCAACCACCGACGGAAAATATTATTTATGGTCTGAACTTGAGGAAAAACTGAAGCCGATGCAGACTGACAAAGACGGAAATTTGGTGCTGCTTTACGCGACAAACGAACACGATCAGCACAGTTATGTACAGGCTGCGAATGACAAAGGTTATGAAGTTTTGTTACTTGATTCACCAATAGTTCCGCATTTGATTCAGAAATTAGAAACTTCGAAGGAAAAAATTTCCTTTGCTCGTGTTGATGCTGATCACCTGAATAATTTAATTAAAAAAGAAGATTCTGCGATTTCTAAATTGAATGAAGAGGAAAAAGAATCTTTGAAGAAAAATATTGAAGAAGCAGTGAACGACACTAAATTTTCCGTTCAAATCGAGGATTTAGAAAGCACCGAAGCGCCGTTTATGATCACACAGCCGGAATTTATGCGCCGTATGAAAGATATGCAGGCGACCGGCGGCGGTGGAATGTTCGGCATGGGCGGTTTCCCGGAAATGTATAATTTGGTGGTGAATTCGAACAGCGAACTGGCGTCGGAAATTCTGAAAAATGAAAATGCTGAAGAGAAAAATACCAAAATTAAATATGCTTTAGATTTGGCGAAACTTTCTCAGAATCTCTTGAAAGGAAAAGATTTGACAGATTTTATTCAAAGAAGTTATCAGCAGTTGAGTAAGTAATTGAAAAGAGCCAAGTAAAGCGAAAAGAACTTTACTGATATAACCTCGTACGAGTTTCAAACTTTTACGAGGTTTTTTTATTTCTGCATTCGTAGTTATAATTCCTCCAGCGGATTCCAAAACACATTTTTAAAATTCTGGATTTTTCCTTCTTTTACCTCGATATTTTCTGCTTTTAGCTTTCCTATAAAATCGCGTTTACAGCTCGCAGTAATTCTTCCCGAAGCATTACACACGCGGTGCGCCGGAAAATCATCGTCGTAATTTCGCAGCGCATTTCCTACATGCCGCGCGTGATTCGGATAACCCACCGCTTTTGCAATCGCGCCGTAACTTGTCACACGACCTTTCGGAATAAGGTTAATGATTTCAAAAACCTGCTTGTTGAATAAATCATTCATAGTTTAAAGTTAGAAATTATCAGAAATATTTTGCGTAAAAAAAACCGCCCCATTTCTGAGACGATTTTAGATATCTAACTTCTAGCTTCTAATATCTAGCTTCTAACTTTACGAGTTTTCCAAAATATAAGAGAACATCAGCGGCGCACAAATCGTGGCGTCACTTTCAACGATAAATTTCGGTGTCGTGATATCCAGTTTTCCCCAAGTAATTTTTTCGTTCGGCACCGCACCGGAGTACGAACCGTAAGACGTTGTAGAATCAGAGATCTGGCAGAAATACGACCAGAAAGGTATGTCGGTCATTTCCATATCCTGATACAGCATCGGAACTACGCAGATTGGGAAATCACCCGCGATTCCACCGCCAACCTGGAAGAAACCAACGCCTTTTCCACCCGAATTTTTCGGATACCAATCAGCCAAATACATCATATATTCAATCCCCGATTTCATGGTCGAAGGCTTTAGTTCACCTTTAATACAATAGCTGGAGAAAATATTTCCCATGGTAGAATCTTCCCAGCCTGGCACTACAATCGGCAGGTTTTTCTCCGCCGCGGCCAACATCCAGGAATTCTCTTTCGGGATTTCATAATATTGCTCCAAAACGCCTGATAAAAGCATTTTATACATATATTCATGCGGGAAATAACGCTCGCCTTTTGCTTCTGCATCTTTCCAAATTTCCACAATATGTTTCTGCAAACGTCGGAATGCTTCCTCTTCCGGAATACAAGTATCAGTCACACGGTTTAACCCTTTTTCCAGCAAATTCCATTCGTCCTGCGCAGTCAGGTCGCGGTAATGCGGCACTCTTTCGTAATGCGAATGCGCCACGAGGTTCATCAAATCTTCCTCCAGATTCGCGCCCGTACACGAAATAATATCCACTTTATCCTGACGGATCATTTCGGCCAGAATTTTCCCGATTTCCGCAGTAGACATCGCGCCGGCGAGGGTAATCATCATTTTTCCGCCGTCTTTCAGGTGCGCCACATAACCTTTGGAAGCGTCTACCAAAGCGGCGGCATTAAAATGCAGATAATATTTTTCTATAAATTCCGTAATCGGCTTACTCATAATTTTTTCGTTTTAGCAAAGATAATAATTAAAAAGAATTCTTTTAGGAGCAAGACGGTTTTCGCTCCGTCCGAAGATTACAACCCGCTTTCCGTTTTATCCCCGGCTTCGGTTGCAACCTCGCCGGGGGATGCCACTGCAATCGGGGCTAGGGGAGCTTTGGTTTCTTCTTTTAAAAGCAAAACGCAAAAAAATACGTTTTAGCAGTCAATTTTTTTACATCTGCGAAAATCAGGAAAATCCACGCGAATTAAAAAAAATGCCCTTTCAGCAGCTAATTTTTTACATCTGCGAAATTATCAAAATCTGCGGGAGCTAAAAACCAAAAATTCACCCTTAAAACAGCAAATTTTTCCAAAAATTATTCTCCCCGGAATCGCCGGTTTTCCTTTTTTGCGGAAAGTTCCTTCTTCGCTTTCAGGCGTTTTTCAATTTTGGATTTCGAAGGTTTTGTAGCTTTCCGCGCTTTCGGAATGAAAAGCGATTTTTTCACCAGCTCTAAAATCCTTTCCGTCGCGATTTTTTTGTTCTGCAACTGCGTGCGGCTTTCCGAAACGGTGAGCTGCAAAATTCCGTCTGAATTGATACGATTTTTCAGTTTTTCAGAAATCATTTCTTTCGCTTCAATTGAAAAAAAATCGCTGGCGGCAACATTCCACATGACGGTGACGGAAGTTTCCACCTTGTTCACGTTTTGTCCGCCCGCGCCGCTGCTGCGCGAGGTTTTATACGTCAGTTCTTTGGTGAAATCTCTCATGGAAACAAAGATAAAGAATATTGTAAAACGAAAAAAAATGCCGTTTTAGCGGCTTATTTTTTGGAAACGGTTTGAAGCAACTTTTGGCGGTCGATTTTTCCGTTCGGGATGCGCGGAAATTCTTGGAGGAAAATAACTTCTTTGGGCTTGTGATTTTTCGTCGGAAAATTCAGAGTATTTAACGCCGATTTTTGCGTTTCGGTAATTTCACCTTCAATAACCAAAACCAATTTTTGGCCTAAAGTTTCGTCCGGAATTCCGAGAAAAACAAGCTCCTGAGGCAGGATTTTTTTCACCAATGCTTCCAATTCTTCCGGATAAATTTTCAATCCACCGGAATTGATGACGTGATCTATTCTGCCTAAAAAACGAAACTGGTTTTCGTTTTTTATCTCAACTAAATCGTTCGTTGTAAGCAGTTCCGAATTTAAATTGGGCGCGAAAATCTGGAGACAGTTTCTGTCATCGGTAGATATTTCCACGCCAGGCAAAACAGAAAAAAATGCCTCCGGAACGGGGAAAATTTCTTTGAGCGCGATGTGAGATAAAGTCTCCGACATGCCGTACGTTTCGAAAATTTTCGGTATTATATGGCCTTCGCTGAATTTTAAAGCGCTGTGAATTTTATTTTTCAAAGTTTCAGAAACCGCGGCACCGCCAATAATAATATTTTGAAAAAAATGCAGTTTTTGCAGGGAATTTTCTACCTGAAGTGGCGACAGCGCACAGAAGTCAATTTCTTCGCTCACATCTTCCAGCGGCGCGGCGGATGGTGTTTTTACGGTTAAAATCAAGTTTCTTTCAAGTGCGCGAACAACCATCATCTTTCCCGAAATGTATTCTACCGGAAGACAGAGTAGTGCCGAATCGCCTTTTTGAAGTCCTAAAATGTCGCCGGTCATTTTCGCGGAATAGCGCATTTTTTCTTTCTCAATATCGAAAATTTTCGGTGTGCCTGTGGAACCCGAAGTCTGAACTTTTACCGTTTCGGATGCTGAAAACCACTCGCTGATAAAAGCGAGCACTTTTTTTTCAAAATCGGTTTCCGGCGTGAGTTTTTGCCAGGAGTTTTGAGAAAAATCGATTTTCATATTTTGAAATGGTTTTGACGTAGCGACCAAACGCGTGAGGGCGGAGGCGGAAATCCTTTTTTTACGACGCGTAAGCGCCGTAAAAAAAGATTGCAGCCGGAGACCGACCCGATGCGGCTGCCAATGCGCTGGTAATCGGGGCACGCCCAAAAAATTTACATGCGGTTTACGGTGCCGATTCCTAATAATTCAAGCCCTTTTTTGATGGTTTTTCCGGTTAAATCTGACAGTTCAAGACGGAAACTTTTGGTATTTTCATCGTCCTGACTCAGGATCGGATTGTTCTGGTAGAAGGAGTTGTAGGATTTTACGACGTCGTAGATATAGTTGGCCACGAGCGCGGGCGAAAGTGTTTCTGCAGCGCGCGAAACGGTGTCTCTAAAGTTGGAAAGATGCATTACCAAATCTTTTTCTGAACTTGTGAGTTCGTACTCGGAAAGCGTGGTTGGCTGGTAGTTGGCTTTCGCGAGCAACGACTGGATTCGCGCGTACGTGTACTGGATGAACGGGCCTGTATTCCCAGCAAAATCGATACTTTCTGCCGGATTGAAAAGCATTTTCTTTTTCGGATCTACTTTCAGCATGAAATATTTTAGTGCGCCAATTCCGACGGTTTCGTAAGATTTTTCTTTTTCTTCGTCGGATAGATTTTCGAGTTTACCTAGTTCCTGTGCTTTTTCTTTTGCTGTGATGCACATTTCCTGCATCAAATCGTCGGCATCAACGACGGTTCCTTCGCGCGATTTCATTTTGCCTTCCGGAAGTTCTACCATTCCATAAGAAAGATGGTAGAGATTTTCTGCCCAAGAATAGCCTAATTTTTTCAGAATTTTGAAGAGCACATCGAAGTGGTAATCCTGCTCGTTCCCAACGGTGTAGATGAGTTTCTGAATATCGTTCTCCTGAAAACGCTGAACTGCTGTACCCAAATCTTGGGTCATATACACGGAAGTTCCGTCGCCGCGCAAGAGCAGTTTGTGGTCCAGACCTTCATCGGAAAGGTCACACCAAACGGAGCCGTCTTCTTTTTGGTAGAGAACACCCGTAACCAAGCCGTGCTGAATAAGATCTTTACCTAAAAGATAGGTGTTGCTTTCGTACTGGATTTGGTCGAAATCCACACCCAAACGTTTGTAAGTTTCGGCGAAGCCGGCGTACACCCAAGAGTTCATTTCAGACCAAAGGTTGCGCACAGTTTCGTCGCCTTTTTCCCAGTCGAGAAGCATTTTCTGTGCTTCGAGCATGACAGGTGCCTGTTTTTTAGCGGTGTTTTCGTCGGTTCCTTCAGCAACGAGTTCGGCGATTTGCTTTTTGTAGTTTTGGTCAAAAGCGACATAATAGTTTCCCACCAATTTATCGCCTTTTAAGCCGGTATTTTCCGGAGTTTCCTTAGCGCCGGATTTTTGCCAGGCGAGCATTGATTTGCAGATATGGATTCCGCGGTCGTTGATGATCTGAGTTTTGATGACGTTATAGCCGTCCTGTTTTAAAATTTTGGAAACAGAGTAGCCCAAAAGATTATTTCGGATATGGCCGAGGTGTAAAGGTTTGTTGGTATTTGGCGAGGAAAATTCGACCATTACCGTCGCGTTGCGGCTTTCAATCTGGTCAAAAGTTTCTTTGGTGTGCTGGAAATTGTTGAGGAAAAATTTGTTTTTGACTTTTAAGTTCAGGAAGCCCTTTACGACGTGATAACTTTCAACAAAATCTGACTGCGTCATAAAAGCGTCGCCGAGTTCCATCGCGATGTAGTCGGGGCTTTTCTTTAAAAATTTGACGAGCGGAAAAGTTACGATAGTGAAATCTCCTTCGAAGTCGGTTTTATTTTGCTGTACCTCCAGGGTGACTGTATCGGTTATGTTTAGACCATCTATTTGAAAAACCGTGGCGATAATTTCTTTTAATTTGTCCTGAATAATATCTTTAATGTTCATGGTAGATTTTTGATATACAAATATACAGAAATAAAAAAGCCACTCCGAGGAGTGGCTGAATTAATTACTGAAGGTTAAACCTTAGAATTTGTCCCAGAACAGTTTTGTAGTTGCTTTGTCACCACCTATTGCGGTCGCAGCAGCAGTTACATTTGTTTTGTTCAACACATATTCCTGATCAGAGTAAGGCATTCTTACCGGTACCCCTTCAAGTTTATTGTTTTTAGGGTTTTCAAACTTAGGATAATCTAATCTTCTTGAGAATAACCAAGCACCGAAAGGCTGGTTGAATAAAGCAATGTAAGCTTCTTCCCCAATTGATTTTTTCCAGTTTGCAGCATCGTATGGATGAGCAGCTAAATAAGCTGCAGCATCAGCAGTGCTTACCTCGTTCAAGGCCATTGAAGTTAGTACAGCTTTGTTGTACATTTCAGCAGCAGTTCCGCCTACGTTGTATCCTCTTGCAGCTGCTTCAGCTTTCATAAACAATACTTCTTCGTAGCTTAAGTATGGTGCTGGTGCATCAGGCGCTAACCAGAAATCACTCATGTGAGATTTACCATTAAATGGATTTAATTCTCCAAATATACCTCCAACATATTTACCGTCAACAGTAGTAAACCAAACTTCTCTTCTTGGATCATTTTTAGCGTTCATCATGTTAATAACCAGTTCTGTTGGAACAAAGTCATTTCTACCTGAAGCAACTAAATCGTCATAAACTGGGTTATTATAAGTTCCACCAGCGAAGTCCAGAGTATAAGACTCATCTGCTGAAGCAATTACACCTGAAGCTACCGCTGCTTCTGCAGCAGATTTTGAAGTCGCAGGATCTACGTCAGCTAAGTTAAGAGCCATTCTTAGTTTTACAGAGTTTGCAACATGTTTCCATTTTGTCATATCTCCACCATAAACTAAGTCACCACTTCCGTATCCATTTGCACCTTCATCAATTTGTGCAACAACGGCATCAATTCTTTTCAAAAGATCAGCATAAATTGCTTTTGCATCATCATATTTTGGCGCAAAATTACCCTCTGCTGCTGCTAGCGCATCAAAATATGGTACGTTACCGTAAGTGTCTACCAAGTTTTCCCAAACTATAATTTGTGAGATTTCCAAAGTAGCCATCTTATTTGTTCTTTCTGCTTCAGAAAGAGCAGCTTCGGCCGGAAGGTTCTTTTTAGCTTGCTCATAATTGTTCAATGAGTTCACATACATTCTGTTCCAGTGGTTACGAGGTTGGTTACGGGTAACCAAGTCGTAGTTTGTTTCGTCTGTATAGGTGGTTTCGGTCCACTGTTGAACGAAGAAACGATAGTTATTAAAGTTTACGCTACCCGTAAATGTAGAGTAGAAAAACCTTTCTTGCCCCATTGCCAATAATGTCTCAGAAGGCAATACAGAGGGAGCTTTCACGTTTTCATTTAATGAAAGCAAATCTCTCTGGCACGACGTAAGGCTGATTGCAGCCAACGCACCTATGATAAGTTTATTAAGTATTTTTTTCATTGTTGTAATCTTAGAATTTTAAAGTAACATTTAATCCGATATCTCTTGTTGTTGGTAGAGAACCGATTGACCATCCGTATGAACTTAGGCCACCGCCGACCATGTTTTCAGGGTCTGCATAAGGCAAGTTTTTGTGGATAATCCATAAGTTTCTACCTACTAAAGATACTTTAGCGTCTCTCACCCAAGTCCCAGCCAAAATGGTTTTTGGAAGGGTATACCCAATAGCAGCTTCTCTTAGTTTAACATATGAACCATCATATACGAAACGGCTTGCAGGCATTCTAGCATACCCGTCCAATGATCCAAATGCTGAAGGGTTACGTGTATTGGTTGTATTCGGGCTACCATCTGGATTTACACCTGGCCAAACAATTCCTTTTTCTCTGATATCACCTACGGCAGATTCAGGATACAAACCTGTTGCCAAACCGTAATACATATCGGTAGAAAATACATCACCACCTTGTCTAACATCGATCAAGAAACTTACAGAAAGTCCTTTGTAATCAAAGCTGTTTCTTACACCACCAATCCAGTCTGGTGTTGCATTACCAATAATCTTGTTGTTTTCTCTTAAGTAATAACCAGTTGTAGCATTAACTACTGGCTGACCATTTAAGAAAACATAATCACTACCTACTAAAGTACCCCAAGCTTCACCTTCTCTTGCGTTAAGTGAAACACCACCTTGGTATCCTTGAAGTAATACGTTGGATACATCAGAAACTTCATTATGAAGAAGTTCAACAACTTTGTTTCTGTTTTGTGACCAGTTGATGTCCATATTCCAGGTAAAGTTTGAAGTTTTAATTGGAACAAGTCCTAAAGCAACTTCATAACCCCAGTTGTCAATCTGTCCAGCATTTACAGAAGCTGAGCTTAACCCAGACGCTGATGAAATTGGAAGAGTAGGAAGGATCTGGTTAATGGTTTTTGTTTTGTAGTATGCCAAATCAAAAGTGAATCTGTTTTTGAAGAAGCTACCTTCAGTACCCACCTCGAATTCTTTTGCTCTTTGTGGTTTCAAGTCAGCGTTTGGCTGTCTTGTTTGAGTTCCGGAAAGACCTACATCACCAAAGAATCCTGCTGGAGCATAGTAGTATGCTAACTGATATGGATCTGCTGTTCCACCAACTTCAGCATAGTTTGCTCTTAATTTCCAGAAGTTCATCCAGCTTGGTTTTATCAATTCTGATAAGATCAAAGCACCGGTGACAGAACCGTAACCATAAACGTTGTTTCCTCCCGGAAGCGTTGAACTCTGGTCAACACGGTAAGTTCCATCTAAATAGAAGATTTTGTAGAAATCGAAAGATGCTGAAGCATATCCCGAATTCGTTTGCCAAGTTACTTCACTTTCAGAAGGTGCTAACGTAGGTGCAGCACTGTTACCAAGGCTATAGATATTTCTGATTACCAAACCTCCTTCTGTAGAAGCGTAAAGGCTGCTATTGTAGTTTCTTCTTATAGTTCCACCGACGATACCGCTAACATTTACATTATCTGTAATATCAAATTTATAGTTACCGATCAAATCGTAGTTGGTTTCGTTTCGACGAACATCTCTTCTTGCGTATCCTGATGCAACATCGTTACCAGAAGCACCAAAACCACTTGCAAGCGTACCAACTGCCATTTTTTGCTCAACGCGCAGATCACTTCTGTCATAAGAAACTCTACCCATTACACTGATATCCTTAGTAAAATCATAGGTTATGCTCGCAACATTAAAGTTTCTGTTTCTTTGGTCTCTAGGTGCATTCTCATACGCCTGGAAGTAAGGGTTGTTCCAGAAAATTGGTCGCGTATTGCTGGAGTCGTAAGGGTTCCAGGTTACGTTACCGTAATTGTTAGCTTCTACCGGATTCGCAATGTTTCTGAAATAAGCATCTCTTAGCGATAATACATCTACGTTGGTTTGCCACCATTGTCTGAAACCAGACATAATATTGTCACTGTACGCTCCGATTGCTCTACCTTTTGTGTCTTGTAAAGTTAATGTTGTGTAGAATGATGCGTGAAGCTTTTCTGTAAAATCGTAATTTGCTTTTAAAGAGAAGGTGTTTTTGGAAAGTTTAGAGTTCGGCATTATTCCACTTTGCGTCATGTTATCATAAGAAAACAAGATGTTTGAGTTTTGATTGCCTTTTTGCAATGAAACAGTATTCGAGAAAGTGAAAGGTGTTTCGAAAAATTCGATTGGAGCGTTTTTACCAGCTACCCAAGGAGTCGCTTTACCATATGTTGGTGAAGTCGGATCCAAAGATTCCCATTGGTAAACCAACTGATTCGGGTTGAATCTTGGTCCCCAAGAAGCATCTTCTGCAAAGTTTGCATAGAAATTTCCGTCTGGTGCAGGATTTTCGGTATAGAAGCTAGGATCGTATCCAGCGCCGTATTTGTCTTGGTATTCAGCAAAGGTGCTTTTATCAACAAATCCTGCTTGAACACCTGTTGACCAGGTTACACCCCAAGATCCGTCATCATTTCCTCTACCGTTTTTGGTAGTAATCAAAATTACACCATTCAAACCTCTTTCACCGTAAAGAGCAGATGCTGCCGCACCTTTCAAGACGTTGATTGAAGCGATATCTTCCTGGTTGATGTCAGAAAGCGCGTTACCGTAATCTGTATTACCGTAGAGTGAAGAGGTGTTGTTAACAGGCGACCCGTCAATTACCACCAAAGGAGCAGCACCGTCTACAGACTTAACCCCTCTAATTACCAAGTTGGCAGAACCCCCAAAGTTACTGGTTGTAGTAACATTAAGACCTGCAACTTTCCCGGAAAGTTGAGAAGCAATGTTTCCTGTGTTGGTTGTTCCTTCTGTTAAAGCGTCTGCTTTAACCTCCTGAGAAGAGTAACCCAGTGATTTTTTCTCTCTTTTAATACCTAAAGCCGTAACTACGACGCCTTCGATATCCTGTGTTTTAATTGTATCTCTTGTCTGTGCATTTACCAAAGCAAATGAAGCAGTCAAAACTACAGCTAAAACGCTTGTTGTTAGTTTCTTCATATCAAATTAAATTTTTTCATTACAACAAAAGTGCACACTTTAATTTATATATCCAAATTATTTGTTAACAAATTCTTAATTAATTTGTATTTTTGTCACCTTAATTACCATTTAATTATTAAACAGGTACTATAAATGAAATTGCGTAAAAGCTGGTCATCGCTCTACCTGGAGGCAGGTTGCGATGAAGTAGGAAGAGGATGTCTTTGCGGTCCGGTCGTAGCTGCAGCTGTTATTTTACCCAAAAAATTTAAGCAAAATTTGGTTAATGATTCCAAAAAATTAACGTTTCAGACCCGAATGGATTTGGACTCCTATATTAAAGAAAATGTAATGGAGTTTGCAATTGCGGAACTTCCGCCGTCTTTTATAGATGAACACAATATTCTAAACGCCAGCATTCACGCGATGCACCGTGCCGTAGATCAATTAACGACGCGCCCGGAACTTATATTAGTTGATGGCAACCGGTTCCACGCTTATCCTTTTATTCCACATCAGTGTATTATAAAAGGTGATGAAAAATTTCTTTCAATTGCGTGTGCTTCAATTTTAGCAAAAAATTACCGTGATCAACTGATGATAAAACTTCATGACGAATTTCCGCAATATGGCTGGAACACCAATATGGGCTATGCGACAAAAGCACATCAGAATGCATTAATGGAATTTGGGCCAACTGTTCATCACCGAAGGTCATTCCGCTTAGATTATAGCCAAGCGGCGCCGGAAGAGGAAGCAGCATATTTAGAAGCATAAAAAAGCCGGAAGATTTTCTTCCGGCTTTCTTGGTGTTTTTTTCTATTTCTTCTTAGACTGCTGTTGCTGAAGTTTTTGCTGTTCCTGTGCTTTTTCCATCATCACGCGCATTCTTTTCTGAAGTTTTCCTTCTTTCTTCGGCTCTTTCAATTTATTCGCCTGTATTTGGGCATGAATTTTCTTTTCATCCAAAATCCAATATTTAATGACTAAAATGATTAAAATATTAATCGCATTCGATACGAAGTAATACCACGAAAGTCCGGATGCGGAGGTATTAAGGAAGAAAAGGAAAGTAATCGGGAAAATGTACATAATCACTTTCATATTCGGCATACCTTCCTGAGTTGGCTGCTGAATATTTCCGGCAGTCATTACGGTGTAAATTAAAATCACCACGGTACACGCAATCGCAAATATGCTTAAATGATCTCCTAATAACGGAATTGAAAACGGAAGTTTTATCACATCGTCATATGCGGTCAAATCTTTAGCGAACCAAAAACTTTTTCCACGGAGGTCAATCATATTCGGAAAAAAGCGGAACAGGGCGTAGAAAATCGGTACCTGTAAAAGTCCCGGCAAACAGCCCGCCATTTGGTTTACACCGGCTTTCCGGTAAACCGCCATGGTTTCCTGCTGCTTTTTCATCGGGTCGGCGTCTTTGTATTTCGCGTTTACTTCATCAATTTCCGGACGAATTACGCGCATCATCGCGCTCAGCTTATGCTGCTTAAACATTACCGGCGACAAAATAATTTTCACGATGATCGTCATCAGGAAAATTACCCAACCTGCAGCTAATCCCCAACTTGAAATCAAATTGTACATCGGGATGAAAAACCATCGGTTTAAAGTTCCGATGAACGACCAACCCAGTGGAAGCAATTCATCGAAGTTTTTGTCGTAAGATTTTAATAAAGGCAAATCCAAAGGCATGAAATACCATTTGTAATTCTGGCTCATTTCACCGCCGGCCAAATCAACCTGACCGTTAAAATTAAATTTTTTCAGAAAATCGCCTTCGTCAATCATGTCCTGACTGCCCTGCGAGTTTTTAAAACCGTTTTGCGGCTCAATCACCATCGCGAAAAACTGCTGTTTTATAGCCAACCAGTTTAGGGTTTCGTCCGGTTCCTCCATTGTGGTTCTCCCGTCGTAATCAAAACTGCTGTAATTATCAAAAACGTAATTAAATTCCGTATGAGTTTGTTCCTGCGAACGTCCTTTTTCATGCTGACGCGCTGTAAAATCCCAAACAAAATCTGCTTTGGTATCCGAAACCAGCTGAGATAAACCTTGTGTTTTTACGTTAAAGTCAATCGTATATTTCCCGAGCAACGTATAAATGAATTGGATCACAGCGCCATTTGCATTCGCCTGCATCGTTACGGTATTTCCGTTTTGTGTCGGCGTGAAAACTAAATCTTTAGTGCTGAAAATTTTACCCGTTTTATCTTTAAACTGAAATCCGTATGAAGAATTATTCTGGTCAAAAAGCAGTAATTTTTTGTCGTTTACATCGGTATTTTTGTTGTACGCTTTGTATTCGTTCAGCTCCACGGTAGAAAGCTGGCCGCCTAAAGTAGAAATAGAAACCGTCAGCTCTTTATTTTTTAACTGAACTTGCTGAATTGAAGTTGCCTGTACACTGTCGTTCAGGTTGGCTACAACTGCCGGCTTTGTTGCGTTGGGTGTCGCTGGCGTTACTTGAGTGGTCTTTTGCCCTTCTGCTAACTGCTGTTCTGTAGCCTGCTTATTCTGAAAATAAAACATGGCGCCCATGATCAACAAAGAAAACAAAACGAAACTGATCAGTTGGTTTTTATCTAAACCGTTATTTTGCTGCATTTTAATTTATTTGGAATTGAAATCGCGAAGCTCAAAAATTTGCCTTTCCTGCCTCATAATTTTAGGTGGCAAAAATACTGAAATTTTTGGCAATCAAGAAGATTTTACCTATTCATTTAAAAAACGAGAGATAAAAAACGGCTGTCTTTTATCTCTTGTTGTTTATTTTTTCGCGGAAGCTTGTATCAGCGCCTTGAATAAAGGATGCGGCGAGGCAACCGTGCTCTTATATTCCGGGTGATATTGAACACCGATATAGAAAGGATGATCTTTAAGCTCAATGGTTTCCACCAGTTCCGTTTCCGGATTGACGCCCGTCGGAACCAAACCGTTCTTTTCAAACTCCTCTTTATATTCAGAATTGAATTCATAACGATGGCGGTGCCTTTCCGAAATATTTTTCGAACCGTAAATTTCGATAAGTTTCGAGCCGCCTTTCAGCGCACATTTCCAGGCGCCAAGACGCATTGTGCCGCCTTTTTCCACCACATTTTTCTGGTCTTCCATTAATGAGATCACGGGTTCCGGCGTGGAAGTGTCAAATTCCATGGAATTGGCTTTCTGGTAGCCCAAGACATTTCTCGCAAATTCAATCGTCATAATCTGCATTCCGAGGCAAATTCCCAAAAGCGGAATATTATTTTCTCTCGCGAATTTCGCGGCTGCAATTTTTCCTTCGATGCCGCGATCACCGAATCCGGGTGCGATCAGCATTCCGTCAATTCCCTGCAAAGTTTCGGCGATATTTTCTTCCGTCAGCTCACCGCTGTACACCCAGCGGATTTTCACTTCAGTTTCCATATTAGCGCCAGCGTGGATAAATGCTTCAGCAATCGATTTATAAGAATCCTGCAGCGAAACATATTTTCCGATCAGCGCGATTTCCACCGATTTTTTCGGATTTTTATATTTTTTCAAAAAGCTTTTCCAGTCTTTCAGGTCGGCTTCTGAGTCAGATTTTAAGTTCAGTTCTTTTAAAACCACATCATCAAAGTCCTGTTTCTGCAAATAAAGCGGAACTTCGTAAATCGTTTCCAGGTCTTTACATTCAATCACGTTTTCCAATGGCACGTTGCAAAACTGCGCCAGTTTCATGCGCTGCTCTTTCGGGATAATGTGCTCCGTGCGGCAAACCAGGACATCCGCCTGAATTCCCGATTCCATCAGCTGGCGCACCGAGTGTTGCGAGGGTTTCGTCTTCAGTTCTCCGCTTGAGGCCAAATACGGCAACAAAGTCAAATGAATCACCATGGAATTATTTTCACCCAGTTCCCATTTTAATTGTCGAACACTTTCTATATAAGGAAGCGATTCTATATCGCCAACAGTTCCGCCAATTTCGGTGATGATGATGTCGTAGTTCTGTTTCGCCAGTATTTTTATTCGGCGCTTAATTTCGTTCGTAATATGCGGAATCACCTGCACGGTTTTCCCCAGAAAATCACCTTTCCGCTCTTTTTCAATTACGGTTTGGTAAATTTTACCGGTTGTTACGTTATTATTTTGCGAAGTTTTAGAATCCAGAAATCTTTCGTAGTGGCCCAGATCAAGGTCGGTTTCCGCGCCATCTTCCGTCACGTAGCATTCGCCGTGTTCGTACGGATTCAGCGTTCCCGGATCGATATTTATATAAGGGTCAAGTTTTTGGATTGTGACATTAAAACCTCTCGATTTCAGCAGTAAGCCGAGCGATGCCGAGACGATTCCCTTGCCTAAAGAAGAAGTTACACCGCCCGTTACGAAGATGTATTTCGTGTTCTTTTTACTCATTAGATTAGGTTTGGGCAAAGTTAAGGGAATTTGCAACGCGGCGCAACTAAAGCGCTGCCAAATATTTTTCAGGAGCCGGGAACCTGCTTTCCGCTGTATCTTTTTCTCCTCGTTCCTCGTCAAAAAAGGATGCCGCTGCAATCAGGGCTAGAAATACTTCGCACCAAAAAAATATGCTGCTATTTCGGCATTTTTTTCAAAATAACTTCGCATGCAAAATCAAGAAAAAATGCTCATTTAAAGCGGAATTTTTTAGTTGCTGAAAGTCTTCGCTCGCAGATTTTCACAGATTAATTTGCGGCGCGTAGGACTGTTTGTGCGCCAAAAATTTTTCTTTCCTCTTTAAATACTTTTTCCTTTTACCTTTTTCCTTTTCTCTTTTTTTCAAAAATCCCTGCATTCGCACCAAAAAATTTGCCGCTATTTTGTCATTTTTTTTAAAATTATTTCGAGCAGAAAATTTTCCTAATCTGCCCTGAAAAAAGGAATTGGTCAATATGATACGCGCTAAAAACGTAAACCTGACAGTTATCATACGAATGTGGCCAAAACTGTTTTAACTTCACCAAAGGAATTTTGTCCTACACACAGTTACAATGAAGTGACTGTAAAAAATTAAAAAAATGAAAAACACATTGAAATCTATTTTGGTTTTATTTGCTGTTACCCTTACTGGATTGGTAAATGCTCAAAACATCACAGGAAAATCTACAACTGTAAATATCGAAGGAACTTCACCAGTGCATGACTGGGTGATGAATGGGTCATCTGCAACCTTTACAGGAACTGTAGACGGAAACACCATCACCAATGTAAAATTCACAATGCCGGCAAAAAGCCTCAAAAGCACCAAAGGAAAAATGATGGATAACAAAGCATATGGAGCGCTGAAATCAGATAAGTATCCTAACATTACTTTTACCGCACCTACATTAGCAGTTGGAAAAGGAAATTTGGCAGGTAAAATGACGATAGCAGGTGTTACCAAGGAGGTGAATTTCCCTGTAACAGTAACTAAAAACGGTAAATCTTATCATATAACAGGGACTGAAAATATGAAACTTTCAACTTACGGTATGGAAAGACCTGGTTTCATGGGAGTAAAAACCGGTGATGCGATTAAAGTGACTGTAAATATTGTTGCGAACTAATCAAACAAGAAATATTCTTCAATAAAAAGTAGCCGCTTTCCAGCGGTTATTTTTTTTGCAAAAATTTAATTATCCAAAAAAAAGAAGGAAATTCGCAACATGGCAAAAGTGAAAACGGCATATTTCTGTCAAAACTGTGGCTCCCAATATCCGCAGTGGCTTGGGCAGTGCAAGAATTGCGGCGAATGGAATACTTTGGTGGAAGAAATCGTGGAGAAATCTCCCGCGAAAAGTTTCAGCGAAAAATCCAAGCAGCATATCATCAATATCATTGAGGTGGAAACTCAGGAAGAACCAAGAATTACAACACCTTCCGAAGAATTGAACCGCGTTTTGGGCGGCGGCATTGTCCTGGGTTCCGTCACGCTGATCGGCGGCGAACCCGGCATCGGAAAATCGACCTTATTGCTGCAGCTGGCGCTGAAGATGAAAAAGAAAATTTTGTACGTTTCGGGGGAAGAAAGTGCCTCGCAGATCAAAATGCGCGCGGACCGGCTTACGGAACTTCAGAACCCAAACTGCTACCTTTTTACCGAAACCTCGGTAGAAAAAATCCTGCACGAAGCCAAAAAATTGCAGCCCGATTTTGTGATTATAGATTCAATCCAAACTTTGCAAAGTCAGCTGATTGAAAGTTCGCCGGGAACGGTTTCGCAGATCCGCGAATGTTCCAACGAAATTATAAAATACGCGAAACAGACCAATACGCCGGTGTTTTTGGTCGGTCATATCACCAAAGATGGCCAAATTGCCGGCCCGAAAGTGTTGGAACATATGGTAGATGTGGTGCTGAATTTCGACGGCGACCGCAATCATTTATTCCGCCTCTTGCGCGCCAGCAAAAACCGTTTTGGCTCCACTGCGGAAATCGGTATTTACGAAATGGTGTCCCAAGGTTTGAAAGAAATTAAAAATCCTTCGGAAATATTAATAACTAAAAAGTTCGAGGAACTTTCCGGAAATTCTGTCGCAGTGACTTTGGAAGGAAACCGCCCGATGCTGATTGAAATCCAGGCGCTGGTAAGTTCCGCGGTTTATGGTACGCCACAGCGCAGTTGTACAGGTTTCGATTCCAAAAGACTGAATATGCTTTTGGCGGTTCTCGAAAAAAGAGCGGGTTTTCAGCTCGGTGCCAAAGACGTGTTTCTTAATATAACTGGTGGAATAAAAACAGGAGACCCAGCGCTGGATTTAGCAGTGGTAGCTTCCATTTTATCTTCCAATGAAGATGTAGCGATTTCCGAACATTTCTGTTTTGCGGGAGAAATTGGTTTGAGTGGAGAAATCCGCCCCATTCCGCAGATTGAGCAAAGGATTTCCGAAGCTGAAAAACTCGGCTACGAAAAAATATTCGTTTCAAACCTCAATAAAATTCCAAAGAAAAAATACGGCATCACCATTGTGGAAGTGAGTAAGATTGAGGATTTTCATGAAAGCTTGTTTTAAATTTATCATTCACCATTAACCATTAACGATTACAATTCCATCCTTCATCCTTCAACCTCCATCCTTATAGAAATGAATTACCTCGCGCATTCTTTCCTCACTTATTCCGACGAGCAGATCGTAGGGCAGTTTCTGGAGGATTTTATTCCGAATCGCGATAGATATTCTTATCCCGAAAAAATGCAGCAGGGAATTACCTTGCACCGTGAAATCGATACTTTTACCGATGCGCATCCGGAACTTCACGAAGCGCGCAAAATTTTCAGTCCGATGGTTCGGTTGTATTCCGGCGCGTTTGTAGATGTAGCGCTGGATTATTTTTTAGCCAATTCAATGTCTAAAAAAGAGTTGAAAATACACGCAGAAAAAGTTTATCAGGCGTTGCGGAGAAATGAAGATTTTTTGCCCGAAAAGCTGCTAAAAATGGTAGATGCAATGGAAAAAGACAATTGGCTTTTCAATTACCGCGAAGATTGGGGAATTAAATATTCAATGCAGAATGTGCTGAACAAAGCAAAATATCTGGACAAAAGTTTAGGCGTTTTCGAAGTTTTTCTCAGCAATAAACCACAACTTCAACGGCATTTCGACGCTTTTTTTCCGGATCTTGTAGCGCACGTGAAAGAAGTGAATTCCGGCTTTTAAAAGGTTTTATACAAGTACCGATTCGGATAATTCAGTTTGTCACTTTGTCGGTTTCCGGCTACGATGATGTGAATAATATTCATCTGATCCTCAAAAAAATTATAGAGCAAACTTACCGCAGCTTCCACTTTTTTGGGAGCGTTCACAGGTTCGGATTCCAGATAAATATTTACGGCTTCGCTGTCTTCTTCAAACCCGATATAATTCACCTTCACAAATTTATTGTCAGCTTTCAGTTTCAAATATTCCTCGCAGTATTTTTTCAAATAATCGTTGATTTGATTTTTATATTTCGGATCATTAAAATGAACCGCGCTGCCGAATTTTTCTTTCAAGGCATTTTCCAAATCATCCAGGAAAAATTTGCCGGTAATTTCGAAGGTTTTTGATTTTTGGTTATAATTAAATTCCACCGAGCCCACGTGATACGGATGAATCTCGTTGGCCGGTGCGGTAAAAAAGAAAAAAAGCAGTAAAAAGGGCAGTATTTTTTTCAGCATTATGTTTTGCATTTCAGGTGACGAAATTAATCATTATTTTCGTAAAAATTTTTTTTACAATGTCTGATTTTTTATTTTATTTAAACCTTGGCTGGGAACACATTATTTCTTTAGATGCGCTTGATCATCAGCTTTTTATTTTGGTTTTGGTGGCGGCGTATTTCTATAAAGACTGGCGAAAAATTCTGCTTTTGGTCACCGCTTTTACCATTGGCCATTCCATAACTTTAGCTTTCAGTATTTTAGATTTGGTGAGATTGCCGTCAACTTTAGTTGAAATTTTAATTCCGATTACCATTGTTTTAACGGCGCTGGACAATATTTTATTTCGGGAAAACCGGCAGAAATTGATGAAAATCAATTATGGTTTGGCGCTTTTCTTTGGCTTAATACATGGTTTAGGTTTCGCAAATACCGCGCGAATGGCGATGGCAGCAGAACAAACCATCGCAGTACCGCTTTTAGGTTTTAATATCGGCTTGGAACTCGGTCAAATTACTGTTGTTGTACTGATTATGACGCTGTTTTTCTTACTTTCAAAATTCTTGAAACTTCAGCAAAAATATTGGATCACCGGAATTTCCGTGGTTGCAATCTTACTTTCCGGGCAAATGATTTTGGAACGGATGTAAAAATTCTGGGCTATTTTGCCCTTTTTTTCGATTTTGACTTCACCGAAAAATTTGAATTTGCGAAAACCGCAGAAAAAATTCGGTTCCAGCGTGGTTTTTTGAAAAAAAAAACCAATATTTACAGAAAATATTTAAATTTGAAATCTCACTAAGCATTTATGAAAATCAAATTCCTCGCTCTGGTCTTTTGTTCTACTGTGTTTTTCGGGCAGAACATTCAAAACAATCCTACAAGCAATCACGGCAATAAGTTTGAACAGCTCGGCACAATTCTGCCAACGCCGAACGTTTACAGAACAGGTTCTGGCGCGCCCGGACAAGGTTATTGGCAAAACCGCGCCGATTACGACATCACTGCGTATCTGGATGAAGACAAAAGGAATTTGAAAGGTTCAGAAACAATAACCTATTATAACAATTCACCGGATGATCTGGAATATTTGTGGTTGCAACTTGATGAAAATGAGCAGTCGTCCGTAAAAAATGCGGGTTATGATTCAGAATCATTTTTGCCAAAAAGAGCAACTTCTGATGATCTAAAAGTGAGCGATTTACCGGTGAAAAATAATGGTTTCGGCGTCAACTTAGAAAAAGTAACCGATGCTTCCGGAAAAGCTTTGCCATATATCGTGAACAAAACGATGATGCGCATCGATTTACCTAAAGTGTTGAAAAAAGGTGAAAAAATTACCTTTAAAATAGATTGGAATTACAACATCCCGAACCGCATCGAAATGGGTGGCCGTGGCGGATACGAATTTTTCCCGGAAGACGGAAATGATTTATATACGATTACGCAATGGTACCCGAGAATGTGTGTTTACAGCGATTTCCGCGGTTGGCAGCATAACCAGTTTACCGGTCGCGGTGAATTTGCTTTAGCCTTTGGAGATTTTAAAGTTTCAATGAATGTTCCTGCGGATCATATCGTGGCCGCGACAGGTGCCGGCAAAAACTTCGAGGAAGTTTTGACTTCAGCACAACTTGCGCGATGGAAACAGGCACAAAATGCTAATGAACCGATAGAAATTGTGACTTTAGATGAAGCGAAGAAAGCGGAAAAAAGCAAGTCTAAGCAGCGAAAAACCTGGAAATTTGAAGCAGATAATGTGCGAGATTTTGCTTGGACTTCATCAAGAAAATTTGTTTGGGACGGAATGAAAGTAACGATTCCGGAAAATAAAAATGAGGTGATGGCGATGAGTTTATATCCGAAAGAAGCTTATAACTTATACCGAAAATTTTCTACGAGAGCCGTTGCACATACGATTAAAACTTATTCTGAATTCACAATTCCGTATCCGTATCCTGTAGCACAATCCATTGAAGCCGCAAATGGTATGGAGTATCCGATGATTTGTTTCAATTTCGGGAGAACTGAAAAAGACGGTACATATTCTGAAGGAATTAAAAACGGAATGATCGGTGTAATCATCCACGAAGTGGGACATAATTTCTTCCCGATGATCATTAATTCTGATGAAAGACAATGGTCCTGGATGGATGAAGGTTTAAATACTTTTGTGGAATATTTAACCGAAGAAAGATGGGACAATAATTTCCCGTCACGTCGCGGTCCTGCGCATACGATTGTAGATTACATGAAATTGCCGAAAGACCAGCTGGAACCGATTATGACCAATTCGGAAAATATCGTTCAGTTTGGCCCGAATGCTTATTCAAAACCTGCAACAGGACTTAATATTCTTCGTGAAACGATTGTAGGTCGCGAACTGTTTGACAAAGCTTTTAAAACTTATTCTAAAAGATGGGCTTTCAAACATCCGGAGCCGGCAGATTTTTTCCGAAGCATGAATGATGCAAGTGCGGAAAACCTGGATTGGTTTTGGAGAGGTTGGTTTTACGGAATTGATCCTGTAGATATCGCTATTGAAAAAGTAACGGTTGCAAAGCCGGATTTTACCACTTTGCCACCAAACCGCGAGTTCATTTATACCATCGATCCACCGTTGCAGAATGATTTCGTGGATATTTCTAAAATCAGAAATAAAGAAGATAAAAACATCACTTTTTATACGGACACGGATAAAGAAACGCAGGATTTTTACTGGCGTTATAACCGTGGTCAGGAAAAAGTAGATTCTAAAAAAGAATACCGCATTAAAGCAGATAATTTACAGACCGTTCCGGAAAAAGAAAGAGCTGCAGTTGAAGATATTTACGCATACCAAATTGATTTCGCAAATAAAGGCGGTTTGGTAATGCCGCTGATTTTAGAATTCATTTTTGAAGATGGTTCAAAATTAAATGACAAATCTTCGGCGCAAATCTGGAGAAAAAATGAAAATAAGGTGTCGAAAACGTATTATTTCAAGAAAAAACTGAAATCAGTTCAGCTTGATCCGATGCGTGAAACTGCAGACATCGATACTTCGAATAATTTCTGGGGAGAGATTCCAGAACCGGCTTCGAAATTTCAGGTTTTCAAACAAAAGCAGGAAGGTTCAGCGCGTGGCGCTGCAAACGGAAAAGTAAATCCGATGCAGGCAGCCGGAAAGAAAAAGTAGAAAATAAAATTTAATAAAAGTCATCTCATTGAGGTGACTTTTTTTCTGCCAAATTTTCTTGCAAATGGCTCTGCCGTGACAGATTAGCACAAAAGCTCCGTTGGCATTGTTTTCGTCAAAACCACCGCAGTATAATTAATAATTTAAACTAAAAAATATGTCAGTAAACTTTAAACCATTAGCAGACCGAGTTTTGGTAGAGCCAACCGCTGCTGAAACAAAAACCGCCTCAGGAATTATTATCCCCGATACCGCAAAAGAAAAACCACAGGAAGGTATTGTAGTTGCTGCCGGACCGGGCAAAAAAGATGAACCTACCGCCGTGAAAGTTGGTGATAAAGTGCTTTACGGAAAATATTCAGGTTCCGAATTGAAGTTAGATGGTAAAGATTATCTGATCGTAAAAGAAGGCGATATCTTGGGAATTATTGGGTAACACTCTGTTTTCTAGTATATCAATTAACAATTAACAAATCAAGCGCAGGTAAATTACTCCCTCGCAAAAAATAAAAGAAAATGGCAAAAGAAATAAAATTTGATATCGAGTCAAGAGACGCTTTAAAAAGAGGTGTTGACGCTTTGGCGAACGCTGTAAAAGTAACTTTAGGACCAAAAGGTAGAAACGTGGTAATCGAAAAATCATTCGGTGCACCACACGTTACCAAAGACGGTGTTTCTGTCGCAAAAGAAATTGAACTGGAAGACCGCGTAGAAAATATGGGTGCTCAAATGGTGAAGGAAGTTGCTTCCAGAACCAATGACATCGCCGGAGACGGAACAACTACAGCAACGGTTTTAGCTCAGGCTATCGTTCGTGAAGGTTTGAAAAACGTAGCAGCAGGCGCAAACCCAATGGATTTAAAAAGAGGGATCGACAAAGCAGTTTCTGCAGTTGTAGCAAATTTAAAAGAACAATCCAGAGAAGTTGGTGATTCATCAGAAAAAATCAAGCAAATTGCTTCAATTTCTGCAAATAATGACGACAACATCGGAACATTAATCGCTGAAGCTTTCGGTAAGGTTGGTAAAGAAGGTGTAATCACTGTGGAAGAAGCAAAAGGAACGGATACAACCGTAGATGTTGTAGAAGGAATGCAGTTCGACAGAGGTTACCAATCACCTTATTTCGTGACCAATCCGGAAAAAATGTTGACTGAACTTGAAAATCCGTACATTCTTTTGGTAGAGAAAAAAATCTCTTCAATGAAAGAATTGCTTCCGGTTTTAGAACCTGTTGCACAAGCCGGAAAAGCTTTATTGATTATCTGTGAGGAAGTTGAAGGTGAAGCTTTGGCAACTTTAGTCGTAAATAAATTAAGAGGTTCTCTTAAAATCGCTGCGGTAAAAGCACCTGGTTTTGGTGACCGTAGAAAAGCAATGTTGGAAGATATCGCGATTTTAACTGGCGGAACTGTAATCTCGGAAGAAAGAGGTTTCACTATGGAAAACGCAACTTTAGAAATGCTTGGAACAGCTGAAAAAGTGGTTATCGATAAAGACAATACTACTTTGGTAAACGGTGGCGGTGACGAAGCTCAAATCAAAGGTCGTGTAAACCAGATCAAAGCTCAGATGGAAACTACAACATCTGATTACGATAAAGAAAAACTTCAGGAAAGATTAGCAAAATTAGCCGGTGGAGTAGCCGTACTTTACGTCGGTGCCGCTTCTGAAGTAGAAATGAAAGAGAAAAAAGACCGTGTTGATGATGCACTTCACGCAACAAGAGCCGCTGTAGAAGAAGGTATTGTTGCAGGTGGTGGTGTAGCTTTGGTAAGAAGTATTGCTTCCCTTAATTTTGAAGGTGACAATATGGACGAAACTACCGGTATTAAAATCGTAAGAAGAGCCATCGAAGAACCATTGAGACAAATCGTGATCAATGCAGGCGGAGAGGGTTCTGTAATCGTAGCGAAAGTTGCGGAAGGTGAATCAGATTTTGGTTTCAATGCAAAAACTGACGAGTACGTAAATATGTACGAAGCGGGAATCATTGACCCAACTAAAGTGGTACGTGTTGCTTTGGAAAATGCAGCTTCCGTTTCCGGAATGTTGTTAACTACAGAGTGTGTAATCACCGAGGTTAAAAAAGATGAACCAGCAATGCCAATGGGTGGCGGAATGCCGGGAATGATGTAATACGCTTACTGCTTTAAGCCATAAGCAATAGGCTTTAAGCTTACCTATAGCAGAGAAAAAAATTCCGTGCTTTTAGCGCGGAATTTTTTGTTTTAGCAAACCCAAAAAATATGCCGTTATATCGGCTAATTTTTTAGATTTAAAGAATTTTGAGCCGTAAGCTTTAAGCTTATAGCCTAAAGCAAAAATTATATCGTAGTTAGTCTCAGCGTGTTTGTTTTCCCGTCTACATAAGCCGGCGTCGCGTTCAGGTTGATTACAAAATCGCCCTTTTGCACAAAACCGTTGGTATGCGCCAGCATATTTACCTGAGTAATGGTTTCGTCGGTAGATTTCTGCATATCGTAATGGAAAGCGCGTACGCCCCAAAGCAAGTTCAACATCGTAATCACACGTTTGTTAGAACTGAAAACCACAATGTTTGAATTCGGTCTGTGCGCAGAAATTTGAAACGCTGTATACCCGGAATGCGTTAAGGTTACAATTGCTTCAACATTTGTGGTTTTAGCAATTCTTACGGCTGCAAGACAGATTCTATTTGTAATAAAACGTTCATCGATGCAGTCAAAATCGTGCTCAATTGGCGAATTTTTTGTTCGGTAAAAATTAGTTTGCTCAATATTTTTTACAATTTTTGCCATATTCCGCACCACATCAACCGGATATTTTCCTACTGAAGTTTCACCGGAAAGCATTACAGCATCGGCACCATCAAGCACCGAGTTGGCAACGTCGTTTACCTCAGCTCTGGTCGGTGTTAAACTGTTGATCATGGTTTCCATCATCTGAGTAGCAATGATGACCGGTTTCGCATAATTTCGGGCTATAGCGACCAAATTTTTCTGAATGGCAGGAACTTCTTCCATCGGAACTTCTACACCCAAATCCCCACGCGCCACCATTAATCCATCGCATTCCATCAAAATCTGTTCGATGTTCCGAACACCTTCCGGCTTTTCGATCTTAGCAATGATTGGCGTTTTTTGCTTGTTTGTAGGGTGATTTTTTATAATTTCCTTTAAATCAATAATGTCCTGCGCGTGTCGCACAAAAGACAAGGCGATCCAGTCAACTTCCAAATCGAGCATAAAGTTGGCATCTTCGATGTCTTTTTCCGTCAAAGCGGGTAAAGAAACATTCGTGTTCGGAAGATTTACGCCTTTTTTTGAACTCAGCGGTCCCCCTTGAATTGTTTTTGCGCGTACAGTATCTATTTCATTTGTTTCTATAACTTGCAAAACCAGTTTTCCGTCATCGATCAAAATTCTTTCACCAACTTTTACATCTTTCGGAAACTGCTGATAAGTCATGTAAACTTTGGTAGAATCACCTTCAATTTTCTCGTTGGTAAAGGTTAAAACATCACCGGGATTTAAATAAGAACCTTCTTTAACAACACCTACGCGAAGCTTTGGTCCCTGTAAATCCCCTAAAATCCCAACGGAGTGACCAAACTCCTTGTTGATTTCGCGAATGGTTTCTATATTTTTCTTTACAATAGCGTAATCAGCGTGCGAAAAATTGATACGGAACACATCTACACCTGCTTTTACCAGCTCGATCATCGTTTCCTTGTCGGAAGATGCAGGCCCGAGGGTTGCGATGATTTTGGTCTTTTTTAGATATTTAATCATAATATTGAATTAATTGATAAAGCTCCTCTTCGGGGCTTAAATGAAAATTCTGAATTTGAAACATCAGATTTTCAGGGAGCAAAATTACTGAAAAATCATCAAATGGCTCCGATGTCTTTATGATATAATCTACATCCTGAAAATTTTTAAGCAAAAACCCGGAATCTTCGTCGCCGGAAAATAATTCGTGCGAAGTTTTGGTCTGTATTACCTGCGAAGCACGGTTGGAAATAAAGTGAACGCATACCTGCGTGGAATTGTGAAAAGCCCGGAAGCGAGGGAAATAATGATCTGAAATGTTGCCGCGTAGAACAAGGTCGGAAATCCGTTTAAAGCTAAAAGGATTTAAGGCATTGAGGTGGTAAAAAAGTTCATAATCCGGAACCTCCTTTGCGAGACGAACCAGGCCGATCGTAATTTCGTCGTCATAGTCAATATCAAGGATGATCTTTTGGGTTTTCAATGATGCACTGTTTTTTATTTAAAATATAGAAGGCACGCTGTGCTGCTTTTTCTTCAGCTTTTTTCTTAGAGGTTTCCGTCGCGTTAGAAATGCTTTCGTTCTCGAGCCAAACGTACGTCCTGAAAACCAGGTTTCTATTTGCCTGAATTTCTTCGACAGTTTCGTAACGGATACTCAGCTTTTTTTTCTGGCTCCATTCCAGCAGCAAACCTTTGTAACTTACGATCTTATTTTCAAGTTTGTTGATTTCCGACGGCGTAAGCAAACGTTCCAGTACAATTCTCCGGCACGTGTCGTATTCTAAATCCAGGTAAAGTGCACCAATAAGCGATTCGAAAAGATTTCCCGCGAGATTTTCGCTTAAAGTCGTATGCGAATCATTCTGCAGAAAATTCGGTAAACCGAGTTCAGTTCCTAATTTATTAAGGTTTTTCCGGTTTACGATTTTAGATTTCATCTGCGTTAAATATCCTTCGTTCGCGTGCGGATATGTTGCAAATAAATGACAGGAAATAATGGTTCCCAAGACAGAATCGCCTAAAAATTCCAGGCGTTCATAGTTGTTGTTTTGCTTAAATTTCGAAGACGATTTTAAAGAAAAAGCTTCGCGGTAAAGATTGATGTTTTGAATGGAACAACCGATGATTTTGGTAATTTCATTGCTTAAATGGTAATCTTTTTCCGAAAGTGTTTTTTTTCTTCTGACCAGGAATTTAGAAAGGTATTTCTGTAACTCCATTGTTGAAGTTCTTAGATTTTAGTGAAAAGTACGCACGCATTATGCCCGCCAAAACCGAAAGTATTGCTCATCGCTACATTTACTTCTTTTTCCACTGCGTGGTGGAAAGTAAAGTTCAGTCGACTGTCAATTTTTTCATCATCCGTGAAATGATTGATCGTTGGAGGAACAATATTGTGGATAATGGTATGGATTGCGGCAATAGCTTCCACAACGCCCGCAGCACCTAATAAGTGACCGGTCATTGATTTTGTGGAATTGATCTGAATGTCAAACGCATGTTCACCTAAAAGTTTCGAGATCGCGTTGGATTCCGCAATATCGCCTAATGGAGTAGAAGTTCCGTGCATATTGATGTGATCCACTTCGTCCGCACTTATTCCGGCATCTTCCAGGCAATTTTTCATTACCAGATAAGCGCCTAAACCTTCAGGATGCGGAGCAGTCATGTGATAAGCATCAGCACTCATTCCGCCGCCTTTAAGTTCAGCATAAATGGTTGCGCCACGTTTTACCGCATGCTCATATTCTTCTAAAATAATAGTTCCTGCTCCTTCGCCCAAAACAAAACCGTCGCGGTCTTTGTCAAAAGGTCGGGAAGCAGTTTTTGGATCGTCGTTTCGGGTTGAAAGCGCCATCATGGCATTAAAACCACCTACGCCGCTCGCTGTAACAGCAGCTTCAGAACCACCGCAGACAATAACGTCTGCTTTGCCGAGCTGAATAAGCATTTTAGAATCGATAATCGCGTTCGCAGAAGAAGCACACGCAGAAACTGTCGTGTAGTTCGGTCCGTGAAAACCGTATTCAATAGAAATTTGACCGCCAGTGATATCGGCAATCATTTTTGGAATAAAAAACGGGTTGAAACGCGGGATTTCCGTGTTTGCCCAGCCCAGTACCTCCTGTTCGAAAGTTTCCAGACCGCCAATTCCGGAGCCCCAGATTACGCCAACTCGGTTTTTATCAAGTTCGCCTTCCATAATTCGGGAATGTGCCACGGCTTCGCGCGCGGCAACAACGCCCAGTTGCGTGTTTCTATCCATTTTCTTCGCTTCTTTCTTATCGAAATGCTCCAATGGATCGAAGTTTTTAACCTCGCACGCAAATTTGGTTTTAAAGTTTCTGGCATCAAAAAGAGTAATAGGAGCAGCACCGCTCTCACCTTTCACAAGGCTTTCCCAGAAATCTTTGGCATTTTTTCCTACAGGTGTAATAGCGCCGAAGCCGGTAACAACTACTCTTTTTAATTCCATAAATCTTTTCTTTGTGATAGAATATTATTTGTTCACTACTTCTTCAATGTAAGCAATAGCGTGTCCTACCGTTGTAATTTTTTCTGCTTGGTCATCAGGAATCTGAATGTTAAATTCTTTTTCGAATTCCATAATTAGTTCTACAGTGTCCAAAGAATCAGCTCCTAAATCATTAGTAAAGCTAGCTTCTGGAGTTACTTCCGTTTCTTCAACGTCGAGTTTATCAGCGATAATCGCTTTTACTCTTGATGCAATGTCTGACATAGTATTAAATTTTAATTAATTGTTAGTTGCTGCAAATATATAAAATTCTTTATTAGTAGCACTTTTTTTAGTATTTTTTACCTGCTCTTCGGTGCTTTTTTCCGGAATTTCCTACCTGCATTATTTTATAAAAAGTGGGCAAATATAGCCTAATTTTCTTGAGTAAGGTTCGATAGAAATAGAAAAACTTCAGATTAAATTTTATTAAAATTGAAAATAGAAATTTAGAAAAAATGTCTTTTTAACCCGATTTTTTTTAAAATGAACTCACCATAAACCACTCATTCACCAGCGCCGCGGCTAATCTTGCAGTTCTTTCATTTTCGTCGAAATTTGGGTTCACTTCCGCAACATCCAGCGCGATTACTTTATTTGAATCGAAAATATGCTTATACAAATGCATAAAAGCCGCATCCGCAAAAATCCCGTTATAAGCAGGCGCAGAAATGCCCGGCGCTATTGCCGCATTGAAAACATCCATACAAATGGTGATGTAAAGCAAATCCACATCCGCAATGAACTCCTCAATTTTTGGGTACAAAACCGGCAAATTTTCGAAAAACAACTCTTCCGCCAAAATGTATTTCATTCCCATCTGATGAGCGCTATCGAACAATTTTAAAGTATTTGAATTTCTTTGAATTCCGATGTGTAATGAATTTAAATCGCCTTCTTGTGCGATTTGCCAAAATCCCGTTCCGGAAGTTGCGCCGATATTTTTGTCGATTTCCCGGTTATCAAAATGCGCATCAAAATTGATGATTCCGATTTTCTTTTCCGGAAAAGCGGCTTTAATGCCGGAAAAATGCGCGAACATCACTTCATGTCCGCCACCGAAAACCAAAGATTTTCCTTTTTGTTCTAAAGTTTTTTTAACGGCTTCAGCGAGGTTTTTTTGGGATTTTTCTAAATCACCATCTTCACAAGAAATATTTCCGAAATCTTTCAGCGCGAAATGCGGATTGACAATCGGGAAATTCACGGTATTTCTTCGGATAATATCGGGCGCGTTTTTGGCCCCTTCGCGACCTTTATTTCGTTTTACACCTTCGTCCACCGCAAAACCGTGCAGCACAAAATCATTTTCATTAATGACTTCATAACTGCTTTCTTCGGTGACACGTTGGAAAACTCGGTGATAGAGTGGTTCTTCACCATCGAAACGTCCTTGCCAAATCATATTTTAGTTTGAGATTTGCGATTTGAAAATGTGATGATTTGAAAATTTGAAAATCTGAAAATTTGTTGGTGTGCGGAAATAGCTGGGAAAGACTTTTCGGTTTCAGTCTAAAGTTTATTTAAACTGAAACATGCTTTTCAGCATACGCCATTGCGGCTTCTTTCACCCAGGAATGTTCGCGCTGCGCTTTTCTTTTGGTTTCCAAACGTTTTTTGTTGCAGGGTCCATTTCCTTTCAAAACTTCCATAAATTCGTCCCACGGCAATTCACCGAAATCGTAATGCTGCGTTTCTTCATTCCATTTTAAATCTTTGTCTGGAATTTTTAAACCTAAAAATTCTGCCTGGGAAACGGTAACATCCACAAATCTTTGACGAAGTGCATCGTTGCTTTCTCTTTTTACCCGGTAATTCATGGATTTTTGGGAATTTGGCGAATCGGCATCGTTTGGTCCGAACATCATCAACGCCGGCCACCAGAAACGGTTCAACGCTTCCTGTGCTAAATCTTTCTGCTCTTTAGTTCCGCGACAAAGCGTCATCAATATTTCATAACCCTGTCGTTGGTGAAAAGATTCCTCTTTACAGATTCTCACCATGGCGCGGGAATACGGACCGTAGGAATTTCCCATCAGCATCACCTGGTTCATAATAGCTGCGCCGTCTACAAGCCAGCCAATGGCGCCAATATCTGCCCAGGAAAGTGCCGGATAATTAAAAATGCTGGAATATTTTGCTTTTCCGGAAAGCATATCGTTGTAGGTAGAATCGCGGTCGGCCGCTATTTCACCGTTGTTCAGAGTTTCTGTTGCGGCGTATAAATAGAGACCGTGGCCGGCTTCATCCTGAATTTTTGCTAAAAGTGCCATTTTTCGTCGGAGCGTGGGCGCGCGGGAAATCCAGTTGGCTTCGGGCAACATTCCAACTATTTCGGAGTGCGCGTGCTGAGAAATCTGGCGTACGAGCAGTTTTCGGTAATCATCGGGCATTACATCTTTTGGTTCGACCTTATTTTCTGCCTGTACGTATTCTAAAAATTTATCGTTATTCATTGCTTTTTTTTTGAAAATTAAAAATTAAAAATTTGAGAATTTGAAAGTTTGCGAGTTAGAAGGTGTAGTTTAAAGTACTTTTTCAAATCATTTTCAAATCAGCACATTTTCAAATTAATTAATCGATTCTTCCTCTTTTAAATAAAGTCCGATTTTGCCGTCGGAAAATTCGCCGGCTACAAAAGTTACGGTTTTTTCCGGACTTCGGATTTCGTACTCATTAAACTGGTACGGGTTTCCGGTTTTCGGACCAATCACTTCAATCTTGCGGTCAGAGCAATGCCAATAATAGTTCCAGATATTCAATCCTTCTACTTTAAATTCTTTGTCTTCTTCGATAATCGAAGCAAATTTCCAACTTGCCATTTTTTCTGTTTTTTTTAATTTCACTTAAACGTCGTAGTTCAACATCACCACATTGGTCGTCGGGTGACATTGGCACGTCAGTACAAAACCGCGCTCCACCTCATCTTCGGTCAGCGCAAAGTTTTTTTCCATAAATACTTCACCTTCCATCACCTGTGCTTTGCAGGTACAGCAAACGCCGCCTTTGCACGCAAACGGTACCGGAAGTTTCTCGTCTAACGCCTGATCCAGAATGCTTTTTTTCTTGGAATTCAGGTGAAACGAATATTCATCATCATCGATGATTAAAGTTACCATACTTTCCAGATTGGGAATAGCTTTAAATTCTTCACTCATATCTGCATTGCCTTCCTGATCGGGCGCAACGTAATATTCATACATAATCTGTAAAGACGGAACTTTCTTTTCCTTTTTCAGATAATCTGAAATTCCTTTAATCATTTCCGAAGGTCCGCAAATAAAATAGGTGGAATCCTGCACCGGAATCTGGTCAAACCTTTGAAACAAAAGATCCAGTTTTTCCGCAGAAATTCGTCCTTCAAAAAGTTCATCCTCAAAATGCTTTTCGCGCGAAAGCAGAAAAATAACCTTCAAACGTCCCTGAAATTTTTCTACCAGCTCATCGATCTCTTTTTTAAATATAATTTCATTAAAACTTTTATTGCTGAAAAAAAGATAAGCTGAACTTAAAGGTTCCTGAAATAGTGCTTCTTTAATATTGGATAAAACCGGCGAAATTCCGCTTCCTGCCGCTAAACCAACATAGGTTTTTTGGTTTGACGGATGATAATGCGTGTAAAAATGTCCCGAGGGTGCGAGAACTTCCAGCATATCACCGCCTTTTAATTCCTGGTTTAAATACGTGGAAACTTTACCGTTTTCCAGATGTTTCACCAAAATTTCCAGCTCGTTGTTTTTTTCGCTCGGCGCGTTGACGATGGAATAGCTGCGGCGCAAATCTTCACCTTCAAAAACAAATCTTACATTCAGATATTGCCCTTGTTTAAAGGAAAATTCGTGGCGGAGATGGTCTGGTATTTTAAAAGCGATATGTACGCAATCGTTGGTTTCGCGCGTAACTCTTGTTGTTTTTAGCTGGTGGAAATGGTGCATAATAAGTAAAAATCTCAAATAAAGTGAGTTCAACAAATATACTTATTTTTTAAAAGCTGAAAAATTGGAAACCTGCTTTTCAAATCAGAAAAATTTCCTCCTTTAAAGGCATATTTTTTAAAAATGGAATTTTGCTATTTTGCTAAATCCGGAAAAATTGACTGAAAGCCAGTGCTTTAGAAAATGCAAATCGGAAAAATTGGCTTAAATAACGGCAAATAAATGCGTTAGAATAATTTTTGATGACAGAAAGTTGAATTAAATAAATGATTGAATTGGAGGCATCGGGAATTCAGAAGTAGTGAATTCCCCGTGTTCCCAAAAAATTAAAAAATATTCCTATGAATCTGAATCAATATACCGTAAAATCTCAGGAAGCCATACAGAAAGCGCAGCAAATTGCGATGGAATTCGGGAATCAAAGCATTGAACCACAACATTTATTGGAAGGAATTTTTCAGGTTGATGAAAATATTTCCGAGTTTTTGCTTAAAAAATCTGAAGCTGAACTTTATTTAGTACGCGAAAGAAACCGTGAAAATCTCGAAAAACTACCGAAAGTAGAAGGTGGAAATATTTACCTCTCGCAATCCACAAATAAAATTTTGCTCGATGCGCCGAATATCGCCAAGAAAATGGGCGACGAATTCGTAACCATCGAACATTTGTGGCTTTCACTTTTTGAAGTAGGTTCGCCGGTTTCGCAAATGCTGAAAGACATGGGCGTTACCAAAAACACGCTTGAAACCGCAATAAAAGAATTAAGAAAAGGCTCGAAAGCAACTTCCGCAAGCTCGGAAGAAACCTACCAAAGTTTAAATAAATACGCGAAAAACTTCAACGAACTCGCCGCCGAAGGAAAACTCGATCCCGTTATCGGGCGGGATGAAGAAATCCGCCGCGTTTTACAGATTCTTTCCCGTCGAACCAAAAATAACCCAATCTTAATTGGTGAACCCGGAGTCGGAAAAACGGCAATTGCGGAAGGTATTGCGCACCGAATTATTTCCGGAGATATCCCAGAAAATTTGCAAGACAAAACCTTGTTTTCGCTGGATATGGGCGCGTTGATTGCCGGTGCAAAATACAAAGGTGAATTTGAAGAAAGGCTGAAATCTGTGGTGAACGAAGTCATAAAATCCGACGGGCAAATCATTCTTTTCATCGATGAAATTCACACGCTGGTTGGTGCCGGCGGTGGCGAAGGTGCGATGGATGCAGCAAATATTTTAAAACCGGCTTTGGCTAGAGGTGAACTTCGCGCGATTGGTGCCACGACTTTAAATGAATATCAAAAATATTTCGAAAAAGATAAAGCTTTAGAAAGACGTTTCCAAAAGGTTATGGTTGAAGAACCTGACACGGAATCTGCGATTTCTATTTTGCGTGGAATTAAAGATAAATACGAAGCGCATCACAAAGTCCGCATCAAAGATGAAGCGATTATCGCTGCGGTGGAGCAGTCGCAACGTTATATTTCCGACCGTTTTTTACCGGATAAAGCCATTGATTTAATTGATGAAGCTTCCGCTAAATTGCGAATGGAAATCAACTCAAAACCGGAAGAATTGGATGTTTTAGACCGAAAATTAATGCAGATGGAAATTGAATTAGCAGCAATTTCTAGAGAAGGAAATGATATTAAAGTTCAGCATTTAAAAGAAGATATTTCCCGGGTTTCCGAAGAGCGGAATGAAATTAATGCAAAATGGCTGAAAGAAAAGCAAAAATCTGAAGATCTAACCACCATTAAAAAAGATATTGAAGCGCTGAAATTAGAAGCCGAACGCGCTTCCAGAGCCGGTGATTATGCCAAAGTTGCCGAAATTCAGTATGGTAAAATCAAAGAAAAAGAAAATGCTTTGCATACTTTGGAGCTTGAAATGCAAAACCATCAGAATGAACTGATCAAAGAAGAAGTCACCGCCGAAAATATTTCCGAAGTCATTTCAAAATGGACGGGAATTCCGGTGACCAAACTTCTGCAATCTGAACGTGAAAAACTTCTTCACCTTGAAGACGAGCTGCATAAGCGCGTTGTTGGTCAGGAAGAAGCAATAGAATCTGTTGCCGATGCGATCCGCAGAAACCGCGCGGGCTTGAATGATGAAAAAAAACCGATCGGAAGCTTCCTATTTTTAGGAACAACTGGCGTTGGTAAAACTGAACTTGCAAAAGCGCTCGCCGAATATCTTTTCGATGACGAAAATAATATGACGCGAATTGATATGAGCGAATATCAGGAAAGACATTCGGTGTCGCGATTGGTCGGCGCGCCTCCGGGCTATGTGGGTTATGACGAAGGCGGCCAGTTAACAGAAGCCGTTCGTCGCAGACCATATTCCGTGGTGCTTTTAGATGAAATTGAAAAAGCGCACCCCGATGTTTTCAACACTTTGCTTCAGGTTTTAGATGATGGTCGTTTGACTGATAACAAAGGCCGCGTCGTGAATTTCAAAAATTCCATTATCATTATGACCTCGAATTTAGGTTCGCATTTAATTCAGGAAAATTTCCAGAAAATCACCGAAGAAAATGTGGACGAAGTTGTTGCAAAAACAAAAGAAGAAGTTTTCAGCTTGCTGAAACAGACTTTAAGACCGGAATTTTTAAACAGAATTGATGAAACGGTACTTTTCCAACCTTTGAACATCAAAGAAATCGGCAAAATCGTGCATTACCAGCTTCGTGGTTTCAATGAAATGCTGGCAAAACGCGGCATCATTATGACCGCTACAGACGATGCGGTAAAATATATCACCAACCGTGGTTACGACCCAAGTTTTGGTGCGCGACCTTTGAAAAGAGTTTTGCAGCAGGAAGTGCTGAATAAATTATCGAAAGAAATTCTTGCCGGAAATGTAAACGACGGCGATCGGATTATTTTAGATTATTTCGAGGAAAGCGGTTTGGTTTTCCGCCAGGCGGAATAACAGAATTTCAATAAATTTTTAAAAAAAACCACCGCACACTTTTGCCGGTGGTTTTGCTTTTTATTTTCTGTAAAAATAAATGGTGAAAGCTCTGTTTTTTTAAACATACTTTTTTTACAATTATATTTAAACCTGAAAATCGCTGTTAATTTTAAAAAACGAAAAACGCAAAACGGAAAATAACATGCTAAATTGGCATTTTTTCGGAAATTTTTAAATTTAAAACAGGTTTAAACAAAATAAATTTAAGCAAAGTTTGAGCTCACTCGAGACATATTAAACTTCATACTGACAGAAAGGCTTTTACGCAGATTTTATTCTACTTTAGTCGGCTTCGGAGGTAACAAAAACCGATTAAAAAGATTAAACAGTTATCTTTTTAATAAAAACATTTTGCTATGATGAAAAAATTGCTAATATTTGCAGTGTTCAAATGCTTGCGAAAGCAAAGAATAAATTTTTTTTCATCATTTGTGTTTTTTAGAATCCACTTTCATCGGTGGATTCTTTTATTTTTAGCATCTCAGTAACCGCGCAATATTCAATTTCTATTCCTGAAAAATAGGTCGTTAAAAGGGCAAATTTTATCAATTTTTCTTCACCGCGTTTTTTAGTTTAAGTTTTCAAAATATTGCCATTTGCTAAAAGGAAATTTCTAGCCGAAATAGCGGCAAATTTTTCAAATTATCTTTTTCTTTCTCGGCAAAACTTTTCTTGCTAAAAAACTGATTACCATCTGATTCCAGGATAGTCTGTAATTCAATTAGTTTCACTATTTTTGCACCTCGAAAATTCACTCATCAATTAGTATTAAATCTTATGATTTCGGTTCAAAGTTTAGGTCTTCATCACTCGGGAAATTATCTTTTCCAAAACGTCAATTTTACAATCAAGAAAGATGATAAAATCGGTTTGGTTGGGAAAAACGGTGCGGGAAAATCCACCTTGTTGAAGATGATTACCGGCGAAATTAATTTCTACGAAGGCTCCATCGTTCCGGAAGGAAATGTAACCATGGGTTTTCTGAAACAGGATCTTGATTTTGTGAAAGGCAGAACCGTTTGGGATGAAACCATGCAGGCTTTTGAGCAGATTAATGCGATGAAAAATGAGCTGGATGATGTGAACGAGCAACTGGCGACGCGCACCGATTATGAAAGCGATTACTACGAAAATCTCATCCATAAAATGACCGAGCTTAATGATCTTTTGATGCATTATGACGCGTATAATTTGGAAGGTGATGTGGAGAAAATTCTGTTAGGTTTAGGTTTTAAAGCCGATGATTTTCATAAAATAACCGATGAATTTTCCGGTGGCTGGAGAATGCGAATTGAACTTGCGAAACTTCTTTTGCAGAAAAATGATTTGATGTTGCTGGATGAACCAACGAATCACCTGGATATGGAATCCATTATCTGGCTGGAAAGTTTTCTGAAAGATTATCCGGGATCCATCGTTTTGGTGAGTCACGACAAGCAATTTATGACTTCGGTTTGTAACCGGACTTTCGATATCAACAATAAAAAAGTTGATGATTACAAAGCCAATTACACCAAATATCTGGAGCTCAGCAAAGAGCGCAAAGAAAAACTCATTCAGGCGAAGAAAAATCAGGATGTGGAAATTAAACAAATGGAAGATAATATCAACCGTTTTCGTGCTTCCGCAACAAAATCTTCCTTCGCGCAGTCTTTGATTAAAAAACTCGATAAAATTGACCGCATTGAAATTGATAACGATGACGTTTCGAAATTCAACATCCGTTTCGTGCAGTCTGTCGTTCCCGGGAAAGTGGTTTTTGAAGCGAAAAATTTGGGCAAAGCCTACGGAAAAAAACAGATTTTCGATCACGTAGATTTCTTTGTAGAACGGGGCGATCGCATCGCGCTTTTGGGCCAGAACGGTCAGGGGAAAACAACTTTAGCTAAAATTTTAGCCGGTGAAATCACCGATTATTCCGGTGAATGGAATCTCGGTCACAACGTAAACATCGGTTATTTTGCGCAAAATCAGGAAGAAGTTTTAACGCCGAATAAAACCGTTTTGGAAGAAGCTGAAGATTCTGCAACCGAAGAAACGCGCCCACGAGTGCGAGATTTGCTCGGAAGTTTCCTTTTTCAAGGAGAAGATGTGCAGAAAAAAACCAAAGTCCTTTCCGGTGGCGAAAGAAACCGTCTGGCTTTGTGTAAACTTTTGCTGCGCCCCTTCAACACGTTAATCATGGATGAGCCGACCAATCACCTCGATATTCAGTCCAAGGAAATTATCAAGCTCGCGCTGCAAAAATTTGAAGGAACTTTGATTGTTATTTCCCACGACCGCGAATTTTTACAGGGCTTAAGCGACAAAATTTTCGAATTTCGCGATGGGAGAATGAAGGAGTTTTTGGGCGATATTAATGAGTATTTGGCTTTCCGTCAGAAAGAAAGCATCCGTGAAGTTTCTGCAGAAAAATCAAAACTTCAGGAACTGCGAAATGAGCCAGCACCGAAAGTGGTTGAAAAACCAATTGAAAAAAAGGTGGAGATCGTTTCTAAAGACCAAAAAAACCTTCAAAATAAAATCAAAAAAGTAGAAGAAAAAATTTCGGATTTAGAGCTGAAAATCGAGGAAATGGAAGCCACTTTTACTTCTGAAAATCCGTCGGAAGAAACTTTAGAAATTTATAATTCGAAAAAAGCGGAACTCGATTTGGCTTTGGAAGAATGGGAATATATTGGCGCACAGCTGGAATAATTTTAGCTAAAATCAAAAAAATCATCGAAATCGCCGGAAATTTTTGGCGGTTTTTTTGTGCACAATTCCTGGGAGCGCCGCCACTTACCTCACCCATATTTCCTATCTTTGAATTTCAAAAATATTTTCAATGAATCACCAACCGGTTGAAGGCTTTTCTAAACTCTCAAAACAAAGAAAAATAGATTGGCTCATCAAAGAATATCTTAATGAAGACCGCAGTTACGAGCAAATTCTGCACCAATACTGGAACGGCGATCACACTTTGCAAAAACTCCACGAAGAATTTTCCGAAAACACGATTTCTAACTTTTATATGCCTTACGGAATTGCGCCGAACTTCCTCATCGATGGGAAATTGCTCGCGTTACCGATGGCGGTTGAAGAAAGTTCGGTAGTTGCTGCTGCTTCGAAAGCGGCTAAATTCTGGATCGATAAAGGCGGTTTCAAAACAACCATCATCAACACCAAAAAACTCGGCCACACGCATTTTATAATGAATGTGGAGCCGCATAAAATGCTGCATTTTTTCAATTTCAAACTAAAGAAAAAACTTTTTGAAGCGACCGAGGAAATCACCAAAAATATGCGCAACCGCGGCGGCGGAATTTTAAATATTCGCCTCATCGATAAAACTGCCGATTTGGAAGATTATTTTCAGCTGCGTGCGAGTTTTGATACCGTGGATTCTATGGGCGCGAATTTCATTAATTCCTGCCTGGAACAATTTGGGAAAACGCTGAAAGAAGAGGTTGAAAAAGACGAAGATTTTACGCCGGAAGAAAAAAATTCGCTGCAAATTGTGATGAATATTCTGTCCAATTACACGCCGGATTGTATCGTGCGCGCTGAGGTTTCCTGTAAAATTGAAGATTTAAAGGACGACAGCGGAATTTCCAACGAAGAATTTGCAACAAAATTTAAACGTGCCGTAACGATTGCAGAAATTGAACCATACCGCGCAACGACGCACAATAAAGGAATTATGAACGGCGTGGATGCGGTGGTCATTGCCACCGGAAATGATTTCCGAGCGACCGAAGCCTGCGCACACGCATATGCCGCAAAAGACGGCAAATATTCCAGCTTGACGCATTGCACGATCGATAACGGAATCTTTAGGTTCTGGATTGATTTGCCAATTTCCGTGGGTGTTGTCGGCGGTTTAACTAATTTACATCCGCTGGTGAAATTTTCTTTAGCACTTTTAGGAAAGCCTTCCGCGCAGGAGCTGATGAGCATTTTAGCGGTTTCCGGTCTGGCGCAAAATTTCGGCGCGCTGCGTTCTTTAGTAACAACGGGAATTCAGAAAGGGCACATGAAAATGCATCTTTTCAATATTTTAAATCAACTCGGTGCTACGGAAGCTGAAAAAGAGCATTTTGTGAATTACTTTAAAAACCGTACGGTGACGCACCACGAAGTGATTACTGAGTTTAACAATTTGAGAAATAACTAAGATGTTTCAGATTTTTTTAGGCGCTTTATTGATCGTTTTTGGGATTTTTTTAAAAGTCACCAAAGATCCGGGTTTTGCAAGAACAAAGAAATTTTATTGGGTTTTTCTCGTGATCGGCGCATTTTCGGCTATCGCTAAAATAATCCTGATGTATCAATTAAAAGAAATATAAAATGAAAAATACAACGCTGATAATTGGAGCGGTTTACGGTTTAGTTTCCGTTATATTAGGCGCTTTTGGCGCGCATGCTTTAAAGAAAGTTATTTCCGTAGAGAAACTGGTAAGTTTCGAAACCGGCGTGAGATATCAAATGTACGCGGCGCTGTTTTTACTCGTGGTCGGTTATATTTTAAAGTTTGAAACGACAACGGAAAAATGGATTTCGATTTTAATGATTCTCGGTACATTCATTTTTTCGGTGAGCATTTATTTATTAGCGTTCAGTGAAGTTGCTGCAATTCCGTCGAAATTTATCGGGCCGGTGACGCCGTTCGGTGGTTTGCTGATGATTATTTCCTGGGCGATGCTTATTTTCTATTTTGCTAAAAATAAAATCTAATGTTTTTCTTCATTTTCGGACTGAATAAAAAACCGGTCGGTAAAGAAACGCGCAAAATCATGAAAAATGGTTTTGAGGTAAACGCAATCATCACCGTTTACAAGAATTATCTGGAGCTGTTTTTTATTCCGCTCATTCCGTTGGGAAAAAAATACAGCATTTATATTCCACATACCGACGAATATTTTGAGCAAAGTTATTTCTCGAAAATGCCGGAAGAATATCTGGAAATCTGTAAAGATGTGGGCAGAAAGTATTAGAAAATGACAAAGCCGAGAATTGCTTTATTTATAGGCATTTTATGTATTTCCATTTTTCCCGTAATTGTGCGGATGAATCTTACGTCGGGTTTGATTTCGGCTTTTTACCGGATGGCAATTGCAACTGCTGTTATTTTACCGATTGCAATTTACAAAGGCAAACTAAAGCTTGAAAGTTTAAAAACGCTTTTTCCAATTGCGGTTTGTGGAGTTTTATTCGCTTCGGATATTGCCGTCTGGAATATTTCAATTCAGAATTCTTCGGCAACGCAGGCTACTTTATTAACAAATTTATCACCCATTTGGGTCGGAATTTTCTCACTTCTTTTCCTGAATTTCCGTCCGCGGAAAAGTTTTTGGCTGGGGACAATAATTGCGCTGCTGGGAATGGCAATCTTTGTAGGATTTGAAACGATTTTGAATCTCCAGTTTGATGCTGCTTTTTTCCTCGGGATTCTTTCTGGTGTTTTGTATGCGCTGTATATCTTGGTAAGCAAAACCGTTTTAGAAAAAATGGAAGTTATTACATTTATCACCTACAGTATGATTTTCAGTACGGTTTTCCTCTTTTTCGTTAATGTAATTTTCGGTGAACAGTTTTTGGGATTTTCAGATCAAGCTTGGATTTCACTGTTTGTTCAGGGAATTGTCTGTCAGCTGATTGCGTGGCTTTTAATAAGTTACGCTACACAAAGTATGCGAGCGACGCGCGTTTCCCTAAGTCTGCTCAGTCAGGCAATTTTTGCAACTATTTTAGCAGCGATTTTTGTGAATGAAAAAATTACAACCGTTCAAATGATCGGAAGTGTAATTATTTTGGCAGGAATTGCCACGACTTTTTACGAAAAAAAAGCAGCAGATTAAGTTCGTCGGTATTATTTTTTTTCGGCAATTCTTTCGCCCATTTTTATTGTGGTTTCAAGGCCTTTTTCTGTGTTTTTCAGCAAATCTTCATCGATGGTAATTTTGTCTTTTTCAAAGAAAAGCACAACGGTGGAGCCACCGAATTTAAAATAACCTTTTTCCTCGCCTTTTTTTACGTGTGTACTTTGATAAGTCTGAATCATGCTGCCAACCATTGTGGCGCCAACTTCCGACATGATGACGTCACCGAAAATCGGACTTTTAATCACGCCAAATTCCCGCTTATTGAGCCAGAAAATTTCGGCTTTTTTACGTAGCGCTAATGGATTTACGGAATAAAAATCTCCGTCGATTTTGGTATTGCTGCGCGGTACCGTGCCGCTGATTGGGAAATGATAGCGGTGATAATCCGGCGGTGCAAGGCGGAAAACGATCATCGCGCCGTCTTCATATTTTTTCGCCAGTTCGGGCTTGTCTAAAAATGAAGCGACATTGAATTTTAAACCTTTGATATAAAAATTTGAATTTTTGAGGTTTTGATAGGCTAAAATTTTACCATCCGCGGGTGAAATTACGACCAAAGAGTCTAGATTAATGGGCCGCGCTTCGGGTTTTAGCTTTCGGACAAAAAAGTCGTTAAAAGAGCCGAATTTTTTTTCCTGCGCGATGCTGAGATCTACTTTGTATTCTTTTACAAAAGGCATAATTTCTTCGGCGGAGGAGGGATCGTCCATCATGTCGCCATAAATGGAGGAAACGAATTTTCGCTTAGCAACCGCCCACAAAGTGGCCTGCCCCACAGGATTGTGGTAGAGCCAGTTGAGCCAGTTTTCGCCGTAAACGTTTTCGATTTTTACCTCGCCGCTGCTGCGCTCAACATATTTTATCGGTGTTTGCGCCGGCACGGGAAAAAGCGCGAGAAAGATGATCAGCGCTGTGATAATTGTAATCAGCGCCCATTTTTTATTGTTTTTTCTAAGAATCATTTGTTAAATAGCTGAGGCTTCGGAAGTTCCGATGCGGTGAAAATTTCTGGTTAAAGCAACAAATTATGACATTTTAGCGTGATGCGCAATTTTAAAAAATTTGCTGTTTTAGCAGCATATTTTTTCATTTTGATTTGGAGCGGAAATCCGGCAATAAAAAATACCTGCGCCCCGACCTGAATGGAGCTCTTTTTTATTTTTTTGCAGAAAAAAATAAAAAAAGCGGGAATGGAGGGCGGAAATGTGCGCCCAAAAAATTGGTATTTATCGTTTTATCGTCATAATTTTCTTAAATTTGTGCATCTTTTAAAAAAATAAATATTTAATAAAAATAATATGAATCTTCACGAGTACCAATCGAAAGAAATTTTGGCAAAATACGGCGTAAATATCCAACGTGGTTTTATCGCAAATAATGTTGACGAAGCTGTAGAAGCAGCAAACAAGCTGACAGAAATGAACGGTAACGAAGGCTGGGTGGTAAAAGCACAGGTTCACGCAGGTGGCCGTGGTAAAGGCGGCGGCGTAAAGTTTTCCCCGAATATTGAAAAATTGAAGGAAAATGCCGGAAATATTATCGGAATGCAGTTGGTGACTCCACAAACTTCTGCAGAAGGTAAAAAAGTAAACTTCGTTTTGGTGGCGGAAGATGTGTATTACCCTGGTGAAAGTGAAACTAAAGAGTTTTATGTTTCTATCCTTTTAGACAGAGCACAAGGAAAAAATATGATCGTTTATTCTACGGAAGGTGGAATGGATATTGAGCACGTTGCAGAAGTTACGCCACACTTGATTCACAATGAAGTGGTAGATCCGGGTGTTGGTTTGCAAGGTTTCCAGGCGAGAAAAATCGCTTTTAACTTAGGTTTGAGCGGTGCTGCACATAAAGATTTTGTGAAATTCATCACTTCACTTTACAACGCTTATGTTGGTATTGATGCAAGTTTATTTGAAATCAACCCGGTTTTGAAAACTTCTGATAACCGAATTATCGCTGTTGATGCAAAAGTTTCTTTGGATGACAACGCTCTTTTCCGTCACAAAGATTTGGCTGAACTAAGAGATACAAGAGAAGAAGATGCAACCGATGTTGAAGCCGGAGAAGCTGGTCTTAACTTCGTGAAGCTTGACGGTGACGTTGCCTGTATGGTGAACGGTGCGGGCCTTGCAATGGCGACCATGGATATCATTAAATTATCCGGTGGTAACCCAGCAAACTTCCTTGACGTTGGTGGAACTGCTGACGCTGAAAGAGTTCAGAAAGCTTTCGGAATTATTTTGAAAGACCCGAATGTAAAAGCAATCTTGATTAATATTTTCGGTGGTATCGTTCGTTGCGACCGTGTTGCACAGGGAATTGTGGACGCTTACAAAGCGATGGGAAGTTTACCAGTTCCTTTGATCGTGCGTTTGCAAGGAACAAATGCGATTGAAGCGAAACAACTCATCGATGATTCTGGTTTGCCGGTGCATTCGGTAATCACTTTGGAAGAAGCTGCTAATAAGGTAAAAGAAGTTTTAGGAAACTAAAATTTAGAAATAAATAATAAAAATTCCGCTCTATTTGGGCGGAATTTTTTGTTTTACCTAATGATGAAAAAATTCGGTGCTATTTGGGCTTTTTTTTCGTTTTTTAAAAAAGGCGGTTTTAGCGGCAAATTTTTAAATTTTAAAAAAAAGGCTGTTTTAGCACGGAATTTTTTAGAAATCATCGTCGCTGAAAGTTGGAAGTTGGGTCGCAAGTTCGATGCCTTCTTCCTGCAACCTGCCTTTGAGTCGAAGCAAAGCGTCGCTTTTTACTTTCATAATATCGGAGCCGGTTTGCATAAAAAATCTTGCCTGAAGGTAGAAAATCCCGAACGACTGTTTCAGAATCATCACCTGCGCCTGATCGGTATGGTCGGTAAATTCAAAGCTTTTTATTTCTTCTAAAATAATTTCGGTGGCTTTTTCCAAATCCTGGTTGGCCGCAACCTGAAGATTTAAGAATACTTTTCTTTGCCCTGATGATGAATAGTTGGTGAATGGCGCGGTGAAAATCAGCTGGTTCGGCACGAAAACTTTTTTGCCATCGTCGGTAATAATTTTGGTTGTTAAAAAGCCTATTTTTTCCACAACTCCGGTGACTTCTTTTATGGAAACATAATCGCCTTCGGAAAAAGACTTATCGATGCCGACAAGCGCACCGGAAAACATCGAAGACACCAAATCTTTCAGCGCAACACCCGCAACAACACCGGCAACACCTAAACTTCCGATAAATTTAAAAACAAAACTGCCGAGGCCCATGATTTCCATGGCGATAAAGGCGCCGGCGAGAACAATGAGGAATTTAAAAACTTTAATTAAAGCTACAATGGAGCGGTTTTTACTTTTCGGGAAAAATTTGTGGAAAATCTTCACCGAAATTTTACTGAGGTAGGTGCTCATCATATAAAAAATCAGGAAAACCAGTATTCCTACGACGAGTTTCGGCGTTGCCTGAACAAATGTGCGGTACCAGCGTTCCAGCACGTTCATTATAATTTCATAATAATTCATAATTCAAATATCGATATTTTAGGTTCTGGGGGAAGCAAAATTCTTTCCAAATAATAGTTTAGTAAAAATTGCGGGAATATGTATCTTTGCGGTCCACAAGAAAAACGGCTTGTTGATTCCAGATTCGTCTGGGGTAGGAAAGTCCGGACACCACAGAGCAGCAAAGCGGGTAACGCCCGCCGGTCGCAAGATCAGGACAAGTGCAACAGAAAGTATGTATATTAATTTATAGTGAAACCAGGTAAACTCTTTGCGGTGCAATGTTAAGTATATCGGATTTTTTCAGCAATGAAAATAGGAGTTGCTCGCTCCAAAAACCGAGGGGTAAACAGCTAAAGTTCTGCAGCAATGCAGAACGTAGATAAATAACAGGCGCTTTCGCTTCGGCGAGAAAACAGAATCCGGCTTATAGTTTTTCTTGTGGGTTTTTTTCAGTGGTCAGTGGCCAGTAATCAGGGGTCAGAAGTCAGTTTTTTATTCGTTTTCCAGCTGTTTTTTCGCTTCTGCTAAAGCGGCAGTTTCGTTATCCGAAAGTTTCGGAAATTTTAAATCCATGTGTTCTAAAGCATCAATAATAATCTGAACGGCGGCTACCCGTGCAAACCACTTTTGGTCCGCCGGAATTACAAACCACGGCGCGTGATCCTTTGAAGTTTCATCTATGGCGCGTTCGTAAACTTCCATATATTTTTCCCACAAAGCGCGTTCGGGTAAATCTCCTGCTGCAAATTTCCAGTTTTTTTCCGGCTCATTTATTCTGTCCAGAAATCTTTGTTTCTGTTCTTCCTGTGAAACGTTCAGAAATATTTTTACGATTGTGGTGCCGTTTTCTGCCAGATGTTTTTCAAAATTACAGATACTTTCGTAACGGTTTTCCCAGAATTTTCCATCAAAATCGTTTAGAGAATCCCAAACCCTTTCGCTTAAATTATATTCAGGGTGAACTTTACAAACTAATACACTTTCATAATGGCTTCGGTTAAAAATCCCTATTTTACCTTTTTCCGGCAAAGCGATGTAATGACGCCATAAAAAATCGTGCGCATATTCTTTAGCACTTGGAGATTTAAAACTGTGGACTTCGCAGCCCTGCGGATTTACACCACCGAAAACGTGCTCGATCAGCGAATCTTTTCCTGCAGCATCCATGGCCTGAAGCACGATTAGTAAAGATTTGCTGCCATCAGCATAAAGTTTTTCCTGCAGGTCGCGGAGTTTTTCTTTCTCCTTTTCGAGCATTTTTTTGCCTTCTGCCTTTTGAAGTTTACCGTCGTATTTGGTAAGCGCATCTGCAATTTTAAAGTTATCTTTAACAATAAAATTATCTCTAAAATCTAAATCCATATTTTTATATTTCTACTAAAATAAAAAAATCATTTCAATAAAGAAATGATTTTCAGGATTATCGCAGAAATACGATATATGTGGAAATTCTATTTTTAGTCTTTTTGCACTGCTGTAGCAGGAAGAACTTTAGTTGCTGGAACTGCGGCAGCGGGATCAACTTTACCTTTGATATTTATTACGGATCTTCCGTTTTCAGCATCATTAGAATAAACTTCGATGATTTTTACAAAAGTTCCCGGGATTTTGGTATCGTAAGCAACATTCAGTTTCGCAGTTTTACCCGGCATAATCGGATCTTTCGGAACTTCCGGAGTTGTACAGCCGCACGGCGCCTGAACTCTGGAAATAATTAACGGCTTATCACCTATATTTTTCACAGTAAAGTAACGGTGACCGTCTTCACCTAATTTTACAGTTCCGTAATCGATAGTAGTTTTATCGAAGGAAATGGTTTGCGCCGTAGCAAAAGCGAAAGAAGCGGTAAGGAAAAGTCCGGCAAATATTTTTTTCATTTTGTTGTTTTAAAAATTGTTGTTTTGACAAATTGTAACAGGCAAAGTTAAAAATTATTTTATTAGTAAAGGAAATTTTTTTTATTTGTCTATTTTTGTAGATTAAAGCAAAAGTTAGATTCTATGCAGATTTCAGATAAATATTCGCCGCGGGAAACCGAGCAAAAATGGTATAATTACTGGCTGGAAAATAATTATTTTCATTCGGAACCCAACGAAAAGCCGCCGTATACCATCGTAATTCCACCGCCCAATGTTACCGGAATTCTGCACATGGGACATATGCTGAATAATACCATCCAGGATATTTTGGTGCGCCGCGCACGTATGCAGGGCTTCAACGCCTGTTGGGTTCCCGGCACAGATCATGCGTCAATTGCGACTGAAGCAAAAGTGGTGGCGAAACTGAAAGAAGAAGGCATCAATAAAGCCGATATTTCAAGGGAAGAATTTTTGAAACACGCCTGGGAATGGACCGATAAATACGGCGGAACCATTTTGGAGCAGCTGAAAAAACTTGGCTGTTCGTGTGATTGGGAGCGCACGCGATTTACCATGGAACCAAAACTTTCCGAGCAAGTGGTGAAATCTTTCGTGGATCTGTACCGAAAAGGTTTAATTTATCGCGGCTACAGAATCGTAAACTGGGACCCGGAAGCGAAAACCAATATTTCTGATGAAGAGGTGATCTTTAAAGAACAAAACGGAAAATTATATTATTTAAAATATAAAATCGAAGGAACTGAAGATTTTCTTACCGTTGCGACTACGCGCCCGGAAACCATTTTCGGCGACACTGCAGTTTGCATCAATCCAAATGATGAAAAATATGCCCATTTAAGGGGGAAAAAAGTAATTGTTCCTATCGTAAAGCGCATCATCCCTATTATTGAGGATGACTATGTGGATATGGAATTCGGGACTGGCGCGCTGAAAATAACTCCGGCACACGACACCAATGATTACGAAATAGGAAAACGTCACGGTCTTCCGATGATTGATTCACTGGATGACGATGCGAATTTGAATGAGCACGGTCAGCATTATGCCGGTAAAAACCGTTTTGTTGTCCGCAAGGAAATCGTAAAGGAACTGGAGGAAAAGCATCTTTTGCTGAAAGCGGAAGATTATGTAAATAAAGTTGGAACTTCGGAAAGAACCGGCGCCATCATAGAACCGAAAGTTTCGGTCCAGTGGTTTCTGAAAATGTCGGAGCTCGCTCAGCCTGCATTGGATGTGGTGATGAATGATGAGGTAAAATTTCACCCCGAAAAATTCAAAAATACCTACAAACACTGGATGGAAAACATCCGCGACTGGAATATTTCGCGCCAGCTTTGGTGGGGACAGCAAATTCCTGCTTATTATTTTGGGAGTGGAGATGAAGATTTCGTAGTTGCTGAAAACATCGAAGAAGCTTTAATTTTAGCCCGTGAAAAGGCAAAAAATACAAATCTTCAAATTTCTGATTTAAAACAGGATGAAGATGCTTTGGATACCTGGTTTTCTTCGTGGTTGTGGCCAATTACGGTTTTTGATGGATTATTAGATCCCGAAAATAAAGACATTAGTTATTATTATCCGACTTCCGATTTGGTTACCGGCCCGGATATCATCTTTTTCTGGGTTGCGCGTATGATTATGGCCGGAATTGAATACCGCCAGGAAGTTCCGTTTAAAAACGTGTATTTCACTGGAATTGTCCGCGATAAACAAAGACGGAAGATGTCGAAATCACTCGGAAACTCGCCGGACCCGATTGAACTGATCGAAAAATATGGCGCCGATGGCGTTCGTGTTGGTATTTTATTGAGTTCAGCCGCAGGAAACGATTTGCTATTTGACGAAGACTTGATGTTACAAGGCCGAAATTTTGCAACCAAAATTTGGAACTCAAATAAGCTGATTCAAGGATGGAAAAAAAATGATGATTTAGCGGCAAATAAATCTGACGAGCAAGCAATCGCGTGGTTTGGAAACCAAATGGATAAAACCATTGTGGAAATTGCGGACCAGTTTGAAAAATTTCGGATTTCAGATGCTTTGCACTTGTTATATAAATTAATTTGGGACGATTTCTGTTCCTGGTATTTAGAAGCGGTGAAGCCAAATTTTGGTGAACCGATTTCTACCGTAGTTTACGACCAAACCATTAAATATTTCGAAGAATTATTGAAGCTGTTGCATCCTTTCATGCCGTTTTTGTCGGAAGAATTGTGGCAAAATATTGCTGAAAGAAGTCCGGCGGAAGCTTTAGTTATTGCTCAGCAAAAAAAAGCTGAAGATTTTGATGGCGTTTTGACCAAAAATTTCGAAATTACTAAAGAGATCATTTCGGGCGTTAGAAATTACCGGCAAACGAAAGGTATTTCGCCGCGCGAAAGTGTTGATGTTTTCACCAATGCAACGTCGTTCGAAAATGAAGAACTTATCCAGAAATTAGCGAATATTGAAGCCATTAATTTTAATGAAAAAACCGAGAAACCTACTTTTTCATTTTTAGTCGGCGCGACGGAAGTTTCAATTCCACTCAGTGAAAAACTGGATTTAGCGGAAGAAAAAATTAAAACTGAAGAAGAAATTAAATATCTGAACGGGTTTTTAATTTCGGTGGAAAAAAAGCTAGGAAATGAGAAGTTTATGGCGGGAGCACCACAGCAGGTTGTGGACATTGAGCTGAAAAAAAAGAAAGATGCTCAGGATAAACTATTTTTGCTGGAAGAAAAATTAAAATCTTTATCATGAAGCACATCGAAAGTATCCAGAAGCTATTCACAAAAAACTTCATTGAAAATCCTTTAATTGAAACTTTTGAGGCTGGAAATCTTCTGATCACCAGCGGACATTTAACAGCTTCTGATCCAATGATTACCGCGGAAATGCCGGCTTTTGCGACCATTTTTGCGCACGGAAGTTTCCCGGTTTTGGTGCACAAAGAAACAGAAAGCAACTGCATCGCCTATGTGGAAGTGGTTTTCGGTAACACGCCGATTACCAGCTGGAAACTTGCTGTCGCAGAAGGACAGAACATCGATGAGCTGCAAGATGGCGAAATCTATGGCTTTCAGGTGGAAAGCGGGATGGGTTGTTTGATGGATATTGAATCCCAAAAAGACCTCAACAGTTTGGAGCAACATTTGTTTCACCGAAAAGGTGAAGATTTTATGGGTATTTACGAGGAATTTTTTCACGAACACTTTTTTCAGCAGGACGGCGCCATTAATCAGTATGCATTTCTAAAACCTCACGAGGAAAAAGAAGGAAATCTTTTTGCATTCGAAACCGGCTATGGTGAAGGTTTTTACGCAAGCTATATCGGTTTTGACCAAAATAACAATCCCGTAAAACTGGTGTGTGAATTTATAGAGATTATTTAATAGCTTTAGGCAACCATATTTTTTCTAATTAAAAGTATACTTTTTACCATAATGAACATCACTTCCGAACAACCAAAAATTATTGTAATTGGCAGTTCTTCAATAGATTTAGTTTTAAATACCGAACATCCGCCGCAACCGAATGAAACGGTGATGGCAGAGAAATCTGAAAGCTTCTTTGGTGGTAAAGGCGCCAATCAGGCGGTTGCCACGGCGCGTCTGGGCGCAAGCGTTTATTTTATCGGTGCTGTTGGTATGGATCCGTTCGGGCAGCAGATTATGCGTAATTTGGTTGATGAAGGTGTAAATGTGGGATATGTTGTAGAAACCGAAGAAGCTTCCACCGGTACCGCTTATGTAATTGCAGCAAAAGGCGTAAATTCAATCGTTGTGGTGCCTGGCGCTAATTATTGTTTACAACCACAGAATGTCTCTGAAGCTGAAAAACTGTTCAGCACTGCAGATTTGGTTTTGCTTCAGCTTGAAATTCCCATGGAAACCGTAGAATTCGCAGCAAAATTAGCCGCTTCAAACGGCAAAAAAATCGGACTTTATGCGTCACCGGCAAAAAAGCTGTCTGAAGAAGTTATCGATTCCGCAACTTTTATCGTCGCCAAAAGCAACGAACTTTCCATTATTTTCGGCGATCAGCCGCGCGAAGAAATTTTACGGAAATATCCTAATAAATTATTCGTTCGCGACGATACCAATTCCACCACTTATTTCAACGGAACGGAAATGAAATATTACCGCAACGACCACGATTCTGTGCTTCACAAAATGGGAATGGGCGACGCTTTTGCGGGCGGATTTGCCGTTGCACTTTGTCACCGGAATTCGATTGATGATTGCGTGCGTTTTGGCAATGATGTTTCATTGAAAGTGACAAAAAACCGCGGTTCGCAGCGTGGTTTACCTTATATGAAAGACATTGTTTCAGAGTAATTTGCTATTTCAAACATATCGGTTTATTAAATTTAAAGCTTAAAAATTTATATTTTTAAATATTAATTCCACTTTTTTTAGTGGAATTTTTTTATGATGAAAGAGCTAACTTTAAAAACCTCCGATAATTTTCCGCTTTTTGTTAAAGTTTTTGAACCAAAAATTTCAAACGGAAAAGTTTTGCTCATCAATTCCGCAACCGGTGTGAAACAGCAAGTGTATTTTTCTTTCGCTAGATATTTTGCTGAAAATGGTTTCACTGTCATCACTTACGATTACCGCGGCATCGGTGAATCTAAACCGAAAAAATTAGCCGGTTTTGAGGCAAATATGCGCATCTGGGGCACCGTAGATTTTAAAACGCTTACCCATTATATCCGGCAGGAATATCCGGAGGAATTGAAATATTGTCTGGGACATTCCGTAGGCGCGTTAATTGTCGGAATGAACCAAGATTCTGCGATTTTCAGCAAATTTATATTTGTTGCGACTCAGGATGCACAACTTTCAAATTTAAGTTTTAAGGTCGCTCTTACCGGATTTCTGGGTTTCGGAATTGCACTTCCGATTCTATCTGAAATATTTGGTTATTTTCCGGCGCACCGGTTTGGTTTAGGCGAATCTTTACCGAAAGGCGTGGCCTACGACTGGAAAACTTTAATTATAAATAAGAAATCCACCAAAAGGCTTTATGAAAAAATTGGCGCAAATAACGCCGAAAATTTCGATCAGGAAACCTTGATTATTTATGCCGAAGACGATCCGTGGGTAACAATGAAAGGCATGGAAAACCTGATGAAAAATGTGTATCCAAACCTCCGAAAAACCTACCGAAAAGTTTGGGTGAAGGAATCTCCAAAACTTGAAATCGGACACGTGAACTTTTTTCGAACTTATAACCGACCGCTCTGGAAGATTATTTTAGAAAAAATATAGCAAAAAAGCCGGAAAAAATTTCCGGCTTTTTATTTTAATTAAATTGGTTTTCGAGATTTTTAAGCTCCGAAATAATTCCGTCCATTTTTGCGTCCTGTTTTTTCACCTCTTTTTTTCCGAGATAAAAATAAGCAAAAAGCAGCCACGAATACGTTATGGCAAAAGCCAGAAGCATTTTCCACAGATCCACCGTTTTCAGCAATTCAAACATATAAACGCCGAGCGCGAGGCTGAGCAAAATATAGTAAACCGGCATGTTCCAGTGTCGGAGTTTTTTCTGGAACTCCCGGAACTCCAGCCATTGCTGAAGGTGAGAAGCCGGTGTTTGGGTTTCATCAATATCGCTGATTTTTTTTGCGGTGAAAAACATCAGTCCAGCCTGGAGAAAGCAAACCAGAGAAATAATAACCATTGCCGAAACAATTGGTGTTGTTAAGATTTTAGCATCAAAAGTGGTCATTAAAATCAGGATGAAAATTCCTGTTGCGACGAGCAGAATTGCGCCTTTGGTGTAATTGTTTTTCAGTTTCATACGGTTGTTTTTAATTTTAGAAATTTGGTCGTTTTTAGCCGGAATTTTTGTCTCCGAGGTTTTCCAGAGGTTTTCTAGATCTTTAAATTCTTCCATGGCTGCTATAGATTTGCTGAAGTTCTTTTTTAATTCTGTGGATTTTTACACGCAAATTGTTCTCGGTAATTCCGGTGATTTCTGCGATTTCGTCGTAAGGCTTTTCTTCTAAAACCAACGTTATAATAATTCTTTCGTTCTCTTTCAGTTTGCTGATGGATTCGTACAAACGGTTGATTTCTTTGGAATTGTCCTGCGTTTCTTCGTAAACCAGTTTCGATAATATTTTTTCCGAGTCATCTGCCTTGTTTTTTTCTTTTTTCAGTCCGACCAGACACGTATTTATCGCGATTCGGTAAATCCAGGTTCCGATTTTACTTTCGTTCCGAAACTTCGGCAAACTGTGCCAGACCGCGATCCAGGTTTCCTGGTGAAGATCATCCGCAAAAAGCCGGTCACCCGAATAACTCAAACAAAGTTTATAAATACGCGGCGAAAATTCCCGGTAAAGCTGGTCAAATTCGTAGGTCATTAGTGCGGATTTTCAGGTGGTAAATTTTTATTTTCATTTTTAAAATTTTGGCTGTTTCAACGGCAAATTTTTGTGTTTTCTATCTATTGGATAAATAAGTTTTGAAATTATTACAAAAAACTTTTAAGTTTTAAAATTACGCGAACGGGGAAGTTCTGGCAAACAGTTTTAAAATCCTTAAATTTACCTCAAAGTAAAACCCATGAAAATCTATACAAAAACCGGCGACAAAGGCCAAACTGCGCTCTACGGGGGCACGCGGGTTTCCAAAGCGTCCGCTCGGGTGGAAGCTTACGGAACCATCGATGAGCTTAACTCTTTTATCGGTGTGGCGAAAAGCGAAATTACTGATGAACAGGTGCTTTCTCAGCTCAAAAAAATTCAGTTTGATCTTTTTACCGTCGGTTCAGAATCTGCAACTCCAACGGATAAATTAACGATGGCAAACGGAAAATCGCGTTTAGCACTCGAAATTTCCGAAAAGGAAATTGAAGAATTGGAACTTTGGATGGATGAAATCGAAAGAGGCTTACAACCGCTTCAATATTTTATTTTACCCGGCGGCGGAAAATCTGCAACATCACTTCACGTTTGTCGTACAGTTTGCCGCCGCGCAGAACGCAGTTTGGTATTTTTGAACGAAACCGAAGAAATTCGTCCCGAATTGCTGAAATATTTAAACAGATTATCGGATTATCTTTTTGTGCTGGCTCGCCACGCCTCAAAACTTGCGAATGAACCGGAAGAATACTGGAATCCCAATGACCGATAAAGCGCTACTTTTTATCAATGGTGTGCCGCCGGAAATTTTACCTGCTTTAGAGGCATATTTTTTAATTGCGTGTACCGACGGTGCTTTTCATTATTTAAAAAATAAAAATTTTCCGCTTGAAAAGCTTGGTTTTATTTCAGGCGATTTCGATTCGCACTCCGGAAATGATGAAAGTATTTACCAAGAAAAATTTATTTATACACCGGATCAGGATAAAACCGATTTTGAAAAAGCGCTTGAAATCTTGCTGCAGCGCGGCGCAACAGCAGTGGATGTCTACGGCGGTTCCGGCGGAGAAATGGATCATTTTCTCGGGAATTTAACCGTGGCTTTTAAAGCAAAAGATGCGCTTAAAATTACTTTTTTTGATGAATTTGGCACCTATTTTTTCTCACCGAAAAATTTACTTATAGAAAATGTGAAGCATTGCAAAATTTCGCTGTATCCGTTTCCGTTTACCGAAAATGTGACTTCTATCGGCCTAAACTGGACATTAAACAAAGAAAACTTAAACCTCACCAGTAGAATCGGCACAAGAAATTTTGCCGTTGAAGATCAGGTGAAAATCACTTTTGAAAATGGTGATTTGTTGGTTTTTCACTCGCACCGGCCGGCAGCTGAACTTTAACGGAATTTTAAAATAAAAACCCAACTTTTTTTCTCAACTTTGCAGTCTTTAATAATAGTACAACTTCAGATTTAGCATGAAAATTAAATATTCAGAACTTATAGACCAGACCCTCTATTTTCCCACCGAAGAATTCAGTGTTACCGAAAATAGTCTCAGTTTTCACGATATTCCGCTGATGGAGGTTGTTGAAAAGTTTGGCACACCTTTGAAATTTAATTATCTGCCGAAAATTTCTACCAATATTCAGCGTGCAAAAGCCTGGTTTAAGGAAGCTTTTGAAATCAACGATTACAAAAAAGATTATCGTTACTGCTATTGCACCAAATCGAGTCACTTCGCCTTTGTCTTGGAAGAAGCGTTGAAAAACGATATTTCAATTGAAACTTCCTCCGCGTACGACATGGATATTGTGAAATCATTGTACGAAAAGGGAAAGTTTGACAAAAATGTCGAAGTGATTTGCAACGGTTTTAAAACTGATGACTATTTAGCAAAAATTTCGGGGCTTATCAATAGCGGATTTCACAACATAACGCCGATTTTAGATAATTACCGCGAGCTCGACAAACTCACCGAAAGCATAGATACCACGTTCAATATCGGGATCCGAATCGCTTCTGAAGAAGAACCGAAATTCGAATTTTATACCTCAAGACTTGGCATTGGTTACAAAGATATCATCCCGTATTATAGCCAGAAAATCGCGGAACACCCGAACGCGCGACTCAAAATGCTGCATTTTTTCATCAATACAGGCATCAAAGACACCGCGTATTACTGGAACGAGCTTTACAAATGTCTGCGCGTTTACGCCCGTTTGAAAAAAATTGCTCCGGAAGTTGATTCGCTGAATATCGGCGGCGGTTTTCCCATAAAAACCTCTTTGAATTTCGATTATGATTACCAATACATGGTGAACGAAATTGTGTCCCAAATTAAAAAATTCTGCGAAGAAGAAGGCGTTGAAGAACCGAATATCTATACCGAATTTGGTAGTTTTACCGTTGGCGAAAGCGGCGGTCACCTTTACAAAATTATTTCCCAGAAGCGTCAGAATGACCGCGAAAAATGGAATATGATCGATTCTTCGTTCATGACCACACTTCCCGATACCTGGGCGATTTCGCGCAAATTTATCATGTTGCCGCTCAACCGTTGGGAAGATACCTACGAGCGCGTGTTCCTCGGTGGTTTAACCTGCGATTCAGATGATTATTACAACTCCGAGCAGCACACCAACGCTATTTATCTGCCGGTTTTCAGCGACACAAAACCTCTGTACATCGGCTTTTTCAACACCGGCGCGTACCAAGAAACCATCGGCGGTTACGGCGGCGTTCACCACTGTTTGATGCCTCAGCCCAAACATATTTTGATCGACAAAGATGGCGATGGAAATTTCACCTACAGCGTTTTTCGCGATGAGCAGAGACCCGACGATGTTTTGAAATTATTGGGCTATTAAGTACGGAATTTTTAGAAAGAAGCAGCGGTAAGTTGCTTCTTTTTTTTAGGAGCTATTTCCCGCTGTTCACTGTATCTTTTTCTGCCGATTTTATCGGCAGAAAAAGGATGTTGTTCCCATCGGGGCTAGGGCTGGTAGTTAGTTTAAAAATGGTAAATCAGAAAAAAACCTATAAAGAGCAGCTGATTTTTTTTTGGTTTAAGTTTTCAAAAAAAACCTAAAAATAGAGGCTAATTTTTTCTGTCGTAATCTCGGAGAAATCAGAAATCAGCAGATTGGCTTTTTCGTAATGCTGATGAAGAGAATGTTCGCTTTTGTAGGCGACGCAGAAAATTTCGGCATTATGAGCGGCTAAAATTCCGTTCGTAGAATCTTCGATGACCATACAGTTTTCTTTCGGTTCCTGCGCGATTTCCGCGGCGAGCAGAAAAATTTCGGGATTCGGTTTAGATTCCTTTAAATCATCACCGCTTATTTTTCCGATAAAATATTTTGCCAACCCAAATTTTTCAAAAACCATATCAATTGTCACCATACTTGCAGACGAGGCCAAGACCAGCTTAATTCCGTTTTCAAAATAGTTTTTAATCAGATTTTCCACGCCGGGAAGCAAAGCAAAATCCTCATCGTGGTAAAAAAAGTATTTGAAATATTTTCGTTTAATCGCCGAAAGTTCATTAATGCTGGCATTCAGACCATATTTTTTGATGAGTATGGAGCAGACTTTTTTCGTCGCGGCGCCCGTAAAAGTGGTGTAAAGATCTTCCGGCACCACAATCCCGAAGTCATTGAACATTTTAAAATACGCTTTTCGGTGAAGTGGTTCTGTATCGACGATGACGCCGTCCATATCGAATAATACTGCTTTTAATGGCATTTATGAGTTTTTACAAAAATAGGAAATAAGGGCTGAATAGCACCGAATATTTCTGAGAGCAATTTATTTGCCCTTAAAACGGCTAATTTTTCACTTTTACCATTTTTAAAAATCTTTGAAGTCTTTTGAAATTTTTATCTTTGGACTCTTAAAATTATCAACCTAAATTCAAAATACCATGCAAACATACGCCGGAATTCCCGAAGAAAATGCACAATTGGAAACTTCAAAAGTGGTGCTTGTTACCGTTCCTTACGACGGAACTTCAACTTGGGGGAAAGGCGCCGACAAAGGCCCGGAGCTTTTTCTGGACGCGTCTGAAAATATGGAATTGTATGACATCGAAACCGGAACAGAACCGTATTTGGAAGGTGTTTTTATGGCGGGTGAAATTTCCGAAAAATCATCTCCGGAAGCCATGACCGAAGCGGTTTACACTAAAACCAAAGAATTATTAAACCACCACGACAAACTTTTCACGCTTTTCGGCGGTGAACATTCGGTTTCCATTGGTTCGATCCGTGCCGTGGGTGAGAAATTTGAAAATCTTACGGTTTTACAGTTTGATGCTCATACAGATTTGCGCCCCGATTTTCACGGTTCCACTTCCAATCATGCCTGCGCAGTTTTCGAGGCAAGCCAGAAACATAATCTCGTTCAGGTCGGAATACGTTCGTGTGACATCGAAGAAATGCAATATGTGAACAAAGAGCAGTGCTTTTTCGCGCATGAAATTGCCAACAACGAAAATTGGGTGAATGACGTGCTGGAGAAAGTTTCTGGAAACGTTTACATCACCATTGATCTGGATGCTTTTGATCCGTCAATCGCGCCGTCTACCGGAACGCCGGAACCGGGCGGATTGCAATGGTATCCAACTTTAGAATTGCTCCGCAAGGTTTTTGAAAAATGCAACGTTGTTGCTTTCGACATTGTGGAACTCATGGATTCGCCGATGCCAAAACCTACGGCTTTTCTTGCCGCGAAGCTGTATTATAAAATGCTGGCGTATTACCACATCAGCAAACCGTAAACTTTCGGTATAAAAATATCCCCTTAAAAGGGGATTTTTTTTTGTTTTAGCGTGGCATTAAAATATCGTCTACATCATTCATTCGGTTCATGACCGAGCGTGCGTAGGAGCAATGCGGATAGATTTTCCAGTTGTTTTCGCGCGCGAATCTTATTCCTTCTTGCACGAGATATTTTCCCATTCCGCGGCCTTCAAATTTCGGGTGAACCAGGACGTACGAAATGATCATTTTATTTTCTTCGGGAGCAATCGTATAAGTCAATCTGCCAATTTCTTCATCGTTTGAGAGTGTAATTATGCCGCCGTTCCCTGAGCGGTTGTTCGTATAATTCATAATTTGTGATTTTTCTGTTGAATAAATTTACTGAAATTTATTCAAAGCATTTTTCATGCCTTCAAAACCTTAAGGTTTTATGAAATTAAAATTTTTAACTTTGGATTAAATATTTTTAATGAAAATCACACTGAACCGCCTCAACGACGATTATTTGTTTGAATGCACCAACGCTTTGGGCAACAAAATTCTTTTGGATAATATTTCTGAATCGCCTGGAACGACAGGCGTTTCGCCCATGGAAACTATTTTGATGGCTGTCGCGGGCTGCAGCGGAATTGATATGGTTTCGATATTAAAGAAACAAAGACAGGAACTCACCGGCTTTTCCGCGGAAGTTGAAGGCGAAAGAATTCAGAAAGACGAAGCAAAACCTTTTAAAAATATTTTGGTGAAATTTTTTCTGCAAGGAAATATTGATCACGCAAAAGCCGAGCGCGCTGCCTCGCTTTCTTTTGAGAAATACTGTTCGGTTTCCAAAACCATGGAGCCAAATGTCACGGTGACTTACGAAGTTTTCGTTAACGGCGAAAAAGTGTGAAATTTTTAGACCAAATAAAAGAAAAAGTCCAAAAGTTAAAAGCAGAAATCCAGTTGCTGATTTTTGCGTATTCCGACAGGCGAACGCCTTTGCTGGCGAAACTGGTGATTGGCCTCACGGTTGGTTATCTGCTAAGTCCAATAGATTTAGTCCCGGATTTTATTCCAGTTCTCGGGCTTTTGGACGACCTCATCATCGTGCCGCTTTTAATTATGTGGTCAATAAATTTAATACCAAAAAACATTCTGGAAGAAGCCGGAAAAACGTTGCGGAAAACCCGAAAAAGCTTCAAAAAACCAACTGGATTTTCGGCGTTATAATCGTGTTTTTTTGGTTATTTCTGCTGTACTTTGCTTATCAGAAATTTGGCGTACCGTATGTTAAAAACTAAGAAAATCCGTGCTTTTAGCACGGAATTTTTACATTTCTAAAATTTACTTAAATTTAAGCAGGCCGCGAACCCATTCTTGGCTGGATAAGTTTGGCGATGGTTGCCGTCCAGCCGGTTTGGTGTGAGGCGCCAATTCCTTCGCCGGTATCACCATTGAAATATTCATGGAACATCACGTAATCTTTGAAAAATTCGTTTTGATTCAAAAATTCGTTTCCGCCGTTAAACGGTCGGTTTCCGTTTTCATCTTTACTGAAAATGGAGTAGAGGCGCTTGCTCAAATCATTCGCCACAAAATCCAGATTGCGCATTTCCAAACTGCCCGTCGGATATTCGATTTGAAGGCTGTCGCCATAATAATAATGGAAGCGTTGCAGACTTTCAACAATCAGGAAATTAATCGGGAACCAAATCGGGCCGCGCCAGTTGCTGTTGCCGCCAAACATGCTGCTGTCACTTTCTGCGGGCGTATATTTCACTACAAAATCCTGCCCGTCAATATTAAAAACAAAAGGATCGATTTCGTAATATTTCGACATGGAGCGAATTCCGTAATCCGATAAAAATTCTTTTTCATCAACCATGCGGCTCAAAACTCGTTTCAGGCGAGTTTTTCTCAAAATGCTCATGAGGTGTTTTCCGCCTTGGCCTTCAACTTCCCAATGCGAAACCAAGTCTGCAAGATCTGGCTTATTTTTCAGAATCCATTCCATCCGTTCGCGGAAATTCGGCAGTTTTTCCAGCGTTTCATGTTCGATGATTTCCACGGCGAAAAGCGGAATTAAACCCACAATACTGCGGAGTTTCAGGGATTTTGAATCACCGTCGTTCAATTGAAGCAGATCGTAGAAAAACCCGTCATTCTCGTTCCAAAGACCGTTTTTCTTGTCACCCAGATTTTCCATCGCTTCCGCGATATAGAGATAATGCTCGAAAAACTTAATCGCCATATCCTCATAAATCGGATTGTAAAGTGCCAATTCCATTGAAATCCGCATCATATTTAAGGCAAACATCGCCATCCAGCTCGTGCCGTCGGCCTGTTCGAGGTGATCACCATTTTTAAACTGCATATTTCGGTCAAAAGCTCCAATATTATCCAAACCTAAAAAGCCGCCGCCAAAAACATTATTTCCGTTTTTATCTTTCCGGTTTACCCACCAGGTGAAATTCAGCAAAAGCTTTTGGAAAACGCTTTCCAGAAAAGGTATATCGGGCTTTCCGTGCATTTTTTCATCAATCTTGAAAACGCGGAAAGTTGACCAGGCATGCACGGGCGGATTTACATCGCTGAAATCCCATTCATATGCCGGCAATTGCCCATTCGGATGGATGTACCATTCTTTGGTTAATAATTTCAGCTGGCATTTTGCAAAATCTGAATCTAAAATTGCAAAAGGAACGCAGTGAAAAGCCAAATCCCAGGTTGCAAACCACGGATATTCCCACTTATCAGGCATGGAAATGATGTCTTTGTTCTGCATATGTTCCCATTCCGTATTGCGTACAAAATGATTGAAATTTCGCGGCGCTTCCAGCTGCGGATCACCTTTCAGCCATTTCGAAACGTTATAATGGTAGAATTGCTTATTCCACAAAAGTCCGGCAAACGCCTGTCTTTGGATGTTTTTTTCTTCTTCGTCCTCAATCTGACACTGAATTTCGCCGTAGAATTCATCAGCTTCATTTTTCCGTAAATCGAAAACCTGGTCGAAATCGAAAAAAGCGTCTTCCATATCATGCGGACTCATGCGGAAATCGAAAACTTGGGTTTCGCCGCCTTCAATTTCTGCTTCTAAAAAAAAGCTTGCTTTAGTGCCTTTTTTTTCTGGATTAATGGCATTTTGGTCACCATAGACCACGAAATTATTGATGCCGTCTTTATAAAATTTAGCGTTCGTCGGCGAATATGGAATAACTTCCGGATTGGTTTCATTATTACAGAAAAAAGCCTGACAGTTTTTATTTCGGGAATACAGTTTTTTTGGTGCAATTGAGCCGTGTTCGATATCAATGACGTCTGGTCGGGTTGATTTCAATTCCGGTTCATAAGTGCCGTATCCCCATTTCCAGTTGTTGCGAAACCATAATGTCGGTAAAATGGCGAGTGGCGCTTTTTTCCCGCTTCTGTTGCTAACGGAAATCCTGATAAGAATATCATCGTGGTGAATTTTCGCGTATTCAATAAAAATATCAAAATATTCATTATCGTTGAAAATGCCGGTATCAATAATTTCGTATTCCGGTTCACGCTTGCTGCGGCGGCGGTTTTCATCAATCAAATCCGTGTAAGGAAATTCATTAATGGGATATTTATACACCATTTTCATGTAAGAATGCGTCGGTGTATTGTCCAAATAATAATACAGTTCCTTTACATCTTCACCGTGGTTTCCCTGATGATTGCTCAAGCCGAAAAAGCGTTCCTTGAGCATTTTATCCTTGTAATTCCAGAACGAAAGCGCAAAACAAAGGTATTGTTTGGTGTCGCAAATTCCTGCAATTCCATCTTCACTCCAGCGGTAAGCGCGGCTTATAGCGTCGTTGTAAGTGGTGTATCCCCACGCATTACCGGTAGCGCTGTAATCTTCGCGCACCGTTCCCCACTGCCTGTTGCTCACATATGGTCCCCAGGTTTTCCATTGGTCCTCCAGCATTCTCTCTCGTTCGGTTGTCATCTCCTAAAAAAAATTTCTGCCGCGAAATTAGGAAATAAAAAATTATGAAAAATTGCTTGTTGTGTTTTTATTGCTTTTCTTTGCAGCAGATTAAGTTCATTCACATACTGAAAATGTTATTAAGAAAGGTGGAGAGATTAGACTCTATGATACCTTGGCAACCCTTCGGCAACGGAGAAGGTGCTACATTCTACCTCGATATATCGGGAGAAGATAACAGAAACTTTTTTACCACTTTTCCGGTAGCATTTTCAATTTATTTATTTTAAAAAATTGAAAACTCCGCTACAAACTATTAAATTATACCATTCAATTTTTATATCAGGCGATTTTTCTGATAGCAGTTTTGCGTTTTTCATTTTGAAAAAAATTGCCCTTGTAACGGCATATTTTTCAGTTTTAGCATTTCGATTATTTAAAATAGCTGAATGTTTCATTTTTAAATAAAAACATTTTTAAATCCATTTTAATGAAAAACAGAGCTGAAATAAAAATTTTGAAAAATAAAGCCATCATCAAATTTGAAGGAAAGGATTTCCTGGGCGAAATTGGTGTTGATGGAAGGATTTTTAAAGCATTGACTTACGCCAGAATCAGCGTTGGCGTCATTTCTCAACAAGCCGCTGAAAACGGAATTTCCGTTTTGGTCAACGATTCCGATTCCGAAAAAGCTGTAAACTGCCTAATCGACGAGTTTGAAAACGAAAGAAAAAGCGGCAAAGTGCGGCAGATTTATAGCATCAATAATGTTTCGGTTTTAAGTTTTGTCGTTAAAGATTTCAATAAAATTATGACCGAACTCGCACGGAACAACGTTTTCCCGTTGATTTTAAACCAAAATTCCGCAGAAAATAAAGTCAGTTTGGTGGTGACTTCCTCGCAAGGTGAAAAAGCAAAGAACATTCTTGAAGCGGAAATTTTCTCCAGACCGAAAACCGTTCATCTCGCCATTTTCGGTCACGGAAAAGTCGGTGCTACGCTGATCAACCAGGTTTTGGAACGAAGTAAAGACATCAGAAACCGGAAAAAACTCGATTTGAAAATTTTTGCCATCGCAGATTCGAAAAAAGTTGCTTTTAATACCGAAGGATTTTCTGAAAGCTGGCAGCAGGAAATTTCTCAGGCGGAGGAAAAGCCAGACGTTGAAAAGCTTATTACTTTTGCGCAGCTTCATCACCTCGAGAATTTAATCGCAGTGGATGTAACCGCAAGTTCCGCGCTGGCTAAGAATTATGTATTTCTGGCGGAAAACGGTTTTGATCTGGTGTCTTCAAACAAAATTTTCAACACTTCACCCATTTCCGATTACCGCGATTTGCGTAATGTTTTGCGGAAAAAGAATAAAAAATATCTCTACGAAACCAATGTCGGAGCCGGTTTACCGCTCATTGATACCATTAAATTGCTGCATCTTTCGGGTGAAAATATTACGCGCATTAAAGGTGTTTTTTCCGGGTCGCTGAGCTATATTTTTAATAATTTCTCCGTTCGCGACGACAGGTTTTCTGACATTTTAAAAGAAGCGATTTCCAAAGGTTTTACCGAGCCTGATCCGCGAGAAGACTTGTCCGGAAATGATGTTGCGCAGAAACTTCTAATTTTGGCACGCGAACTGGATTTGGCAAATGAATTTTCGGATATTAACATTGAGAATTTAGTTCCGAAAAATCTCCGAAAATCAAACGCTTTGGAATTTTCCAAAAATTTGCCCGAATTGGACGGAATTTTTGAAAACCTTAAAAACAATCAGGAAGAGGGGCATGTGCTGCGCTACGTCGGTGAACTGCACGGAGATTTACAGCAGGAAAAAGGCAAATTGGATGTTCAGCTTGTTTCAGTTCCGGCAAATTCCGCGCTTGGTCAGCTGAAAGGTTCAGATTCAATTTTTGAAATTTACACCGAAAATTATGGTGAAAATCCGCTCGTAATTATGGGCGCAGGCGCGGGCGCAAAAGTTACCGCACGCGGTGTTTTTGGTGATATTTTACGACTCAGCGAAAATAAATAGTTTAAACTTTTAAAAAAAACCTAGTCAATTTGATTGTATTTCCGCATCAGGTTTTCGTAGAAATTCTGGGGAAGAAACCATTTCAGCGGAACGCCAATTTTTTGCCCGAATTTGCCGAAATAAAAATGTGCTTTCCAGGATTTTTTAGCGAGCAATTTTTCAATGTATTCAGCAACTTCTAGTGGTTCTGTGCCATCATCAACGTGAGAATTCATTAAACCATAAACTTTCCCGAAAGTTTTTTGGTAAGGTTCGGAAACATTGGTTTTTACCCGATTTTCGGCGATTCTGGTTTTAATATCGCCCAAATGCAGCGCACAAACCTGAATATTCCACGGCGAAACTTCGTAGCGGATGGCTTCAGTCACTTTATCCAGCGCGGATTTTGAAGCAGAATAAAAGCCACGGAAAGGTAAACCCATTTCGCTGCCGATGCTGGAAATGTTGATGATCTTGCCACTTTTCTGCTCACGCATTTTCGGCAAAACCGCGCTCATCATCTGTACCGAACCTACGAGATTTAAATTGAATAATTTTAAAATATCTTCTTTCGTAGAATCTTCAACCGGGCCGACCATTCCCATTCCGGAGTTGTTGATAAGAACATCGACGCGTGTTTCGGTTTTCAAAATCTCGGCAATGGCATTTTCAACCTGTGCCGGATTGGTAATATCGGTGGGAATCGTTTTAAAAAACTCGGATTCCACATTTTTTCTGCTGAGCCCGAAAACTTTGTGCCCTTTCCTGCCAAGATATTCGGCGAGTGTGAAACCAATTCCGGTCGAAGTGCCGGTGATTATTATTGTCATTTTTATTTAAATAATTATTGCAAAACCTGGCGAAAATCTTTCCAGAAATCAGGGTAGGATTTTTCCACCACGCTGGAGTTTTTTATTTCAAGTGGTTTAATGAGACAAAAAGGTGCAAAACTCATCGCCATGCGGTGATCATTGTACGTTTCGATAAAAATATGGTCATTTGCCTCGAAAAATTTTACGGAAGCGATGGAGTCATCCGTGATGTCGCAGATACAGCCAATTTTGAAAAGTTCATTTTTTAAAGCCACCAATCTGTCGGTTTCTTTCACTTTTAAAGTGGAAAGCCCCGTGATTTCAAAAGGAATTTGCAGCGCGGTCGCCGTCACACACAGAGTTTGCGCAATGTCCGGGCAGTCGTTCATATTGATTTCAATTTTTTCGGGCAAAATGAAAGAACTTTCCGTAAGGAGTGAAATTTTGCTTTCAGCGCCTTCGGAAATGGTGTTTACACCAAAATTTTTCCAGTAAATTTCTTTGATGACGGAATCGCCCTGCAATGAGTAGGGACGGAAAGATTTCAAATTGATGCTTTTGCGACCAATCGCCGCGAGCGAATAATAATAGGACGCCGAGCTCCAGTCGCTTTCCGTGTGAATTTTGATGGTTTGCGGATCTTTTTGACTTAAATCTCCGGCATAGATTTCAATCGTTTGGTCATTCCATTCCGTCGTAATTCCGATCGTCCGAAGGAGTTTTAAGGTCATTTCTAAATAAGGCCGCGAAGTAATTTCGCCAACCAAATTTATTTTCAAACCGTTTTCCAGTTTCGCACCGATTAACATTAATGAGGAAATAAACTGGCTGGAGACGTGCGCAGGAATAGAAACTTCATTTTTTCCGAGTTTTTTGCCGGTAATTTTTAAGGGCGGAAAACCTTCATTTTCGAGGTAAGAAATTTCAGCACCCAAATCTCGCAGCGCCTCAACCAAAAACTTGATGGGTCTTTGTTTCATGCGTTCAGAACCGGTTAAAACCTTAGTTTTTCCTTCCTGAATTGCAAAATAAGAAGTTAAAAAACGCATGGCGGTGCCGGCATGGTGAATATCAATCGTTTCGCTGTTGCTTTCCAACGCAGATTGCAAAAGTTGCGTGTCCTGCGAAGTCGACAAATTTTCGATGATGAGATTGTCGTAAAGTTGGTTGAGGATCAGGAGACGGTTTGAAATACTTTTCGAACCGCTGATTTCAACGGTTTCATTGTCTTTTAAAATTGATTTTTCCAGCTGCATTTTTCTGTCTTTCACCGAAAAGCAAATTTCGCGTGGTTATTTTAGTTTGTTATTATTCTGGTGCCGCTCTTTGTCGCGCACGGTTTTGCTTTTCATTTTCCGGTCGAAAGCCTGCTGAAGATCGGTGCCGGTTTGGTTTGCCAGGCATAAAGTCACGAAAAGTACATCCGCAAGTTCTTCACCTAAATCCTTCGTTTTATCAGATTCTTTTTCGCTTTGTTCGCCATATCTGCGCGCAATAATTCGCGCTACTTCGCCCACTTCTTCGGTAAGCATCGCCATATTCGTCAGCTCATTAAAATAGCGGACGCCGACGGTTTTTATCCAGTCATCAACCTCGTTTTGTAGTTTGGTAATTTCCATTTTTTGCTGCTTTTAGGCCGGAATTTTTTTTATTGATAAGCGCCGAGACTTGGTTTTACCAGCCGCGAAATTTTTACAATGTCTAACGGAACAGTTGCGGCGACTGAGACATTTCCTTTTCCTTTTGCGGGCGAATCATCTTTCAGCCTTAAATTCATTTTTTCGGCGAAATAATTCTGGAATTTCGGGTCTTCGTTTTTAAGGGAATTAATGACATTTGGATTTGAATCGAAATTAAATCCGGCGTTTGTGCTGTATTTAAGCAAAGAGTTCTGGATTTGATAATTGAAAACCTGTCCCGAAGTTGGTTTAAAAACCACTGCATTTTCGCGCTTGTTATAAATAATGGAATTTCGGATGTTTAAAGTTAAAGCACCTTGTTCCGGGGAAGTTCCGTTATTAAATTCGTTTGTGGCATACAAGCCAAGCGCCGGCAAAGACGGATTTAAATCCCAGTAATTCGCGAGCGTGGAATGAATGATATTGTACGTTCCGCCTTTAAAAATACCAAAATCCGCTTCGCCGCAATTGTTCATGACCAGATTTTTAGCGTTTACAACAGAATTCACGGCGTAAATTCCATATTCCTGATGCGTGTGAATGATGCTGTTTTCGATGTTCGCTGTCGCCTGATTAAGTTCCAACCCACGCGTTCCGCCGAAAATTTTGGCGTAATTCATAGTTAATTTCGCATTTTCGTCAAGCGAAATCCGGTTCCAGTTTTTCGGAATGGTGTCGTAACGCGGATCATTTCGGTCACCGCGGAAAATTACTTCATTGCCCAAATCTCCGGTAATATTTAAAGTCGCGTTTTTTGAAATTTTCAAGCTGCTGTTTTTAAAAAAGTAAACCTTGGTTCCTTTTTTTATGTCTAAAGTTTTTCCGCTCGCAAGCGTCAAATCACCGAATATAATTTTTGCTTTTTCGTTGCTCCAAGTGGTATTTTCCGAAAGAATATTCGGATTGGTTTTGCTTTGAATAAAAAATTCTGCGTCCCGAACCACAGAAAACAAGGTGATTTCCTGAGTTCCGGCGGCGCTTTTTACGCTGATGAAATCTTCGGCAATTGCTTCCGGAGCGTTTGCAACGGGCGCAATTTCAACAAAAATATAAAGACTGTCTTTTTTTCTTAACAGAACCTCGCGGAACGTGGTGCCGGATTTTCCGTCAACATTAATTCTATACAGAGAATTTTCGCCCTTTTTAAGGGAAATTTCAGGAATCAGCACATCCTTGTTTTCGTCGTTGTACAGTTTCACCGCATAAGTTTCGGAACGAACCTGATTATAAACCGTGTCCAGAAAAACCGTGTCTGCGGAAACGCGCAGAAGTTGGCTCGGACCTTCAAAATTGAGGTCATCGCGCGTACAGCTTAAAACCGCCAAAAGCAGAAAAAAAACGGTGGCAAGAATGGTTTTATAGCGGTTCATAGACGAAAGAATACTGATTTTTCAAATTTAATTAAAATTGTTGAGGTGAAGACTTTAAAATTTAATAGGAGTTGTATTTGCAAATTAAAAAAATAATTGTACTTTTGCGGTCTAAAATTTAGCAGAGAAATACCATTACTATTTCGAAAGCAAAGCTTTAATTATTAATAATAAAATAAGTTATGAAAAACGGAATCCACCCAGAAAATTATAGACTTGTTGTTTTCAAAGATATGAGTAACGACGAGGTGTTTCTTTGCAAATCTACAGCAGATACCAAAGATACGATTGAATATGAAGGAGAAACTTATCCATTGGTAAAAATGGAGATCTCTTCAACTTCTCACCCTTTCTATACCGGAAAAGTGAAATTAGTTGATACCGCAGGTCGAGTTGACAAATTCATGAACAAATACAAAAAATTCGCGAAATAAGCGCCGAATTTTTAGAACTAAAGTCTTTCAATTTTTTTTGAAAGACTTTTTTTATTCCAATTTTTTGAAGTTATTTTCGGTAAAAAATGGTATTTTTATTTGCAATTTTTTATCGATTATCTTACAGCCAACACCTAACATCTATCACATGCAGCTTGTTTTTTCCGATGCCCAGTTCTGGGAAGATTTTTTACCGCTAACTTTCACACGCCCCGTCGCAGAAATGCGTTGCGGAATTCTGACATTCTCCGAAAGATGGCAGAAATTGCTGGAAATTTCCGATGTTTCTTACTTGACGGAAGATTATCTGCAGGAAAAATTTAAAAAATATGCCGCTAAAGAGAGCATTTTTTTGGTTCCGAACTTTTTACCAACGCCTGCGATTTTAGCTCAGATAAAAGATTTGAAATTGGGTGAAGCTTTGGTTTACAAGGATGAACTGCTTGCAGTGCGAATTAATATGGAGAATTTCTCTCTGAGCCAAATTAATAAAATGACGGATATTGAGGAACAAATTTTATTTTTCACGCAGCCGACGGATTTATTTTCCTTTAATGACAAGGCGTTGGATTTTGATTTTGAATTGCTGACGCAAGGCACAACTTCGCAAAAGCTTTCTGCAACGAATGGATTTTTGGGCGACGAAAAAGATTTATTTATTGAAGAAGGCGCCGAGGTAGAATTTTCAACTTTGAACACCAAAACCGGAAAAATCTACATCGGTAAAAACGCAGAAGTGATGGAAGGTTGCAACCTGCGCGGCCCGATTGCACTTTGTGAAGGATCGAAATTTAATTTAGGTGCGAAAATCTACGGTGCGACTACGGTTGGTCCACACTGTAAAGTGGGCGGTGAAGTGAATAATATTGTGATTTTTGGTTATACAAATAAAGGCCACGATGGTTTTATCGGGAATTCTGTAATTGGAGAATGGTGTAATCTCGGTGCTGATACCAATTCCTCGAACCTTAAAAATAATTACGCCGTCGTAAAACTGTGGAATTATAAAACGAAAAAATTTGCCTCTACAGGCCTGCAATTTGCGGGTTTGATTATGGGGGATCATTCGAAATCTGCGATCAATACTCAATTTAACACCGGAACGGTAGTTGGTGTTGCAGCGAATATTTTTAAATCCGGTTTTCCGCCAAATTTAATTGAGAGTTTTTCCTGGGGCGGAATGAAAGGTGACGAGAAATTCAAGCTTGAAAAAGCCTATGAAGTTGCTGAACTGGCGATGGCGCGAAGAAAAGTTCCGTTTACAGAAACCGACCAGAATATCCTGAAGTATATTTACGAAAATTACTGATTTTAGCGGCTAGAAATTGCAGCCCGACCTGAGTGGAGCTCTTTTTTTGTTATTGCGACTGGAAAAAAGTTCAATGGATTGCTTCACTTCGTTCGCAATGACAAAAAAAAGCGGGAACGGAGGGCGGAAATGTCTGCCAAAATAAATTACACTTTGACATTCGACGCCGTCAAAAAGCTGCCCAAATAAAACTTTCTATAAAAGCAACAGATTGCTTCACCATTTGTGTGGCTCGCAATGACGCTAAAATTTTTATCTTTGCAAAAATTTTCTCACTTAAACCGTTTATAGCATGCAACTGTATAACACCTTAAGCGCAGAAGAAAGAGCCCAGCTTATTGATGAAGCCGGTAAGCAGCGTCTTACTTTGTCTTTCTATGCGTACGCCAAAATCCCAAATCCTAAGCAGTTTCGCGACGAATTATTTATAGCCTGGAACGCCCTCGATGCGCTGGGCAGAATTTATGTGGCGCACGAAGGTATCAACGCTCAGATGAGTATTCCGGAGGAAAATCTGGCTGCTTTCCGCGAAACGCTGGAAGTATATGATTTTATGAAAGGCATTCGGCTGAATGAGGCCGTGGAGCACGATGACCATTCATTTTTGAAATTAACCATTAAAGTGCGGCATAAAATTGTGGCCGACGGTTTAAATGATGAAACCTTTGATGTTACCAATAAAGGAATTCACCTGAAAGCAAAAGAATTCAATTCTTTACTTGAAGATCCAAATACGATTGTCGTAGATTTTCGAAATCACTATGAAAGTGAAGTCGGACATTTTGAAGGTGCCATTACGCCGGATGTGGAAACTTTCCGGGAAAGTTTGCCGATCATTAATGAAAAACTACAGGATTTCAAAGAAGATAAAAACCTGCTGATGTATTGCACCGGCGGAATCCGTTGTGAAAAAGCGAGCGCTTATTTCAAACATCAGGGTTTTAAAAATGTTTATCAGCTTGAAGGTGGAATCATCGAGTATACGCGCCAGATTAAAGAAGAAAATATTGAAAGCAAATTCATTGGTAAGAATTTCGTTTTCGATCACCGACTTGGTGAAAGAATTACTGAGGATATTGTTTCGCAGTGTCACCAGTGCGGAAAACCCTGTGATAATCACACGAACTGTGCTAATGAAGGTTGTCATTTGCTTTTCATTCAGTGTGATGAGTGTAAAGCTGCCATGGAAAACTGCTGTTCTGCCGAATGTCAGGATATTATTCATTTGCCGTTGGCGGAACAGATAAAATTGCGAAAAGGCGTTCAGGTTGGTAATAAAATTTTCCGGAAAGGAAAATCTGAAGCGTTGAAATTTAAAAAGTCCGGCGAATTACCAAAAAAAGCGCTTGCAAAGGCGGAAAAAAATATCCGACAGAAAATCAGTATAAAAAAAGTGTTGCTGGGCAAAGCTGAACATTATTATACCAAATCTAAAATCGCACAGTTTTTACTTGAAAATGGTGAGATTAACATTGGTGATAAAGTCTTGATTTCCGGACCAACAACAGGTGAACAGAAATTTAACATAACTGAAATTTTTGCCAATGGTGAAGCTTGCGAAACCGCAAAAGCCGGTGACCAGATTACTTTCCCGGTTCCGTTCAGAGTTCGCCTGTCTGATAAACTTTTTAAAATCTTAAGCTAATGACATCTTCAGGAAAAATCGAACTGATGGCACCTGCGGGTGATTTCACATCAATGCAGGCCGCTCTGGATAACGGTGCAGATTCTATTTATTTCGGTGTGGAGCAGCTTAATATGCGGGCGCGCGCTTCCATTAATTTCACCATTGATGATTTACCGGAAATTGCGCAAAGATGTGCTGAAAAAGGGGTTAGAACGTATCTTACTTTAAATACCATCATTTACGATCACGATTTATCGCTCATTAAAACGCTTTTAGACAAAGCAAAAGCCGCAAATCTCACTGCGGTGATCGCGATGGATCAGGCGGTGATTTCTTACGCGCGACAAATCGGCATGGAAGTGCATATTTCTACGCAGATCAATATCACCAATATCGAAACCGTGAAGTTCTACGCGCTTTTTGCCGATACGATGGTGATGAGCCGTGAACTTTCTATCATGCAGGTGAAAAAAATCTGCGATCAGATTGTTAAAGATGATGTTCGCGGACCATCGGGAAATTTGGTTGAAGTGGAGATTTTTGGTCACGGCGCTTTGTGCATGGCAGTTTCGGGGAAATGCTATTTGAGTTTGCATTCGCATAATTCCTCTGCAAACCGTGGTGCGTGCAAGCAGAACTGTCGTAAGAAATATACCGTAATTGACCAGGAAACCGGTTTTGAAATCGAGCTCGATAACGAATATATGATGTCGCCAAAGGATTTGTGCACCATCAATTTTTTAGATCATGTGGTAGATTCTGGCGTAAAAGTCTTGAAAATTGAAGGTCGTGGCCGTGCGCCCGAATATGTGGCAACGGTTACGAAATGTTACCGCGAAGCGATTGATGCAGTTGCAGACGGAACTTTCAGCCCGGAAAAAGTTGCGGACTGGATGGCAAGACTTGAAACGGTGTATAACCGAGGTTTCTGGGCGGGCTATTACCTTGGTCAGGAATTGGGCGAATGGTCCAATGTTTCGGGTTCAGCGGCAACTCAAAAGAAAATTTATATCGGAAAAGGCAGACATTTTTACCCAAAATCCAATGTTGCAGAGTTTCTGGTGGAAGCGTATGATCTAAACGTGGGCGATCGCGTTTTAATCCAAGGTCCTACGACCGGTTCCCAGGAAATGGTTTTAGATGCAATGCTTGTGGACACAAAACCTAACGCATCGAAAGCTTCGAAGTCGGACGTAATCACTTTTAAAACCGAATTTAAAATTCGTCCGTCTGACAAGCTTTACAAAATCGTAGAGAATAACTGATGGTCATCGTAACCTTGCAGCGTGAAAAATGCATCGGCTGTAATTATTGCGCGGAATTTGCGCCGGAATATTTCCGGATGTCGAAAAAAGACGGCAAATCGGTTTTGCTGAAAACGGTGGATAAAAAAGGTTTTTTCACCCTTAAAACGCCTTTTTTTGAAGCTTTTGAACCTTGTGAAAAAGCCGCAAAAGCCTGTCCGGTGAAGATTATTTCTGTAAAGGAAATTTAGAAAAAATGACCAAAACAGCCCTGAGAAAATTATATTCGGAGAAAAAAATGAACCTTAGTTTGGCTGAGGTTCAAAATTTATCAGAAGAAATTTTCCGGAATTTTAATGAAAAATTTCAGCTTTCCAACGGGCAGAAAGTGCATTGTTTCCTATCCATTTCGAAAAAAAAGGAGGTTGAAACGGCATTTTTTTTAAATTATTTTTTTCAAAAAAATATCCGGGTTTTTGTGCCGAAAATTGTGAATGAAAAAATAATCGCAATAGAAATCTTAGCGGAAACGCCGCTGGTAACCAATTCCTGGGGAATAAAAGAACCGGTCGGTAATGAAGATTCAGGTGTTAAAGATTTCGATTTGGTGATTATGCCTTTGCTTTACGCTGATAAAAAGGGAAACAGAGTTGGTTACGGCAAAGGATTTTACGACCGCTTTTTAACGAACATTAATGAAAATGTGCTGAAAGTGGGCGTTAGTTTTTTTCCGCCGGAAAGCGATGTTGAAGATATTTCTGAGTTTGATATTCCGCTGGATTATTTGGTAACACCGACCGACGTGCTGTCTTTTGGCAATTTTGAATCAAAATCAACAAAGTAGAACTTAAATTCTTTCTGGAATTTCACCGGTGACGGTTTCAAAACATATTGCGCGGTTTTTTCGAAAGTTCCCAGCGACCTGTTTTTACTGTCAAAATATTCCACGCTGAACTGCGCAAAATCCAAAGTGTCTTTTTCGTTCATTTTCTTGGAAACCTTAATGTTTCCGACTTTCGCGGTTTTTACCTTCAAACTGTCGAGCTGCGACAAAATTGCGGTAAGTTTCATGGAATCCTGATCTACAAAATAACTTTTAATCATCTGCGCGTAAATTACCGAATCGATTTCTGTGTCTTTGTTTCCTGAGGTATAGAGCGTAGATAAATCCAGCAATTCCTGAATTTTTTGTTTGGTGATGGTGGTAATTGCCTGTGCGCTGTCCATTTTTGTTACGGGGTAAGACAATTGGTTGTTGTTATTTCTTACAATTTCGAGATCAGAGCGTTGTGGTTCTTCTTTTTTGCACGCAACAAAGAAGAAGAGCATGGTGAATGCAATAAAAAATATGTTAGTTAATTTTTTCATCGGTAGCGATTTTAAATTTAATCATTATAATTTTATTCGATTTATCATCCTTAGTTTCAATTACTTCCAGATTTTCAAGCGAAGTTGAAGGTAAAGTTACGAGGTTGATGTACCGCTGTTTATCCATTGTTTCTACGCCGTAGGTTTCATTGTCATAAACCTGGTAAATCAGGGCATCATCGCTGATCAGATAGTTAAGTGTTTCTCTTTTACGTTTCAAATCTTTTATGGATTTGGAATAATAGAAAAGCATAATCGCGTAATCGTTCGGCTTCAGCTCAATGGTTTCGGCTTCAGGTGCAGTTTCGAGGTTTCTGTGAATGGTATCGGTGCGGTAATAAGGGGAGGAAACGACCATTGTCAGGCTTTTTGACTGCGTGGTGTAAACGAAAGGCTCATTCGGTTTCGCGGTGTAAACGATTGGCGACTCGTTTTCCTTCAGGATTTGCACCTGCAGTTCCGCATTGATTTTGGAGTTTCGGTCTGCGTCTATAAAACTGTAATAGAATTTTTTGCTGAAAAGTTCATCTTTGAAACCAAGGAGACCAACCAAAATTGCCAAAACGAGCGAAATTCCCAACCAAAGATATTTTTTTACAAGAGAGAATGTGCCTTTTTGCTCCGTAGTGTCGTAAGAGGAAAAAGTTGGTCCGTTTTTGTTAACGTTTTGAATATCAGTTGTAGAGTTTTGTAAATCATAATTTTCTACCTGCTTTTCAACGGTTTTTTCTGAAATTTTAGGCTTAGGTGCCGGATTTTTTTCTTCCTCTTCAATTTCCGGTGCATTTTTAATATCCTGAGATAAAATTTCCTCCAGATTTTCGTCTTCCTCTTCGAGGTCCTTTAAGATCTCGTCGGAGAAAAGATGGTTTTTCTTGAAATCATACCAAGATACGTAACCCGCATAAACAGAAAGAATATTCAGCATATCAATCCGCGGTAATTTGGTTACCGGCGAGTTTTTAAAGTAGGTGTAAAAAGTTTTTTCGCTGATATTTCCTTTGGCGATTTTTCGTAAATCTTCCTGAAAATATATGATGTCAATGCCCTTCCATTTTGAAATATCATCAAAGGAGGGCGTATGGTTTTCTAAATACTGAGTTTGAACCTCATTTTTTAGCTGTTCGAAGTGTAATAAATCTAAATCGCTCAATTGCAGAATAGGTGTAATTTATTGATTTTCAGTAGTCCTTTTTTGTAAATCGGTTTTACAAATATAAAACAATTAATTTTCGGAAACAAATTTTTTTCTCGCTATATCTTTGTCCTGTTCAAATTAATGAACGCAAACAAGAAACAAACAATTAAATTTAATTTATTATGAAAAAATCATTTTTCGCAGCTGCTATTGCTGCTGTAGCTTTAGTAGCTTGTAACAAAACTGAAACTGTAGAAACTGCTAACGCAACTGATTCTTTAGAAGTTGTTGCTGATTCTACAATCGAAGCAATCGATTCTACTGAAACTGCTGCTGTTGATTCAGTTCAGGCAACTGCTGAAGCTGCTACTGATTCAATCAAAGCTGACGTAGAAGCTGCTAAATAATTATTTTAGCTTCCAATAAAAACCGCCCGCTTCAGTGCGTGGCGGTTTTTTTATTCTTAAATGAATAACGCTCCCACCTGGCGCCAAACACATAATGCAATTCTATTTTAATTATTCTTCATCATTTAAAGATAAGTTTTATCCTTAACATGATATATTGAGGAACCTTAAAAAGGCAGGTTTTTACTTTAAGATGTTGAAAATCAGCTTTGTTTTTTTGTAAAATATTTTTACAAGGAGATTACAAGTAATTTTCAGAAACAATTTTTTTTCTCGCTATATCTTTGTTCTGTTCAAATGAATGAACGCAAACAGAAAACAAAACAATTAAATTTAACTTATTATGAAAAAATCATTTTTCGCAGCTGCAATCGCTGCTGTAGCTTTAGTAGCTTGTAACAAAACTGAAACTGTAGAAACTGCTAACGCTTCTGATTCTGCATCTGCAACTCTTGCTGATTCTGCTGCAATGGTAGCTGATTCTGCTGCTACTGTTGTTGATTCTGCTGCTGAAGTTACTGTTGACGCTGCTAAAGATGCTGCTTCTGCTACTACTGACGCTGCTGCTGACCAAGCTAAAGATGCTGCTAAAGGTGCTGCTGATGCTGCAACTGGTGCTGCTGATGCTGCTAAAGATGCTGCTAAAGATGCTGCTGACGCTGCAAAATAATCTTAGCTTAAAGCTCACAAAAAAAAGCCGTTTCTTTTTAGAAACGGTTTTTTTTATTTCATTTTCTGTCTTAAAATTTCATAGCTGCAAATTGCGACAGCGTTGCTCAGATTCAGAGAATCTATACTTCCAGCCATTGGGATAATGGTGTTTAAACCTTTCCCCAGCCAAAAATCGGTGAGCCCCGAATGTTCAGTACCAAAAATTATGGCGCTTTTCTGGCAAAAATTTCGGTTTTGAAGCGGCTCTGCGCTTTCATCCATAAAAGTGGTGTACACATTAAAGTCGTTTTCCTTCAGGAATTCCGCGACTTTTTCATTGCTTGAAGCGAAAATATTCATTCCAAACAAACAGCCCACGCTGGAGCGGATGACATTAGGATTAAAAAAATCGACCCTGGAGTCGGTAATAATTAAAGCTTCGATGCCGAAAGCTTCACAACTTCTTAAAATTGCGCCCAAATTGCCCGGTTTTTCTACACTTTCTACGATAATCACCGCCGAATTTTCTGAAGGTTTAAAATCTTCAAGCTTGGTTTCCGGCGTTTTGTACACCCCGATTATTCCTTCCGAAGTGCCTCGATACGCGATTTTATCATAAACTTTATCTGAAACCAAATGAATTTTTCCGTCTGGAAGCTGGTCTTTGAAAATACTTTCAGCGATATAAAATTCCTGGTTTTTAAAGCCGAATTTTTGCGCGCGCTCATTTTCCTGTTTTCCTTCCACGGCAAATACGCCTTCTTTTTTCCGGAAACGGTTGTCCGAAAGGAGGCGTATCACATATTTTATCTTCTCGTTCTGGAAACTTTCAATCAGCATCATTTACAATTGATTATTTTCTTCTTTTTCATCAAAAAGACTGATTTCAGATTCATCGTTTGCCCGTTCTAAAAGCGCTTCCGGCAGGTGTTTTCGCGTTGATGCTCCTAATTGCTTAATCCGCTGTACGCTGCCAACGAGATTTCCGCGACCGGTTGTTAGTTTCTTCATTGCATTTTCATAATCACCTTTAGCGTCATCCATCTTTTTTCCGATTTTCAAAAGATCGCTGACAAATCCTTCGAACTTATCGAAAAGTGCGCCTGCCTGCCGCGCAATTTCTTCAGCATTCTGGTTTTGGTCAGCCCTTTTCCAGACATCTGAAATAAGTTTCAAATAAGCAATGAGATTTGTGGGACTTAAAAGAATGATATGTTTTTTATATGCATAGTTCCAAAGTTGTGTGTCGTACTGAAGCGCGGTCAAGAAAGCCGGTTCTACCGGGATGAACATAATGGTAAAATCCAGAGATTCCTTCAGATGATCATATCTTTTCAGCGCAAGGGTGTCAACATGCTTTCGTACAGCGGCGATGTGAAGCTTGAGATTTGCATTTCTGTCATCTTCATTTTCTGCAGAAACCATTCTTTCGTAGGCATTTAGCGATACTTTGGAATCGATGATTACAATTTGGTTTCCAGGAAGTTTCAACATAAAGTCGGGCCGTTGGTTTTCCCCGTTTTCATTTTTAATATTGAACTGGGTAAAATATTCGCGGTCTTTTGTAAGACCGGAATCTTCCAGAATTCTTTCCAGAATCAATTCGCCCCAATCGCCTTGGGTTTTGGTTTGCCCTTTAAGCGCGGTGGCAAGGTTGTTCGCTTCCTGGCTGATTTTGTTGGTTTGTTCCATCATCAGTTTGATGGTGTTATTTAATGAAAACCTTTCTCTGGCTTCATTATCATAAACTTCGTTTACTCTTTTTTTGAAAGTTTCCAGGTTTTCTCCAAGAGGTTTCAGTAAAAGGTCAAGATTTTCCCGGTTTGTTTCGGTGAATTTTTTCGTTTTTTCTTCCAGAATTTTTGTCGCAAGATTTTGAAATTCGTTTTTCGCCAGCTCCTGCATTTTGGTGATTTCCTCCTTTTGATTGTCGAGGGAATTTTTCAAAGTTTCATTGATGGCGCTGAGTTCAGAATTTTTACCAAAAATATCCTGCTTTTCAGCGATTAAATGGTTGATTTGCGCAGTCTGCTGGGCATTTGTTTCGCGCTGTTCATGAAATTGGTTTTGAATTGAAGAATATTCCGCGTTCAGCGTGGCAATTTCATTTTTAAGCTGGTTCAGAATTTCGGTTTGCGATTGATTGGTTTCTTTTTCCTTTTGAAAAAATTCGTTTAATTCCCGGATTTTTACCGCAGAATTTTCGAGTTCCGATTGCGTGCGGATGAAATTTTGATTGACGTCATCGTAAGTTTTTCGCGGCAAATGCGAGGATTTCAGCACAAAATATAAAATGACAGCGCCGATGATTGCGCCAAGAAGAATTCCTATAAATAAAGTCGTGATTTCCATATTTCAAAAATAGGGAGAAATAAGCGGATATTTTTAAATTGTGGAAAAATAGCTGAAGAATTCAACTTTTAAATTAAGGTTTAGCTTTCGAAATTTGATGGTGATATTTAAGATGCATCGGAATGGCGGCCGAACCATACCACGGCAAAATTTCTACGGTAAAAATGCCGTTTTTTATGGTGGGATCATTTTGAAGCAAGGCTGCGGCTTCTGTTTCTGTCGGCACATCAAGAAGAAAAATTCCGCGGTAATTCAAGGTGTTTTTTGTCGCGAAAGGACCGGCGAGTTTGAGTTTGCCACTTTTCTCCATCGCTGTCATATTTGAGAAATGACCTTCGAAAAGTTTTTCTCTTTCTTTTTTATCTGAAATCACGGCGTCATTTGGTCCGGTTTTCAAAATGACCAACATATAGTTTTTCATTCCTCGCTGATCGGCGCCAAGAGAGTCCGCTAACCTTTGATTGAATTTTTCTCCAGGAATCTTCACCTGCGCGGTGAAATTTGCAAAAAGCAAAAAAAGGGCTATAAAGGGCAGAATTTTTTTCATGATATTAATGGTTTGAAAGATGCTTAAGCATCGATTTTTAAAAATTCTTTAGCAAGCTCAATCATTTTCGGATCACCGGTGTATTTCCCGTGTTCGTCCGAAAGTTTTACGGTGGGAATCCAATCGCCGGTGATGGATTGTGCTGCGATTAATTTCATCACGATATTCATCGGTTTTAAGCCGACATCATTGGTTAAATTGGTGCCGATACCGAAAGAAATCCCGATTCTGCCTTCGCAGGCTTTGGTGATTTCTTCTACTTTCTCAAGGTTTAAACCATCAGAAAAAATAATGTATTTAAAGAGTGGATTGATGCCGTTTTTCTTGTAATGGTCGATGGTTTTGTTGGCAAATTCTATCGGGTCTCCGCTGTCGTGCCGAACACCATCAAAGAGTTTTGCAAATTTCTTGTCAAACTGCCGGAAAAAAACTTCGGTGGTGTAGGTGTCGGAAAGTGCCACTCCCAAATCACCGCGGTAAACATCAACCCAATGTTCGAGCGAAAGTGCGTTTGCCATTTTGAAGCCATATTCGGCGCCATGAAACATGAACCATTCATGCGCGTGCGTGCCGATGGGTTTTACACCATATTTCATCGCAAAATGCACATTGGAGCTGCCAATAAAGTTTCCGGAGGAATTATTTTTCACCAGCGATTCCACGACCAAATCCTGAACTTTGTAGGAATGACGGCGACGCGTCCCAAATTCCGCGAAAGTGACATGAAGGTTGTTAAGCTGACCGGCCTTTTCTAAAGTATTCTGGATGACAAATTCATCGGAATTGCGCTGCATATTATTCATTTCGTAATGCAGTTCGGAAATAAGCGCGAGAATTGGAACTTCCCACAAAATGGTGCGGTACCATTGGCCTTCCACAGTGACTTCGAGATTATCTTCGGTCTGAACGATTGAAACTTCTGAAGGATCGTAATGATAGCCTGCAAGAAAATCGAGATACGGCATATCGAGATACGGACACATGATCTGCAGAAATTTCTTTTCGTCGCGCGTCAGCTTCAATTCAGCCATGGCATTGATGCTTCGGCGAAGTTCTTCGGCGAAACCGGGTGGAAAATAATGTTTGCCGCGGTTGATGAACTGATATTTTACTTTTTCGTTGGGAAAGAGTTTAATTACGGCATTCTGCATGGTGATTTTATAAAAATCATTGTCGAGAATTGACCTTAAACGGACTTCACTCATATATATAGGTTAGTGTAAGAGCAAATTTAGAAATTCAAAACCAATAAACTGGTAAAACGGGATTTTTAGGCAAAATAGCGGCAAATAAATATTTTTAAATGAGGAAAACTTTTAGCCGGTTGATATATATAAATAGATATGCTAAAAATTTTAATTAAAAATTAAAAGAAAGGCACGTTTGCCAATTCGAAAAAAAATTGTATTTTTGCCCCCTAAAATAAAAAGCAATTAAATGCCTACTATTCAACAACTAGTAAGAAAAGGAAGAGTCTCGCTTGCCAAGAAGAGCAAATCGGCTGCCCTTGAATCTTGTCCACAAAGACGAGGTGTATGTACAAGAGTATATACCACCACCCCTAAGAAACCTAACTCTGCACTTAGAAAAGTAGCAAGGGTAAGACTTTCTAACGGTAAAGAAGTTAACGCCTATATCCCGGGCGAAGGACATAATCTTCAAGAGCACTCGATAGTATTGGTTAGAGGCGGAAGGGTGAAAGACCTACCGGGAGTACGTTATCACATTGTTCGTGGAGCTTTGGACACCGCAGGTGTAGCTGGAAGAACTCAGAGAAGATCTAAGTACGGGGCTAAGAGACCAAAACCAGGTCAGGCTGCTGCAGCACCGGCAAAAGGTAAGAAAAAGTAATCACTAATTTTTAAGAAACGAAACAATGAGAAAGACGAAAGCGAAAAAAAGACCCTTGTTACCGGATCCTAAATTTAGTGATCAACTGGTAACGAGATTTGTAAACAATTTGATGTTTGATGGTAAAAAATCCATCGCATTCAAAATTTTCTATGATGCATTAGATATCGTAGAAAGCAAAAAAGGAGAAAACGAAAAGTCGGCACTTGAAATTTGGAAAGATGCTTTGACTAACGTTATGCCACACGTAGAAGTACGTTCAAGAAGAATTGGTGGTGCAAACTTCCAGATTCCAATGCCAATCCGCGCTGACAGAAAAATTTCTATGGCGATGAAATGGTTAATCAAATATTCTAAAGCAAGAAACGATAAATCTATGGCATCTAAATTAGCTGCTGAAGTTATCGCTGCTGCGAAAGAAGAAGGTGCTGCGTACAAAAAGAAAACAGACACTCATAGAATGGCTGAAGCTAACAAAGCATTTTCACACTTTAAATTCTAATCTGAAATGGCAAGAGATCTTAAACTTACAAGAAACATTGGTATCGCTGCGCACATTGATGCAGGGAAAACCACCACTACAGAAAGAATCTTATTTTATTCCGGAAAAAACCACAAAATTGGTGAAACTCACGAAGGTGGTGCTACAACCGACTGGATGGAGCAGGAAGCTGAAAGAGGGATTACCATTACATCTGCAGCAGTAACTGTAGACTGGAAATTCCCAACTGAGCAAGGGAAAGCACTTGCAGATGCTAAAAATTATCACTTCAACATCATAGATACACCGGGACACGTTGACTTTACCGTAGAGGTAAACCGTTCACTTCGTGTACTTGATGGTCTTGTATTCCTTTTCTCTGCAGTAGACGGAGTAGAGCCTCAGTCTGAAACCAACTGGAGACTTGCGGACAACTACAAAGTTGCACGTATGGGCTTTGTAAACAAAATGGACCGTCAGGGAGCTGACTTCCTGAACGTTTGTAAGCAGGTAAGAGAAATGCTAGGTTCTAATGCAGTGCCTATCGTATTGCCAATTGGTGACGAAGCAGATTTCAAAGGTGTTGTAGACTTGGTGAAAAACCGTGCGATTGTATGGCACGAGGAAAACCACGGTTCTACTTTTGACATCGTAGACATCCCAGCTGAAATGGCTGATGAAGTGAAGCAGTACAGAGCACAACTGATTGAAGAAATTGCTGCGTACGATGAAAACCTTCTTGAGAAATTTATGGAAGACGAAAATTCCATCACCGAAGAAGAAGTTCACACAGCGCTAAGAGCAGCTACTTTGGATATGAGTATTATCCCGATGACATGCGGTTCTTCATTCAAAAATAAAGGAGTACAGTTCATGCTTGATGCTGTATGTAGATATCTTCCTTCACCAATGGACAAGGAAGCGATTGACGGTACAGACCCAAGAACAGATGAGCCAATTTCAAGAAAGCCTTCCGTAACTGAACCATTTGCAGCTTTGGCATTTAAGATTGCTACCGATCCTTTCGTAGGAAGATTAGCATTCTTCAGAGCTTATTCAGGAAGACTTGATGCTGGTTCTTATGTTTTGAACACTAGATCTAACAATAAAGAAAGAATCTCCCGTATCTTCCAGATGCACGCTAACAAGCAGGAGCCAATTGAATATATCGAAGCTGGAGACATTGGTGCAGCGGTTGGATTTAAATCCATCAAAACCGGTGATACCCTTTGTGACGAGAAACATCCTATTGTTCTTGAATCTATGGTATTCCCTGATCCGGTAATCGGTATCGCGGTAGAGCCTAAGACTAAAGCTGACCAGGATAAAATGGGTAACGCTTTGGCAAAATTGGCTGAAGAAGATCCAACTTTCCAGGTGAAAACTGATGAAGCTTCAGGACAGACAATCATCTCCGGTATGGGTGAGCTTCACCTCGACATTATTGTTGACCGTATGAGACGTGAGTTTAAAGTAGAAGTTAACCAGGGACAGCCACAGGTAGAGTACAAAGAAAACCTTACCATGTCTGCAAACCACAGAGAAGTTTACAAAAAACAATCTGGTGGTCGTGGTAAATTTGCTGATATTGTGTTTGAGTTGGCTCCGGCTGACGACAACAAACCAGGCCTTGAGTTCGTTAACGAAATTAAAGGTGGTAACATTCCGAAAGAATTCATTCCGTCCGTAGAAAAAGGTTTCAAAGAAGCTATGAAAAACGGTCCGTTAGCAGGTTTCGAAATCGAAGGAATTAAAGTAACTTTGAAAGACGGCTCTTTCCACCCGGTGGATTCTGATGCACTTTCTTTCGAACTTGCTGCGAAAATGGGCTTCAAAGAAGCTGGTAAAAAAGCAAAACCAGTGATCATGGAACCTATTATGAAAATTGAAGTGGTAACACCGGAAGAATATATGGGTGATATCGTAGGCGACCTTAACAAGCGTCGGGGTACCATCAATGGTATGGACGACCGTAACAATGCGAAAGTCATCAAAGGATTTGTTCCACTTTCCGAAATGTTTGGTTATGTAACTACACTTAGAACCTTATCTTCAGGTAGAGCAACATCTTCAATGGAATTCGAGAAATACGAAGCAGCACCACAAAACGTCGCTGAAAAAGTAGTCGAAATCGCAAGAGGTTAATTATTTAAATTAGTTCAAAATGTCACAAAGAATCAGAATAAAATTAAAATCTTACGATTACAATTTAGTAGACAAATCTGCTGAGAAAATCGTAAAAACGGTAAAAGCTACCGGCGCTGTTGTAAACGGCCCGATTCCATTGCCAACCAACAAGAGAATCTTTACCGTACTAAGATCTCCGCACGTAAACAAAAAAGCAAGAGAACAGTTCCAGCTTTCAGCTCACAAGAGATTGATGGACATCTATTCTTCTTCTTCCAAAACGGTAGATGCGCTAATGAAATTAGAGCTTCCTTCCGGAGTAGACGTAGAAATCAAAGTGTGATAAAAAGCGGTGAGCTCTAAGAATTATGCTTTAAGCTGCTGCAGAAAATACTTTGCTATGATAGTAAAATCCCTGTTCGAAAGATCAGGGATTTTTTTTGGCGCTTATTTGAGCATTTTTTTCGATTTCTAATTTGCGTCTTCGCACCGAATTTTTTTTTAGAAGCAACAAAAGTGGCGCCTCTCCCGAAGATGGGTTCCCGCTTTCCGCTGTATCTTTTTTTTCGTCGTGCCTCCTCAAAAAAGGATGCCGCTGCAATCGGGGCTAGAAGAACGGTTTCGGTTTATTTCTGCCTAAAAGTGCATTTTTTTTAATTTTACATTTTAAGAAAAGTTGCCCATTTAGCAGCTAAAAAATATGTGCTTTGGAAATCTTCAAATGAGCAAATTACCACATTACCACATTTTCAAATTCTATGAAATTCCTGGTTAAAACGGCTAGTTTTCGGTATTTAGTAAATCCAGAAAAAAAACCAAAGTAGCAGCTAAAAATATCTGCTTTCGAAATCTTCAAATGAGCACATTATCACATTTTCAAATCGAAAAAAATTCGGCGTAAAAAAGTATAATTTTTCAATTTTAAAAATCTGGAAAAAATGCCAAAAAAAGCCGCCAGAAAATCTTCACAGCTTAACCTTGTCAAGATTCCAAACCTTGCCCCGGTTTTAGAAGCGAATTTTAAAATCCAAAAAAATTTGCCCGTAAAACGCCCAATTTTTTCGTGAATGTAAATAACTTACGATCACTTCATTTCTCTGAAAATCTTTTTGATCATTTTCGGCGTAAAAAAAATTCTTAAAGTTGAGATGTAAAAACGATTTTCTCGCCACTTGCAGAGTTATGCTTATTTCTTTATTATTGCTAATCAATACAAAATTTTGGGTTGAATGATAACTTATGAAAAAATTATACAATTACATAGATTATTTAGGTTTTCTACACGGTTTAGGTTTTATTCTATTATTTGGAGCAGAACCTTTTAAGACACCCTTCATGTTTTCGATTAGTATTGTAGTAATTGCTATCAATCTCCTATTAAGTTTAAAAATTTTCATTTGCCTGCTTAGATTCCGATCCGCACTTGAAGGTTTCCGAAAAAAAATTCTCACGACTTTTTTCTATTTGTTGTTATCGGTTATCATGATTATTATGTGGGTAAATAAGTAAATTAATACCAAAAAGTAAGTTAGGTTTAAAAAAAATTCGCCGCTAAAACGCCTGATTTTTCCGTTTTAAAAAAATTTAAAAAAACGCCGAAATAGCAGCGAAAAATTATCTGCTTTCGAAATCTTCAAATGATCACATTAGCACATTTTCAAATCGAGAAAATTCGCCACTAAAACGCCCAATTTTTTCCTTTTTAAGAAATTCAGAAAATTGGGCAAAATAACGGCAAATAAAATATGCACAATTATTGCCAGTGATTTCGCGTTCACAACGTAAAATGATCAGTAATGCAAACCACACCAGAAAAAGATAAAGAACCTCAAGCGAATTTTTTCGACAAGTTTGCGAATTGGGCGAGTAAATTTACCGGAAGCCCCGCCGCTTTTATTGGCGCCACGGTTATTGTTCTGGGCTGGGCATTTACCGGTCCCATTTTTAAATATTCGGAAACGTGGCAGCTCGTCATCAATACCGGCACAACCATCATTACTTTTTTAATGGTTTTCCTCATTCAGAAATCACAGAACAAAGATTCCAAAGCCATACAAATTAAGCTGAACGAGTTGATCGCCGCGCACGAGAAAGCCAGCAACAGGATTGTTGACATCGAAGATCTCACGGAAAAAGAACTGGACAGGCTGCATCGGTATTACGAAAAACTCTCAGAGCTGGCGCAGGAGGATAATGATTTGCATATTTCGCACTCCATCGATGCGGCGGAAGATAACCAAGAGGTGAAAATGCGCAACCTGCACATTGAAGCCGAAATTGAAAAAGAGGACCGCTAATTCTGCTGCAACACCTTTTCGATAAAAGTGAAAAAAAGCTGCTTTTAAAGCGGCTAATTTTTTTTCTATAATAGAGGCTGCATTTCGCGCGTGGGAATTGCCACGAATGCACGAATATTTCTAAAACCTAAAATCGAAAAAAATGCCGGAGTAGCGGCGAATTTTTTTGAGGATTTGCGACATGGAATTTAAACTCGCAGATTTTGCGGATTTAGCAGATTTTTACTTCTATGGTTTTCCATTCATTACTTCCTGAAAATAATGCCACTAATGCACGAATATTTCGGAATTTAAAATTTTGCATCTTGCATCTGACATCTGACATCTGACATGTGACATCCTACATCTAATTTCTACCATCAAAAATCTCAAAAAATGCCATTTTAGCGGCGGATTTTTCGTGGGGAAAACAGATGAAGAGATTTGGGCGGAAAATTTACATTAATTACAATTTAATGCCTTAAAAATGAACTCATTCGTAAGACTTTGGAGCGATCTGAAGTTTTTTATATGAAATGGGGAAATATTTTTAACTCGCTGTTTGTCAATTCAAAAAAACTTCATACATTTGCACACTCAATTTAGGAAGAAGTATGCCTATTTCAGAAATAGAAATCACCGAACCTGGGATTGAAAACGTGAACATAATATAATATATATAAATAATGTCAGGTATTATTGGTAAAAAAATCGGGATGACTTCCCTGTTTGACGAGAATGGCAAAAACATGCCGTGTACCGTTATTCAAGCAGGTCCTTGCTCGGTTTTACAGGTCAGAACCGTAGAAAAAGATGGGTACAAAGCTGCTCAGCTTGGTTTCGATGACAAGAGTGAAAAGAACGTTGGTAAAGCGTTAGCCGGCCACTTCAAAAAGGCAGGTTCAGCTCCTAAAGCTAAATTGGTAGAGTTCTACCATGCTTTCGTAGAAAAGTTAAGCGTAGGAGATGAAGTGAAGGTAAACTTGTTCGCCGAAGGTGAATTTGTAGATGTTACCGGAACTTCAAAAGGTAAAGGTTTCCAAGGGGTTGTAAAAAGACACAACTTTGCGGGGGTAATGCAGGCAACTCACGGACAGCACAACCGATTAAGAGCCCCAGGTTCTATTGGCGCAGGATCCGACCCGTCACGAGTATTCAAAGGAATGCGAATGGCAGGTAGAATGGGTGGTAAGCAAGTTACCGTACAAAACCTACAGGTGTTAAAAGTAGATGAAGAGCAAAATCTTTTAGTAGTAAAAGGAGCTGTTCCGGGAGCAAAAAATTCTTATGTAATTATCAGAAAATGGAACTAGTAGTATTTAATACATCAGGAAAAGAGACCGGAAGAAAAGTAACTCTAGACGAAGCAATCTTCGGAATTGAGCCAAACCAGCACTCGGTTTACTTAGAAGTGAAACAATACCTTGCAGCACAGCGACAAGGCACACATAAATCAAAGGAAAGAAGCGAAATTGTAGGTTCAACCAAAAAGTTGAAAAAACAAAAAGGTTCTGGTTCTGCAAGATATGGTGATATCAAATCGCCAACTTTCAGAGGTGGTGGTCGAGTATTCGGTCCAAAACCAAGAGACTACCGTTTCAAACTGAACAAATCTTTGAAAAGATTAGCTAAGAAATCAGTTCTTTCACAAAAGATGAGAGATAATTCTATTAAAGTTTTGGAAGCTTTCAATTTTGATGCTCCAAAAACGAAAGAATTTATCACTTTGAACAATGCGTTAGGATTTGAAGGAAAAAAATCTCTTTATATTTTACCGGAAGCGAACAAGAACGTGTACTTGTCATCAAGAAACTTACCGAAGACGAAAGTTTTGACGTACAACGAGATCAGTTCTTATGATTTGGTACATGCTGGAGAAATTGTATTCTTAGAAGGTGCATTAGAAAAATTTCAGGAAAATTTAAGAAAATAAATCATGTCAGTTATCATTAAACCAATTATCTCAGAAAAAGCGAACTATCTTACTGATTTGCGTGGTGCTTATTCTTTTTTAGTGAATACTAAAGCGAATAAAATCCAGGTTAAGAAGGCAGTAGAAGAGCTTTACGGTGTAAAAGTAGCAGACGTTAGAACCATGATTTATGCGCCTAAAGTTTCTTCTAAACACACGAAAAAAGGATTACAGGTTGGGAAAACCAACAAGTTGAAAAAAGCCATCGTTTCTCTTGCAGAAGGAGAAGTGATAGATATTTTTGCAAATTAATTAATATAAACAATAGTAATGTCTGTTAGAAAATTAAAACCTATCACCCCGGGACAGAGATTCAGAGTTGTAAACAACTTTGAGGAAATTACTACCAACAAACCAGAGAAATCTCTAACAGTTGGTATTAGTAAGTCAGGTGGTCGTAACAATACTGGTAAAATGACCATGCGTTACACCGGAGGTGGACACAAACAAAAATACAGAATTATCGACTTCAAAAGAAACAAGTTTGATGTTGAAGGTACGGTAAAATCTGTTGAGTATGATCCAAACAGAACTGCTTTCATCGCACTTGTTGAATATACAGACGGAGAGAAGAGATATATCATCGCTCCGAACGGTATCAAGGTAGATATGAAAGTAATCTCCTCAGAAACCGCAGAACCAAACGTTGGTAATGCAATGAAGTTGAAAAACATTCCTTTAGGAACTGTAATATCTTGTATCGAATTGAAACCTGGTCAGGGTGCAATTATGGCAAGAAGTGCAGGTTCATCGGCACAGTTAACTTCAAGAGATAAGAAATATGTAATCATCAAATTGCCTTCAGGAGAATCAAGAATGGTTCTTGGTGAATGTATGGCGATGATTGGATCAGTATCCAACTCTGATCACCAGCTAACCGTTTCCGGTAAAGCAGGTAGAAGCAGATGGTTGGGAAGAAGACCAAGAACAAGACCAGTAGTAATGAACCCTGTAGATCACCCAATGGGAGGTGGTGAAGGTAAATCTTCTGGAGGTCACCCAAGATCTAGAAATGGTATGCCTGCTAAAGGTTACAAAACCAGAAAGAAAAATAAAGCGTCTAACCGTCATATCATATCTAAAAGAAAATAATTATGTCAAGATCACTTAAAAAAGGACCTTTCATTCATCACACTTTAGATAAGAAGGTTCAGACAAATATAGAGTCTGGTAAGAAAACAGTAATCAAAACTTGGTCTAGAGCATCAATGATCTCTCCAGACTTCGTAGGACAAACCATCGCGGTACACAACGGGAAATCTTTTATCCCGGTTTATGTAACTGAGAATATGGTAGGTCATAAGTTAGGCGAATTTTCTCCGACAAGATCTTTCAGAGGTCACGGCGGTAACAAAAACAAAGGAGGTAGATAACCATGGGATCAAGAAAAAGAGAAAGTGCATTAGCACGTAAAATAGCAAACCAAGACGTAGCAAAAGCGTTACATAACGATTGCCCTTCTTCGCCAAGAAAGATGAGATTAGTTGCTGATATCATTAGAGGTGTAGAGGTTGATAAGGCTTTATATATCCTTAAATATTCAAAGAAGGATGCTTCAAATAAATTAGAGAAAGTACTACTTTCTGCAATGGCTAACTGGCAGTTAAAGAATGAGGGTGCAGACATCGAAGAAGCAAACTTAGTTGTAAAAGAAATTTTTGTAGACAGTGCAAGACAGTTGAAGAGACTGAGACCAGCGCCACAAGGTAGAGGTCACAGAATCAGAAAAAGATCAAACCACATTACATTAATCTTAGGTAATAAAGAAACTAAATAATCAAGGTATGGGACAGAAGACAAATCCAATTGGTAACAGATTAGGTATCATCAGAGGATGGGATTCGAACTGGTATGGTGGTAAAGATTATGGAGACAGAATCGCAGAAGACTACAAGATCAGAAGATACCTTGAGGCTCGTTTATCTAAAGGTGGAATTTCAAGAATCTACATAGAGAGAACATTGAAATTGGTAACCATTACAATTACAACCGCTAGACCGGGTTTAATCATCGGTAAAGGAGGGCAGGAAGTTGATAAATTAAAAGAAGAATTAAAAAAATTGACGGATAAAGATATCCAGATCAATATCTTCGAAATCAAAAGACCGGAACTTGATGCAGTTTTAGTTGCAGACAGCATTGCAAAACAAATCGAAAATAGAATTTCTTATAGAAGAGCCGTGAAAATGGCAATTCAAAGTACCATGAGAATGGGAGCTGAAGGAATTAAGGTTCAGATCTCCGGTCGTTTAAACGGTGCTGAGATGGCAAGAAGCGAATCTTTCAAAGACGGAAGAATCCCATTGTCAACTTTCCGTGCGGATATCGATTATCATATCGGTGAAGCACTTACTCAGTACGGGAAATTAGGCGTAAAAGTTTGGATCATGAAAGGCGAAGTTTACGGAAAAAGAGACCTTAGCCCACTGGTAGGACAACAGAAAAAAGGACCTGCAGGTAGAGGAGACCGTAACGATCGTAATGACAGAAGAGACAGAGACGACCGTAGACCAAGAGACAGAAAATAATTTAATTAGAGGTTAGAAGATAGAAATTAGCAATTAGAACTTCCGTTACAAGAACTGTATTTTAATTTTTTCATCTAACATCTCAAATCTAACATCTAATATCTAAATAGATTATGTTACAACCAAAAAGAACCAAATTCCGTAAAGTTCACAAGATGAAAATGAAGGGGATTGCTCAAAGAGGCAGTCAACTTGCATACGGAACTTTCGGGATCAAAGCAAATGAAGGTGCTTGGATTACTGCAAGACAAATTGAAGCAGCGCGTATTGCTGCTACAAGATATATGAAAAGAGAGGGTCAGTTATGGATCAAGATTTTCCCGGATAAGCCAATTACCAAAAAACCAGCCGAAGTAAGGATGGGTAAAGGTAAAGGTGCTGTGGAATATTGGGTATCTGTAGTAAAACCTGGTAAAATTATGTTTGAAGTAGGTGGAGTTCCTTACGATATTGCTAAAGAAGCACTTCGTCTTGCAGCTCAAAAACTTCCTATTACTACAAAATTTGTAGTGGCTAACGATTTTGTTCAACCTCAATAATCTTTAAGAAATGAAAAAAGCTGACATCAAAAATCTTAGCGCAGGAGATATTCAAAATAAACTGGCTGAAGCAAGAGCAGATTTCAATAAAATGAAATTATCTCACAGCATTAGCCCTATTGAAAATCCTATTCAGATCAAAGACCTGAGAAGAAATATCGCGCGTCTGGAAACTGAATTAACACTAAAACAACAATAAGAATTTCATTTTATCATGGATAGAAATTTAAGAAAAGAAAGAATTGGAATTGTTTCCAGCAATAAAATGGAAAAGACCATTGTTGTAAGTGAAACCACCAGAGTAAAGCACCCAATGTATGGGAAATTCGTTCTTAAAACGAAAAAATATACCGCTCACGATGAAAATAACGAGTGTACTGAAGGCGATACAGTTTTAATTACAGAAACTAGACCTTTAAGTAAAAGTAAAAGATGGAGATTAGTAAGAATCATTGAAAAAGCTAAGTAATGTTACAAACCGAATCAAGATTAAAAGTTGCTGATAACACAGGTGCCAAAGAAGTACTTGTAATCAGAGTTCTGGGAGGAACCAGAAGAAGATATGCTTCAGTTGGTGATAAGATCGTAGTTACTATCAAAGATTCTACGCCACAAGGACAGGCTAAAAAAGGAACTGTTTCTAAAGCAGTAGTGGTAAGAACTAAGAAAGCAGTACGTAGAAAAGATGGTTCATACATCAAATTCGATGACAATGCTTGTGTTCTTTTAAACGCTGCCGGCGAAATGAGAGGAACCCGTGTTTTCGGTCCTGTTGCACGTGAACTGAGAGATAAAGAATATATGAAAGTCATTTCATTAGCTCCTGAAGTACTTTAATTTTAAAATTTACAAAAAATGACAAAGTTAAAAATCAAAAGAGGAGATAACGTAATCATCACTACCGGAAGAAAAGAAATCAAAGGTAAAACCGGTGAAGTTATTGAAGTGATCCGTAAAGAAGGCAAAGACGCCAGAGTAATTGTTGCAGGTTTAAATATCGTTAAAAAACATACCAAACCATCAGCAGGAAATCCACAGGGCGGAATTGTAGAGAAAGAAGCATCAATTCATATTTCCAACGTAATGCTTACCGACAAAAACGGTAAAGGCACTAAGACCGGATCTAAAATGGAGGGTGATAAAAAAGTAAGAGTTGCGAAATCAACCGGTGAAACTTTATAATTAAACGACGATGGAATATATAGCAAGACCAAAACAACAATATAAAGAGAAAATTGTTCCTGCAATGATGGAAGAATTTGGGTATAAATCTGTTATGCAGGTTCCTAAATTACTAAAGATCGTTGTTTCACAAGGTTTGGGAGCTGCAACAGCTGACAAGAAAATTGTTGACTATGCAATCGAAGAACTTACAGCAATCACCGGACAAAAAGCAGTTGGAACTATTTCTAAGAAAGATGAAGCAGCTTTCAAATTAAGAAAAGGTATGCCGGTAGGTGCCAGAGTAACTTTAAGAGCTGACCAAATGTATGAGTTCTTAGACCGATTAAGCTCTTCAGCTTTACCACGAATCCGTGATTTCAACGGTATCAAAGCTGACGGTTTCGACGGAAGAGGTAATTATAACTTGGGTATTACCGAGCAGATTATCTTCCCGGAAATCGCAATTGACAAAGTGAAAAAAATCCAGGGGATGGACATTACTTTCGTAACTTCTGCGAAAACTGACAAAGAAGCCAAATCATTACTAACTCACTTCGGTTTACCTTTCAAAAAGAACTAAAAAGATGGCTAAAGAATCAATGAAAGCGCGTGAGCGCAAAAGAGAAGCTACGGTAGCAAAATATGCAGAAAAAAGAAAAGCTTTGAAAGAAGCCGGAGATTATGCAGGTTTGCAATTATTGCCAAAAGATGCTTCGCCAGTAAGACTACACAACAGATGTAAATTAACAGGAAGACCAAGAGGTTACATGAGAACATTCGGTCTTTCCAGAGTAACTTTCAGAGAAATGGCCAACAAAGGTCTTATCCCGGGAGTGAAAAAAGCAAGTTGGTAATAAATTTAGAACAATCGAGATAAATAAGTTCTTAATGCTGTTAGCCTATAGCTAAAGCGTATCGCATACAGCATTAAGAAAACTGTTTATCACAAACCAATAATTAAAATAGAAAAATGGTAACAGATCCAATTTCAGATTTCCTAACCAGAGTAAGGAACGCACAAAGCGCAGGCCACAAAGTGGTGGATATTCCTGCATCGAAAATTAAAAAGGAGATTACAAAAATTTTGTTTGAACAGGGCTTTATTTTGAACTACAAGTTCGAAGACAACGCTGTACAGGGAAATATCAAAATCGCTTTAAAGTACGACAAACTAACCAACAAACCTGTTATTAAAAGCATTCAAAGAGCTTCAAGACCAGGTTTAAGACAATACAAAGGTTCAGCTGAACTTCCAAGAGTATTGAACGGTTTGGGCGTGGCTATTATCTCAACTTCTCGTGGAGTGATGACAGATAAAAAAGCCAGACAGGAAAAAGTTGGTGGAGAGGTAATCTGCTATGTTTATTAATAAATAATCAAAGGAAAATGTCAAGAATTGGTAAATCAATTATAGAAATTCCCGCTAATGTTACCGTAACCGAGAAAGACGGTCTGGTAACTGTGAAAGGTCCAAAAGGCGAACTTACACAGCAGTTAAGCGAAGGAATCACTCTAAAACAGGAAGACGGAATACTTACGTTAGACAGACCGTCGGAATCAAAGCAACATAAAGCATTACACGGTCTTTATAGAGCGTTAATCAACAATATGGTTCAGGGTACTGCCGAAGGGTGGACTAAAAAACTTGAGCTTGTAGGGGTAGGATACAGAGCTTCTAATCAAGGTAACAGATTAGATTTAGCTTTGGGATTCTCACACGGAATTGTATTGGATCTTCCTAAAGAAATTGTGGTAGAAACATTATCTGAAAAAGGTAAAAACCCTGTAATTACTTTAACGTCATTCGACAAACAATTATTAGGTATGGTAGCTGCAAAGATCAGATCTTTCAGAAAACCAGAGCCATATAAAGGAAAAGGGGTAAGATTCGTTGGAGAAATTGTAAGACGTAAAGCTGGTAAATCTGCTTAATTTTAAAACTTAAGAACATGGCACTAAGCAAAGTAGAAAAAAGAAATAGAATTAAAAGAAGAGTAAGAGGGAAAATCTCTGGCTCTGCTGAATTACCAAGATTATCTGTTTACAAAAGCAATAAAGAGATTTACGCGCAATTGATCGATGATAAAGACGGTAAAACTTTAGCTTCAGCTTCTTCAAGAGGATTGAACGCGAAAGGAAACAAAACAGAAATCTCCGCAGAAGTTGGTAAAGCAATCGCTGAAAAAGCCAAAGCTGCAGGAATTGAAAATATAGTGTTCGACAGAAACGGATTCGTGTACCACGGTAGAGTGAAAGCTCTGGCTGATGGCGCAAGAGAAGGCGGACTAAAATTCTAATCATTAAATTTCGGAAATATGTTAGGACTAGATAATATAGAAAAAGTAAAACCGGGAGGATTAGAACTTAAAGATCGTCTCGTTTCAGTAAACAGAGTTACGAAAGTAACCAAAGGAGGTAGAGCTTTCGGTTTCTCTGCAATCGTGGTTGTAGGAGATGAAGCTGGAACTGTAGGTTTCGGTTTGGGAAAATCTAAAGAGGTTGCTTCCGCTATTGCAAAAGCAGTAGAAGATGCTAAGAAAAATTTGGTAAAAGTACCGGTAATTAATCATACAATTCCTCACCAAACTTCCGCAAGATACGGTGGTGCAGATATCTTTTTAAGACCTGCAACTCACGGTACCGGTGTAATCGCTGGTGGAACTGTGCGTATGGTAGTAGAAGCTGCGGGTATTAAAGATATTCTTTCAAAATCCAAAGGTTCTTCAAACCCACATAATGTTGTGAAAGCTACTTTCAAAGCATTATTGGACATCAGAAGACCAGAAGAAATTGCTAAAGCGAGAGGTATTTCATTAGATAAAGTGTTTAACGGTTAATAAAATAACAATGGCAAAAATTCAAGTAAAACAAGTAAAAAGCGCTATTGGGAGAACCAAAACTCAAAAGAGAACGCTTGAAGCATTAGGATTAAAAAAACTTCACCAAGTAGTTGAGCACGAAGCTACTCCTTCTATCTTAGGAATGGTATCGGCGATCAGTCACCTTGTAGTAGTGGTAAAATAGAAAAAAGTGCCGGGAAAGAGGCTTTTTTTTAAAGTCTCTTATCTCTTATCTTAACATCTCAAATCTAAATAATAATGAATTTAAATAATATTAGACCTGCAGCAGGTTCTACTCACAGCACAAAAAGAATCGGAAGAGGACAAGGTAGTGGTAAAGGTGGTACAGCCGGGAAAGGTCACAATGGTCAGCAGGCAAGAGCTGGTTATTCACAGAAAATTGGTTTCGAAGGGGGGCAAATGCCGTTACAAAGAAGATTACCGAAATTCGGTTTCAACAATATCAACAGAAAAGAGTACCGAGGTATTAATATCGATACACTTCAGATTTTAGCAGATACCAAAAGTATCACTGAAATTACACAAGAAGTTTTGGTAGAAAATGGCTTGGCAAAGAAAAACGAGATTGTAAAAATTATGGGTAGAGGTGAATTGAAATCAGGAGTTTCAGTTTCTGCACACAAATTCACTAAATCTGCTGAAGAAGCTATTTCTAAAGCAGGAGGTAAAGCAATTACTCTTTAATATTACCCATGAAAGAATTTATACAAACACTAAAAAACATTTGGAGTCTTAAGGAATTGAGAGATAAAATACTTTTTACTCTCGGTATCGTCCTCGTGTATAGATTCGCATCTTATATTTCCTTACCAGCTATTAACATGGCAGAAGTAGGAAATCTTTTGGATATTTATAAAGATCAGGGAGGCAACAAACAGGGAGCAGGACTTCTTGGGTTGCTTTCTTCTTTTACAGGTGGAGCATTCAGCCGGGCGTCAATTATGGCACTCGGAATTATGCCTTATATCTCCGCTTCCATTATTGTGCAGTTGATGGGTATGGCAATACCATATCTACAGAAATTGCAGAAAGATGGGGAAAGCGGTAGAAATACCCTGAACCAAATTACAAGATGGTTAACAATTGCAGTTTGTTTGGTACAAGCACCTTCTTATCTTACTTCAATCACACAGATGTTCCTGCCTCATGCGCAGTTCGCTTCAGCTTACTATGTGCATCCGCAGTCTATCATGTTCTGGTTGCCAAGTATCGTAATATTGGTTGCGGGTTCTGTATTCGCCATGTGGTTAGGTGAAAAAATCACCGACAAAGGTATCGGAAACGGTATTTCTATCTTAATTATGGTAGGGATTTTAGCTGACTTTCCGGGAGCTTTTATTCAGGAAGTTGCAACCCAAACAGGTAAAGGTGGTTTTGGTACCATTATGATTCTGATTGAAGTTTTATTCTGGATGGTTGTAGTTCTATTGGCAATCGTACTGTCGGTCGCTGTAAGAAAAATTCCAATTCAGTATGTAAGCAGAGCGCAGGCCAGAGGCGGTGTGAACCGAAACTTGATGCAGGGGGCACGTCAGTGGATTCCGCTTAAAGTAAATGCTTCAGGAGTAATGCCAATTATCTTCGCGCAAGCGCTGATGTTTGTGCCTGGATTATTAACCAAGGTTGATGAATCTAATACTTTCTTAGCCGGATTCAAAAATGTCTTCAGTTGGCAGTACAATGTTTTGTTTGCAATTTTGATCATTATTTTCTCATTTTTCTATACCGCAATTACGATTCCAGTGAATCAGATGGCGGACGATTTAAAGAGAAATGGTGGCTTGATTCCTAAGGTTAGACCTGGGAAGGAAACCGCTGATTATCTGGATGATATTTTGTCCAAAATTACTTTGCCAGGTTCGTTGTTTTTAGCTATCTTTGCAGTCCTTCCAGCACTTGTGTATGGAGCGTTTGTTCAGACCGATCGGTTTGCCCTGTTTTTCGGTGGCACGTCGCTTTTAATTATGGTCGGGGTAATCTTAGACACTGTACAACAGATCAATACGTATTTGTTGAATCATCATTATGATGGTTTAATGCAGTCTAAATTATCCAGAACAACAACCAACCAGTAAATTTATTAATGGCTAAACAGAAACATATTGAACAGGACGGCGTGATTACGGAAGCACTTTCGAACGCGCAGTTTCGCGTTGAACTGGAAAACGGGCACGTACTTATCGCGCACATTTCCGGCAAAATGCGTATGCATTACATTAAATTATTACCTGGCGACAAGGTAAAATTAGAATTATCTCCTTATGATTTATCTAAGGGGAGAATTACATTCAGATATTAATTTCAGCGTCCGCTGAGCTTTATATAAAAGAGGACATCTGTAGTTGTGAAATTATGGAGTTCATAATTTAAACAAAATGGGAATGATTCCGTAAGATCTCATTTAACCGTTGCAAAATTAAAATAGAAAACTTAAAATGAAAGTTAGAGCATCTATCAAAAAAAGAAGTGCTGATTGCAAAATTGTTCGCAGAAAGGGCGTTCTTTTTGTGATCAACAAGAAGAACCCAAAATTTAAACAAAGACAAGGCTAAAATTAAATTATGGCGAGAATTTCCGGTATTGATTTACCAAAGAACAAAAGAGGCGTTATCGGCTTAACTTATATTTATGGGATTGGAAGAAGTACTTCTTCTGAAATCTTAAAAGCAGCCGGCATCAGCGAAGACAAGAAAGTCAACGAATGGAATGACGATGAATTGGCATTAATCAGAAACTATATCACCGAAAACATTAAAGTAGAAGGTGAATTGCGTTCTGAAACTCAAATAAACATCAAACGCTTGATGGATATTGGTTGCCAACGAGGAATACGTCACAGACTGGGATTACCTTTAAGAGGCCAAAGAACAAAAAACAATTCTAGAACCCGAAAAGGAAAGAGAAAAACGGTTGCTAACAAGAAAAAAGCAAGTAAATAATCGGTAAGAATTATGGCAAAACAGACTAAAGCAGTTAAAAAAAGAAAAGTTAAAGTTGAAGCAATCGGTGAGGCGCATATCCAAGCTACTTTCAACAATATCATCATTTCTTTAACAAATAAAAGCGGAGAAGTCATCTCTTGGGCATCTGCCGGAAAGATGGGATTCAGAGGTTCGAAAAAGAATACTCCTTTTGCAGCTCAAATGGCAGCAGAAAATTGCTCTACAGTAGCACACGATGCTGGGCTACGCAGAGTAAAGGTTTACGTGAAAGGTCCAGGTGCAGGTAGAGAATCTGCTATCAGAACTATTCACAATTCAGGAATTGAAGTAAGTGAAATCGTAGATGTGACTCCAATGCCACACAACGGATGTAGACCACCAAAAAGAAGAAGAGTATAATAATTCAACATTCAACATTTAAAATTCAATTGATTAAATCTTGAATCTTGAATCTTGAATCTTTAAATCTAAGAAATATGGCAAGATATATAGGACCAAAAACAAAGATTGCAAGAAAATTTGGTGCTGCAATCTACGGAGACGACAAAAGCTTCGAGAAAAGAAAAAACCAACCACCGGGACAACACGGTGTGAACAAAAGAAGAGGATCAAAGAAGTCTGAGTATGCTGTTCAGTTAATGGAAAAGCAGAAAGCTAAATATACCTACGGTATTTTAGAAAGACAATTTGCAAACCTTTATGAAAAAGCCAACCGAGCAAAAGGCGTAACAGGTGAAGTTCTTTTACAGTTGTGTGAATCTAGATTAGACAATGTAGTGTACAGATTAGGTTATTCTAAAACCAGAGCGGGTGCAAGACAATTGGTTTCTCACAGACACATTACCGTAAATGGAGAATTGGTAAATATTCCATCGTATTCCTTGAAAGCAGGAGATGTAGTTGCGGTAAGAGAAAAATCTAAATCTCTTGAAGTAATTGCTGATTCATTAGCTTACAAATCAACTTACGAGTGGTTACAATTTAACGACGAGAAAAAAGAAGGTACTTTCGTATCAGCTCCGGAGAGAATCCAAATCCCGGAAGATATCAGAGAACAACTGATCGTCGAACTTTACTCTAAATAATAATTTTTTCAAATTTTTGCTCAACCTAATTATATGGCAATTTTAACATTTATTAAACCCGATAAAGTAATACTTCTTAATTCTGATGAGTTCAAAGGGCAATTTGAATTTCGCCCGTTAGAATCAGGATTTGGTCTTACCATCGGTAATGCTTTGAGAAGAGTTTTACTTTCTTCTCTGGAAGGATATGCTATTACATCTATCAAAATAGAAGGCGTAGAGCACGAATTTTCAACGATCCCAGGTGTTATTGAAGACGTGACAGAAGTAATTCTGAACCTGAAACAATTAAGACTTCGCGCTAAAACTGAAACTGCTTCTGCAGAAACAGTTACCGCGAAAATATCTGGTCAAAATACAATTACAGCCGGTGATTTAGGAAAAACAATGCAGGAATTCGAAGTTTTGAACCCTGACTTGGTAATCTGTTCCGCCAATAAAGATGTGAAATTTGAAATCACATTCAATATTGAGAAAGGTAGAGGTTATGTTCCGTCCGAGCAGAACAAATCCGCAAACGCTCCAATCGGAACCATTGCGATTGACTCTATCTTCACACCGATCAAAAAAGTTCAGTACAGTGTTGAAAACTATCGTGTCGAGCAAAAAACAGACTACGAAAAATTAGTATTGGATATTGAAACTGATGGTTCCATCAGTCCTCAAAATGCATTGACAGAAGCTTCTAAGATATTAATTTATCACTTCATGTTGTTCTCCGATGAGAGAATCACTTTAGAAACTGAAGCCGTGAAAGCATCCATCCAGTATGATGAAGAAACTTTACATACAAGACAACTCCTGAAATCCAAATTGGTAGATATGGATCTGTCTGTAAGAGCACTAAACTGCTTGAAAGCTGCTGAAGTGGAAACTTTAGGAGAACTGGTTTCTTATACAAAGTCTGATTTGATGAAATTCAGAAATTTCGGTAAAAAATCCTTAACAGAATTAGAAGAATTAGTGCATGCAAAAGGTCTTAACTTCGGTTTCGACGTTGCTAAATATAAATTAGACGCTGATAAATAACAAACAATGAGACACGGTAAAAAATTCAATCACTTATCTAGAACAGCTTCGCACAGAAGTGCTTTGCTTTCTAATATGGCTTGTTCTCTTATTGAGCATAAAAGAATCAACACCACCGTTGCAAAAGCAAAAGCTTTGCGCGTGTATGTTGAGCCTATCTTAACCAAAGCTAAAGAAGATACAACACATAACAGAAGAACAGTTTTCGCTTACCTGCAAAGCAAAGAAGCAGTTACTGAACTTTTCAGAACAATTGCTCCTAAAATTGCAGAAAGAAATGGTGGTTACACCAGAATCATCAAAACTGGTTTCAGACAAGGTGATGCAGCTGATATGGCAATGATCGAGCTTGTAGATTTCAACGAACTTTACAACCCGAATGCAGAAGAGAAAAAAGTTACAAGAAGAAGCAGAAGAGCAACTCCAAAAGCTGCAGAAACTGTTGCTGAAGTAAAAGAAACTCCTGCACAAGACGAAACGAAATCTGAAGAAACTACCGGCGAAGCCGCACAATCATCAGATAACAAAACTGATTAGTCAGTTAGATAATTCCCCAAAAAAAGCCGCTCAATTTATTTTGAGCGGCTTTTTAATTTTCGCCTCAACTGTCGTTTTAAAAATTTGCCCTTTTATCGGCATATTTTTCTAATTTCCCCTTCTTCCGAAAATTCGTGCATTCGTGGCATGTTCGCATTACGATTTCCAAAAAAATAGCCGTTAATTCGGCATTTTTTTTCCATTTTGAATTAATGCGTTTCCGGGAAAATCTGCGAATTCTGCGGGATATTTTTTTCCATTGATATTTCCAAAAAATTAGCCGCTTTACCGGCATATTTTTTCTTCTCTAAATAAAATCTAATCCGTGCATTCGTAGCACTTTTCCCTTTTGTAAACTTTTCAAAAAATTGCACTTTTAACAGCATATTTTTCCGATTTAATCCCAAGTAAATTCGTGCATTCGTGGCAACCTATTTCTTTGAAAATTTATAAAAAATTTCCCGATAAAAGCTGCTTTTTTTCACTTTTTAAATTCTACTCACCTTTCGCTTTCCGAAGCCTGATGACATTATTTCCCTGCGTAATCGTCACGCTGTCATTTTTCACCACAATTTCAATGTCATAGTTTCCATATACACTACGTTCTGCGTTTGATTCTTTCTGCGGCGCCGAAATCGTTTTGTTATTGCTCTGGATGCTGATGGTTTTGTCCGAGCCATTTTTAAAAGTCACCAAAGCAGAACTTCCGTCTTCCGCCACATACCGGTCAGTATATTGGTCCGCGGTCGTGCTGTCACCGGCGCCATTCGTTTTAGCAACCGTAGTATCAACCGGAATGGTTATCGCGCCGTTATCGTCTTTGATTACACTTGTATTTCCTTCCGCATTTTTCGTGCAGCTCGTCGCCATCAGCAAAGCGCCGCCCGCCGCGGTTAATAGTAGTTTTTTCATAGTATTTTGCATTGTATTAACTCAAATTTAAAGAATCCATTTTTAATTTGCTTCAAAGACTTAGAATTAACTAAATTTTAACGGTAAGCATATTAAAATCAGGTTTACGCACGCGATGTTTCCCTCAATTTTAACTAAATTTGTCTTACATTAAAATATTAAAAAAATTAAGATGAGTTACATTTCTTACATTGAAGCCCGACAGATTTTAGATTCCCGTGGAAACCCAACCATCGAGGTCGATGTTTTTACCGAAAGTGGTGCGATGGGCAGGGCAGCTGTTCCATCCGGCGCTTCTACCGGCGAACATGAAGCTGTTGAATTGCGCGACGGTGGCGCTCCTTACCTTGGAAAAGGCGTGCTGAAGGCGGTAGAAAATGTAAGAGAAGTCATCGCTCCGGAATTAATCGGAATGCCGGTAACAGACCAGAATTTCATCGATCAGATTATGATTGATTTGGACGGCACGAAAAATAAAGGAAATTTAGGCGCAAATGCCATTTTGGGTGTGTCACTTGCTGCTGCAAAAGCTGCGGCGACAGAACTGCGCATGCCGCTTTACAAATACGTTGGCGGTGTTAACGCAAATACACTTCCGGTTCCGATGATGAATGTAATTAATGGTGGTTCGCACTCCGATGCACCAATTGCTTTCCAGGAATTCATGATTATGCCGGTAAAAGCTGAATCTTTTTCTGATTCACTTCGAAAAGGCACCGAAATTTTCCACAGTTTAAAATCGATTTTGCACGGCCGCGGATTATCAACAGCTGTTGGTGACGAAGGTGGTTTTGCACCGAAATTTAAAGGAACTGAAGATGCTTTAGACACGCTTTCCCAAGCCGTAGAAAAAGCGGGTTATAAAGTGGGCGATGATATTATGTTTGCTTTAGATTGTGCGTCTTCCGAATTTTACAAAGACGGAATGTACGATTACCGAAAATTCGAAACTCCGGAATCTGCGCATTTCAGCAGAAGCGAGCAGGTAAATTTCTTAACAGATTTAGCAAATAAATACCCGATTATTTCCATCGAAGACGGTATGCACGAAGACGATTGGGAAGGTTGGAAAATGCTTACAGACAAAATAGGCGACCGCGTGCAGCTTGTCGGCGATGATTTATTCGTAACCAATGTTGAAAGACTTTCCCGCGGAATTGAAGAAGGCATTGCCAATTCAATTTTGGTAAAAGTAAACCAGATTGGCTCACTTTCCGAAACCATGGCAGCGGTTCAAATGGCGCAGCACAACCGTTACACTTCCGTAATGTCTCACCGTTCCGGTGAAACCGAAGATTCTACCATTGCAGATTTAGCAGTTGCTATGAATTGCGGTCAGATAAAAACCGGTTCCGCTTCACGCTCCGATAGAATGGCGAAATATAACCAATTGCTCCGCATTGAAGGGGCTTTAGGTGAAACCGCAATTTTCCCGGGTTTATCAGCTTTTAAAATAAACAGATTATAGACAAAATAAATTGGGAACGCCGAAAATCTTTTGTGTTTTCCTTTCAATATTCATAAATTAGTAAAAAATAAATTAAAAATGGCAGATAATAAAGTTGTCTTAAACTATGACGGCAATTCTTACGAATATCCGATCATTGATAGCACCATTGGTGACAGAGGAATTGATATTTCTAAATTAAGAGACCAAACCGGGTTAATTACTTTAGACTTAGGATATAAAAACACGGGCGCTACTTTAAGCGACATTACTTATCTGGATGGTGACAACGGCGAATTGTATTACCGCGGTTATCCAATCGACCAGATTGCGGAAAAATCTAATTTTACCGAAGTAATGTATCTTTTGCTGAACGGTAATTTACCAACAGCAGACCAGTTCAACGGTTTCGAAAAAGGCATCAAAAAATACAATTTCGTCGCTGATGAAATGAAAAGATTAATCGATGTTTTCCCTCGTTCCGCGCATCCTATGGGTGTTTTATCTTCACTTACTTCTGCACTTACCGCTTTTAATCCAAAAGCTGTAGACGTGAATTCCAAAGAAGATATGGACCACGCAGCAGAAATGTTGATCGCGAAATTCTCTCACCTTTGTGCTTGGACATACCGTAAGAAAATGGGTCTGCCAATCAACCATGGTGATGATAGCTTAAACTATGTAGAGAATTTCTACAAAATGTGTTTCCGTCGTCCAAACCAGGAATTCGAGTTGGATCCGGTTGTAGTTGATGCTTTAGAAAAACTTTTAATCTTACATGCGGATCATGAGCAAAACTGTTCTACCTCAACGGTAAGAATGGTAGGTTCCGCACACACTGGATTGTTTGCTTCGGTTTCTGCCGGTATTTCTGCACTTTGGGGACCACTTCACGGTGGCGCAAACCAAGCGGTGATAGAGATGCTTGAAATGATCGAGCAAGACGGCGGCGACGTTGCAAAATATGTAGAAAAAGCCAAAAATAAAGACGATAATTTCCGTTTGATGGGCTTCGGACATCGCGTTTACAAAAACTTTGATCCGCGAGCGCGCATCATTAAAAAAGCAGCTGACAATATTTTAACTTCTCTCGGAGTTGAAGACAAAGCGCTTGATATCGCGATGCAGTTAGAGCGTGTAGCTTTGGAAGACGAGTATTTCGTAAGCAGAAAACTCTATCCAAACGTAGATTTCTATTCCGGTATCATTTATCGTGCTTTAGGAATCCCAACCGAAATGTTCACCGTAATGTTTGCTTTAGGCAGACTTCCGGGCTGGATTTCCCAATGGAAAGAAATGCGTTTGCACAACGACCCAATCGGGCGTCCGAGACAGGTTTATCAGGGAGAAAGTGCCCGCGATTACGTACCGATGAACGCAAGATAAATCAAGAAAATATAGCAATTTCCCCCGCAATTTTATTGCGAGGGATTTTTTTTGCCCTTATTTCGGCATTTTTTCGCTTTTCGCTTTTCTTGTTTCAGTTTTCAGTTTTAGTCTTTCTCTTTTCTCTTTTCTAATCTCTTTTGGGCGCCATTGCCAGCTGTCACTACTCGCTTTTTTTGGCGGCGGCGCAGCCGCCGCCAAAAAAGAGCTCAAACAGGCCGTTCCATCCGGGGCGCAATTCCCGCATCTCCAAAAATATCTTCATCAAAACAAAATTTTCTTGCAGCAGTTTCGGCATTTTTTTTAGTTTTCTTTTCGCTATCAACTATCCACTATCAACCATCAACTTTTTCTTTCTCCTTTTTCCTTTTTCCTTTTTCCTTTTTTCTTCTCCGCCTGTAAATAATAAAATTCGTAATTTCCCATTTCAATAACAATGGTTTTAATTTTCAGATTTTACCGGCTAAAAGGCGGTTTTTTTTTGAACATTCAAAACCAAAAAATTTGCCCTTAAAAGGGGAAATTTTTCTAAATTATAAAACACCATTTTAACCAAAATGACGAAACTAAAAAATTATATCAGCGGCCAGTGGATCGTAGGTTCCGGAAACGACATTCCACTATACAATGCAGTAAACGGCGAACTCGTCGCCATTTCCGACACTGAAGGAATCGATTTCGAGCAGGCGCTGGATTACGGCAGAACAGTCGGTTACAAAAACTTGTCTTCTATGACTTTCTACGATCGTGGCGAAATGCTGAAAAAATTAGCATTGTACTTACTCGAAAGGAAAAAGAAATATTATGATCTTTCTTATAAAACCGGCGCAACGCATGCAGATTCCTGGGTGGATATTGAAGGTGGTTTTGGTACTTTTTTCACTTATTCCGGTTTGGCAAAACGCATGTTGCCAAATACACCGTTTTGGGTAGATGGCGATACACAGAAAATTTCCGCCAACGGAACTTTCCTCGGCACCCATATTCTCACGCCAAGCGAAGGCGTTTCGGTGCAGATTAACGCGTATAATTTCCCCGTTTGGGGAATGATGGAAAAGCTTTCCACCTCCCTTTTAGCCGGCGTTCCGAGTATCGTAAAACCTGCAACTCCGGGTTCTTACCTGACGAACGCGGTTTTCCAGGATATGATAGAAAGCGGAATTCTGCCTGAAGGCGCAATTCAGCTCGTTTGTGGCGAACCGGGAAATATCCTGGATTATGTTCAGGACGGTGATTCTGTTTTGTTCACGGGTTCCGCTTCTACGGGAAAAAAGCTAAAATCTTTACCTTCAGTTTCCAAAAATGCCGTGCGTTTTAATATGGAAGCAGATTCTTTGAACTGTTCAATTCTCGGCCTCGACGCAAAACCCGGCACACCGGAATTCGATCTGTTCATCAAAGAAGTTCGCACAGAAATGACCACAAAAGCCGGACAAAAATGTACCGCGATCCGCAGAATCATCGTACCGGAAAATTTGGTTGGGGATGTTCAAAATGCTTTAAGCAAAGCTTTAGACCAAACCAAAATCGGAAATCCTTTAAGCCGCGAAACCCGCATGGGTTCCATCGTTGGTAAAAAAGAAATGGCTGTTTTACAGGAAAAAATTAATTTATTAAGAGCTGAAACCGAACTTATTTACGACGGCAAGCATGAATTGGTTGACGCTGATTATGAAAACGGCGCGTTTATGTCTCCAAAAGTGTTCTACAACGATAAACCCTTTGAAAAAAATATTTCACATGAAGTCGAAGCGTTCGGTCCGGTTTCCACATTGATGCCGTACAGAGATTCCGAAGAAGCAGCCGCTTTGGCAAAACGCGGAAAAGGCAGTTTGGTCGGTTCCATTATTTCTCACGATGAAAAGTTCGTCGCCAAAACTTCCTGGAAAATGGGATCTTCACACGGCCGCATTTTCGTTTTAAACCGCGATAACGCTAAAGAATCTACAGGCCACGGTTCGCCTTTACCGACATTGATGCACGGCGGTCCCGGACGCGCTGGCGGCGGTGAAGAAATGGGTGGCTTGAACGGCCTTCATTTCTTCCTTCAAAAAACGGCAATCCAAGGTTCGCCAGATATTTTAACCGCAATTACCAAAATTTATCAGCCTGGAGCCGAAAAAAAATATTCTGAAAAACATCCGTTCCGCAGCTATTTTGAAGAAGTGGAAATCGGTGATTCTCTCGAAACCGCTGGCAGAACAGTTACTGAAGCCGACATCGTAAATTTTTCTAATGTTTCCTGGGATCATTTCTATGCCCACACCGATGCAACTTCTTTGAACGGCACCATTTTCGACAAAACCGTGGCGCACGGCTATTTCATTCTTTCAGCTGCTGCAGGTTTATTTGTTTCCGGAAAAAAAGGTCCCGTCATCGCCAACTACGGCCTGGAAAACGCGAGTTTCTTCAAACCGGTTTACGCGGGTGATACCATTACCGTTTACCTGACGGCGAAAGAAAAAATCAACAAGGGAGTGAAAGGACGCAATGTCCCGAGTGGCGTGGTAAAATGGCTCGTAGAAGTAGTGAATCAGCGCGAAGAAGTGGTGTGTGTCGCAACAATTTTAACTTTAGTGGCAAAAAAATCACCTTTCATTAAAATCGATTACAAAGATTTTACAAAAAGACTGAACAATTTAACCGAAAAATCTCTGCCTCTGTGGGGCAGAATGACAGCGCAGGAAATGCTCGAACATCTTGAATCTACAATGAAATACAGCATTGGTGAGCTTGAAACCAGAGAGTGTAAAACGCCCGAAGAACATTTGGAAAAATATCAGGATTCGCTTTATAATTTCCGAAAGATGCCGAAAGATTTCCCGGCACCTTTCCTCGAAGATGGCAAATTACCAGCTTTGAAATATAAAAACCTCGACGAAGCGAAAACGCATTTCCTGGAATCTGTAAAAAATTATCAGATATATTACCGCGAAAATCCGGAAGCAGAACATCTTCATTTTGTTTTCGGCATGCTGAATAAAGAAATGATGGAGCTATTTCACCAAAAACATGTAACGCACCATTTCGAACAGTTTGGGTTGGTATAGGATCCGAGTGTGAAGTTCCGTAGGAACGTTATCAGTGGAATCTTGAGCTTCAATGGTAGTAATCCGTAGAAACCAAGTAGGTGTAACAAAAAAATTAGCCATTATGCAAAAAACTTTTGGCGAAAAAGTAGTCGACTTTAATAAAACATTGCATTATGGGGGCGAGCTTCCGGACGGATTTGATGTGCTCAATCCGTTTTTTGGTAACGAAGAAACGTTGACAGTGATGACCAGTTTTTACAGCAAGTTTTATAACGACGTCAACCACCGGAAATTTATTATCGGCATTAATCCAAGCCGTCATGGTGCGGGCGTTACAGGCGTGCCATTTACCGATACAAAGCGGCTTGAAAGCATTTGTGGCATCGAAATGAAATCAGCGCACACCCACGAGATTTCTTCGGTTTTTCTTTATGATGTTATTCAACAGTACGGTGGTCCGGAAAAATTTTACAGCGAGTTTTACATTAATTCACCTTTTCCGCTTGCAATTACTCGCCGCACACCTCGAGGTTCGCTGAATGCGAATTATTATGACGAAAAACCCCTCTTTTTAGCCGTCAAAAAATTTATGATTGAGAGCATAAAAAGTCACATCGATCTGGGTTTGGATACTTCAGAAGTTTTCATTCTCGGCAAGAAAAACGCTACTTTTATCGAAAAATTAAATGCTGAAAACCACTTTTTTGACCGTCTGACGGTGCTTGAACATCCGCGCTATATCCAGCAATACAAAAGCAAAGAAAAACAGCACTACATCGACAAATACATAATTGCATTAAATAACAAACAATGAACAACGGATTTGTAAATCACGAAATCAAAAATAATATTGCCGAAATCACCTTTGGAACACCAAAAAGTAATTCTTTACCGGGTGAAATTTTAGAGAAACTCGCTCGAACGATTTTAGAATGCGGAAAAGATGAAAATGTAAAGGCAATTCTTTTAAAATCAGAAGGTGAAAAAGCATTTTGTGCAGGCGCAAGTTTCGATGAATTGCTGTCGATTGAAGAGCTGGAAACCTCAAAAACATTTTTCGGCGGTTTTGCAAAAGTGCTGAATGCCATGCGACATTGCGGTAAAATCGTTGTGGTGCGCGTTCAGGGAAAAACAACTGGCGGCGGCGTCGGAATTGCATGTGCGGCAGATTATTGCTTTGCCACAAAAGATTCAGCGATGGCTTTAACGGAACTCAATTTAGGTATCGGTCCCTTTGTAATCGGACCGTATGTTGAAAGAAAAATCGGTAAATCGGCTTATTCGGCAATGTCAATTGATGCGGATTTCCGTAGCGCTGAATGGTGCGAAAAACATGATGTTTATCATTCAGTTTCTGAAAATATAACAGAAATGGATGCGCAGCTTCACCTTTTTTTAGAAAAACTTTCGCAAAGAAGTAGCGACGCATTAGCTTTAATTAAAAAAGTTTCGTGGGAAGGAACCGAACATTTCGAAAATTTAATGCCCGAAAGAATTCACATGAGTGCCAGCTTAATTCTCGAAGATTCTGCCAAGAAAAATATCGAAGCCATCAAAGAAAAATTACGCGCTAAATAGGCATTTTTTTCATGAAAACCGTTCTCATTCTCGGAGCGAATTCCGATGTCGCAAAGCAATGTATCCTGCGATATGTTGCGCGCGGTTTTTCCATTCTAGCAGCTTCTCGTGATTTGGATTCACTGAGAATATATGTGGAGGAAAATCATTTGGAAAACAATGTTCAAATTGTTTTTTTCGATGCTGCGAATTTTTCTTCACACCAAAAATTTTATGCGGAACTTTCTACCAAACCGCACATCGTAATTTATGCTGCCGGTTTTTTGGTTGAAAATGAAAAGGCGCTTCACGATTTTGAAAGCGCAAAACGCATGATGGAAGTAAATTATATGGGCGCGGTTTCTATTTTAAATATTATTGCGACAGACAAAACCAACAAAAATCTCGAAAGAATCATCGGTTTATCATCGCTTTCGGGAGTGCGTGGACGCAAAAGCAATTATATTTACGGAAGTACAAAAGCGGCTTTTACCACTTATCTTGCTGGATTGAGACAGGAATTATCAGCTCGGAAAATCACCGTAAATGTTCTGGTGAGCGGTTACATCAACACGAAAATAAATGCCGGTTTAGCGCTGAATAAATCTTTATTAATGGAACCTGACTACGTCGCGGAACATATCGTGAGCGCCGGAAATTCGTTCACCATCGTCCCGAACTGGAAGTGGAAAATGATCTTTTTTATTCTGAAAATTTTACCCGAAAAATTCGTGGCTAAATTGCCATAATTTTAGTGTTTGTCGCTCATCACAAAAACGATTTCGCCACCGTTTGCAATTTCGCTGTGCTTTAAGACATGGTTTTTCACTTCTTTTCCGTTCACCAAAATTTTCTTCACGTAAACATTTTTCTCCGATTGGTTTTCAGTGGTAATATTCAAAAATTCGCCGTTTTCGAGGCTAATTTTTGCAGATTTCACCAAAGGCGAACCGATCTGATATTCATCGGAACCCGGCAAAACGGGGTAAAAACCCAATGCTGAAAAAACATACCATGCAGACATTTGCCCGGCATCGTCATTTCCGCACAGGCCATCTTCTTCCGCAGAATACATTTTCCGCATAATCATGCGCACGCGTTCCTGCGTTTTCCACGCATCGCCCGTCCAGTTGTAGAGATACGGAATGTGATGTCCCGGCTCGTTGCCGTGCACATAATTCCCGATGATGCCGTCGCGCGTGATGTCTTCATTTTTTTCGATGTATTTATCCGCGATTTCCGTGGTGAAAATTTCATCTAAATGTTTTGAAAATTTCTTTTTTCCGCCCATCATTTTTATCATTTCCGGAACATTCTGCGGCACGTAAAGCCCGTAATTAAACGCATTTCCTTCAATAAAACCTTGTCCGTGCGTGTCCATGGGATCAAATTCTTTTTTAAAATTCCCGTCAGAAAGTTTCGGCTGCATAAAACCGGTTTTAGGATTGTACACTCGTTTGTAAGATTCGCTTCTTTTCAAATACAAATTTTCTGTGCTTTTATCGCCCAATTTTTTCGCGATCTGCGCGATTGCCCAGTCGTCATAGGCATATTCCAAAGTTTTGGAAACCGACGAGCTGCTTTTATCTTCCGGTACGTAACCGTACTTCAGATAATCTTCAATTCCGTCGTAATATTTTAGGTTTGATGAACTTATGGCGGCGGTTAAAGCTTTATTTAAATCAATATCGGTCGTGCCTTTAGCAATAGCGTCAGCGATTACCGAAACAGAGTGATATCCGATCATGCACCAGTTTTCGTTGGCGTAATGACTCCAAATTGGCAAAGCTTTGTGAACACTTTGGTCATAATGCGCCATCATCGAATGCACAAAATCATTGTTTCTTTTCGGCTGAATAATGTTGTAAAGCGGATGCAATGCTCGATACGTGTCCCAAAGCGAAAAAATAGAGTAGTTGGTAAATCCTTCAGACTCACGAATATTCTGGTCCAAACCTAGATATTTCCCGTCTACATCTTCATAAAGAATCGGCGACATCATGGTGTGATAAAGTGCGGTATAAAAGGTTTTTTTATCGTTTTCATTTAAAGTTTCCACTTCAATTTTAGAAAGTTCTTTTTCCCATTTTGCGGATGTTTCGGCTTTGACTTTATCAAAATCCCAGTGCGGAATTTCAGCTTCCAGGTTCTTTAAAGCGCCGTTGGTAGAAGTATTTGAAAGTGCAAATTTTACTAAAATCTGCTCATCTTTTTCGGTGTCAAAATCGAAATAAGCTCGAATCTGTCTTCCGGCAAATTCAGGAAAATTTTCGTTTTCATTAAATTTCCGGTAAAAGCCGTTGTATTCTACTTTTTCATAACGTTTTCTGCCATAATTTTTAAAAGGTTTTGAAAACTTCATGGCGAAAAAAACTTTTTTGGTTCGTGCCCAACCTGTCGTTTCGCGGTAGCCAACTACGGTTTGATTGTCTTCTACGCGCACAAAAGTCCAGACATTTTTGCCGTCATAGTTGTAAATATTCGACATCAAATCCAGAATTATATGCGATTCACCGGATTTTGGAAAAGTATAGCGGTGAAATCCTACGCGCTCGGAAGTGGTGAGTTCCGCTTTAATTCCGTAATCATCAAGAAAAACTTCATAAAAACCAGGTTCCGCTTTTTCTGTGTTTTTTGAAAATTGTGAATGATATCCACTTTTAGGTTCACCAACTTTTCCGGGTTCCAAATTCAATTTTCCCGTGGTTGGCATGACCAAAAAATCTCCCAAATCAGAATGTCCCACGCCGCTGAAATGCGTATGCGAAAAGCCGAAAATAGTTTTGTCTTCAAACTGATAACCGGAACAATAGCGATACGTTTCGGGATTGTATTTACCGTCGATTGCGTAAGGTTCCATGTTCGTTTCCGGAGAAAGCTGCACCATTCCGAACGGCGCTGTCGCACCGGGAAAAGTGTGTCCCATATTTTTAGTGCCGACGAACGGATTCACAAACGATGTTAATTTTTGTGCCTGAATGGGAAGAAAAACGCAGAGCGAACAAATAACGATGAATTTGGTCATAGAGTAATTTTGATTAAAAATAGAAAAATCCCGGCATTTTGCCGGGATTTATAATGATTTTTTAAAAGTGCTTTATTCCTTCGTCTCCACTTTTAGGAAAAGTTCTTCCAATTGCTCATCCGCAATCTTGCTTGGCGCATCGATCATCACGTCTCGTCCTGAATTATTTTTCGGGAACGCGATATAATCGCGGATGACCTCATTACCGTCCAGAATCGCGACCAAACGGTCGAAACCTAAAGCAATTCCGGCATGCGGCGGCGCTCCGTACTGGAAAGCGTTCATCAGAAATCCGAACTGCGCTTCTGCATCTTCTTTTGTAAAACCTAATAAATTGAACATTTTGGCCTGTAAATCTTTATCGAAAATTCTTACCGAACCGCCACCGATTTCATTGCCGTTCAAAATCAAATCATACGCATTTGCGCGCGCTTTTCCCGGATCGGTTTCGAGTAAATGGACGTCTTCGGGTTTTGGGGAAGTGAATGGATGATGCATTGCGTGATATCTTCCAGTCTCTTCGTCCCATTCCAAAAGCGGAAAATCTACGACCCAAAGCGGCGCGAATTCTTTCGGATTTCTTAAACCTAATCTGTTCCCTAATTCCATTCTCAGCGCGGAAAGTTGGGTTCTTACTTTATTTTCGTTTCCAGACATTAAAAGCATTAAATCGCCCGGTTTAGCAGCGAATTTTTCTGCGATTTTCTTTAATTCTTCTTCGTTGTAAAATTTATTTACAGAAGAAGTGACTACGCCGTCATTTTGAAATTTAATCCAAATCATACCGGAAGCGCCAATTTGTGGGCGTTTTACCCAATCGATTAATTCATCGATTTGTTTACGCGTGTAATCTGCGCAACCTTCAACATTAATTCCGACAATGAGTTCTGCTTCGTCGAATATTTTAAAATCTTTTCCTTTTACCAAATCATCTACTTCCACGAATTCCATTCCGAAACGGATATCCGGTTTGTCATTCCCATATTTTTTCATTGCATCGGCAAACGTCATTCTTGGAAATTTGCCAAATTCTTTTCCGCTGATGTCTTTCAATAAAGTCGCGGTCATTCCTTCAAAAATTTCCAAAACATCTTCCTGCTCCACAAACGCCATTTCGCAATCGATCTGTGTGAATTCGGGTTGACGGTCTGCGCGCAAATCTTCATCGCGAAAACATTTTACAATTTGAAAATAACGGTCCATGCCGCCAATCATCAACAATTGTTTAAAAGTTTGAGGCGATTGCGGAAGTGCATAAAATTGTCCCGGATTCATGCGGCTAGGAACTACAAAATCTCTGGCCCCTTCCGGCGTTGATTTAATCAGAACCGGCGTTTCAACTTCAATAAAGTTTTGGTCCGAAAGGTAATTTCTGACTTTTTGGGCCATTTTGTGCCGAAATATTAATTTCTCTTTTACCGGATTTCTGCGAATGTCCAAATATCTGTATTTCATTCGTAATTCTTCGCCGCCATCGGTTTGATCTTCGATGGTAAATGGCGGAACTTCAGACTGATTTAAAATCACCAGTTTTTCTACCAGAATTTCGATGTCTCCTGTAGGAATTTTAGGATTTTTGCTGACTCTTTCGATGACTTTTCCTTCAATTTGAATTACGAATTCGCGGCCGAGTTTATGCGCATTTTCAAGCAATTCTTCGCTGGAACGGTCTGCATCAAAAACCAACTGCGTGATGCCGTAGCGGTCGCGCAAATCGATCCACATCATAAATCCTTTGTCGCGAATGGTTTGAACCCAGCCTGAAAGTGTAACATTTTGATTTAGATTTTCGAGGTTTAATTCTCCGTTGGTGTGCGTCCGAAACATATTTTGCAGCTGTTTGAAGTTAAATTTTTGCTCTTTGAAAATGGTAAAAATTTCCGCTGCAAAGATAAGTTTTTTGGATGATTTATCGCGGAAAATCGCGCAGCTTTAGAAAAGCCGAAAAATTTCGCGCTTTTAAAAAAATGAAAAAAATGGCTAAAAAGCAGCTAAAAAATACGGATTGGTAAAATGAAAAATCTGATGCTTTAAAGGCTGAAAATTTAAAAATTAAAAAAGAAACTTTATGAAATTTTAAGAAGTTGAATTTGCTGAATTTCTTTAACTTTGATGTAAATCATTAACCAAAATATAATAAAATTATGGGAAAAGGCGATCAAAAATCCAGACGCGGCAAAGTCACCGCGGGAAGTTATGGTAAAAGAAGACCACGCAAATCTAATTCAGCAAAGAAAATTCCGGTAAGCGTACTGGACGAAGATGACAAAAAAGCGCCAAGAGAAAAAGTGAGAAAAGAAGTTGGTTATCCATCTGACAAATCTGAAAACGCGGACGTTGACAAAAAACCAAAAGCCGCTGCAAAACCGAAAACTAAAGCTGCCGAAGCCGACGATAAACCGAAAGAAGCAAAAACTAAAAAAACCGAAGAATAATCTTCGGTTTTTTTTATTTTCTTTTAGCTGAATTATCTTCCGCCCAGAATGCTTCCCAAAAGTCCGCCCAAACCGCCTTGTTGCTGTTTCTGCGAACCGCCTCCGCCCAAGACACTTCCTAAAATATCATTGAGGGGATTTCCAGAAGATTGCGAAGAACCACCGCCCAAAACGCTACCTAAAATATCGTTCAAGGGATTGGAAGGTTCTGCCTGAGCCTGACTTTGCGCGCCGCCTAAAATTCCGCCTAATAAATCGCCTAAACCACCGCCGGAATTTACGCCATTCGATTGCTTTTCTTTTCCAATATATCCCATTATAAGTGGCGCCAACATTCCTAAAATCGGACCGATTTTATCCATTGAAATGCCGGTTTTTTCGGAAAGTTGATTTTCCACCTGACCTTTTTGTCCGCCGAAAACATGATCCAAAATAGAATTTCCTTCCTGCTGTCTGTCTGCCGCCTGCGCCGGATTATTTAAAATGCTGCCGTCGTGATCTTTTTCCAGAGCAGAATTCAGTGCTTCAGCTTCCTGGTCGTCTTCCTGGGATTTTTTTCGGAGGTAGGAAATCACCAAAGGTGCCGAAACTGCCAACAAAGCGATGACTTGATTTTTGTCTATTCCGAATTTGTTTTCTGCTTGCGCGGCTACTTGCGTACCGGCGTTTCCTGTAATTAGATCGATTAAACTCATTTTTTTTGTTTTAAAATATTAAAAATTTGAACTTTTAGCAGCAAATAAAGGTCCAGAATTTAATTTTTGAAAATCGGCACGTTAGAACACGCTTCACCGAACATCAGCGATTTCACCACCGGTTTCAGCTGTTCCACCAATTCGATGTACGCGTTTTCCGGAATGCTTTCATCAGAACAGCCTTTAACCAAAACTCTTTTGCCGAATAATTCGGTAAAATCATAAGTCTGTATCGCGTTGTGCATCAACAAAACTTCCAGATCTTCGCGGTTTCCGAAGACGATTTTTTTGGCAGTTCCGGTGAGTTTTGCGGTGAGTAAAAAATACGCCCACAACGGTACAATAGCTTCTGCGGAATTAAAAACGTACACAAAAGCTGAATTATATTGCGTTGTATCGAGCAAATTTATTTTTTCGCGGAAGTCTTTTTCTTTCAAAATCAAGCCTTCAAAAAGGAAATCTTTAAGATCAATTCCGATTCTTTTGCCTTGCGGAACAAGCTTAGAAAGGTCAAAATTAACCAATCCGCTTTCGGCAATTTTATTTTTTATTTCTAAATCTGACATTTTTTTTATTTTATCTTTGAGCAAAATTACAACATAAAATCCAAGTGAAATATTACATCATCGCGGGTGAAGCGTCCGGAGATCTTCATGCTTCAAACCTAATGAAATCACTTATTGCGAAAGATCCGGCAGCTGAATTTCGGTTTTGGGGCGGCGATTTGATGGCTGAGGTTGCCCGTACTTCACCGGTGAAACATTATAAAGATTTGGCCTTTATGGGTTTTCTGGAAGTGGCGAAAAACCTCGGCACCATTCTGAAAAATATAAAATTCTGCAAAGAAGACCTGAAAAATTATCAGCCCGATGTTTTGATTTTAGTCGATTATCCGGGTTTTAATTTGAGAATTGCGGAATTTGCGAAAAATCTCGGGCTTCGGGTGGTCTATTATATTTCGCCGCAACTTTGGGCCTGGAAAGAAGGCCGCGTGGAAAAAATCCGGAAGTTTGTTGATGAGATTCTGGTGATTTTGCCTTTTGAAAAAGACTTTTACAAAAAACATCAGGTGGAGGCGCATTTTGTTGGACATCCGCTTTTAGATGCTGTTTCCAACTTACCGGAAATTGATGTTGAAAAATTTAAAGCTGAAAACCAGCTGAACGAAAAAGAAATTATTGCGCTTTTGCCGGGTTCACGCGAGCAGGAAGTCACGAAAATGTTGACTTTAATGCTTTCCGTGCGTGAAAATTTTGCTGATTATCAGTTTGTAATTGCCGGCGCACCGAGTTTGCCCAAATCTTTTTACCAAAAATATGTGGACGAAAACGTGCATTTTGTCTCGAATAAAACTTACGATTTGCTTCGATGTTCAAAAGCAGCGTTGGTCGCTTCCGGAACGGCAACTTTGGAAACCGCATTGCTGAATATTCCGCAGGTGGTCTGTTACCGAAGCAGCATGATTTCGTATGAAATCGGGAAACGCGTCGTGAAAAACATCAAGTATATTTCGCTTGTCAATTTGATAATGGACGAAGAGATTGTAACAGAGCTAATTCAAAGTGAGTTAAATACCAAAAATCTGGTCGAAGAGCTCGGAAAAATTGTGAACGGTGCTGAGCGCGAAAAAATGCTTAATAATTACCAAAAACTTCAGGAAAAATTAGGCGGAAAAGGTGCCAGCGACCACGCCGCAGACGTCATTATAAATGGGTGATTTCACCGTAAAATATTCGGTAAATATTGATATTTTTACCGGAAAAGACCTTGCAAAAACAACCGCTGCTTATTCTTTGTCTCGCGTTTATTCTTGGAATTGCGTTGCAGGATTATTTAAATTTTGGCAGCAAAACGGTCATTTTTTTCCTGATTTCCAGTAGTTTCTTACTGCTTATTTTCTTTGTTAAAAGTTTTTTCACTTTCAAAATCCGTGCTTTTGTGCTGGGATTTCTGTTTTTCAGTTTCGGAATTTTTCTGCACTTTCTGCATGGTAAAAAACCGGAATTTCCGGATTTTTCGGGCAAAGAGCAGGTTATTTTTAAACTTAGGAAAAAGCTGAACAGCAATGAGAAAAACCGCCGCTACGAAATCACCGGCTGGAAAAATAATCAGCAATTTAACAGTGTACTTTCTATTCCAAAAGCTGAACGCGAGCTTGATTTTGCGCATTATTACCGCGCCGAACTTTTCATCAATAAACTCGAAAAACCGTACAGCGATTTTCAGTTTGATTACGGCAAATATTTAGCACGGAAAAATATTTATTTCCAAAGTTATTTGCCCGGCTCGCTCGAAATTTCAGCGCGGAATGATCTTTCGTTTTCTGAAAAAATACGGCAGAAAAGGCTCGAAATTTTGCAGAAAATCGATAGCGCAAAACTTTCAAAACCTACGCGCGAATTTTCGAAAGGAATTATTCTGGCGGACCGTACGGAAATGGATAAAGCTGTGGTTAAGGATTTCAGCAAATCGGGTTTGGTGCATATTTTAGCGATTTCCGGCTCGCACATGGCGATTATTTTCTGGCTGATTTTAGCGATTTTTAAGCCGCTTTTTCCGGCAAATTTCCGCAATTTTAAAATCATAATTGCGCTGCTGCTGATCTGGAGTTTCGCCATTTTTATTGATTACGGAAGTTCTGTGGTGCGCAGCTGCACTATGATTTCGGCGTATTACATTTTCATTTTGCTTCAAAGAAAACCCGATTTGATGCACGCGATGTCCTTGGCGGCGCTGATTATTTTGGTCATCGACACCAACCAGTTTTTCGATGTGGGTTTTCAGTTAAGTTTTTTGGCAGTTTTCGGGATTTTCTGGTTCAATCAGCCGATTTTAAAATTGCTGCCGCAAGCACGGAATAAATTTCAGAAATTTTTCTTCAGTATTATTTCAATCAGTTTTTCAGCGCAGCTGGCAACTTTACCTTTGGTGCTTTTTTACTTTCACCAATATTCATTTATTTCGATTTTGGCAAATCTTGTCATTATACCGTTTTCCGAAGTGCTGATTATTTTTGCATTGCTGATGACTTTTTTGGCGGCTATTTCGGCAGATTTTTCGGTTTTGAATTTAGTCTATGATTTTAGCGTGAAAACTACTTTGAAAGTAATTCATTTCTTCGCTGATGTGGATTTTGCTTTTTTCAGAATGATACCGATGACTTTGCTCGAAGTTTTTCTGCTTCTTATTATGATTTACCTGCTGAGGTTTGTGATTAAAAATTTCAGCATTAAAAATTTGGCGCGGTTTGGCTATTTTTTCCTGATTTTTATTTCGGTGCGGATGCTCCTTAATTATAGAGCAGAAAATTTAAATGAAACTTTGGAGCACCAGTTTTTCAAAGAAAAAATCTGGTCGGTTAAAAATGGCCCGCACGTGACATTTTATGCGGGTAGAAATGTTGATGAGGAAAAAATCATGCAGTACATCATTGAACCTTATCTTACTTCCCGCCGAACAAAATCTTTTCAGCTTATCATTAAGGACGGGAATTTCGTATATTTAAAGTCTGAACCGCCGAAAAATATTGCCCGGCGCTGATTTCTTATTTAGAAAGATTACAAACTAAATGTTTCTGACATTTCTCACGTGGTAGTCGCTCACCATTTTTCTAACTTTGTGAGAATTCAAATTTAAACAATATTATGGCAGGATTTACGACTTCTACGATTGGAAGAAAATACGCAATGGCATTGTCTGCGATGTTTTTGCTCCTTTTTCTAATTATGCACCTTTCGGTAAATTTACTTTCTTTGGGTGGCGAAAATGGCCCTTTCAACGCAGCATCATATTTTATGGGTTACAACCCGCTGGTACAATTTGTAATGCAACCTATCTTGGTAATCGGCGTTATATTTCACTTTGTAATGGGTTTTGTACTTGAAATTCAGAATAATAAAGCACGACCAATAAAGTACGGAACGAACAACCGCGCAGCAAACAGTACGTGGATGTCACGTAATATGCTTATTACCGGCGCTGTAATTTTAGCGTTTTTAGTACTTCATATGTATGATTTCTGGGCACACGAAATGACGTACAAATATGTTCCGGGTGAGGGCGATGCAGCTGATGTTACAAGATTTTGGGGTGAACTTCATGCAAAATTCGCGGAGCTTTGGCGCGTGGTCCTTTATGTGATTTCTTTCGTTCTTTTGGGTTTACACCTTGCACACGGTTTCCAGTCTTCGTTCCAGTCAGTTGGTGCAAGACATCCGAAATATACACCGGTTATCAAGGCAATCGGTACCTGGTATTCCATTCTTATTCCTGCGGGTTTTATTTTTATAGCCGTTTTTCATTACGTTACTCAATAAATTTTAAGTTTTATACGACTAAAATTTAAAATCTAAAATTTAAAATTTCTAAAAAATGAGCAAATTAGATTCAAAAATTCCGGCCGGCCCGTTGGCAGACAAATGGAAAAATCATAAAGATCATATGAACCTTGTTTCACCTAACAACCGTGATAAAATTGATATCATCGTGGTAGGTACAGGTTTGGCGGGTGGCTCTGCTGCCGCAACTTTAGCAGAGCAAGGATATAATGTAAAGGCTTTTTGTTATCAGGATTCACCACGAAGAGCGCACTCTATTGCCGCTCAGGGTGGTATTAATGCTGCGAAAAATTATCAGGGTGACGGAGATTCCGTTTACCGTTTATTTTACGATACTATTAAAGGTGGCGACTACCGTTCCCGCGAGGCTAATGTTTACAGATTAGCAGAAGTTTCCGCTTCCATCATCGACCAGTGTGTCGCGCAGGGTGTTCCGTTCGGTAGAGAATACGGCGGGCAGCTTGATAACCGTTCATTTGGTGGAGTGCAGGTAAAAAGAACTTTCTATGCGAAAGGGCAAACCGGCCAGCAATTATTGTTAGGTGCATATTCCGCAATGAGCCGACAAATCGGTAAAGGAAGAATTAAAATGTACAACCGTCACGAAATGCTTGAACTGGTGATCGTAGACGGAAAAGCGCGCGGAATTATTGCCAGAAACCTTGTAACCGGCGAAATTGAAAAACACTCTGCGCACGCTGTTGTAATCGCTTCCGGCGGTTACGGGAATGTGTATTTCCTTTCCACGAATGCCATGGGCTCCAATGTTTCTGCAGCGTGGAAAATTCACAAAAAAGGAGCGTATTTCGCAAATCCGTGCTTTGTGCAAATTCACCCGACGTGTATTCCGGTTCATGGAACAGCACAGTCTAAACTGACGTTGATGTCCGAATCTTTACGGAACTCCGGAAGAATTTGGGTACCGAAAAATATTGAAGATGCTGTCGCAATTCGCGAAGGTAAACTTAGACCTGAAAATATTCCGGCAGAAAACCGCGATTATTATTTGGAAAGAAGATATCCGGCTTTCGGAAACTTGGTTCCGCGTGACGTTGCATCGCGCGCTGCAAAAGAAAGATGTGATGCCGGTTACGGTATTGAAAATAACGATACGCACGAAGGTGTTTATCTTGATTTCTCCACAGAAATCCTGAAAAAAGGAAATGAAGCTGCCATCGAGAAAAATATTCACAATCCTTCGCCGCAACAAATTTATGATTTGGGTAAAGCGTGGATTGAAGAAAAATATGGTAACCTTTTCGTGATGTACGAAAAAATTACTGCCGACAATCCATACGTGACTCCGATGAAAATTTATCCGGCGGTACACTACACGATGGGCGGCGTTTGGGTTGATTACAATTTGATGTCAACGATTCCGGGTTGTTTCGTAATTGGTGAAGCTAATTTCTCTGATCACGGTGCGAACAGATTGGGAGCTTCAGCATTGATGCAAGGTTTAGCGGATGGTTATTTCGTGTTACCTTATACCATTGCGGATTACTTAGCAGCCGACATCAGAACCGGAAAAATTCCAACAGATTTGCCGGAATTTGATGCTGCCGAAAAAGAAATTCAGGATAAAGTTGCTTTCTTTATGAACAATAAAGGCAAGCACAGTGTAGATTATTTCCACAAAAAATTAGGCCATATTATGTGGAATAAAGTTGGAATGGGCCGTACACCGGAAGGTTTAAGAGAAGCCATTACAGAAATCGAAGAAGTTCGAAAAGAATTCTGGGCAGAAGTAAAAGTTCCGGGTGAAGCTAATGGGATGAATATGGAGCTTGAAAAAGCTTTCCGCGTTGCAGATTTCCTGGAATTAGGTCAGCTGATGGCGATGGATGCACTGAAAAGAGAAGAATCTTGCGGTGGACATTTCCGTTGGGACCATGCCACGCCGGAAGGAGAAGCGGAGAGAGACGATGAGCACTTCAAATATGTTGCTGCCTGGGAATATCAGGGTGGCGACATCAACCAGGAAATGATGCATAAAGAAGATTTGATTTATGAAAACATCGAAGTGAAAACAAGAAGCTACAAATAATCTCCAAAATATAATATAAAATGAGTACTAAAAAAGGATTAAACCTGACTCTAAAAATTTGGAGACAGAAAAACAATAAATCAAAAGGACAATTTGAGACTTACAAAATTTCCGGTGTTTCTACGGATTCTTCGTTTCTGGAAATGTTGGATATGCTCAATGAAAATCTAATCAACGAAGGTCAGGAGCCTGTAGCTTTCGACCACGACTGTCGCGAAGGAATCTGCGGTATGTGTTCGCTGTACATCAACGGCCGTCCGCACGGACCGGACACCGGAATCACCACTTGTCAGCTGCACATGAGAATGTTCAAAGATGGCGAAACAATTCACATTGAACCGTGGAGAAGTGCTGCGTTCCCAATCATTAAAGATTTGGTAACCGACAGAAGTTCTTTCGACAGAGTGATGGCAGCCGGCGGATTTATTTCCGTAAACACTTCTGGGAACACCTTAGATGCCAACGCGATTCCCGTTCCGAAAGAAGATGCTGACAACGCAATGGACGCTGCGGCTTGTATCGCGTGTGGTGCCTGTGTTGCAACGTGTAAAAACGGTTCGGCAATGTTATTCGTGGGTGCTAAAGTTACCCAGCTTGCACTTTTGCCTCAAGGTAGAGTGGAAGCTGAGAGACGTGTGTTGAATATGGTGAAAGCCATGGACGAAGAAGGCTTTGGAAACTGTTCAAATACCGGTGCCTGCGAGGTGGAATGTCCGAAAGGAATTACCCTTGCCGTTATCGCAAAAATGAACAGAGAATATATGTCTGCAAATATTGATAAAGGCTAAATCTGTACAAAAAATACCAAAAGCTGTTTTCTCTAAGGAAAGCAGCTTTTTCTTTGTTAAAATATCACAAATCTTATTTTTAAATTTCTTATAACTCAGCGAATACCTTATTTTTGCTGAAAGTTAAAAGCATATCTGCTTTAAATATTTTTAAAATCATAAAAGTAAAATCATAAAAAATGAATAAGTTTTTTCTAATGCTCTTAATCGCCTTCGTGGCAATGTCCTGTTCAAAAAAAGTGGAGGTTTCCGGTAATTTTGCCGGCGGTTCACCTTTGGAAAGGATAGAATTCATCGAAGCTTCGGGTGTGGCAACACTTCCGCTTATCAATATGGGTGTAGATGCCAAAGGAAATTTCTCCGGCAGTTTCGAAGCGCCAAAAGACGGAATGTACATCATGACCTACGCTGGAAAGCAGGCGATGATTTACCTGAAAGGCGGTCAGAAAGTAAATATTTCCGGCTCAGCACAATCTTTCCCGGCACAGTTTACCGTGGCTGGTGATGCGAAAAATAATAACCAGTATTTAAAAGAAGTTCAAAAACTCATCGAAGGTTACGCAGCGAAAATAAATGTTGGCGAACTGGTTTCCAAAGATGAACCAGCGTTCTTAAAGGAAATTGAAAAAATAAGCGCAGATTTGAACCAAAAAATTGAAGCTGCCGCAAAAAGCACTTCTCCGGACAGCGAAGTGGTGCAGTGGAAAAAAGACGAACTGAATGCGAGCGTTTTGGGATTGATGAATCAATACGAAATGAACCGCCCGATGGTCAGCCAAAATCCGAACTTTAAAGTTTCGAAAAACTTTACGAATATGGAAGCAAAACTGAAAAAAGACGAAGACCGTTTGCTGAAAAACCAGCCGATTTACCGCAATTATCTGTTGGGCAAATTAAGCAAGGATTTCCAGGCTTACGCGGATGCAAACAACAAAACCGGAACTGAAGTTTCTTCCGTGCTTTTCTCGAAATTTTTGGATACCAAAAAAGATTTATCTCAGCTTGCTAAAGATTATCTGTTGGCGTTCGTAATGTCAAACAGCGATATTAATCCGTCTACAAGCGAAGCTGATGCTGCAAAAATCAGCAAAATTATCGACGAAAAAATCAAGGATAAAGAAATTAAAGAAGATTTAAAAAGAATTCAGTTCGTTATTTCTGGGCCGAAAATCGGTGAAGCTGCGCCAAATGCAAAATTAATTAAAGCAGACGGCGGCGATTTCAACCTTTCTGCAGCTACTGAAAAACCAAAATTGGTGATGTTTTACGCGTCGTGGAATCCGTACATCGCCGAATCTAATATTCCGGTTTTGCGCGAAGTGGTAAATTTCTACAAATCGAAAATGGATTTTGTTTTCGTGAATCTGGATGATACCAAAGACCAGTTTGGCAAAACCAGCAAAGCGCTTTTACAGGGAATCCCGGGAACCAACGTGTACGCGGAAAACGGCATGAATTCTCAGATCGCGAAAGATTTAGGAATTTATGGTTTTAAAATGCCTTCGTACGTCGCTGTCGGTAAAGACGGAAAAATCGCAAGTAAGTTTTTCTACAACTTAGGCGATCCGGAATTGATTACGGTTCTGGACCAGCTGACAGGTTTGAAAGCGCCAACCGCCGCGCCGGAAGCAACTTTGCAAAATGATTTGCTTGCGCCGCAACAGCAGCCGGCACTGGAAACTAAATAGTTTATAACATTTTTTAATATAAAAATTCTGCCCTTTTTGGGCGGAATTTTTTGTTTTGATGAAATGCTTTTTTAATTTGGAAAATTCCATTTCAGAAAAAATTGCAGTTTCAACAGCATATTTTTCCAATTTAATTGAAAGCAAATTCGTGCATTCTTGGCAGTTATTTTTTTCAAAATTTTATGCTTTTAACACCTAATTTTTTCATTTTAACAAAGATGAAGATCTGAATATTTACATCAAAACTTTCAGCATTAATTAAAATTTATTTGCTGCTATTTGAGGCTTTTTTTTGATTTTAAATAGAAATGAAATTTTTTACATCAAATTAAAAATCAGGAAAAAACACCGTTTAAGCCGGTAAAATTTCGAGCTGTAATTGCGCCGCATTTTTTATTTTAAAACCTTACTTTTGCGCACAGATAAATTTCAATGAGAAAGAAGAACAAAAATATTATTTTAGAAAATATTAAGCTGGTTTCGGCGGGCTCTAAAGGCGTTGCTGTAGGGAAAACCTTGGAAGGAAAAACCGTTTTGGTTTCCGGCGCGGTACCCGGCGACGTGGTAAATGCGCGCGTACGAAAATCAAAATCCAATTACTACGAAGCGGAAATGGTGGAAATCGTCGAAAAATCACCGTTTCGTGTAGAGCCAAGATGTATTCATTTCGGTGTTTGCGGTGGCTGTAAATGGCAGAATTTGGCCTACGAAAAACAGCTGGAATTCAAGCAGGACGAAGTGTATAATCATATAAAAAGAATTGCGGGAATTGAAGATTTCGAAACTTTGCCAATTTTGGGCAGTGAAGAGCAGTATTTTTACCGCAATAAAATGGAATTTTCTTTTTCCAACGCGCGCTGGCTCACGCAATATGAAATCAGCGCTGAAGAAAATTACGGCAACCGCGATGCTTTAGGTTTTCACATTCCCGGAATGTGGAGCAAAATTCTGGACCTCAAAGAGTGTTTTTTGCAGGAAGATCCGTCCAACGCGATGCGTTTGGCGATCCGGAATTACGCGGTTGATAATGGTTTGGAATTTTTCGATGTGCGGAACCAAAGTGGTTTTCTGCGCACGGTAATGTTCCGCCAGAATTCCCGCGGTGAATGGATGGTTTTATTCCAGCTTTTCCGTAAGGAAAAAAACCAGGAAAAATTATTCGATTTTTTACTCGAAAAATTCCCGGAAATCAAGACGTTGATGTTTGCAATTAATTCCAAACAAAATGATTCGCTTTACGACCAGGAGGTTCAGATTTATTCCGGTCCCGGATTTTTGATGGAAGAAATGGAAGGTTTGCGTTTTAAAATCGGACCGAAATCTTTTTTCCAGACGAATTACAAACAGGCTTTAAATCTTTACCAAAAAACTCTGGAATTCGCTGATTTAAAAGGTGATGAGGTTGTTTATGATCTTTATACCGGAACCGGAACGATCGCGCAATATGTAGCGAGAAAAGCAAAACATGTTATCGGAATTGAATCGGTGCAGGAATCCATTAATTCTGCCATCGAACATGCGGCGCTGAACGGTTTGGACAATTGTACGTTCTATTGCGGCGATATGAAGGAAATTTTTAATGATGAATTTATTGCGCAGCATCCAAAAGCTGATGTTTTGATTACCGATCCGCCGCGCGACGGCATGCACCAGAAAGTAGTGGAACAAATCCTGAAAATTGCGCCGGAGAAGATCGTTTATGTCAGCTGTAACTCGGCAACACAGGCGCGCGATCTTGCATTGATGAAAGACCAATACCGCCTGGTGAAAATTTTACCTGTAGATATGTTTCCACAAACGCATCACGTGGAAAATATTGCCCTGTTATATCGAATATAAATACTATTTTTATTTTTTTAAAATTAAATAATGAAATCATTGAAAAACATTCTATCTGCTCTCTTGGTTTTTGGTGTAATCACCGGTGCTTCGGCGCAGGAAAAAGACACTTTAACGGCGAAAAAAGATACTGCCGCTTCATCAAAACCAAAAAATACCGCCAAAAAGCCCGAAAAAATTAAACCTTACAAAGACGTGATTACGGCGAAAGCAGTATCCGATCAGGGTGTGCTTGCAGTTCATAAAGTTGAGGATAAATTTTATTTTGAAATTCCGAATTCTGTACTTGCGAAAGAATTTTTGCTTGTAAGCAGACTGACAAAAGCGGCGGCAGGAATGCGTTCCGGAACTAGCGGTTACGCGGGTGACCAGATTGCGCAAAATGTCATCACTTTTGAAAAAGGACCGGAAGACAAGATTTTCATTAAATCTATTTCGTATGTAGATTATGCGAAAGATTCCACTTCCGAAATGTACAATTCGGTAATGCGGAATAACATGCAGGCGATTATCATGTCATTCGACATTAAAGCTTATGGTGCTGATAAAAAATCGGCGGTAATTGACGTTACCGATATGCTGAACGCCGATAATGAGCTGGTTTCATTTGCGGCGCCGGTAAAAAACAATTACAAAGTTGGCGCTTTCCAGAAAGATAAATCTTTTGTAAATTTTGTAAAATCTTTCCCGAATAACCTCGAAATAAATACCACCAAAACTTTTGCGAAAACTTTAGGCAGAATTACGGTGCCGCCAGGTCAGGAAAGACCGGTGGTGAGCGGAAATTATACGGTGGAAATCAATTCATCTTTGGTTTTATTGCCAGCTAATAAAATGCAGGCACGATATTTCGATCCGCGTGTTGGTTATTTCGCGGTGGGTTATACCGATTTTGATCTTGATCCGCAGGGCGTAAAAAGAGTTTCATTGATTAAAAGATGGAGACTTGAACCAAAACCTGAAGATCTGGAAAAATATAAAAGAGGTGAACTGGTAGAACCAGCAAAACCCATTGTTTTCTACATCGATCCGGCAACACCGAAAAAATGGGTTCCGTTTTTAGTGGAAGGTGTGAATGACTGGCAAAAAGCTTTTGAAAAAGCAGGTTTTAAAAATGCGATTTATGCAAAAGTTCCGAATGCGAAAGACGATCCTGAATGGAGTTTGGAAGACGCGCGTTTTTCCGCGATCGTTTATAAACCTTCGGATGTGCCGAATGCTTCGGGCCCTTCAATTTCAGACCCAAGAACCGGGGAAATTTTAGAAAGTCATATCAACTGGTATCACAACGTGATGTTGCTTTTAAGAAACTGGTATTTCGTGCAGGCCTCACCAAACGATGCGCGCGCCAGAAAAATGGATTTTGATGATGCGTTGATGGGACAACTGATCCGTTTCGTTTCTTCGCATGAGGTTGGTCACACTTTAGGTTTACGTCACAACTACGGTTCAAGTTCCAGCGTGCCGGTTGAAAAACTGCGCGACAATAAATGGTTGGAAAAAAACGGTCATACGCCATCAATAATGGATTATGCGCGTTTTAATTATGTTGCACAACCGGAAGACCGTGTAAAAGCAGCCGGACTAATGCCGAGAATTGGTGATTATGACGACTGGGCAATCGATTGGGGTTACCGAAGATTTTACCAGTTCAATTCACCTGATAAAGAAAAAGAACACCTGAATAAATGGGTGATGAACAAGTTGAAAGACAACAGACTTTGGTTTGGAACTGAAAGCAATGCGTACGATCCGCGCTCCCAAAGCGAGCAGGTTGGTGACGATGCAATGCTCGCAAGCACTTACGGAATTAAAAACTTGCAGCGAATTGTAGATAATTTACCAAACTGGACCAAAAAACCAAACGAAGATTACTCAAACCTTGCGTTAATGTACGATCAGGTTACAGGACAGTTCGGCAGATATTTAGGTCACGTTTCGAAATACATCGGTGGACAAATGGAAACACCGAAAACTTTGGAACAGAAAGGACCGGTTTATGAGGTCGTTTCCAAAGAAGATCAAAAAAGATCATTGGATTTCTTAAACAAAAATATCTTTACCACACCGGAATGGCTGTTGCAGAAAGACGTTTTCCAGAACACGGAAAAAACACCGGTAGCTGTAGTTGAAGGTTTGCAAAATTCAGTTTTAAACCGAATTTTAAGCGCCAATGTTCTTCAGATGATGTATCAAAATCAGGTGATGGACAAAAACGCTTATCCGTTGGTGGAATATATGAACGATTTGAAAAACTCGATTTTCACTAATGGTGAAACCGATATTTACCGCAGAAATCTTCAAAGAAATTATGTTGGGTCGCTCATCAATTTATTGACAGCAAAACCGGCACCGACTTCCCGTTTTTCTGACGGTGTAACGGTTTCTGAAAACTCTGATGTAACTGCAGTTGTTCGCGGAACTTTGAAAAGCATCAAAGATGAAGCAGCTCAAAAAACTGCAACCGATTTAATAAACAAATATCATTACGACGATTTGGTGTACCGAATCGACAAGGCTTTAGACCCGAAATAATGAAAAAAAACCTGCTTTTTCTCTGTTTTTTTTCGATTTTCCTTTTTTCCTGCGGGTCAGATGACGACATCTGTATCAGCGGAGAAGCCACACCAAGGGTGAAAATCAAATTTAAAACACAGGCAACGGGCAAAATAAAAACACTGGACTCTCTCTTTATCAATGTTGATTATGGGAAGGGTCCAGTGCCCGTTTTCGGGAATGTGGTAAAAACCGATTCGGTGCTCATTCCCATTCGCGTGGACGATTCACCTTTTACCGATATTTATGTGGGAACGTCAAGAATAGCGGTAAATTCTAAAATCAAATTGAATTATACCACCGTGGCGGAATATGTTTCGCCTGCGTGTGGCATTAAAAAAGTTTACCAGAATTTCCGTCCGGAGCTTGAAATTCCCAATCCTGTTCTTGGTTTAGAAACCAACCAAACCCAGATTACCGATGAAAGCAAAACGCATTTTTTCCTTCTTTTTTAGCCTTTTTTTTATTTTCGCTTTAGCGCAGAATAAAAAAGATTCTGTAAAAACCAGCTGGAAATATGAACCGAATTTCTTGGTCGGTTTTGACGTTTTAAATGCGGGACTTGCGGTTTTTACAGAAAGGAAATTAATTCAAGTTTTTGTCTCTTCGAAAATTAAAAATGATTTTTACGCCATTGTCGATGGCGGTTTCGAATCAAATGTTTACCAAAAAAACGGGTACGATGCCAAAGCTTCTGGTCCATTTGTACGTCTGGGAAGTTCGTACATGTTGGCAAAAGATCCCGAAAATGAGCTGAACGGCTTTTTTATCGGTGCAAAAGCTGCGGCTTCTTTGTATTCTCAGGAATATTTCGCGGTACCGATACGCGGATATGGTGACAGCGATGTTTCCACCGCTTTTCCGGCTTCTACACAAAGTTCTTACTGGCTCGAAGGTGCTGTTGGCGGACGAGTTCAGCTCTTCGAAACGCCACTGTACATCGAAGTGACAGCGCAGCCAAAATATCTGTTGTATTCCACGACTCAGGAAGAAATAAAACCGATGATCGTTCCCGGATTTGGTAAAAGCTCCGCAAAATTCAATATGGGTTTTTCGTGGAATATTGCCTATTTTTTTTAATAAGCTTTAACTCAAAAATCTTGGTATGAAGCGAATTTTACTCCTTCTAATTCTTTTATCCTTTACATTTTTACATTCGCAGCAAAACAGGTTACAAGGAAAGTGGATACTTGATAAAATCTATTATCAGAACGGGAATCCTCTTGAAATTAATTATCCTTTATATTCTACTTTTATAGAATACGATTTTAAGGGAAATAATCTAGAGATAAATAATTCAAAATTTAAATTTTCGATAAATGGTTCTATAATTACCACTAATACTAGAAAACTGAATTATAAAATTGAGAATGAATATCTAATTATTAACGAAAGCGGCAGCGACAAGGTATATTATTTTTTAAAAAGTACTGATTTTTTGAAAAGATATCCGGAGTTTGAACCACAAGAAATAACTTATGCTGATAAAACCGTTTTTGAAGCAAATTCAATAGTAAAGCCAGAATTCAATTATTCCGAAAGTTTTGAAGAATTCATTAGAAAAAATATTCCAAGCTATTCACCGACATCTGCTACAAACAATTTTTTCAAAGCAAAGTTTATTGTTACTAAAGAAAATAAGATCACTGATATTCAAATTGTTGACGGCATTTCGAAAAGATTTGATGCTGAATTTAAAACGGCACTTTTTAACTCCGAAAAGTTCCTCAGAAACACTTCTGACAAAGATTTACTAGTAACGCAAACGTTCAATTTTTTCAAAATGTTTGCAAGTTTAAGCAATAAGGAAGAAGTGCAAATATGTAATTTCATACAAAAAGGTGATAAACTTTATGAAAAGAATAAATTTAACAATGCGATAATAAATTACGAAAAATTACTTTCCATAAACATAGCTGCCGTAACTAAAGAAAGGTTTGGATTTAATTTAAATCGTGCATTTATTAATTTAGGAGTTTCATATTTAGCAGTTGGTAACATTCCAAAAGCCTGTGAAGCTTTTATGAAAGTAGGTGATAAGACTAATTTTCAAGTCAGAAACTATCTGCTAAATTTCTGCAAATAGTGATATACGGCGTATTCTTTTAAAAATTTGAAAAAAATGGTCATTTTTGCCGGAATTTTTTTTAATGAATCTTTCAAAATTAATCGCCCTTATTTAGCCCGATTTTTTCTTTTTATAAATTCCTAAAAAGCTAAATGTCTGTAGCTTAAAAATACTTTACCATTATTTCCATTTTAGATAAGTCAAAAATAATCTACATTTGAATAATAAAAAAACAGCAGAATATGCAGAAGATTTTTCTTTCCTTTCTTTTCGTAATCTTTTCAACAGCAGCTACCGCTCAGTGGATTCGCACAACCGCGCAAGGTGAACAGATAAATAAACCGACGCAGCAGGCCGCTTATTACGCTTTGGATCAAAATAAAATGATTTCAGCGCTTAAAAATGCAGATGAATCTGGCAAATATGCTGCTCCTGTTGAAATTACGCTTCCAACGATGGACGGCAAACTGGAAAGATTTGCGGTGTACAGCTCGCCTGTGGTGGTAAAATCTTTGGCAGACCGTTACGGTTTGGGTTCGTTTGTTGGTGTTGGTATTGATGATCCGTCAGCTTATGTCCGTTTCAGCATCGCACCAAATGATTTTCAGTCGATGATGATCAGAAACGGCGTTTACGAATTCATCGAACCGCAAAACACCGAGAAATCCATTTACCGTGTTAAACCGAAAAGCACCAAAACGAGCAGTTCACAAGCGTTCGTTTGTTCAACCAACGAAAATCCCTTAACCAAACATCAGATTGATCAGCTCTATTCCGAAGGAAATAGTTTCGATAAAAATGCTTTAAATTTTGCCAAATCATCCGATAAAAAATTCCGCACTTTGCGTCTGGCTTTGTCGGTAAACGGTGAATATACGCAGTATTTCGGCGGTGTTTCCCAGGCTTTAGCTGCTATTAATGCTACGCTCACGCGGGTGAACGGAGTTTTCGAAAGAGATTTTGCCGTGCGCCTCATTTTGCAGGATTTCCCAGAACTTATTTATACAAATCCCGATACGGACCCATATACAAATCTAAATAATTGGAACGTTGAGCTTCAGAAAAATCTTACCAAAACCATAGGAAATAATGCCTACGATATCGGGCATTTATTTGGCGCTTCGGGCGGTGGCGGCAATGCCGGCTGCGTAGGATGCGTTTGTGTAAATCCGACCAGTGATACCGACAGAGGTAAAGGTTCCGGAATCACTTCGCCGGCGAATAACATTCCGAAAGGTGACAGTTTTGATCTTGATTTCGTGGCGCACGAACTTGGGCACCAGCTCGGTGCGACGCACACTTTTTCGCATATTTTAGAAGGCGGCAATAATGTGGAACCGGGTTCAGGCTCTACCATAATGGGCTACGCTGGAATCACTGGTGCCACAACCGATGTTCAAGCACAGGCTGATGCTTATTTTCATGTGGTTTCTATCAATCAGGTTCAGAATAATTTAATTAATAAAACCTGCGATGTGGAGGTTCCTATCAATAATAATCCGCCCGTTATCACGCCGATGCCCGATGTTACGATTCCAAAATCCACGGCTTTTGTTTTAACCGCGCAGGCTACAGATCCAGAAAAAAACCCGCTGACGTACACCTGGGAAGAAGTTGATAACGCTTTGACGCCGATTGAAAAGGAAAATCTTGGAAAAACAACCACCGGTGCAAGTTTCCGGTCTTTACCGCCAACTCCAAACCCCACGCGGTATTTCCCGAAATTGGAAACGGTGCTTTCAGGCGTGGTGAGAAATCCCGACAGTTGGGAATCTGCTTCCACTGTCGCGCGAATTTCAAATTTTAGTATTAATGTTAGAGATAATCACCCTAATGCTACGCAAAAACAAACGCAAAGTGCCGTTCAGAAAGTGATCGTGAGCGATAATGGTCCGTTTAAAATTACAAGTACGAAAGTTTACAATAATGCTTCCGGACCGTTAACCTGGGATGTTGTAGGCACCAATGCTGCACCGTTTAATGTTAAAGACGTGCGCATAGATTATACCAAAGACAATGGCGATACATGGTTGTTAGTAACCTCTTCCACACCGAATGACGGTGTAGAACTGTTAAATTTTCCGTCTTTAGCTACAAACCTCGAAATTAAGGTAAGAATTTCCGCAATCGGAAATGTATTTTATGCTGTTGCACCAGTTAAGGTGGCTCCAATAGCACCGTGCGACGGTACAGCACCGAAGAATTTCACGGTAAGCACGGTGACCAACAATAGCGCAACTTTAAGCTGGGAAGCGGTGGCAAATGCAACATATATGGTTCGGTATAAAAAATCAACTGAAACCGCTTGGACGCAAATTCCTGTTACAGGCGTCAGCTATACGCTTACTAATTTAGCAGAAAGCACAGATTACAATGTCCAGGTCGCAGCTGTTTGCTCCGGTACCGTCGGTGCTTACGCGAACGCAAACTTTAAAACCACGGGACTGACTTATTGCGATTTGGATGCGAACAGCGCAGCCGATGAATATATCAGTAAAGTTGAGATTATCGCTGAAAAAGCAACCGGCGTCACCAGCGATTCCGGAGCTTCTACCTATTCGGACTTTTCAGCTGATCCGGCGCGGTTGGTGAAACTTAGGGCGAATACCACGAACAACATCATTAGAGTGACTAAAACCTGGCCGGGCGACCGATTTAATGACGGCGTAACGGCATGGATTGATTTCAACCGAAATGGAATTTACGAAGCGAGTGAACTCATTATGTCGAGTTCACCAAGTCAGACCACACCGGTTTCCGCAACTTTCGCGGTGCCGGCTGATGCTTATACAGGAGACAAAACGGTTGGAATGCGCGTGGTTTTAAGATATAATGCCTTACAAACTTCACCGTGCGGAACTTTTAATTATGGTGAAGTTGAAGATTACGCGGTAAAAATTAGCGCTGATCTGGCGGTGAACGATCCGACTTCAACAGAAATCCAGGTTTATCCAAATCCTGCAACCGAGATTTTGAATGTAACCAAAGTTTCAGATAAAGCTGCTTTTGAAATTTATAATATGACCGGCCAGCTGGTTGGAAATGGCTTAATAAAAGACAGTAAGGTTGATGTTTCAACTTTGGTAAAAGGTGTTTATATCATTTCCTTCAAAGATGTTGAGGAAACTGCAAAAGTGAAATTTATAAAGAAATAGCACCGAATTTTTTTAAAAACATATCTCTATCCCCGGAATATTTCGGGGATTTTTATTTATTTGCCGTTATCTGGGCATATTTTCTGATTTTAACCAAACTTTAACCTCAATTTAGCATCAAAGAAATTAATCTTAGCGAAAAAGCATTTAATTTTGCGCACTGTATGAAGAAGCTACTGTTACTGGCCGTTTTTTTTATTTTAACCCAATTCAAGGCGCAATATTTCAGCGGCGAAATTATCATCCGCGATAAATCGGTTTATTATCTGAACCAAATTTACGTTACCAATTTAACAGACCGCAAAACGGTGTACACCGACCATTTCGGAAGTTTTAAAATTCCTGCAAAACCCGGCGACGTCATCCGTTTTACCTCAATAGTTACGGACAGAAAAGATGTAAAAGTTACCGAAGAGCAACTGCAGACTTCACTAAATGTGGTAGAATTGAAAATTGCGTACTACGATATTCAGGAAGTGGTCATCAGCAAATTTAAACCCACCGGAAATCTCCGCAAAGACGTAAACTCGCTTAAAAATGGTGAAAAAGCTTTGGCTTTGCAGCAAATGATTGGTTTGCCAAGTCCGAAAGGCGACGGCACTTCGCCACGACTTCCGGTGGCGTCGCTGCAAGGTGGTGGATTGTCTTTCAGCGTAGAAAGCATGTACGATATTCTTTCCGGTGAGCGCAAGAAAAAAGAAAGAGCCGAGCAGTACGAAAAAATGAATTCAACCGTTATTAATATCAAAAATTATTTTGGCGTTCCGTATTTTACCAATTTAAAAATTCCCGAAAATCTTATCGAAAATTTTCTGCAGTTCGTGTATTCGTCAGATGATATTTATTCCTTCGTTGCAGCGAAAAATTATGAAGGAATCACGTTGTATATTGAAAAATATCTGCCGATTTACCAGCGCCGTTTAAGAAATTCTAATTTGATGGAGCAGGTAAAATAAGGCACAGAACTCTTTTATAAGGAATAATTTTTTATATTTGGCGACGTATCTTGAAAAAGGTATTTTTTAGCACACCAAAACTAGAAATTTACTTGAACTGATAATTTATACACTCTATGGCATTTTTGAAAAAGGTATCTTTTTTACTTCTTATCACTTTGTTTTCTGCAAATATTTCGGCACAGAAAAAAATGAAGGATTATTCCCGTATTATGCGAAGCACCAGTATTTATGAAATTGATGCTTTTTTGAAAGACGCGCATCCCGATGATCCTAAACGACTGCTTCTGAAGCCAAGGCTGATAAAACTGATGAAAGAATATATCAAAAAAGCGCATCCTTCGGACCAGCGAGTGCCGGATTTTCAGGAGAAAATAGCCTTACTTTACAGAAGACCTTCCACGAAAATTAGTTTTGAGGAGATGAATGAAATCATCAAACAAAAACAAATCGCGAAGCTGGAAGCTGAAGTTGCGGCAAAAAGTTACGCCGCAAATCAGGATTTAGCAGCTTTGGGTGAATCATCAACTTTAATGGATGCCAATGAACAGGAAGAGTTTCTGATGCTGATGTCTGTTTCGCCGGCGGAGCATAAGCATAAAACTGTTCAGCTTTTAAACTCCCTGTTTGACAACGATCCTGCAAGCAAAGAAAGTATTGTGATGATTGAAAATAAGTCAAAATGCAATATGATCATGCGGATTGAAGGCGTAGGGAATACGAAATACCGTCTTGCGGTTCCGACCCAGGCAGAAGGTTCTATTGTAGTACAAAAGGGCAGTTATCTCTTCACAACTAAGATTTGCGGTGCTGATTACGCATCGCAGAAATCTATTGAAAAAGCCATCATCGTTTCGCTGAACAATCCGGGAAAATAATTTCCTTTTTTCACTAAAATTTTCGTAGAAGCGCGTGCTTCCGTACCACTTATGGGTAAAAATAAAATGGCAAGATTTGCCGAAAATAAAACGCTTCCGAACGTTTTTCAGCCAACCAGAGCAGAAGCTTTAGCGGAATATCCGCTGAAAGGAAAATGGCGGCAGGAAGTTTTTAAAAATGAAAATCCGATTGTGCTGGAGTTGGGTTGCGGCAAAGGCGAATATTCCGTAGGACTGGGAAAAGCTTTTCCGGAAAAAAACTTTATCGGTGTCGACATCAAAGGTGCGCGGTTTTGGTTTGGTGCAAAAGATGCGCTGGAAAATAACCTGCAAAACGTGGCATTTTTAAGAACTCAAATCGAACTGATTGACCGTTTTTTTGCCGAAGATGAGGTTGATGAAATCTGGATTACTTTTCCGGATCCACAGATAAAATATCGCCGTACGAAACACCGCATGACGCATCCGGACTTTCTGGAACGCTACAAAAAAATCCTGAAAAAAGACGGCATTATGCACCTAAAAACTGACTCGGAGTTTCTGCACGGTTACACTTTAGGCTTGCTTCAGGGTTTAGGTCACGAAATTCTCTTCGCGAACCACGATATTTACGGCGCACCGGAATTCGATCCGGAAACTCCGCTTTTACGGGAAATAAAAACCTATTATGAAAGTCTTTTCGAAGCGAAAGGAAAAACCATCACATATATCAAGTTTAGAATTAAATAGCTAAAACACAAAAAAATGCCGAAATAACGGCAAATAAAAAGGTCCAGAAAATTAATTCTGAACCTTTCTTTTTTTTAAAAAATTAAATTTAATTCAAAAGCTAAAACGCAAAAATTTTCCAATATAACGGCCAAAAAAAAGTTCAGAAAATTAATTCTGAACCTTTTTTATTTTAAAGAGCAAATCCTTATTCTGCAGCGGTTGCTGGAGTTTCGGAAGTGAAATCTGCATCAGCATCAGCTGAAACTTTTTCACCTTCTTCTTTCGATTTTTCTTTGTCGGCTTTTCTTTGAGATAAACCTTCTTTGATTGAATCTGAAACAACGCTCAAAATCATATCTATTGATTTGGAAGCATCATCATTTCCAGGAATTACGTATTCTACTTTTCTTGGATCTGAGTTGGTATCAACGATTGCGAAAACCGGGATGCCCAATTTTTTAGCTTCTGTTACCGCGATGTGTTCTTTCATGATATCAACCACAAAAAGTGCTGATGGAAGACGCACCATGTCGGAAATTGAACCTAAGTTTTTCTCAAGGTTTGCACGCTGACGGTCAACCTGAAGTCTTTCTTTTTTAGATAAAGTTTCGAAAGTACCGTCTTTCTTCATTTTATCGATGTGGTTCATTTTCTTCACCGCTTTACGAATGGTAACAAAGTTGGTTAACATTCCGCCCGGCCATCTTTCAGTAATATAAGGCATATTAAGTTCTGCTGCATATTTCGCTACAACTTCTTTCGCTTGCTTTTTGGTAGCTACGAAAAGAACTTTTTTACCTGCAGAAGTAATTTTTTCTAAAGCTGAACAAGCTTCGTCTAATTTTACTGCTGTTTTATGTAAGTCTACGATGTGAATACCGTTTTTCTCCATAAAAATGTATGGAGCCATATTTGGATTCCACTTACGGGTCATGTGACCGAAGTGTACGCCTGCCTCTAAAAGGTCTTTAACATTTGCTTTTGCCATGTCTCTTTTTTGTTTTTAGTTTACGTGCCGCTTATGCAATCAACAATTTCTTTAGATGGGAGAAATGTTTGGGTGCTAAACTAAACGGGGCAATTTGGTGCTTTGGGCTTTAAGCAGTACGCTTTAAGCTTTCCAGCGAGTTAATAATTTGTACGGGTTTAAGCTTAATGCATATTGCATACAGCTTACAGCCATTCTTAACGTTTCGAGAATTGGAATTTCTTTCTCGCTTTTTTCTGACCTGGTTTTTTTCTTTCAACCATTCTTGCGTCTCTGGTAAGCAATCCGTGTGGCTTTAGAAGCAAACGGAATTCTTCGTTGATCTCGCACATTGCACGGGAAATCCCTAATCTGATAGCTTCTGCCTGACCGGTAATACCGCCACCGAAAACATTCACGGTAACGTCATACTGACCCACAGTTTCTGTCAACAAAAACGGCTGGTTGATTTTGTAAACCAATACATCAGTACCAAAGTATTCCTTAGAATCTTTTTTGTTTATTGTGATCACACCAGAACCTGGTCGCACATAAACTCTTGCAACAGAAGTCTTTCTTCTTCCGATTTTATGAACTATTGACATATTAATTATTTGAATTCGTTAATATTAATAACTTTTGGCTGTTGAGCTTCATGTTTATGCTCAGTTCCTTCATATAAATAAAGGTTGGTGAACAAAATAGATCCCAATTTGTTTTTTGGAAGCATACCTTTTACAGATTTTTCCAATACTTTCAAAGAATCTTTTTTCTGAAGTTCCAGCGCAGTCATTGACTTTTGACCACCTGGGTAACCAGTATGCCAAATGTAAGTCTTGTCAGCCCACTTGTTCCCGGAAAGAGTAACTTTCCCAGCATTCAAAACGATTACATTGTCTCCGCAATCTGCGTGAGGTGTAAAATTCGTTTTGTGCTTACCTCTCAAAATCTTTGCAACCTTGGAAGCTAATCTTCCTAAAGGCTGTCCTTCAGCGTCTACCACAACCCATTCTTTATTTGCAGTAGCTTTGTTAGCTGAAACGGTTTTGTAACTTAATGTATTCACACTTTTTCGTTTACGATTAAACATAATTTTCCCCAAAACGGGTGTGCAAAGGTAGGATTTTTTTTTCTATTCCGAAAAGGTTTCGTAATATTTGTCCGAAATGATTTCCACCAAAATATTTTTTTACCTAAAATATTCACGCTGAATATCTTCGCGCAGTTTTCTATCTAAATTTTACATTTCAAAAACTAAAAAATATCCGGTTTAAACCGCATTTTTTTCTGATTTGAATTAAAAACTAAAATTCCGGTTTAAACTATTTAAATTCAAATTGAAAAATTCCAAGCTAAAACTGCATTTTTTTTCTTTTTAAATTTCATCTGTGAAAAATTGCGCCATCCGCGAATATTAAAACCGAAAAATTTTAATTAAATAAAATATCTTTCTCCGAACTTTACAATCCAAAAAAGAATTATCTTTCAATTTAAATTTACATTAACAATGAAAAAATTTGCCGCTTTATTTCTCTTTTTTTCCGTTTTGTCTTCCGCGCAAAACCAACGGTTTATCTACGATTACACTTTTGTGAAAGACACTTTAGCTAAAGCTGATGTCTTAAAAGAACTCATGTATCTCGATATTTCTAAAGACGGTTCGAAGTTTTACAGCCGAGACACCTTCGTCGCCGATTCCACCATGTTTGCCAATTTCGAAAAACAGATAAAAACCACCGGAGGAATGAATGTTTCGGTTTCTTTCAATTCAGGCAACCGAGGAACTGTAAAAGATAAAATCCTTAAAAATTACCCGAAACAGGAGGTAATTTTAGAATCAAAAGTCGGCCGCGATCTTTTTCACGTTGCTGAAGACCGAAAGATGGTTTGGAAAATTTTGCCAGAAAAAATGAAAATTGGTGAATTTGAAGCTCAAAAAGCCACAACAACTTTCGCCGGCAGAGAATGGACAGCTTTTTTCGCACCGGAATTGCCTTTCCAGGACGGTCCGTACAAATTTCAGGGACTTCCGGGTTTGATTGTAAAGCTTGAAGACGAAAGCAAAACTCACGTTTTCGAATTGAAAGGCGTAACAAAATATACACCTGCAGTTGAAGTGACTTCCCAATTTAATTCACCGGCAAAACCACTCGCCGTTAACCGCGGACAATATAAAAAGATGTTTTGGGACCGCCGAAACGATCCGGCAAAAGACATGAAGCAGGTTATTGCCAGCGGCGGCACGTTTATCATTAAAGACAAAAATGGAACCGAGATTTCACCAGCCTCAAGAATTAAAGAAATAGAGCAAAACGCCAAACAAGCAAACGCAAAAGACAATAATCTGATAGAAATCGATCTTTTAAAACCCTAAGTTTTCAGCTTTTTCCCATTTTAGTTGTAAAACTTCGTGCCTTCGTGGCAGCTTATTTCCGCAAAGATTTTGATCTTTTAAAACTTGCCAAAATATAATACGCCACGAAAACCATTGAAAATTTAATGATCGACGGCACCGCAAGTTCCAAATTGAAAAAAAATGCCCCTAAAGCAACCAAAATCGCCATCGCACCGAAAGAATAAAAAAGTTTCTGCATCAGCGAAAATTTTTCGTTATCCAGAAAATACGCAATTCCCCAGGCGAGCCCAAATGCTACACCATAATATAAATCGAGTTGCCAACCCTGGCTTCCGAGAAGGAAAAAATTTAATAAAAAACTGACCAAAGTACCGGCGAAGAAATAGAGGAGTGCGCGTTGCATTTAATTTTGATTTGTGACAAAATTAGAAATTTTCGGGGCATTTTGACGCTTTTTTTTGCTTTTGGAAAACCCGGTTATATTTCTGCTAAAACCCTTTCACCAAACTGAAAGGCTTTTCTTTTCTCAAAATTTCTAAAAACCTTATCTTTGGAGACAATCGAAACTATTTTATGAACCAGGAAAAATATACGCCCAAAAATAAGGTAAGAGTCGTTACAGCCGCTTCTTTGTTTGATGGTCACGATGCTGCAATCAATATTATGAGACGCATGATTCAGGCCACCGGCGCTGAAGTTATTCATCTCGGCCACGATAAATCTGCGGAAGAAGTGGTAGACTGCGCGATTCAGGAAGATGCAAATGCTATTGCTTTAACGTCTTATCAGGGCGGCCACAACGAGTATTTCAAATATATTTATGATCTTTTGCGCCAGAAAGGTGCGCCGCAAATCAAGATTTTTGGTGGCGGTGGCGGCGTAATTTTACCCGAAGAAATTAAAGATTTAATGGAATACGGCATTGACCGTATTTATTCGCCGGATGACGGTCGCGAAATGGGCTTGCAGGGAATGATCAATGATTTGGTGCAAAGGTCCGACTTCGCAACTGGTGAAAAAATCGAAGTTTCTAATCTCGAAAATATCACCTTCGAAGACTCAAAATCGATTGCTGAAGTTATTTCCGCCGTTGAAAACTTCTCCGACCAAAAACCGGAATTGGTTCAGGCAATCGACGAAAAAGCAAAAGATTCCACCATTCCGATTATCGGAATCACGGGAACCGGCGGCGCGGGAAAATCTTCGCTAACCGATGAATTAGTGCGCCGATTTTTACGCTCAAATCCCGAGCAAAAAATTGCCATTGTTTCTGTAGATCCTTCCAAAAAGAAAACTGGCGGCGCGCTCTTAGGCGACAGAATCCGCATGAATTCTATCAACGATTCCCGCGTTTATATGCGTTCTATGGCGACGCGGGAGAATAATGTTTCGGTTTCGCCATACATTCATTCCGCGCTAAATATTTTAAAATTAGCCAAACCAGATGTCATTATTTTAGAAACTTCCGGCATCGGACAAAGTGGTTCTGAAATTACCGATATCGCTGATGTTTCCATGTACGTGATGACGCCGGAATATGGCGCTTCCACGCAACTTGAAAAAATTGATATGTTGGATTATGCGGATTTGATTGCTTTAAATAAATCCGACAAACGCGGCGCTTTAGACGCTTTGCAGGCAGTTCGGAAAACCTATCAGAGAAATCATACCGCTTTTGACAAACCGTTGGAAGAAATGCCGGTGTATTTCACGAAAGCCAGCCAGTTTAATGACTATGGAACGACCGAATTATACAATGCGCTGATCCAAAAAGTGAATGCGAAACTTTCAGAAAATCTGGGTGAAAAAGCGCCGAAATTTAATGAATTCGTTGAGCAGAATATTTCCGAAGATACTACGGTAATTCCGCCAAAACGAGTGCGCTACCTATCGGAAATTGTTGAAAGCAACCATGCTTACGATAAAGAAGTGGAAAATCAGGCTTTAATCGCCAAAAAAATGTATTTGCTGGAAGGCGCAAAAGTTCTCATTACGGATGATCAGCACACGAGCGACAAACTGGAAAAAGTTTTTCTGAAAACTAAAAAAGAACTTTCCGAAGAAAATATCGCCTTTCTGAAAGGCTGGAAAAACTTTAAAGAAGAAATGTCCGGCGACACGTATTCTTACTTCGTCCGAGGAAAAGAAATTAAAGTTGAAACGAAATATGAATCGCTTTCCCATTTAAAAATCCCGAAAATTTCTTTACCGAAATTCCAGGATTGGGGCGATTTATTGCGCTGGAAAGGTCAGGAAAATGTTCCTGGACAGTTTCCATACACCGCAGGTTTATTTCCCTTCAAAAGAACAGGTGAAGATCCAACTAGAATGTTTGCAGGTGAAGGCGGCCCGGAAAGAACCAACCGAAGATTTCATTACGTTTCTTCTGATATGGATGCAAAACGCCTTTCCACTGCTTTCGATTCGGTGACGCTTTACGGCCAAGATCCGGCTTTTCCGCCAGATATTTACGGAAAAATCGGAAACGCAGGTGTTTCGATTGCGACCTTAGATGATGCGAAAAAACTCTATTCCGGTTTTGATTTGGTCAATGCCATGACGTCGGTTTCGATGACGATCAACGGTCCTGCGCCGATGTTGCTCGCCTTTTTTATGAACGCTGCAATTGACCAAAATGTAGAGAAATACCTCTCAGAAAATAGTCTCTGGGATCAAGTTGAAGCGAAATTAAAAGCCAAATTCGACGATAAAGGTTTGAAAAGACCGGTTTACGCAGGCGAACTTCCAAAAGGAAATAATGGTTTGGGTCTGAAATTATTAGGTCTTACCGGCGATGAAGTGGTGGAAGCCGATGTTTACAATAAAATTAAAGCGGAAACCATCGCCACGGTTCGCGGAACGGTTCAGGCAGATATTTTAAAAGAAGATCAGGCGCAAAACACCTGTATTTTCTCCACAGAATTTGCGTTGAGATTGATGGGCGATGTTCAGCAATATTTCATTGATCAGAAAGTCCGTAATTTTTATTCGGTTTCAATTTCTGGTTATCACATCGCGGAAGCCGGTGCAAACCCGATTTCGCAGCTTGCGTTTACGCTTGCAAACGGTTTCACTTATGTGGAATATTATCTGAGCCGTGGCATGAATATCAATGATTTTGCCCCGAATTTATCCTTCTTTTTCTCCAACGGGCTTGATCCGGAATATGCCGTAATCGGCCGTGTGGCGAGAAGAATCTGGGCAAAAGCCATGAAGCTGAAATACCACGCGAATGAAAGAAGCCAAATGCTGAAATATCACATTCAGACATCGGGACGCTCACTGCACGCGCAGGAAATTGATTTTAATGATATCCGCACGACGCTTCAGGCTTTGTATGCGATTTACGACAACTGTAACTCTCTTCACACGAACGCGTATGATGAAGCGATCACGACACCAACTGAAGATTCCGTGCGCCGCGCGATGGCGATTCAGCTGATCATCAACAAAGAATTAGGTTTAGCGAAAAATGAAAATCCGCTGCAAGGATCGTTCATCATCGAAGAATTGACCGATTTGGTAGAAGAAGCTGTTTATGCAGAGTTCGACCGAATTACGGAAAGAGGTGGTGTTCTTGGCGCTATGGAAACGATGTATCAGCGCTCTAAAATCCAAGAGGAAAGTATGTATTACGAAATGCTGAAACATACCGGCGAATTTCCGATTATCGGCGTAAATACGTTTTTAGGAAAGGACGGTTCGCCGACGGTTTTACCGCGCGAAGTCATCCGTTCTACCGAAGAAGAAAAGCAGCTGCAGATTCAGAATGTTGAAAATTTTCAGAAATCGCATGCTGACAAAAGTGAAGAAATGTTGAAAGGATTGCAGACAGCCGCTATTAACCAGGAAAATTTATTTGAAAAGATGATGGAAGCCGTGAAATTCTGTTCTTTGGGACAAATCACGAATGCGCTTTTCGAAGTGGGCGGGAAATACCGCAGAAATATGTAAAAATTTGCTTTTTAAACCGGTAAAAAATAAAAGCCCTGTTCGGAACTCAAAATCCTGACAGGGTTTTTTGTTTAATTTAAAATTGATATTTTTATAAAAATTACAAATCGTGTTTCAAAAATTTTCCGCCTCTTTTGCCCTTTTTTTTCTGTTTTCTCTATTTGCCTGTAAAGCTGAAGCCGAGAAAGTGGTCAATAAAACCGCTGAACGAAATGCAATAATCGACAGCACGATTACGGTTTTTCAAAAGCAGTTGCTGAAATCGCAGATTGATTCGGTTTTCACAAAAACAAATTTTAACGGCAGTGTTTCGGTACATCAAAACGGAAAGATTTTATATGAGAAAATAAACGGTTTTGAAAATTTCAAGAATAAAAAGCCGCTCGACAGCAATTCTGTTTTTGCAATTGCTTCATTAAGCAAGCAGTTCACCGCCGTTTTGATATTACTGCAGGAAGAAAACGGAAAACTGAAAACCGACGATTTTGTTTCAAAATATTTAAAGGAATTTGAACCGAAACAGTTTGAAAAAATCACCATTAAGGAATTGCTGAATCACACCTCCGGAATTCGCGATTTTGATGATGGTTTACACTCAAAACCAGGTGAAGAATTTAATTACTCGAATAAAGGTTTTTATAATTTAGGGAAAATCATCGAAATAGTTTCGGGAAAATCTTACGATGAAAATCTCAACGAATTATTTAAAAAGGTTGGAATGAATCATTCATTTACCGCCAATAATTTTGACGGAAAGCATTTCGCCTCAGCGTATCTCGGCACGGCGAAAAACTTTTCCGAAGTTCCCAATATGCCCGAACGTCTTTCTGCGCGCGCCATTTCTGTTCCCGCAGGCGGGATTCTCTCAACCTTAAATAATCTTCATCGCTGGAATAATGCTTTGTACACCGGAAAAATTATTAATCAGGCATCTCTGAAAAAATTTCTGGAACAATCTGCTGAACGCGAACACGCGATATTAGGAAAGATGGGTTACGGTTTCGGAATTATGACAAATTTTGCCCAACCAACGGCATATTTTCATACGGGCTACGTGAAAGGTTCTGCATCGTTGAGTATTTATTATCCAGAAAGCGGAACTTCAGTCGTGATTTTATCCAATATTGCTGATGAAAGCCGCGGGAAAAGCGCGGTTTTTATTTCACACAAAAGAATAAAAGAAATTACCGAGTCACTGGAAAATGCAACAGTTTCGGTCAAAGAGACTCTGAAAAAAACCGCTTTATAGCAGCTAAAAAATTTTAAGCTGTAGGGATGATGAGATTATTTTAAAAATTTCCGGTTAAAAGCGGTAAAATTTGCATCGTGGTTTCTTAAACAATACCTTTGCATCTTAACAATTTACATGACCAAAGAGCAAGAAGAACAGATCATTAACGATCTAAAAGACTGGAAAAAACTTATTAAACCCTACGCGTCACCGGAAACGCACCTCGCCTGGAAACAGATTTTCAATACCATTTTACCGTTCATCGGAATATTTATTTTAGCGGCAATTCTCTACGAATATTCACTGATCGCAACTTTGGTGGTTTGCGTCGTGGGCGGACTTTTTTTAACCCGCGTTTTCATTATTCAGCATGACTGCGGCCACAACGCATTTTTCCCGGATCGCAAGAAAAATGATGTAACCGGCTTTATCACAAGTTTTTTGACCTGTATTCCCTATAAATACTGGGCGAGATCGCATAATCACCATCACGCGCACCAAGGACAGCTTGATACGCGAACGATTGGCGATGTTAACCTTTTAACCGTCCGCGAATATGAAGCGCTTTCGAAATTTGAAAAACTGAAATATCGTGTTTACCGTTCGTTTCCCGTAATGTTCATTATTGGGCCTGCGTATTATATTTTTGTTCACAACCGCATACCTTTCATCACTTTAAAAGGTTGGGACAAAGAAAGAAAAATGCTGCATTTTACCAATCTTTTTCTGGTTTTGTTTTTCGCAGTTCTCGGGCTTTTACTTTCTTTGCCGAGTTTTGATTTGGCTTACGGTTTTAAAAAGTTAGCTTTTATTTACGTTCCAATTTTGCTTACTTTCGTTTTTACCGCGATTTGGTTTTTCTACATGCAACATCAGCATGACCCTAATTACAAAGCCTGGAAAAAAGACTGGGAATACGTTTTGGCGGCGATTAAGGGAAGTTCTTACTATAAATTACCGGCTATTTTGAACTTTTTTACCGGAAATATCGGTTATCATCATTTACATCATTTAGCACCAAAAATTCCGTTTTACAAACTGAAAAAATGCAGCGAAGAAAACCCAATTTTCCAAAAACACGTTTCTGAAATCACTTGGTGGGGCAGCTTGAAATACGCCTTTTATGTGCTTTGGGACGAGGAAAATAACCGAATGATTAAATTTTCGCATCTGAAGAAAATTCGCGTCCGATCGTAAAAGTACTTTCTTACCTTTGCGCTGATGGCGACTGAAAAAATTATTTTAGGAATTGATCCCGGAACCACGATTATGGGTTTCGGACTTATTTCTGTCAAGGGAAGTAAAATGGAATTGCTTTCCATTCACGAATTGATTCTGAAAAAATATCCAAACCACGAAACCAAACTCAAATATATTTTTGAACGGACTTTATCTTTGATTGATGAATTTCATCCGGATGAGGTTGCCCTTGAAGCGCCGTTTTTCGGTAAAAATGTACAGTCCATGTTGAAGTTGGGTCGCGCACAGGGCGTAGCGATGGCGGCGTCGCTTTACCGCGATGTGCCGATTACGGAATATTCCCCGAAGAAAATCAAAATGGCAATCACCGGAAACGGAAACGCCAGCAAAGAACAGGTTGCAGGAATGCTGAAAACTTTGCTGAATCTCAAGGAATTTCCGACGAAATACCTGGATGCTTCAGACGGTTTGGCGGTGGCGGTTTGTCATCATTTCAATTCCGGAAGCATTTCACAGGATAAATCCTACACTGGCTGGGACAGCTTCCTGAAACAGAATCCGGAGCGGCTGAAATAAGCTAAGTACTTAAAAATCAAAATCCTTTTTTGTAAATTACATTTACAGCATATTTACAAAGCATTTACTTGGCTAAACCTAATACTATTTGTAACATTGTTGCGTTTTCTAAGACCAATTAATTATTAGCGCTTCTAAGCATGAAAAATCAAAAAATAAATCCGGTGAATTCTGCAGGTCATTCTATGAACTGGTTTCAGAAATTTCTGATGGTTTGCTCCGGTGGAAATATTCATATTTTAAGAAAAACTCCGAGCGAGTGGAACAAATTTTCCGGCATTGGCGGAATCGTGCTTTTCACCGCAATTTTCGCCACACTTTCTGCGGGTTACGCGATGTTCACGGTGTTCGACAATATCTGGATTTCTGTAGGTTTCGCAGTTTTGTGGGGTTTAATGATTTTCAATTTAGACCGTTACATTGTTTCTTCGATTAAAAAAACAGGGCCGTGGTGGAACCAGATTTTAATGGCAATTCCGCGATTAATTTTAGCTGCTTTTTTGGGCATTATTATTTCAAAACCGTTGGAGCTGAAGATTTTTGAAAAAGAAGTGAATAAGCAACTGAACACCATTATTCAACGAAATAAAACGCAGTTGCAAGCCGAAATGAACGGACGAATTTTGCAGCAATCCGGACCTTTTGAAACCGAAAAGAATCAAATTCAAACCAAAATTGCAGAATACCAAAAATCTTATGATTCTGCTTCGGTTGAACTTGAAAAAGAAATTTTAGGAAAAGAAAGCGGATTAACCAGCGGAAAAGTGGGTTTCGGGTCGAATGCTAAACGAAAAGCTGAACTGAAAGAACAGCGCCGCGCAGATCTTGAAAATTATCAGAAGCAAATGGCACCGCGCCTGGAATATCTGGATAAAGAAGTTTCGAAAGTGTACACCAACATTGAAAAAGAACGGGATAAAACCGAAACTTTCGAAGACCAGTTCAATGGTTTTGCGGCGCGTTTGCAGGCTTTGGATGAACTAGGCAAAAATTCAGCGATAATTGCAGTCGCGGCGGCTTTTATTATGGGATTGTTTATCACCCTGGAAATTGCGCCGGTTTTGGTTAAATTAATTTCGACCGTTGGTCCGTATGATCATCTTTTAGAAAAAACCGAAAACGATTTCCGGCTTTATTCCAAAGAAAAAGTAGAAAAAGGAAATGCTTTAACCAACCATCGGATTGATGATTTTAAAGACCGGCTCGGTGAAGATGAATAAATAAAAAAAACCTGCTTTAAGCAGGTTTTTTTTGGTTTTGCAAATTTTTATTTTAAAGCTGATTAACTGCTTGCGCAACTTCATCAGCGTTTACGGTTCCTTCGGCTTGTTTTACCATTTCACCTTCCTTGTTGAAAACGGTGATAATGTTGGAATGAGAAAAAACAATCGGTGAAATCTTTTTATATTTTACCGCTAAAACATTCGCGAGTTCGCGTACAGATTCTTTGTCACTGCGCAGAAAAAGCCATGGTTCTCCGGAAATTTTATTTTGCGCGGCGTACTGTTTCAAAACTTCCGGCGTATCATTTTCCGGATCTATGGAAACCATTACCATTGTGGTTTCTTTCAGTTTGTCTGCATCGATTTTCTTAGCGATTTTTTTCATGTCTGAAACCAAAAGCGGACAGGCGGTTTTACAGCTTGTGAAAATCATGACCATGACAAGGTTTTTACCTTTCAGATCGCGGAGCTGAAGATGCTTTGCATCCTGGTTTTCCCATTTTGAATCCAATAAAAATATCGACTCATTCAGGGCTTTTTTTTCGTTTTTCGGAGCTTCGTTTTCTTTACAGGAAAACAGAAAAAATACCGAAAAGAGCAGGATAAAAATATTTTTCATCATTTTGTTACATCTTTAGCACATCGGAAACCGAGATTTCCTACCGTGTAATTTGCTTTTAAACTGGAACGGAATGCGTAGCGCATGTAAGAAGCGTAATTCAAAACGTCGGTGGTGCTTGTGGCACCTGCAGCGCAGAATAAACCTTTGTCATCAAATTCAGCAGTTCTGGAATCGCTCGTAGTCATTATTGAGTTAAAATCGTCCGTCCATTCCCAAACCAGATCAAACATATTATAAGCGCCCCAATAATTTGGTTTTGAAATTTTTACCGGGTGTTTCTCCCGATTTTTTTCATTATAAAGATTGATGAGGTGAGAGGAGTAGGTTGGTTTGTTTCGCGCATTTGCGCTTTCTTCGTCTGCCATCGCCACAAATTCCCATTCGTCCAGAGTTGGCAATCTTTTGCCTGCGCTTTTAGCATACGCTTTTGCGGCAAACCAGGAAACGAACGTTACAGCTGCATCAGGATTTGCATCTTTTGGCAAGGTTTCGTCGTCCTGCCAGTCTTTCAGATAGGTTTCATCAGCGAAAGCGGCTTTAACGTTGCTGCGTTTCCATTTCGGATTTTTCTTTACAAAATCTAAAAATTCAGCATTGGTAACAGGTCTTTCATCGAGTAAAAAATCCTGAACTTCTACAAAAGAGCTGTCTTCACCATAAAATGGCTGATACTCGGCACCTTTAATCAAAACCATTTTTACATCCGGTGTGATTGCAGCTTCTAAATGATTTAAAGAATCTTTGTGCGTATTGGTGGCGGAAATCTTTTCGCAGGCGGTGAATAGAAAAAAGAAACCACCAAAGAATAAGATTATTTTAAAAATTTTAGACATGGTGATTTCTTTTATTGATTTATAAGTGAACAATATTATTGAACTTTATGGAAAATTTTTGGATTTTTCTCGCCGGTAACTTTCAGCATTCCGATAGCTCCTTTGTTGAAGGCACGGAAGATAGAGTGGTCCACTAAAATATAGTTTCCTGGCTCTTCTACTTTGAATTCTACCATTGCAGCTCCACCAGCAGGGATTACTGTAGTCTGAACATTTTTATTGATCATGTCGCCACCTTCTACGTAAACTCTATCGAAGATTTCGCCAATCACGTGGAATGAAGATACCAAGTTTGGTCCACCATTACCTACAAAGAAACGAACTGTTTCACCAACTTTAGCTTCTAAAGCGTCTGCACCCATCAATTTGTTTTTCTTACCGTTGAAGACAACATAAGTTGGTCTTTCGTCAACGCCTTTATCCTGGTCGAATTCCTGAAGACCTTTTTCGTCGGTTTTTCCTTTTGTGTAGAATTCACCTTGCATGATGTAATATTCACGGTCAACTTTTGGCAATCCACCTTCCGGTTCTACCAGGATCAAACCGTACATACCGTTTGCAATGTGTAATGGAACTGGCGCTGCAGCACAGTGATACACATAAAGACCTGGATTTAAAGCTTTGAAATTGAATATTGCTTCTTTTCCCGGCGCTACGTTGGTAGCTTCAGCACCACCACCTGGGCCGTTCACAGCATGAAGGTCGATGTTATGCGGCATTACGCTATTACTTGCGTTTTTCAGGTGAAGCTCCACTTCATCACCTACACGGATTCTAATGAAAGTTCCCGGTACTGTACTGTTGAAAGTCCAGAATTTGTAAGTTACACCATCAGCCAATTCGCCTTCTTCTTCAGTAGCTTCCAGGTGAACTACAACTTTTTTCGCTGCTCTGTTACCAATTGCGGCAGGAACCAATGGCGGGTCTAATTTTTTCTGCACTTCTGTTTCACCACTTACCTTCATATCCATTGCAGAATTTTCAGTAGTTTTAGCGCCGTTGTCGCTTGTGGTTTGTTTGCACGCCTGTAATGTTAAAAGGGCTAATGCAAAACTTGTGATAATTCTTTTCATTTTAAAGAGATTTTTTTTACTGTTTTTTAATAGGACAAAATTATCCTAATTAGACTTTATTTCAAAATTTGCTGATATGAATTTTATCATCTGGAAATAGCTTTCTTCTGCATTAAATTTTCCGGGGTAAATGAGCACATTTTTGGTTATTTCTGATGGTAATCAAAAAATGTTTTTGGTTCGGTTAAAATTAGTTATTGGACAGTTTTAAGATCAGCGGTTCTGTAATGTCTTTTTGAGAGTAATAATTAGCGCCGCAAATATCTGATTTTAAAGTGTAATTTCCTTTATCGATAACAAATTGGTTTTTAGACTGACGCGGAATGGGCAAATTGTAAATTTTTGTAGAATTAATGCCAACCAGCCGAATAATAATATTACAGTTAGATTTATTTTCGATGACGGCACCAGTTTGTTTTTCCGTCGGGTCAGGATCATTTAAAAGATAAGTCAGCACTTCAGCGGTAACTTTTCTTTTATCGATTTGGTCTTTTGCCATCAGCTGGTCGAATTCTGAACCTTCGTTTTTCGGCGCCGAAGCGTTGGTCGGTGCCTGACCGGCCGGAGAGCGGTAGACGCTTCCCGGTGGCAAAACCTCGCAACTCAGAAAAAAAAGCAGTAAAAACCCCGAAAAAATAGATTTCATAAAACTTCCAAAAAAGTAAATATAATAAAATTTAAAACAAAACGCCGAAGCAGAACTCCGGCATTAAATTTTTGAAAAAAACCTTGTTTTTACAGGGAATAATTCGGTGCTTCCTGCGTGATAATCACGTCGTGCGGATGAGATTCTTTCAAACCGCTTCCGGTAATCATCACCATTTTACCTTCGTTTTGCAATGTGCTAATATCTTTCGTGCCGCAATATCCCATTCCAGCGCGGATGCCGCCTGTGAGCTGAAAAACCACATCTTCCAAACTTCCTTTGTGCGGAACGCGACCTTCAATTCCTTCCGGAACAAATTTCTTGGCTTCACTCTGGAAATATCTTTCTTTTCCGCCTCTTCTCATTGCTGAAAGCGAGCCCATTCCCTGGTAAGATTTGAATTTTCTTCCCTGGAAAATAATTTCTTCCCCTGGTGCTTCATCAGTTCCGGCCAGTAATGAGCCGAGCATTACGGCGCTTGCACCGGAAGCCAAAGCTTTTACGATGTCACCGGAAAGTTTAATTCCACCATCAGCGATAACAGCAACATTTTTACTTTTTGCATATTCGAAAACATTGTAAATCGCGGAAAGTTGCGGAACGCCAACACCGGCAACAACTCTGGTGGTACAGATGGAGCCCGGACCAACGCCTACTTTAAGAATATTGGCACCGGCTTTAATTAAATCTTTTGCGGCTTCCGCCGTTACAATATTTCCGCCGACAATATCTAAATCAGGGAAATTTTCACGGATTTCAGCAACTTTATCGAGAACACCTTTAGAATGACCATGCGCTGAATCTACAGCGATAATATCAACTCCGGCATTTACCAAAGCGGTAACGCGGTCAATGGTATCTTCGCCAACACCTACGCCCGCACCTACGATCAGGCGGCCGTTTTGGTCTTTGTTGGCATTTGGATATTCCATTTGGTTGTCAATGTCTTTAATGGTAATTAAACCAACCAGTTTGAAGTTCTGGTCAACAATCGGTAGCTTTTCAATGCGGTTTTGAAGCAGTATTTCTTTTGCCTGTTCCAGCGTGGTTGCTTTGTCTGAAGTAATGAGTTTTTCTTTAGTCATCAATTCTTCCACTTTTGCATCCAGGTTTTGCTGATATTTTACATCGCGGTTTGTAATGATTCCGATCAGCGTATTTTCTTCATTAACCACCGGTAAACCGGAGATTTTGTAAGTCGCCATCAGATCGCGCGCTTCTTTTAAAGTATGGTCTTTTGTTAAAGTAACCGGGTCGGAAATCATGCCGTTTTCCGAACGTTTCACGCGGTAAACCTGCGAAGCCTGCTCCTCAATCGGCATATTTTTATGGATAAAACCTAAACCACCGATTCGCGCGAGCGCAATAGCCATTTCAGCTTCGGTAACGGTATCCATCGCTGCCGAAATAATCGGAGTCTGAAGCGTAATTTTATCGGAAAGTCGTGATTTTAGGGAAACCTGATTAGGTAAAACTTCGGAATAAGAAGGAATTAACAGAACGTCATCGAAAGTGATGGCAGTTTCTACGATTTTGTTGTGAATAGACATCTTTACTTTCTGTGCAAAATTAAGCAATTTTTATTTAAAATGAAAAATTTGCCTCTTTTAACGGCAAATTTTTAATTTGAGTTTTTCAGCACGACCCATTGCGATTTCTGGATTTTATTTCCTTCGGAATCAGTGACGATGTAATACACCCAATACGTTCCGACGGGATAACTGATGCCATTTGTGTTTTTGCCGTTCCAGCAGCTTTCGTTGTTGGTGTGTTCATAAACTTTCGTGCCGTACCGGTCGTAGATTGCGAGCCTTAAGGTTGATAAATTTCCGAGATTTTCATAACACCAGAAGTCATTAATACCATCATCGTTTGGTGAGAAAAAATTATTTAAAAGCGCATTCGGGTCGCCGGGCTGATCCGGGATTTTAGTTTGAGTAAGGCTGATGGGCATTAAAATAGTGCAGCCGCTTCCATAAATAATTTGGGCGAAAACTTCAGTTTTTGTGGTAGCGAAATTATTAATGACAGAACCGGTTATTTCACTTGAAGAATTTGCATCTTCCGTTTGGAAATAGCGGATTCGGTTATTTCCCGGATTTGAAATAACTGCTTCCGCAAGGTTATAAACATAACTGCTGCCGCGGAAACCTTTCGGAAAAATGGATTCCTGAAGCTGAACATTTGGCGGTGGATAAATTGAAAAATTTAATTTTACTGTCTGCGAAAAGCCGCTTTCACCTCTTATTTCATAAACTAACCTGTTTTCACCAGAAAAGTCTTTGTCAATTTCCACGAATAAAACTTCATCAACGATTCGCGCTTTTCCGCGTAAGGGTTCAGTTAGAATTTTCGTGGAAACCACAACGTCTCTCGGTCGCGGAGGCGAAAAAGACGCATCTGCAGTAAAAGAAAGGCACTGTAACCCCTCATCTTTTTCGATCACCGTGTAAGGGCAAGCATCCACGCGGATAGGAGTAGTGGTGAATGTAAAATCCATATACGAAAGCACGCAGGAGTAGTTTCCCGGAAGTTTTGGGATAATCGTTGGGTTGGTTTCTCCCGCGATATTTACGCCGTCACGTTTCCATTGAAAACCGTCAAAATCATTATTATTGAGGTATAAAAAAACGCCTTCTTCAATGCAATTTCCGTTTTTTATGATGAAAGGATCATTGGAAAAGCCAGTATATCCTGCGCCATAGCCGGCATATCGATAACCGCCAACGGTATCTACCATCAAACTTTTATTGGAATTTACGCTGATATCACCGCCTAAATTTATTCTGGTAAAATAGGACCAACCCGCTTTTCCGAGAATATCCGAGAAATCAGTAACCGGAACGCCATTAAAAATAACCGAGGCATTGCTGGGCGTTTTTACGATTACTTTGTTGTTAACGACGGAAACTGCACCCAGCTCATTAATCTTGGGAATCTGAATGGTATTGGATAAATTTTGCCGCGGGTCTGGCAAATAATCTTTATCGAGAGGGTAAGAAAAAAGCATTCCGCTGGTAAAGTCTGTTCTGTCGGGAACGGGACCGCGCACCATAAAATTATAGCCGCCAATCAATTGGTACAAGTAAGCGGGTTGCGATGTACGAATGAACATGCCGCGTGTTGCAATATCTAGTGGCTCATCGTTTCGAAAACCTTCCTGCCCGCCGTCTACCCAGGTATTTATTCGGTTTGGGGTCGGACTTATAAAATGTTCCCCTTTATTGAGCGTTTTGTAGGGTACGGTTTCGTTATTAAAATAAACTTTGGTTCCATCCTTAGTAGCGAAGACGATCACTTTTTCCATTCCGGCTTCGGTTTTGGTCATTCCATTAGCGATAAAATATTCTTTGCCGATTTTCGTAATGGGCATCGCCTGATCAAGATTCATGTTTCCCGGGCCTTCCGCACCAATATTCTGACTTGCGAAATTTCCATTGGAAACAATCACCGGCTGGTCGGTGGTAATTCGCATGCCAATTAAATTCGGGTCATTATCATCTAAAATACCGCTCGGATTATTTTTACTTTTATCCATTGCGATAATATAAGATTCACCTTTCTGCAAGGTAAATTCTAAATTTTCGTGCTTTTGGTCGTCAGAAAATATAATGGTTTTATCGTAATCGGAAACTTTTACGTGCGTATTATCTTTAGTGGCAATTACCGAGGCAAAATAATTCATGCCACTCGGGTTGTTGCCGTACAGGATAATCTGGTCCATAACGGTGAAAAAGTCTTTACCCAAACCGGATTTTCCTTTTGAAGATAAAACATCAGCGATAGGTGCGGAAGTTACGGTTCTTCCCGTTGCAAGCCTTAAACTGGCGTAAAAACTCTTTTCACCCGCCAGGTGAATACCGGCCTGTAGAACTTTCATTACGCGCCGGTCGGTTGAAACCAGTATTATACTTGTATCCTCAATCTGGAAGCTGAACGGCTTTGATTTGCTGATTTCCACCGTTTTCAGCAGGATATTATTGCTGTACACGTTTACCTTAAAAGGTTCTTCTTTTTCCGTAGAAAGATAAATGGCAAATTCTGAAAGTTTATAGAGGCTGCCACTTTGGTAAACAGGCGGAAACCAGTGCTCTAAATCTAATTGCGCCTTTGAAAAAATACCTAAGCACAGAAAAAGGCTTATTAAGATTTTACTGAATTTCATGCGCTAAATTTAAATAAAATAAAGCACTCTTGCTACAATAATATTTAATCTGCCATTTTGTTTCGGATTTCATTTTTCTCCGAATAGTTGATCATTTTGGAAATATCATCCGCAGTGAACTTTCCTGAAATGTCTACATAAACCAGCTCTTTGCCAGAAGCAACGGTAATTAAAAGCTTGCGGATGGACTCACCTTTTTGTTTCGCCTGAAAATTAATGGTTTCGTTGTCTTTTTTCACGGTTACCCATTCTTCGAAATTGTTTTTCGTCAGATAATTAGCAAAATCTGCCACCATTTCCTGATTTCCGTTTTCAATGGTCATCACTTTAATATCGGAAATTTTTTTGATGAGCCTAATGAGTTCCTCACTTTCACCGTCTTCGCGCAAAGCTTTTTTCACCATTGGTTTTGCCAGAAACATCGGGACATTCACGCTTGTAAACCGCGCGTCTTTGTAATCGTAATAAGGATTGTCGAAAAACGCCATGTTCGGGCTGGAGGATACCATACACGACTGCAGCGCGAACAGCATCACAAAAAATACGGGGACAAAATAGAGTTTTTTCATGGTTTTTAGTTTATAGATTTTACACTGCCGCCGCTTGAAGATTTCTCACCGCCAGTCATTTTAGGATTTCCGACGTAACGAATGGAGGCGCCCGAAGTTGCCGCCGCATTCAAGCTTTCTGTAGCATTGATTTTAAGACTTGCGCCGGATGACGCGCGCGCTGCGCTGTTTTTAGAAGTTAAATTCTGGCCATTGTAAGAGGCGGCGCTGGAAAGGTTTACAACTGTGGTTTCCGCAGTTCCCGCAATAGTCGCCATCGAGCCGCTGCTTCCTTCAAATTCCAGAGATTTTGTTTTCAAATCCATTCTCATCGAAGAGCCGGAATTGATGTCAACTTTGGTATGATTTTTTACATTTAAATTCGCGGTAAGATTAGCGCCTGACGTGACTTCAGCATTAAAATCATTTTCATTTACTGTATTTACGGTGGTAAAAAAAGCACCGGAATTTACTTTTACCGAAGACAAACGCGGCCCTTCTATTGTAACCAACAGCTTTTTGAAGTTCAGATTCTTGTTTTCTTTATTCTTTAATGAAATCACCAAAATTCCGTTTACAACTTCCGTAGAAACATATTCCTGAAGGTTCGGATTGGTTTCTACGACCACGGTTTGATTATTTCCCTGTGTGAAATTTACTTTTATTCCACTGGAAACCGAAATTCCTGTAAATTTTTCCACATTTCGCACTTGCGTTACACCGTTTGAATTAATGTTTTCCGTGGTTACCGAACTTTTTGGAACTGAATTCTGCGCTTCATTTACCAATTTATTCACATCATCCATCGAAATTCTGCCATCCAGCATCATCAAAACCGTATTTCCGTCGGAATTGATGCTGAGCAAAAGATCATCTAAAACTCCGTTCGCCGCATCGGTGGAAAGAAATTTAATTTTGTTGTCTTTGCTGTTTACGGTAATCAGTTCCTCATATTTCATGTTTTTCAATGAAGTTCCTATTTCAGTCTGTAGTTTTTGAAATAAAGCCATTTGGTTTTGGTTTGCCAAATTGGTGGAAAGCTCAGGTTTTTCCAGAATTAAAATTTTCAAACTGTTGATTTTGCTTAGCAAAGGTTTGATCTGCGATAATTCATCATCCGCGATATTCAGCTTGTTCAGCATGTTGAACATCGGTTTGGCGATTTTTATTGATGTTACGCCGTCGGCTTCCTGGTATTTTTCAAAAAGCTGATCCAGTTTATCTTTTTGCGCATTGATTTGGAAAAAATACGAAAAAGTAAGGGCGAATATTAACAGAAGTTTTTTCATGGGTACAATTTTTTTGTTGTTAAGATTTCACAGAATCACCTAAGATTTTTAAAGGTTATTTCAAATTTTAGTAATCGTCGCTAATTGTGGTGATGACGTCGGTTTGCGCCACGGTTTTCGAAACATTTTCAGACAAAATCCGGAAGGAATACTTCGTCAAGTCAATCGCTTCCTGTTCATTTTCTATTTTCTGGCCGTTAATAATTACGTAATTCGATTCGTATTCAGGCTTTTCTGTGTTTTTTTTATGATCGGAAATTTCCGATGAAATTGCGGCGAAGCGCGGTTTCAAGTCTTTTCTGATTCTGCCGCGGCGCGGTAATATTTTTTCCATAATATCTACATCCGGCGACTGTTCTACCGTTCTGCTGGAATCGGAAATAATGCTGTCTTTTCTAACTTCCACGCTGTCATTTACCGCATTCACCGCGAAATTAGATTCCTGCTGAAAGTTGTCTTTATTCTTTAAAATCTCATTTTTCACCAAAATATCCTGGTCTTTCACGGAATTGTTATTGCCAAATTTGAAAAAAATGCCGATTGAGAGCAGAAAAATTACGCTCGCCGCCATCCAGAAATTTTTAGGAAAATAACCGCCTTTTTGGACCTTTTTTCGCGGAATTACTTTTTCCTCTTCATTGGCTTTTCCCAAAAATTCTTCGAAGCTCCAGTTCATTTTCTCTTCCCGGATTTCTTTGGTTATTTCGGTATATTTATCTTGAGATTTGCTCTTTTCCATCTTAAAAAGTTTTATAAATTTTCGATCATTCTGTTTTCGAAAGCCATCAGTTTTTCAATCTGCTCCTTCACTTTCTGCCGTGCGCGCATCAGATTTACACGAACTGCATTGGCTTCCATTTCCAGGATTTCTGCAATTTCCGCCACATCAAAATCTTCTACATCTTTCAGGTGAATCACGGCTTTTTGCTTTTCCGGTAATTGGTTAATGAAACCGATGATCTGGTCTTTCAAATTATTCGCTTCCACGTGGTAAATCTCGCTTCGGTGCTGCTGAAAACCCGCGAAACCCAGTTTCACATCTTCATGTTTCAGTCGGTTCAGGCATTCATTTTTTACCGACTTCATTACATAGGATTTCAGATTTCCAAAACTGCCGAGTTCTTCTTTTTTCTGCCAGAATTTCAGCATCAGATCCTGCACAACATCCTCGGCCTCGTCACTGCTGACCACAAATCTTTTCGCAAAACGGTACATCTCATCTTTGAGACAGAAAACCGTTTCTTTAAAAATCGTGTGAGTCATAGTTTAGTTTCTATAGGTAAGACAACGAAGATCGCAAATTTGTTACATGGAAATAAAAAAAACTTCAAAATAGTTTTTGAAGTTTAGAAAAATTGGGTGTTTTAGCGGCAAATTTTTTTTGGGCAACTTTTCCGCCTTCCGCTCCCGCTTTTTTGCTCCGCTCCGCAAAAAGAGCTCCGCTCAAGTCGGGTTGCGGTGTGCGCTATAAATCGGTGACTTTTTTATTAATTTTATAAACCGTCCCGCGGAAACTCGCGACCAGAATTTCGTCCTGGTTTTTTATCGAAATGTCATAAATTCCGGTTTTTCGTGTTTCGGAAATTAAGGTGCTTTCAGCCGTTAAAATATCACCGAGTTTCGCAGCTTTGGTAAAATTCATCGCGCAATGCAATGCAACCGACGCGTCATTGGTATTGTTGCTGGAAAAAGCAAGCGCGGAATCCGCAAGCGAAAAAGTTACGCCGCCATGAACGGTTTTTAAGCCGTTAATCATTTCTTTTTTCACCGGCATTTCTATTTTGCAATATTTTTCGCGGATTTCGATAAGTTTTATTCCCATCCATTTTGAGAATTCATCCTGGTTCAGCATATATTGCGCGAGTTCGTGTGGCGTCATTGGGTATTTTGATAATTTGGGAATGTGAAAATCTGCTAATTTGAATCTTTGAAAAAAATGGGCTTAAAGCAGCATATTTTTTATACGTTTTTACTCGGACTACTTTTAATGAACTTTGAGAAATTTTGGTAAAATTCTTTCCAGGTTATATTCTGGATAGCCGTAGGTAACAATAAAACAAAAAACATAATGATTCCTTGTGAAATGGGTTTAAACCAGTAGTTGCCGATTTCGAATTTTTCGGGATCAATCTGCCAATTCAATAAAATTAAAAGAGCTGAGAATACGATCGAGCCACAGAATGCTCCAGCTATTTTTCTTTTAGTCATATTTTTAAGCTTTTAGTAGAATTTTAATGACATCTTTTTAAGAAGCGGACTTTGTCTGTACCTTTCTTCCTGATATTCGCTGTAAAGATTTTGCAAGGTTTCCGAGATTTTCTGGTAACCAATTTCTTTTCCCCACGCGAGCAACCCTTTCGGGTAATTTACGCCTTTTTGCATGGCGAGTTCAAGATCTTCATCATTTGCAATGCCGAGTCTTTTGGCTTCCACCGCTTCATTCACCAGCATGGAAATAATTCGCATGAAAATTTTTCGGTGCAATTCGACAGTTTTTTCTGAATTTTGCTCAACATCTTTTATTTCTTGGCTCTTGGTCCTTGCATCGTGCGTCTTTTCCGAATAATCATAAAATCCTTTTCCGGTTTTTCTACCCAGCAATTTCGCTTCTGCCATTCTTTGTTGAAGCAAACTCGGTTTATATTTCGGATCGAAGAAATAATCGGCATAAACTGTTTTGGTAACTGAAAAATTGATGTCAATTCCGATTAAATCCATGAGTTCAAAAGGTCCCATTTTGAAATTTCCCAAACTTCGCATGGCTTCATCAACCTGCTCCACGGTGGCGATATTTTCTTCAACAATCCGTAAAGCTTCGCCGTAAAACGGACGCGCAATGCGGTTGACAATAAAACCCGGAACATCTTTCGCAATGACAAGAATTTTACCCCAACTTTCCATCAAAACATAAATTTCCTGCGCCAAATTTTCTTCGGTTAAAAGTCCGGGAATAACTTCTACCAAAGGCATCAGCGGCGCTGGATTAAAAAAATGAATTCCGATAAAACGGGCCGGATTTTTTAATTCTGAAGAAAGTGATGTAATTGAAATTGATGACGTATTGCTCGAAATAATACATTTTTCAGACACAATTTCTTCCAGTTGCTGGAAAACTTTGGTCTTGATTTCTTTATTTTCAATAATCGCTTCAATGACCAAATCGCAATTTTTAAAATCCGAAAGTTCCGTGCAAGGTTTTATTTTCCTGAAAATATTTTCGCTGCTTTCTGGCGTAATTTTTTGTTTCTCAACTAATCTGGCTAAAACTTTTTGCAAGTTTTCTAAAGATTTTTCGGTTTGGGCAATGTTGGCGTCATACAAAAAAACTTGGCATCCGGAAGTCGCCGCAACCTGCGCAATGCCAATTCCCATGGTCCCCGAACCGATGATTCCTACTTTGGAGATTTGAGATTCGAGATTTGAGATTTGAGATTTCTCGCGCTTCTTGGTTCTTGGTTCTTGCATCTTTTGTCTATTTTCCCTTATATTCCGGTTTTCTTTTTTCTAAAAATGCGCTCACGCCTTCCATAAAATCTGCGGATTCTGCGGCTTCCTGCTGCAAAATTCCTTCAATGTCAAGTTGCTGAGTCAGCGTGTTGTCGTAAGATTCGTTAAAGGCTTTTTTTGTTAATGAAATGGCTTTTGTTGGTGAATTTGAAATTTGTTCCAGAATTGCCATTGAATTTTCAAGGAAGTTTTCATCTTCAAAAACATCGGCGATTAAACCGAGATTTTTTGCCTCTTTAGCCGATAATTTTTTGCCCGTAAAAGCCAGATAATTGGCCTGCTGTCTTCCCAAAAGTTTCGGCAGCCAATACGTTCCACCGGTGTCCGGAATTAATCCGATGTTTACAAAAGCCTGAGAAAAATACGACGATACTGTGGCTAAAGTGAAATCACAAATCAAAGCCAACATTGCCCCGGCTCCCACTGCGGGACCATTTACCAAAGAAATTACAGGTTTTCTGGCGTTTGCAATTTCTTTAACCAACGGATTATAAAAATCAATAACCATGCGCTGAATGACTCTTTCTTCGTCAGCATCGCCTAATGACATGGCGTCTTTTAAATTCTGACCGGAACAGAAGGCTTTTCCACGTCCAGAAATCGCCAGACAGCGCACATTTTCATCGCGGCTGCCGTCGTGAACAAATTTTCGGAGCTCTGCGAGCAAAGTTTTATTTAAACTGTTATAAGTTTTTTCGTCATTCAGATACGCGATCTGCAGTTTCCCGTCGAGGTGAGATTCTATTTCGAGTTGGTTGTACATATTTTGAGGTGTTGATTTGCTAATGTGGTAATGTGTTTATTTTTCCAATATTAATCGGATTTTAACAAAGATAATGGTTTAATTACATTTAAAATAATGCTTTGAATACTGTCTTTTTAAACATCAATTTAGCACATCACCACATCGTCAGTGACATTTAAAATAATCGAAAGGTTCCAGGCAATCGTTGCACTGATAGCTGGCTTTGCAAAGTGTAGAACCGAAGCGGCTGATTTGCTTCGTATTTTCCGAACCGCAGCGCGGACATTTTTTCGGAATGTTCAGATGATCTTCGTGATTTCCTTTTTCCGGTGGTGTAATTCCGTACGCGCGGAGTTTTTCGCGTGCTTCATCGGTAATCCAGTCTGTCGTCCAGACCGGAGAAATTTTGGTAGTTATTTTGGCTAAAATTCCGCTTTCTTTAAAAAGTTTAATGATGTCCTCTTCGATATTAAACATCGCCGGACACGCCGAATAAGTCGGTGTAATTATAATTTCGGCTTCGTTTTCAGAAATCATTTCAGCTTCCCGCACAATTCCTAATTCAACAATATTGATGACGGGAATTTCGGGATCAGGAATTTGGGAAAGAAGTTCAAAAAGTCGGTTCAAAATAAACTATGAATTTGAGAATGTGTCAATTTGGTAATTTGAAAATGTGTCGATTTGGTAATTTGATGATGGAGAAATTTTTTAATTCTGAAATCAGCACATTACCAAATTTTCAAATTGGATTTACCACGCGCAGTTCGGATACGTTCTTTGCATATACTGCAGTTCGCACAAAATAAATCCGAAATATTCCGTGTGATAACCGGTTCTGGAACCTTTTTGCATAAAATCACTTTCCGGAATTTGTAAACCAAAAGTCTGGAAATCTTCAGAAATATTTTTTGACCACTTTTCGAGCAGATTTTTTGAATTCGGCACGATGTCCAATTTTGCTAAATCTTCTTCACCCGGCGTTTCCGCGAACATTCCGCCGGTGTATTCCCATAAATTTTCAACCGCATTTCGCAGTCGGGTTTTACTTTCCTCCGTTCCGCCCGCGAACATTTTTATCCATGTTGAAGTGTGCGTATAGTGATATTTTACTTCTTTCAGCGATTTTTCAGCGATTGCGGCGAGTTGTTCATCGCTGCTTTTCATTAATTCTGTGTAAAGAATTTTTTGGTAAACCGCAAAAAAATACACTTTTAGCAGCGTATTTGCGTAATCGCCGTTCGGAAGTTCCGAAAGCTGGCAGTTCAGATATTCTTTTTCCAAACGAAGAAAAGCCAGATCATCTTCCGATTTTCCTTCACCCTGAATTTGCGCCGCGTATTTATAGAAATTATTGCTTTGGCCCAGATAGTCCAGCGCGATGTTCGTCAGCGCAATATCTTCTTCCAGATACGGTCCCTGACCACAAAGTTCGCCCAGCCTTTGACCAAAAATCAAAGTATCATCAGCTAATTTTAAAGTATAATTAAAAAGTGGATTCATTTATTTGAAGCTTTAGGCTATAAGCTTTAAGCTATAAGCGTAGTGCTTATTGCCTATTGCATATCGCGGTTTTACATGTTTTTCACATCATTCGGGATTTCGTAGAAAGTTGGGTGGCGATAGAGTTTATCGTCTGCCGGATCGAAAAACGCTTCTTTATCCACACCTTCCGAAGTCACCAAATATTTGCTCGGAACCACCCAAATTGAAGTTCCTTCCATTCTGCGGGTGTACACGTCGCGTGCGGCTTGCAGCGCCATTTCTGCTGTTGCTGCCTGCACGATTCCTGCGTGTTTATGGGAAAGTCCGGGTTTTGTCTGGATGAAAACTTCCCACATATCTAAGTTGCTCATTAATCAAAAATTTATGGTTTTAAAGATAAAGATTTTTTTAAACTTTTTCTCCGTCTATGAAAATATGTTCGGCTTTCAAACTTCCCTGATGGTAAAGGATATTCTGAAAATTATCTGTTTTAAAGGTGATAAAATCGGCTTTTTTTCCGTTTTCCAAAATTCCGCGGTCTTCGAGATTTAAAGCAAAAGCTGAGCGAAAAGTTATTCCGGCTAAAACTTCTGCCGTCGATAATTTTTCGAAAGTCGCTAAAATCGATGCTTGTGTAATCAGATTTCCCATTGGCGCAGAACCCGGATTCCAGTCGGAAGCGATGGCAAGAATTCCACCGGCATCCAGAATTTTCCGGGCGGGCGTAAATTTCTCGCCTAAACCCAAACTTGCACCTGGCAGCGCGGTGGCTACAGTGTTTGATTTTGCTAAAAACTCAATATCTTCATCAATCGTAGCTTCCAAATGGTCGGCAGATTTCGCGCCGACTTCCACCGCGATTCGCGAACTTCCGGAAGTGAATTGATCCGCGTGAACCGTTATTTCGAAACCAATTTCTTTAGCTTTTAGCAAAAAATTCCGGCTTTCTTCGGGTAAAAAAGCTGATTTTTCTATAAAAATATCGACTCTTTTGGCAAGATTTTCTGCTTTTATCTTGGGCAAAATTTCATCAATAATATATTCTAAATATTCTTCAGAACTTCCGGTAAAATCTTTTGGTTTTAAATGTGCGGAAAGACAGGTCGGAACTAAAGTCGCTTTCGTAAAACTCTGCGCTTTTTTGATGACGCGCAGCATTTTCAGCTCATTTTCAACATCCAAACCATAACCGGATTTTATTTCAATTGTTGTAATTCCGAGCGCGATTAAAAAATTTATTCTTTCTAAAACTGTTTGCAAAAGCTCGTCTTCGGTCGCTTTTCTGGTATGTAAAACCGAACTCCAGATTCCGCCGCCGCTTTCCGCAATTTCGAGATAAGTTTTTCCGGCATTTCGCAAAGCAAAATCGTTCGCACGGTTTCCACCGAAGCAAATATGCGTGTGAGAATCTGTAAACGCTGGCAAACAGACCTGTTCGCCTTTAATTTCCTCAATTTCAATTTCAGAAAATTCGGCCTTTAAAGCGGAGAAATTTCCGGTTTTTAAAATCGTTCCGTCTTTAACCAAAATTCCGCCATCAGGAATAATTTCCAGCTGCTCATCAGAAAGTTTTCCGCGAAGCGGCAGGTTTGCAAGCGTTACAATTTGTTTAAAAGGACCGATCAATTTCATAAATGCAGTTTAAAATTTCAAAAAAAAAGGCGTTTTAGAGCGGAAAAAATTTAATTCTAAATATTTATGCTGTCTTTTTTAAATGGTGAAAGACCATTTTCGAAAGCGGAATAAACATTACGCCGGCGACAATAAAGGCGATAAAGGCTCTTTGAAGTCCGAAAGCACTTGCAAGATAACCAATAATCGGCGGTCCCAAAAACATCCCGACGGTAGAATAGGTGCTGATAATTGAAATTACAATTGGCACCGAATATTTTTTTGCTTTTCCGGCCAAAATAAAAGTCATCGGATAAAGCCCCGAAACGCCAAAACCTACCATGCAAAACCCAATTAAAACGGGCAACAAATAAGGAAAAATGGTGGCGAGAAGTACGCCGCCTGTAATTAAAACCGAGCTGGTGATGTAGAGTTTTTGCATACCAAATCTTCCCATCAGATTATCGATGGTGAGCCGCGAAATCGTCATACAAACCATGAAAAGCAAATAGCCATAGGTGAAAACTTCCTGATGGACGATTTCCTGCAGGTAAACGCCGTTCCAGTCGTACATTCCGCCTTCGCAGATCGCCGCGAAAAAAACCATGAATCCTAATAGTGAAATATATTTGCTGGGTTTCTGGAACCGGAACGGATTGCTGGTTTTTGCTTTGTCATTTTTAATCAGAAAAGGATACATGCTAATGACAATAAGCAATCCGAGAGAAATTACCGCTAAAAAGTGCCAAAAAATGGAAACTTCAAATTTGATCATCAGCGTGGAAAATAGCACACCTAAAATTCCGCCGATACTCCAGACGCCGTGGAATTTCCCCATGATTTTTTTTTCAAATTTTTCCTGAATTGAAAGCGACTGCGTGTTTATCGCCACATTGATAACGCGCAGAGCTATTGAAAATAAAACCAAAGAAACGACCAGCGCAAACAGCGAAATTCCCCAACCGATTGAAAATAGAGAAAGCAGAAAAAGTATGCTCGCGAACTGTAATGGAATTTGGCTGTCATATTTTGCGACAAGCCAACCCGAAAGTGGAATGCCGATAATTGCGCTTGCTGGCATGATCATCAGCAGGTTTCCCAAATCGCTTTCGCTGAGGTTAAATTGATCTTTGATGGTGGGAATTCGCGACGCCCAGGTCGAAAAACACATTCCCGATAACAGGAAATAAGCTGATAAAGCAACTCTTTGCTTTTGTGGTGTTGAAATCATTGGCGCAAAATTACGAATTTAGAAAGCGAAACTTTTTTGATTTTTTTGAAAAAAATGCCGTTTTAAGGCCGAAAAAATATCTCAGGAAATCTTTGAATTTAAAAAAGATGGAAAAAATTCCCTTTTAAAATTTTATATCTTTGGATAAATTTTATAAAAATGCCCGATTTTTTGCATCCGGATCAGGAGAATTTCTCCGCGGATGAGTTGATGTTAGAGGAAAAAATCCGCCCGCAGAGCTTTCAGGATTTTGCGGGTCAGCGCAAAACTTTGGATAATTTGGAAGTATTTGTTGCTGCGGCAAAAAACCGTGGCGGCGCCCTGGATCACGTACTGTTGCACGGTCCGCCGGGTTTGGGAAAAACCACTTTAGCACATATTATTGCGAATGAATTGGGCGTTGGTTGCAAAATAACTTCGGGGCCGGTTTTGGACAAGCCCGGAAGTTTGGCAGGTTTGCTAACGAATCTGGAGGAAAATGATGTGCTTTTTATTGATGAAATTCATCGGCTTTCTCCTATTGTAGAAGAATATCTGTATTCCGCAATGGAAGATTACAAAATCGATATTATGTTGGAAAGCGGCCCAAACGCGCGCAGTGTGCAGATCGGTTTAAATCCGTTTACATTGGTGGGAGCCACAACGAGAAGCGGAATGCTGACAAAACCCATGCTCGCCAGATTTGGAATCCAGTCGCGCCTAGAATATTATACCATCGAACTTTTGTCGATGATTATCCAGCGCAGCGCGCGGGTTTTAGATGTAAAAATTTACGAAGACGCCGCGTTGGAAATTGCGCGCAGAAGTCGCGGAACACCGAGAATTGCAAATGCACTTTTGCGACGCGTGCGTGATTTTGCTGAAATAAAAGGTAACGGAGAAATTGACATTGAGATTACAAAATTTGCTTTAAACTCCTTAAATGTTGATGAATTCGGTCTTGATGATATGGACAACCGGATTATGCGCGTGATGATTGAAAATTTCCGTGGCAAACCGGTAGGAATTTCTGCTTTAGCAACTTCCATTGGGGAAAATCCGGAAACATTGGAAGAGGTTTATGAACCATTTTTAATTCAGGAAGGATTCATCATCAGAACGCCCCGCGGCCGCGAAGTCACTGAAAAAGCTTATAAACATCTGCAGATTGCTGTACCGCGTAGGCCGGATGAACTGTTTTAGCCCATTCAAAGATAAAATTGTTATTTTGTATGAATTGAAATTTGTCTCAAAAACAGATAAAAATAAACCTATTGTTTTATGAAACTCTATCCAATCCAGTGCGGAAAATTTAAATTAGACGGAGGAGCTATGTTTGGCGTGGTTCCGAAAAGCCTTTGGCAGCGTACAAATCCGGCGGACGAAAATAATTTAATTGAGCTCGGTACCCGCTCACTTTTGGTGGAAGACGGTAAAAAACTCATCCTCATCGATTGTGGCTTGGGTAATAAACAGGACGAAAAATTCTTTGGTCATTACTCGCTTTGGGGCGATGATAATTTGGATAAAAACCTGAAGAAATATGGTTTTGTAAGAGAAGATATTACCGATGTTTTCCTTACGCACCTACATTTCGACCATTGCGGCGGCGCGATAGAGTGGAATGATGAGAAAACTGGCTATCGTCCGGCTTTTAAAAATGCCAATTTCTGGACGAACGAAGAACACTGGAAATGGGCAACAGAACCGAATCCGCGTGAAAAGGCAAGTTTCCTTAAAGAAAATATTTTACCGATGCAGGAAAGCGGTCAGCTTCAGTTTTTACCGACACCACAAACCGGAAATTACGGTTTTGCACCGGATTTAAAAATGAATGTGATTTTCGTCGACGGTCATACCGAAAAACAAATGCTGCCGGTCATTCAATATCAAGAAAAAACGGTGGTTTTCGCGGCAGATTTAATTCCGACCGTGGGACATATTCCGCAGGTTTATGTGATGGGATATGACACGCGGCCGCTTTTGACCATGGAAGAAAAGGCAAAGTTTTTGAAGCAATGCGTGGATAACGAATACCTTTTATTTTTCGAGCACGACGCTCACAACGAACTCGCCAGCCTTAAAATGACTGAAAAAGGCATCCGTTTAGACGAAACCTTCTCTATGAACGAAGTTTTTGGCTATTAAAACATTAAAAATTTAAAAAAAATTATGATAGAAGAAGAAGCTGAACCTGAGCCCGGGGAAAAGACGAAAATTATCGGCGTAACCGGCGGAATCGGTTCCGGGAAATCTACTGTGTCCAAATTTATCGAAGAAGCGGGATTTCCTGTCTATTATTCGGATGTGCGCGCTAAAACAATTGTCAATGAAGATGCGCAATTGCGCGGAAAAATCACTGAGCTTTTAGGTGAAAAAGCCTATAATCAGGAGGGTTTATACGACCGGAAATTTGTTGCAAATCTCGTTTTTAATGATCCTGATTTGCTTTTAAAATTGAACTCCCTCATTCATCCGGCCGTAAAGTTAAATTTCGAAAATTGGGTAAAACAGCAGTCAAAAAATCTGGTGTTTAAGGAAACTGCGCTTTTATTTGAACTGAAATTAAATGAAGACTGCTTCAAATCCATTTTGATAACGGCGGACGACAACTGCAGATTGAAAAGAGTGATGGACCGCGACGACAAAACGTACCGCGAAGTAGAATCCATCATGCTGCGCCAGATGCCCGAAAAAGATAAGGTGAAAATGGCAGATTTTGTTATTTTTAATAATGACGGTTTTGAGGAACTTCAGCGCGAAACTGAAAAAGTGCTTACTGAACTTCAAGCAATTTTATAGACGATAACTAGCCAGATTTTTTCTAAAAATTTGGCTTTTTAATGACCAAAATTTCCATTTTAAATTTTTCAATTAAACTTTTTATATTTTTTTAAATTCATTATGAATAAATTTTTTCGGCTCTGTTTTGCCCTTTTTTTCGGTTTTGCCTATTCCCAGGCTGATACCGCACAGGTGGTTGTCGCCAACCGTTTCAATTCTCCCGAAGCGCAGCAAAAACCATATGTTATTTTGATTTCAACCGATGGTTTCCGTGCGGATTATGTAGAGAAATTTCAGGCAAAAAACCTTCAGAAAATGGCTGAAAATGGCGTTTCCGCAACTGCGATGATTCCGAGTTTTCCAACCATAACTTTCCCGAACCACTGGAGCTTAATCACCGGTTTGTATCCCTCGCACCACGGTTTGATCGACAATTATTTTTACGATTATAAGCGGCAGAAATCGTACGCCATGAGCAAACAAGAAGATGCTGAAAGCGGTTCCTGGTACGGCGGAACACCGCTTTGGAGTTTGGCCGAAAAGCAAGATGTAGTTTCAGCTTCCATGATGTGGGTGGGTGCAGCAAGTGATGCCGGCGGAGCGAGACCAACTTATTATTACCATTACCACGAAAAATTTTCACCCGAAGAAAAAGTGGAAAAAGTAGTGAACTGGTTGAAACTCCCGATGGATAAAAGACCGCATTTCATCAGCTTATATTTCCCGGAAGTGGATTCGAAAGGCCATCATTTCGGGCCGGAAAGTGCAGAAACAGCACAGGCGGTAAAACTCGTGGACGATGCGGTGGGAAGTTTGGTGAAGAAAGTGGACGATTTAGGCCTAAAAAATGTGAACTTTATTTTTGTTTCTGATCACGGAATGATTTCAGTAGATCGTGAAAATCCACTGAAAATACCGGAAATTTTATTAGACAAAAACCGGTTTGATTTTTACAATGCACAAACTTTGCTTCGAATTGTAGTTAAAAATAAAAGCGAAATAAACTCGGTTTACCGTGAATTAAACAAAAATAAAACACCGGATTACGAGGTTTATTTAACTAAAAGAATTCCGCGCAAGCTAAACTTTTCAACCAAAGAAGACCGCTACGGCCGGATTGGTGATCTAGTTTTGATGCCAAATGCTCCGAAAATATTTCTGGAAGAAGGCAAAACAACTTCCACCGGAAAGCACGGTTACAATCCGTATAAAGTGCCGGAAATGAAAGCCGTTTTTATTGCGGACGGTCCGGCTTTTAAAACCGATAAAAAAATTGGTGAATTTAAAAATGTAAATGTGTACCCGATTGTAGCCGATATTTTAAAGCTAAAAATCACAGAACCAATAGACGGTACTCAAACAACAGCGAGAAAAGTTCTCGTAAAATAAATAAAAAATCCGGCCTCAAATGACCGGATTTTTTCGTTTTCCCAAAAGCTGTTAATTTTTCAGGGACGCCATATCAATGACAAATCGGTAGTGAACATCGCTTTTCAGCATGCGTTCGTACGCTTCGTTAATGTCCTGCATTTTAATCATTTCAATTTCCGGTAGAATGTTGTGTTCACCGCAGAAATCCAGCATTTCCTGGGTTTCTTTAATGCCGCCAATCAGTGAGCCGGCGACCGATCTTCTGCCTAAAACCACGGGTGGAGTAAACAGTGCTTCTTCCATTTTCCCGATATAACCGACCAAAACTAAAGTTCCGCTAATATTTAAAGTAGAAATATATGGGTTGATATCATGATCGTAAGGCACAGTATCAATAATCAAATCGAATTTTCCCTGGGCGGCCTTCATTTCATTTTCGTAGGTGGAAATCACCACGGCATCAGCGCCTAAATCCAATCCGTCCTGAATTTTATCCGGACTGCGGGAAATTAAAGTCACTTCAGCACCTAAACCTTTGGCAAGTTTTATCGCCATGTGCCCCAAACCGCCTAAACCTACGACTGCAACTTTGCTACCTTCTTTTACGTTCCAGTGCTTAAGTGGCGACCAGGTTGTAATTCCCGCGCACAAAAGTGGTGCAACGGCTTTTAAATCTAAATTTTGCGGAATTTTCAAAACAAAAGCTTCATCAACCACCACTTTTTCGGAATAACCACCGAAAGTTTGTTGGTTTAAATGTTTGTCGTGACCGTTATAAGTTCCGGTGGAACCGTTCAGGCAATATTGTTCCAAATCCTGTTTGCAGCTTTCACATTCGCGGCAGGAATCTACCAGACAGCCAACGCCGGCTAAATCACCGACTTGAAATTTGGTGACTTCGGCACCGATCTTTGTAATTTTTCCGATTATTTCATGTCCCGGAACTGCGGGATATTTCGTGCCGCCCCAATCGTTTCTGGCAGTGTGCAAATCGCTGTGGCACACGCCGCAGTACATAATTTCAATTTCGATGTCGGTAGGTAAAACTTCCCGCCGCTCGATGTGCATTTCTTTTAAATCCTCATCCTTCGATGCCGTTCCAAAAGCTTTTATATTGGTATCGCCCATATTTTATTTTTTCGTTTACGCAAATATACTGGCTAAGAAAAAGAATGTGTGTTAATGAAGTATTAAAATTTTTTACCTGCTATTAGACCATTTTATTCAGGAACCCAAACCGAAACATTTCCGGCGGGAACCGGGAAATTTCCCCAGCCTTTTTCATCAATGGTAATTTTTTCCTCAAACCAGCCCAAATAATCGTAGAAATTTTGCCCTGCATATTGAATTCCCATTTCCATCGGTTTTTCGTAGGCATCTTTATTGCTCAAAACCACGGCGCAGCCGGCGTGCTCTTCATCACCTTCGCGAATCCAGCCGAGACAGTTGGCATCTTCAAAATAATCGCGCTGAATTCCATAAGCGAACAATTGTCGGGCTTTCAGCAATTCCTCAATTTTCTCCACCTTATCCAGGAAAATTTCCTGGTCGTTGCCTTCTTTATCTTTGTCAATGTAATGTGCACCAAATAAATCAGGATAAAAAATGCACGGATAACCATCCTGCCGAAGTAAAATTAAAGCGTAGGCGAGCGGTTTAAACCATTTTTCCACCGGCGCTTCCAGTTCCTGAAGCGGTTGCGTATCGTGATTATCCACCAAAGTTACCGACAAAAGTGGATTTGCAGAAGTTAGTGTTTCGTCGAAAATAGTACGTAAATCATACTCCGACCCGGAAAGCGATGCGATGTGAAAATTTTGCTGTAACGACGAATCGAAAAGGCTCATGGAACCGGCCGTTGCTTCAATATACTTTTCCAGAAGCGATAATTCTCCGGGCGCCCAATATTCGCCCACGGCAAAAATATTTTTGCCGGTATTTGCGCGTAAATTATAAAGCCATTCCTGATAAAATTCCGGCGACTGGTGTTTCACCGCATCCAGGCGCACCCCATCAAACTGAACTTGATCATGATACCATTTCGCCCAGTTATTCAGCTCTTCGCGTACGAAGGGATTTCGGTGTTCGATGTCATTGTACATCAAATAATCGTAGTTTCCTTTTTCGTCGGAAATCATTTCTTCCCAACCGTCGCAGTACTCGCTGATAATGCGGAAAATGCCGTCTTCCTGACCTTCAGCATAATCAACTCCGGAAAAACATTGAAAATTCCACTCAAAATCAGAATATGTATTGCCTCTGCCCGGAAAAGTAAATTTGGTATACGATTCAATTTCAAAAGGTTCCGAAATATCTTCCAGCCGGTTTTCCGGATTTACTTTAATGACATGAAATTTTTCCATTTCATCACCGCCGGCTTTATGATTCAAAACAATATCCACATACACCGAAATCTCATTTGACTCCAGCGTTTTACAGGCATTTAAATATTCTTCTTTGGTGCCATATTTTGTCGGAATGGTGCCTTTTTGATCAAATTCGCCGAGATCAAAAAGATCGTACGGATCGTAACCTACCGAATATCCGCCGCCCGCAGCTTTGTATGCCGGTGGAAACCACACGGCGCTGATTCCCAGTTCTTTTAAATAAGCAGTGCAATCTTTGATCTGGTCAAAAAGCTGAGCGTTGCCATCGGAATACCAATGGAAAAACTGAATCATCGTAGGATTCATCATGAATTAAAGTTTAATAATGTGAAAAAGAAAATTTCCTCTAATTTCGGCAAATTTTTCCGTTTTAGCTCGCTTCGCGAATTTTAAAGCCGGAAAATAATTAGGTTTAAATTATTCAAATTCCTCAAACGGAATTTTCAGCTGTACCGAAACCTGCTTTTTTGCCTGTGTGTTGAGGTTGGAAAGTGACAGGCCGAGCAAACGCACCGGTTTATCGAACGGACGAAGTTCCCACAATTTTTTCGCCGTTTCGAAGAGGTTTTTTTCGTTTCCGAAATATTCTTCCTGCGTCTTACTACGTGTGTACACGGTGAAATCTTTGTATTTAATTTTTAAGGTCAAAGATTTTCCTTTAATTTCTTTCGTCAGAAGCCGCTTGTTCAGATCTTCGCTGATGATTTCCAGCTGCTTGAAAACTTCCTCCTCATCGAGCAGATTTTCCCAAAAAGTTTCTTCCACGCCCACACTTTTCTGGATGCGGTGCGCTTTCACTTCGCTGTGATGAATTCCGCGCACCACATTATAATAATAAGCGCCGGATTTTCCGAAAAGCCGCACAAGCTCTTCCAAAGATTTTTCTTTCAGATGTAAACCTTTGAAAATGTGCAGTTCATGCATTTTATTGGCGGTAACTTTTCCGATTCCGTAGAATTTTTCAATCGGCAATTCTTCCATAAACTGAAGAATTTGGCTCGGATGAATGGTTTTCTGGCCGTTCGGTTTTCGGTAATCTGAGGCGACTTTTGCTAAAAATTTATTCACCGAAATTCCGGCAGAAGCAGTCAATCCCGTTTCTTCGAAAATTCTTTTCCGGATTTCTCTGGCAATTTCCTGAGCAGAATCGACGTTTTTTTTGTTTTCGGTCACGTCCAGATAAGCTTCATCCAAGGAAAGCGGTTCCACCAAATCGGTAAATTCATAAAAAATTGCCCGAATTTGCTGCGAAATTTCTTTGTACCGCGCGAAACGCGGTTTCACCACAATCAAATGCGGGCATTTTTCCAAAGCAATTTTTCCCGGCATCGCAGAACGGATTCCATATTTCCGTGCTTCATAACTCGCCGCTGCCACTACGCCGTACATGCCGCCACCGACCACGAGTGGTTTTCCTTTCAGTTCGGGGAAATCATGTTGCTCTACAGACGCATAAAACGCGTCCATATCGACATGAATAATTTTTCGGTCGGTTTGCACGCAGCAAAATTAGGAAATGCACTTTAGATTTTCACCATTTCGCAAACCTTCGGATAAATGCCGTAAATTTGAAGAAAGTGACAAAAATTTAATTCAAAAAAAAATATGAACGACGATAAATTAGCAGTGCTCATCGATGCAGATAATGTTCCGTACAAAAATGTGAAGGAAATGCTGGAAGAAATTTCGCGCAGTGGCACGCCCACCATCAAAAGAATTTATGCCGACTGGACCAAACCCACGGTTTCCGGCTGGAAAAATGTGCTGCTTGAAAACGCTATTACGCCGATACAGCAATACAGCTACACGACGGGAAAAAATTCAAGCGACAGCGCATTAATAATCGATGCGATGGATATTTTATATTCTGAAAAAGTTACCGGTTTCTGCATTGTTTCCAGCGACAGCGATTTTACACGTCTTGCCACACGACTTCGTGAAGCCGGAATGATGGTCATGGGATTTGGTGAAAAAAAGACGCCGAAGCCGTTTATTTCTGCCTGTGATAAATTTATTTACCTTGAAATTTTAAATGATACCGAAGATTCTGAAAAGGAATCTGAAAATATTGCCACAATTAAGCCCGAGAAAACCAAGCGCAAAAAAGAACCTTTAAGCAAAGTAGATTCGCGGAATATCAAGCTCATTACGGAAAGCATCAATGATTTGGGCGATGAAGATGGCTGGACTTTTCTTGGAAACCTCGGAAGTTTCATCATTAAAAAGAAACCGGATTTCGATCCGCGAAATTTCGGTTTTCCAAAGCTATTACCTTTAATTAAAAGCATCGGTAAAATTGAAATCGACGAAAGAGAAACCGGCGTAAAAAACATCAGGCATATTTATGTGCGTGTGAAATAACAGCACGATCCAAAACGAAAAAAAATGCCGCTAAAAGGGCATTTTTTTTATTTTTTGCGGAAATGTAATTTAGGAGTTATAATTTTTCACCACACCTTTTACAATTTTAATGACATTCGGCATTGCTTTATCTGCAGCTGCCAAGACTTCTTCGTGGGAAACGGTGAAGGCGATGTCCGGGCCACCCACATCGGTGATGATGGAAATCCCGAAACACTCCATTCCCTGATGTTTTGCGACAATTACTTCGGGCACAGTGCTCATCCCGACAGCATCGCCGCCGATGGCGCGAATCATTCCGTATTCCGCCGGCGTTTCAAAAGTTGGTCCCTGCAGCGCGACATAGCAGCCTTCGTGCGCGGTGATTCCGAGATTTTCGGCGGTATTTCGGGCAATTTTTATCATTTGCCGATTGTACGGTTCGCTCATATCCACGAAGCGTGGCCCAAATTCTTCCAGATTTTTTCCGCGCAGAGGATGTTCCGGCATCATGTTGATGTGGTCATTAATAATCATCACATCAGCCACTTTAAAAGCTGGATTCACACCGCCGGAAGCATTAGACAAGATTAAATTTTTAATGCCCAAAAGATGAAAAACGCGAAAAGGGAAAACCACTGTTTGAATATCGTGACCTTCATAATAATGAAATCGCCCGCTCATCATCAAAACTTTTTTGCCCTCTAAAACGCCAAAAATTAATTTTCCTCCATGACCAACAACCGTAGTTTGAGGGAAATTCGGGATTTCAGAATAATCCAAAACGTGAATCGGTTCCACTTCATCTTTAAGTTTGCCTAAACCAGAACCTAAAACGATGGCAAATTCCGGCGTTTCCTGAATGATATTTTTAATGAACGCTGCGGTTTCTTTAATTTTTTCCAACATAGTTGAGGATGGTTTGGTTAAATTCTTCCTTCCGGTCGATGGTAATATTGATGGGCCAGTAGAAAACAAGGTCCCGAAGATAATCAAAAGTTTTCAGGCGAACGTAGTCTTTTTCGGTGGTCAGAATGAGCTTATACTCGCCGAGTTTTTTAAATTCTGCCAAAATATTTTTAATGTCATGATCGGTAAAATTATGATGGTCGCGAAACTTAAGATGTTTCACGCGGTCCGAAAATTTAGCTAAATGTTTGACGAGCGGTTTCGGATTTGCAATTCCGGTAATCAGCAAGATATCGTAATACGAAAGGTTATTATCTGGCAATATCTGAGTTTTCGAATATACATTTTCATCGTAACCAATACTCGAAAAAAATACTTTTTGGCCGTGACGCGGATTTATTCTCGAGATGAAATATTGCTTTTTTTCCTCAGTCAAGTTTTCCGGAGATTTCGAAACCATGATGATTTGAGCGCGCCGCGCGCCACTTCGGCTTTCACGTAAATTTCCGGCAGGTAAAAGAAAATCTTTGAAATACGGATCTTCGTAATCGGTCATCAAAATATTAAAACCCGGTTTTATTGCGCGGTGCTGATAAGCGTCGTCCAATATCAAAACTTCCAGATCCATATCTTTAATGACTTTTTTGGCGCCAGGAACTCTTTCCTCGGAAACTGCGATGACGAAACGGTTTTTAAACCTTTCAAACAGCTGCATGGCTTCATCGCCAACCGTTTTATAATTGCTGTCGTAGTTTGTGATGCCGTAACCTTTGGTCGCACGGCCATAACCACGCGAAAGCACACCAGTTTTGTAATGTTTGGAAACCAGATCTGCGAGATACATCACCATCGGCGATTTTCCGCTGCCGCCAACGGAAAGATTTCCGACGTTGATAATCGGCGTTTTAAAGGCGGTCGATTTAGAAATTCCCCAATTATACATGGTGTTACGCGCTGCCGTAGCCACATGATAACCTAAGGAAAAAGGGTAGAGATACCATCTTTTCATAGAGGGCGAAATTACAATTTTTTAAGACTTCTAAAAAGGTGATTCTTTACATTTTTAAAGAAAAAATTAGCCGCTAAAAGCCAGTTTTTTTAGAAAATCTCATATTAGTCGGTGGCTATTAAACAATTTGTTTAATTTTGCTTTTATTGTAAAATCTGATGAACAAAAAAAACATTGCCGTTGTAATGGGCGGCTATTCCGAGGAATATAAAGTTTCTCTAAAAAGCGGCCAACTGATTTTTGATTCCCTGGACCGTGAAAAATATAACGTTTATAAAGTCGTCATTTTAAAAGATGAATGGTATTTCGTCGACGACCGCGGTGTAAAAGCACCTATTAATAAAGCAGATTTTACGGTAGAATTAAGCAGTGGTTTTGAAGTGAAATTTGATGTCTGCTTTAATATTATCCACGGGAAACCAGGTGAAAATGGTGAACTTCAAGCGTATTGGAACACCATCGGGCAAAAATATACCGGCTGCGATTTTTACCAGAGCGCGCTCACCTTTAATAAAAAAGATACTTTGGCGGTTTTGTCAAAATACGGAATTCCGTCCGCGAAAAGTATTTATTTGCGCCACGGTGAAAATATTGAGGAAGACCAAATTATTAAGGAACTCGGTTTGCCGCTTTTCGTGAAACCAAACCAATCCGGTTCCTCGCTTGGCATTTCTAAAGTAAAAGCGCAGTCTGAATTTCAAAAAGCTTTAGATTTCGCTTTCGCGGAAGATGAGGAAATATTAATCGAAAGCTTTCTGGACGGAATGGAAGTTTCCGTGGGCGCGGTCGATTTCAATGGTGAAACCATCGTGCTCGGTATTACGGAAATCGTGCCGGACAAAGAATTTTTCGATTATGAAGCCAAATACGAAGGCGCATCCGAAGAAATTACACCAGCCAGAATTGATGATGAAACGCGAAAACGTGTGGAAGAAATCACCATTAAAGCATATAATGCATTGGGAATGAGTGGCTTTTCGCGCAGCGAATTCATTATTATGGATGGAATTCCCTATATGTTGGAAATGAATACCAATCCAGGGTTTTCGCCCGCCTCAATTTTACCACAACAAGCTGCTTTTTACGGAATTTCCATCAAAGATTTGTGCGGAAATGAGGTAGAAAAAGCTTTAGCTAAAAAATAAAAATTTCAGATTCATAAAAGCCGAATTGAAATTGTAATTAAAACAACCATTTATGAGAGTTGCAGTTTTTCCGGGTTCTTTCGATCCGATCACGCTTGGTCACTACGATATTGTAGAAAGAGCGTACCCGTTATTTGACAAAATAATTATCGCGATCGGGCAGAATTCGCAGAAAAAATACATGTTTTCCCTGGAGCAGCGGATGCATTTTATCCGCGAGGTTTTCAAAGATTTTCCCAATATTGAAGTCGATCATTTTGAAGGTCTAACAATTGATTACTGCCACAGCAAAAACGTGAATTTCATACTTCGCGGCCTCAGAAATCCAGCAGATTTTGAATTTGAAAAAGCCATCGCGCAAACCAACCGAGAGCTCACCAAAAATAATTTAATAGAAACCATTTTCCTACTGACATCTGCCGGGAAATCCTTTATCAGCAGCAGTATTGTGCGCGAAATCATCAGTTTTGGCGGCAATTATGAAATTTTGGTTCCACCAGCTGTACGCGTTGCGCCTAAAACAAAATAAAGCGTGGAAGTTCAGCAAAACTTTAGTTTAGCCATCGAAATTTTGGGCACCATTGCTTTTGCGATGTCGGGCAGTTTTGCCGCGATGCAAAAGCGCCTGGATCCTTTCGGTGTACTGATTATTGCTTTTGTAACTTCCGTCGGCGGCGGTACAATTCGCGATCTGATCCTCGATGTACCGGTTTTCTGGATGCACGATATGGTCATTTGCAGCGTTATTTTCATCACCACGATCGTTTCGATGATTTTTAAATCGGTGGAAAAAAAGTTTAAAGTAACCTTGTTTATATTCGATAGTTTTGGGCTGGGACTTTTTACCATTATCGGAATTCAGAAAGGAATTAATGCTGATTTGCATCCGCTGATCTGCATAACTTTAGGAACGATTACGGGTTGTTTTGGTGGTATCAGTCGCGATATTTTGCTGAACCGAATTCCGCTTATTTTCCGGAAGGAAATCTACGCCACGGCGTGCATAATCGGTGGAACCATTTTTTTAGGTTTTGTGAAATACAGTACGCTTTCTTACGCTTTTGTACAGGTTTCCACGATTTTGCTGATTGTCGCCATACGTACTTTTGCGGTGAAATACCATTGGGAAATCCCGAAGTTTTATGGGGTGGACAACAGTTCGGAAATGTAATATTTCACTTTGAAATTTAAAAAAAAATGCCGTTTTAGCCCGGTATTTTTCTGATTTAAAATTGGCCCGTTTTTTCAAGCGTAATCAAGAATTCAAGTCAAAAAATTAGCCGCTAAATGAGGGTTTTTTTTGATTTTAGCAAACTATGAAAAAATAAAAAAAATGCCGTTTTAACTCGGTATTTTTTTTAATTAAAGTCTTCTGCGTAAACCAACTTCTACCGACAATGACAAACATATAAACATAAAAAAAGCCCCTAAATGAGGCTTTTTTTTAATTTTTATAACTGCAGCAATTTCTAAAAAAGCTGTTTTTAATACTGTATTTTTTTTAATTGAATTTCCCACGCTGGCGCATATTCGGGTTGTGCATATGTTTCTGCATTGACGGCATTTTCAGCTGGTCTTTCAGCATTTTTATCTGATCGGTCATCATTCCGGCGCTGTCCAGGCGTTTTGCTTCTTCCAACAGTTTTTGCGCTTCCTGGCGACGACCTTTCTGCATGGCTCCGGCAGCGATATTCAAAGTTGCCATGGCGCGGTCATGTTTCATATTCAAACCGAATTCCAATGCTTTTTTCATAAAAGGTTCCACTTTCGCCGGATTTTCCTGAGCCAATGTTAAACCCTGTAAATAATGAAAATAGCCGTATTGAGATTTGTGCAACTGCGACTCATAATTGGTGATTTTCGAAAGCCAGTGCGCAGCTTTTACCATGTTCTGTTTTCGCATATACCAGAAAGCCGCCAAAATATATTCGTTCTTGAAAAAAAGCAAAATCGGAATTGCGGAAAGAATTACCAAAACGATTCCCCAGCCTATATTTCTGTTCATCATCAGATAAACTCCGGCTGCGATAATCAGCGCTGCGATAACGAATTTCAGGTATTTGTTCATTGTTAAATTTTAGTGGTGCAAAGATAATAATTTGTGCCAAAAAGAAAGAGCACAGTTTCAGGCTTATTTTTCGAGTTTTACTTTTCGCTCGTAGGTTTGAAAGCAAAAGTCAAAAGCATTTTTTTCGTCCTTTTCGTGGCAAATTTCTTCGGTTTTCATCCAGATTTTGTCGTTGATTTTCGGGAAAAAAGTATCAGCTTTCAGCGTGGTTTTTACCAGCGTAACTTCCAGTTTATCGGTAACATCCATCGTTTGTTCGTATATTTTGCCGCCGCCGATGATGAAGAAATTTTCATCGATTTTTTTAGCAAATTTCAGCGCTTCTTTAATACTTCCCACAATCAAAATTCCTTCTTCAAACCAATCTTTTTTGGTGCTGATGACGATATTTGTGCGGTTCGGCAAAGCTTTGCCAATGCTTTCGTACGTCTTGCGGCCCATGATCACGGGATGGTCTGTGGTAATTTCTTTAAAATGTTTTAAATCGGTTGGTAAATGCCAAAGCATTTGATTTTCAGCACCAATTTCATTGTTTAAGCCCATGGCGACGACCGCTGTAATCATTTTAAAGTAATTTGCCACAAATTTAGCACATAAATTGTATATTTGGGTAGCAATAAAAATTAAAAAAATTAATAAACTATGAGAAATAAAGGTTGTATGAGCGCCGGAACCATCGGTATTGCTCTCCTTGTAATTGCTGCTGTGCTGTTCTTTTGGGGTAAAAACGGCTACAATAATTTTGTCACCAAAGAGCAAACCGTAAATACCAAATGGTCAAACGTGGAAACCGTATATCAAAAACGTGCGAACCTGATTCCAAATCTGGAACGTACCGTAAAATCATATTCCCAGTTCGAGCAGGAAACTTTAACCAAAGTAATTGAAGCGCGTTCTAAAGCAACTTCTATTACTGTGGACCCTACAAATATGACCGAAGCTGATATGGCGAAATTCCAGGCGGCGCAAGGTGAATTAAGCGGTGCTTTGAGCAGATTGATGGCGGTTGTGGAACAATATCCAAACTTGAAAGCGGATCAGCAATACCTGAATTTTCAAAGAGAATATACAGCGATTGAAAACAGCATCCGAAGCGAAACCGTGTATTACAACGAAGCTGCGCAGGATTACAATACTTCGATAAAGACTTTCCCGAATAATATTTTGGCAAACTTTACCAACTTTAAAGAAAAACCATACTTTAAAGCGGATGCAGGTGCGCAAAAAGCACCGGAAGTTTTCACTAACTAATGAACAGTTTTTTGACAGATTCTGAAATGGCTTCTCTCGTGGAAGCCATTAAAACAGCCGAAGATCACTCCACGGGTGAAATCCGTATTCACATAGATTCCCAAACCGAAGGCAACAACGCAGAAATTGCTTTTGAGGTTTTCAAGATGTTGTGCGAAGGAAAAACCGCGGAAAAAAATGCCGTGCTTTTTCATGTAAATTTTGAGCAGCACTATTTGACCATTATCGGTGATGAAGGAATTCACAAAAAAGTGCATCAGCGTTTCTGGGATAAAATGCATGACCAGATTACGATGGATTTTGCGGTGGGAAAATACCACGACGGTTTGAAAAAGGCGATTTTAGAAACTGGTTTGGAACTAAAAAAACATTTCCCGATTTCGGGCGAAAATCCCAATGAAATTTCGAATGAGATTACTTTCTCGTAAATATATTTTCCTTTTTTTATTTTTAGGTTTTAGCATCTATGCTTTTGCCCAAAAAGTACCCGAAAAGCCGGCAATTTTATATCCGGTTACCGACGAAGTTGGTTTATTAACGCAGACTGAAAAAGATCAGCTGAACCAAAAACTCATCAAATTTGCTGACACTACTTCTACCGAAATAGCAGTTATTATTATTCCAAATACCGGCGGTGAAGACGTGAATTATCTTGCCACGATGTACGGCGAAAAATGGGGAATTGGCCAAAAAGAGACGGATAACGGAATTGTTTTTCTGATAGCGACCGAAGATCACACCATGTCGATTCAACAAGGACGAGCGGTGGAGCAGTATTTAACCGCATCAGTCGCAGGGCAGATTCTGGATTATATCGTAACGCCGAATTTTAAGCAGGAACGTTGGTATGAAGGAATAAACCGGGGAACTACGGCGCTTATGGAAGCGGTGCAGGGAAAATTTAAACCGATTGTAAAAGATACTTCGGGAGATAGTCTGTCACCTGCGCAAATCATGATTATCGCGTTTTTTGTTTTCATTATCTTGAGTTTTCTTTTCCGGAATCGTGGCGGCGGAGGCGGAAGAAATGGTGATGATGAAGATGTAATCCTTTCACGTCGCGGACGAAGATCTTATCCCGGCGGATTTTTCCCATTCCCGGGAAGTTTTGGCGGCGGAGGCTTCGGCGGTTCCGGTGGCGGATTTGGAGGTGGCGGTTTCGGCGGCTTTGGTGGCGGCGGAAGCTTCGGCGGTGGCGGAGCATCTGGTGGGTGGTAAATTAAAATGAACAGATTTTAAATGAAAAAAAATCAGCCGTTAAAAGGGCTGATTTTTTCTTTTTAGCAATTATATATTACTGAATGTTTACGCTGCCACCGCTGCTTTCGGTTTTGCTGATTATATTTAAATTTCCAGCTTTTCGGATCGTAATATCACCGGAAGAACTCGAGCGCGCTGAAAGTTGGTTTTTCACTGCCAAGCTGACGGAACCGCTGCTTGAAGCTTCAATATCTGCATTCGCTGCCGTAGCTTTCCGCGCATCCAAGGTGCCGGATGATGAGGCATGAAGTTTTGCATTTTTGGTTTCACCGGAAATAATAATGTCACCGGAAGAAGAAACTTCAGCATCAAGATCTACTGCCCAGATTTTTCCGGTAAAAGTGCCGGAGCTGGAAACATCAATCGAAAGTTGGTTTGCTTCTATATTTCCGGAAATAGAAGCAGAGCTTGCGGCTTTTACTTCAGTTCTGTCCTGGATGAAGTGATCTTTCATGGCGATTGAAGCGGAAGAATTTGCTTCAACTCTTGTAAAATCTTTAGCAAAAATTTTCACCGCCACATTTCGCGCAGAAATATTAAGTCCGGGTTTGAAATGAATGTAAAGTTTTCCGTTTTTATTTTCCACCAAAACATCATCAATGATATCGGATGGTGCGCTTAAAACTACTTTTTCGGTGTTTGCTTTTACAATTTCCGCGCTGATGGATTGTGAAACTTTGATTTCATCAAAATTACCTTCAAACTCTTTGTTTTTAATTATTCCTTTTCCTTCTTTAACCTGGAAATTCAGCGGAAAACCGTTGTCTGACTTTATGGAGCAGGAATTAAAAAAAAGCACTGCACAGCAGGCAAAAATTAGAGATTTTTTCATGGTTTAGTTTGTTTTCAGGGTTTATTTGTTAAAGATAAATTTAAAATTAATACCTTTATCTTTAAATAACAATTCAAGAATGAAAAATATTACATCTGTTTTTTTAATATCTTCTCTGGCGTTAACTTCCGCCTGTACTACTATGAAAACAACCGAAAACGCTTCCACAGAAATTGCGATTCCAGACGTAATGGCAAATAATCCTTTTTTAAAGAAAAGTTCGCTGCAATATCAGGCACCGGAATTTGACAAAATCAAAGACGAACATTTCAAACCGGCTTTTGATTACGGAATGAAAGTTCAGCTGGCAGAAATTGAAGCAATCGCTAACAATACTGCGGCGCCAACTTTCGAAAATACTATTGTGGCGCTGGAAAACAGCGGTGAAGTTTTAAAAAGAGCACAGCTTGTATTCTATAATCTTACCGGCTCTAATACCAATCCGGGCTTGCAGAAACTGGAAGAAGAATACGCGCCGGTTTTTTCCGCCTTGAGCGACAAAATTTATCTGAACGAAAAACTCTATTCCAGAATTAAAGCCATTAAAACCGAAAATTTAGGTTCTGAAGAAAAGCGCGTCTTAGAATTATACACCACGAATTTTGATCTTGCTGGCGCAAATCTTTCACCGGAAAATAAAGCTAAGGTGAAAAAAATCAATGAAGAACTGGCAACGCTTTCTACGCAGTTTTCGAGCAAATTATTGGATGCGAGAAAAGAAGGTGCACTTCTCATCACTGATGTAAAAGAGCTGGACGGACTTTCAGCAGACGAAATTGCCGCGGCAGCAGCAGATGCAAAAGCTGCCGGAAAAACCGGTTATCTTTTGGCTTTACAAAATACTACGCAACAGCCTTTGCTTCAAAATCTTAAAAACCGCGCAACGAGAGAAAAGTTATTCCGCGCTTCGTGGTTCCGTGCACAAAAAGGTGACGAAAATGACACCAGACCTATTTTGGAAAAAGAAGCTAAACTGCGCATGGAAAAAGGTCATTTAATGGGCAAAAAATCTTTCGCGGAATGGAAGTTACAGGACCAGATGGCAAAAACTCCGGAAAATGCGATGAATCTTTTAGCGCGTCTGGCAACACCGGCTGTGGCAACTGCAAAACGTGAAAGCGATGAAATTCAGGCGCTGATTGACAAGCAAAAAGGCGGTTTTACGGTAGAACCATGGGACTGGAATTTCTATGCAGAACAGGTTCGTAAAGCAAAATATGATCTGGATGAAAACGAAATTAAACCATATTTCGAAGTAACGACCGTTCTCGAGAAAGGTGTTTTCTATGCCGCAGAAAAATTCTACGGTATAACCTTCAAGGAAAGAAAGGATTTGCCGGTTTATCATCCAGATGTGGTGGCTTACGAAGTTTTCGATAAAGACGGAAAATCAATGGCACTTTATTACCTGGATTTTTATACCCGTAGCAATAAAAACGGCGGCGCGTGGATGAGCAACTTTGTTGAGCAGTCGCATCTGCTAGGCCAGAAACCTGTGATTGTTAACGTTTTCAATTACCAGAAACCGGCGGAAGGAAAACCCTCGTTGATTTCATATGACGATGTAACTACGATGTTCCATGAGTTTGGGCACACTTTACATGGTCTGTTTGCAAATCAAAAATACATCTCGATTTCCGGAACAAATGTGCCGCGCGATTTCGTAGAATTTCCGTCGCAAATCAATGAATTTTTCGCGCTGGAACCTTCTGTTTTGAAAAACTACGCAATACATTACGAAACCAAAAAACCAATGCCACAGGCGTTAGTTGATAAAATTAAGAAAGCCGGAACTTTCAACCAGGGATATTCTACCACTGAACTTGTTTCTGCAGCAACTCTGGATATGAACTGGCATTCGGTGACGGATGAAGCGCAGTTTAAACCCACTTTGGAATTTGAAAAAGATGTCTTGGCGAAATACGGATTCAACCTTACTGAAGTTCCGCCAAGATACCATTCGCCATACTTTGCGCACATTTGGGGCGGCGGATATTCTGCAGGATATTACGCGTACATGTGGAGCGATATGCTGAACGCCGACGCGTGGGACTGGATTTCCACTCACGGTGGAATGACGCGTGAAAACGGTGACCGTTTCCGGAAATATATTTTATCTGTCGGGAATTCAAAAGATTTGAATCAGGCTTTCAAAGAATTTACAGGGCGCGAAGCGGATCTGAAACCTTTATTGAAAAGCAAAGGATTTATCAAATAAATCAATTACAAAATAATTGATACTAAACCGCAGATTTTTCTGCGGTTTTTTTTGGCGCTATTTGGGCAAATTTTTTCAGTTAAACTTATTACAGAAATGTAAAAGAATCAGATTTTGATGAATAAATTTTTTGGCTGTTTTTCGGGCAAATTTTTTCAAAATTCCGTGCGCGCACCCATCGGATGAAAAACTACCTGAACTTCTAGCCCGGGTGCAGCGGAAATCCCTTTTCGTAGCGCCAGCGAAGAAAAAGATTGCAGCGGAGACCGGTGATCATCTTGTTAGAAGAGAAAACCGTGTTGCTCCCGAAAAATATTCTTAATTTTGTGTAAAAGTTTAAATAATGCCAAAAATTTCTGAAAGAGCACAACATATGCCCGCCTCGCCGGTGCGAAAACTGGTTCCTTATGCGTTACAAGCCAAGCAAAAAGGAATTAAAGTGTATCATTTGAACATCGGTCAGCCGGATATTGAAACGCCAAAATCTGCCCTGGACGCCGTTAAAAATAATGATTTAAAGATTTTTGAATATGCACTTTCTGAAGGGAATTTGAATTACAGAACGGCGCTGAACAATTATTACCATTCTTTAGGTTTTACCGATTTGACCACCGATAATTTCATCGTGACAAACGGTGGTTCGGAAGCTTTGAATTTTGCAATTTCTACTTTGTGCGATGACGGTGATGAAGTGATTATTCCCGAACCTTACTACGCGAATTATAACGGTTTTGCAAGCACTTTTAATGTAAATGTGGTAGCTGTTTCGTCAACCATTGAAACAGGATTTGCTTTGCCGCCGGTGGAAGATTTCGAAAAGAAAATTACCGATAAAACGCGGGCAATTTTAATCTGTAATCCGGGAAATCCTACGGGTTATCTTTACACCCGAGAAGAGTTGCAGAAACTTGCGGACATTGCGGCGAAGCACGATATCGTAATTATTTCTGATGAAGTTTACCGTGAATATGTGTACGACGGAAAACAGCAAATTTCTATGTTTGAATTTCCGGAAATTGCGGAAAACTGCATCATCATTGATTCTGAATCCAAAAGATATTCGATGTGCGGCGTACGCATCGGTTTTATGGTAACACGCTCGAAAAAAATTCATGATGCTGCGATGCTTTTCGCGCAGGCACGATTGAGTCCGGTTTTGTTGGGACAAATTGCGGCAGCTGCGGCACACGAAAACGATTCTGAATATATTTTAAAAGTTCGCGCTGAATATACGCACCGCCGAAATGTTTTGGTGGATTTGCTGAACGGTATTCCGGGCGTGATTTGTCCGAAACCGAAAGGTGCTTTCTACTGCGCGGTAGAACTTCCGGTGGATGATACCGATAAATTTGCGCAATGGCTGTTGGAAAGTTATTCGAACAACAACGAAACCATAATGGTGGCGCCAATGAGCGGTTTTTACAGCGATCCGGAACTTGGAAAAAAACAGGTGAGAATAGCGTACGTTTTAAAAGAAGAAGATTTGCGCCGAAGTGTAGAGCTTTTAAGCGACGCACTAGAAAAATATAAGCTGGAATTCAATCTGTAGTAAAATCAAAAAAAAGCGGGTTTTTGCCCGTTTTTTTTAATATTATAAATTCGTACATGAAGATTCAGGAAAACTATTCTTTAAAAAATTACAATACTTTCGGTGTTGAGGTTTCTGCAAAATATTTTGCAGAAGTCACTTCTGAAAACGAACTTATCGAGGCATTGCAATTTGCAAAAAAACAGTCTTTAAGGCCGTTATTTTTAGGTGGCGGAAGTAATATTTTATTTACCAAAGATTTTGAAGGTTTGGTCATTCAGTTAAATTTACAAGGAATTACGGAGGAACTTTTGAGTGATGATGAAGTTTTGGTAACTTCAAAAGCGGGTGAAAACTGGCATGAATTTGTGCAGTTTTGCCTAGAAAAAGATTACGGCGGACTGGAGAATTTGTCTTTAATCCCGGGAAATGTAGGGACATCGCCGATGCAGAACATAGGTGCGTACGGCCGGGAAATTAAAGACACTTTTGTGACTTGCAAGGTTTTGAATATCGGAATTTTAGAAACTCAAACTTTCACAAACGAAGAATGCAAGTTCGGTTATCGCGAATCTATTTTCAAACGAGAGCGAAAAGGTGAATTTGTGATTTTAGAAGTCACTTTTAAACTGACGCGAAAAAATCATGTGCTGAAAACGGAATACGGCGCGATACAGGCGGAACTTCAGAAAAAGCAAATTGAAAGTCCGACGATACAGCAGGTATCTGAAGCGGTAATCAATATCCGCCAAAGTAAACTTCCGGATCCAAAAATATTGGGCAATGCGGGCAGTTTTTTTAAAAATCCCTCGATAACAAAAAATCAGTTTTTAGAAGTTCAGAAAAAATATCCGGACATGCCGAATTATCCTAACGCTGATTTAGTGAAAATTCCGGCGGGCTGGCTGATTGAACAATGTGGCTGGAAAGGCAAACAAATCGGAAATGTGGCGTCGCATGAACTGCAGGCTTTGGTAATTGTGAACAAAACCGGGAAGGCAAGCGGGCAGGAAATCTTTGATTTTTCTTCGCAGATAATTGATTCGGTGGCAGAAAAATTTGGAATTGAGCTGGAAAGGGAAGTGAACATCATGTAAATTTTTTCGGCTGAGAGTTCGGAAAAAATTCGGGGCTTATTTGTTTGATTTTCTTCAAAATAAATCGGGATTATATTTGTCTAACTAAAAAATTCTTCGTTATTTTGCACTCTCAAATATTTAGTAGTAAAAAAAGAACATCGAGATATGTCAAGAATTTGCCAAATAACAGGAAAGCGTGCAATGGTAGGAAACAATGTTTCTCACGCTAATAACAAAACGAAACGTCGTTTTGAAATAAATTTGTTGGAAAAGAAATTTTACATCCCGGAGCAGGAGAAATCTGTAACTTTAAAAGTTTCAGCTCACGGTTTGAGAATTATCAATAGAATTGGTATTGAAGAAGCTATCGTAAGAGCAACCAGAAATGGTTTTATTAAAAAATAAGAAGAAATCATGGCAAAAAAAGGAAATAGAGTACAGGTGATTTTGGAGTGTACTGAGCACAAAGAAACTGGAGTAGCAGGAATGTCACGATACATCACTACTAAAAATAAAAAGAACACTACAGAAAGATTAGAATTGAAAAAATATAATCCTGTTCTGAAGAAATATACTGTTCACAAAGAAATTAAATAATTTTTTTAAAAGTTATAGAATATGGCAAAGAAAGTAGTAGCAACGCTTCAGGGTGGTGCAGGATCAAAGAAAATGACCAAAGTTGTGAAAATGGTAAAATCTCCTAAATCCGGAGCTTACGTATTTGACGAAAAAGTAATGAACGCTGACGAGGTTGAAGCTTATTTGAAAAAATAACATTCAGCACCATTGCGAATATATAAGACTATCCTTTTTGGGTAGTTTTTTTATTTTATCTTTGTTTGCCAGCCGCGGCGGCGCTTAAATTTCTTAATGTAAAACTTAAATCTGACAATGAGTTGGTATAAAAAAATATTTAAAAAAGAAGAGAAGGAAACTTTAGATAAAGGTCTGGAAAAATCCAGTCAGGGTTTTTTCGATAAAATCTCGAAAGCAGTCGTTGGGAAATCTAAAGTTGATGATGAGGTTTTGGATGATCTGGAAGAAGTTCTTATCGCGTCGGATGTCGGCGCATCTACCACCATTAAAATTATTGAAAGAATTGAAAACCGTGTGGCGCGCGACAAATTCGTCGGTACCGATGAACTGGATAAAATTTTACGTGAAGAAATTACCGGCTTATTACTCGATAATCCCCACGCTGGAAGTGGTAATATCGATGAGACCAAAAAACCATATGTGATTATGGTTGTTGGTGTGAACGGTGTTGGTAAAACCACAACCATCGGAAAACTGGCGCACCAGTTTAAAAGCGAAGGTAAAAAAGTAGTTCTCGGCGCTGCTGATACTTTCCGCGCGGCTGCTGTGGACCAGCTTGTAATTTGGAGCGAACGGGTAGGTGTACCGATTGTAAAGCAAAATATGGGAAGCGATCCGGCGTCCGTCGCTTTTGACACGGTACAAAGTGCGGTGGCAAACAATGCAGATGTTGTAATCATCGATACCGCGGGTCGACTTCACAATAAAGTGAACTTAATGAACGAGCTCACGAAAATCAAACGAGTGATGCAGAAAGTGCTGCCCGATGCGCCACACGAAATTCTTTTGGTGCTTGACGGTTCTACTGGGCAGAATGCTTTTGAGCAGGCAAAACAATTTACAGCGGCGACGGAAGTAAATGCTTTGGCGATTACAAAATTAGATGGAACTGCGAAAGGCGGAGTGGTAATCGGTATTTCAGATCAGTTCCAAATCCCGGTAAAATACATCGGTGTTGGCGAGAAAATGACTGATCTTCAGCTTTTCAACGGAGCAGAGTTCGTGGATTCGTTTTTCAAAAAAAGATAATAAAAATGCCCATTATTTAAATATAATTTATTAATTTTAACCTGTAGTTGATTAAAAAATGCAGTTGTCAGTTTCTTTTGGTCTTATGTTTGATGAGAGAATAGAAGTTAAATTAATAAATACTAACATTAAATTTTTAAACTATGGGAATTTTAACTTGGATCATTTTTGGTCTTATCGCAGGAGCAATCGCTAAATTAATTATGCCAGGAAACCAAAACATGGGTTGGCTTTTAACAATCATCTTAGGTATCGTAGGAGCATTCGTTGGTGGATGGATCGGAAGTATGCTAGGTTGGGGAACTGTTGAAGATTTTGACATCAAAGGAATTCTTCTTGCTGTAGTAGGAGCGCTGGTCGTTCTCTGGATCTACGGTATGGCCACAAAACGTGGATAATTAAAAGAAAATATAAAAATCCCGCGCTGAATTTCAGTGCGGGATTTTTTTTTGTTCTTAATCCATTTTAATTTGAAAAGGTGTGGTCATCATTACACCTTGCTTGAATTTCGGGTTCGAAATCATTTCAAACATTTTATAATTTTCAGCACCGATTTTATTTTTGATGAATCTTGCTGAGATTTCGTCTTCCTCTATATTCTTAAAAAACTGCTCGAAAGGCGACGATTTTTTGGGATAGTTTACCACACCGAAATCTTTAATTTTTGCCTTTTGAGCAGCGAATTTTATAGCGTCCTGCAAATTTCCCAGCTCATCTACAAGCCCGATTTGTTTCGCCCGCACGCCGCTCCAAACTCTACCGCCGCCAATGGCATCAATCTGCTCAAAAGATTTGTTGCGGTTCTTGGTTACAAAATGTATAAATCTTTTGTAGGTCTGTTCCACGCTTTTGGTTAAGATTGCCACGCCGCTTGGTGTTACCCCGTTAATTGCAGAATACATATTGGAGTTGGCATTGGTAGAAACGACGTGTGCGCTTAAACCGTTTTTATCTGCTAATTCTTTAAAATAAGGAATCATGCCAAAAACACCAATGGAACCGGTAAGTGTGTTCGGTTCGGAATAAATTTTATCAGCTGCCATGGAAATGTAATATCCACCAGAGGCTGCGTAATCACCAAACGAAACGATTAGCGGTTTTTTCTTTTTTAGCTGCTGGAGCTCGAATAAAATTTCGTCTGAGGCGTTTGCACTTCCACCAGGAGAATTTACGCGTAACACCACCGCTTTGATCTTATCGTTTTCCGAAAGCTTTTTAATTTCCTTGATGAAATTGTCCGCATAAATATTGTCGAAACCTTCACCATTATAAATGGTACCCGATGCATATAAAACAGCCACCTGGTCTTTTTTGTCGGCTTTTTCCTCAAATGACTTTATGTATTTACTGAACGATACTTTTGATAGCTTATCTTTTTCGCCCAATTTCAGCTTGTTTTTTATCATTTGGTCGTACTCGGTTTTTTGCATCAGCCGATCGGCAAGTTTGTTTTGGATGCTTAATTCCGGGATTGTACCGTAAAGACTATCAACTACAGTTCGGAATTGCAGAGTATCCATTTTTCGTGACGCTGCAATTTTACCGGCATTTTCAGTCCAAATATCATTTAATAAAGTTGAAAGCTGCTCTTTATTTTCCGGCGACATGTCATCACGCATAAAAGGTTCTACAGCTGCTTTGTACTTTCCATGGCGGATAATTTGGATTCCGATTCCGTATTTGTCCGCAAAACTTTTCATGTAAAGCACCTCCATCGAAAGTCCTTTCAAGTCAATTCCACCGGCAGGATTTAAAATATACTGATCCGCAACAGAACCCAGGTAATACGCAGGCTGCGAAACCACGTTCCCATATGCGTACACGAATTTTCCACTTTTCTTGAAATCCTGAATTGCTGCGCGTAAATCATCCAGCTGTGTGAAACCGGCGCGCAGGCCATCGGTTTCTATACTTATTCCTTTAATCTTGTCGTCTTCTTTGGCATTTTTCACCGCTTCCAGCATATCATAAATCATGATATTTTTTTCCGTGTTGTTAAAGGCAAAAATTTCACCTTGGTCTTCCGAAGGACTATCGATGATATTGGTTTTAAAATCGAGAGTAAGGACAGATTTGTCTTTGATTTTGGGTTTTTGATCACCGCTTAAAGCACTTGCAGCAATGAGCATAATAATGGTGATAGAAAATACCGCGGCGATAATAATTACAGCAACAATATTTGCTAAAACATTTTTAAAAAAACTCTTCATTATTCTTTTTATATTTGTGCTATATGTCGCAACATGAAGTCACTTTGTTACTGGGCAGTAATGTCGGAAACACAGAAAATAATATAAAAACCGCAATTCGGCTGTTAGAAGCAAAAATCGGCACAATTATAGCTCGCACAGAAATGATTACTACCGAGCCGGTAGAATTTGATAGTAATAATTTTTTTTGTAATATTGCAATAGTAATAAAAACGCAATATTCACCCATATCCCTTTTAAAGCAGCTAAAAGCGGTTGAAAGGTTGATGGGCAGGAGCACTGACACATCAGTTTCAAAAATCTACGAAGATAGAATAATTGACATTGATGTGATATTTTTTGATAAAATCAGCTTTTATTCTACGGAATTGATAATTCCACATGAGAAACATTTGCATCAGCGGGAATTTTCCCGGCGGCTGTTGGATGAATTAATGAACATTAAAAAACAATAATATGAAATTAAATTTATTATTAACATTAGCTTTTCCGATGGCTTTTTTTGCGCAGAGTACCACTCTGGACAGCACAAAAGTAGACCGCACAATCGGGGATTATCCTAATGCATTCTCTTCCGGCTCTGCCGATGTCCGTCCCTTTGACAATTCTTCGCGAATGTTTCGTGACTGGTCCGTTTCAATAGGTGGCGGCGGCGCTTTTCTACAAAATGCCGATGTAAACTCGTTCTACGACGGGAAAACAGATTTCGGATGGAATTTGTATGGGTCATTAGACAAACAAATTACACATGTTTTTGGTTTAGGATTACATTTCCAAACCGGAGAAACCAACCAAAAGGCTATGTTGCCTGGTGAACTGGGAGCAGCAGCGGGCGTTGCGACAGCTTATACAAAATATCACCAACTTTCTTTAATGGGTGATATAAATTTTTCTAATTTAATGCGACGTGTAGACAACCACTCACCTTACAGATGGGCATTGCACGGGTACGCAGGTTTAGGCTTCCAGGGTTACAATACTTTATTGCTTGATAATGATATGTCGAGATACAGTACAAATCCACCAAGAATTCCTATAAAAATTGATCAAAAATTAGGTTTAGATACTTTCATGTTTCATTTGGGAACAGGCGTGAAATATAACGCTTCAAAACTAATTGATATTGAAGCACGAGCATTATATACTATTACCGGTGATGATTCTTTTGACGGCGGCGGTTACGGAAAAAATGCGAGACCTCCATACAACGCGATTAATCCAGGTACTTCAGACAATTTATTTACGGTAAATCTTGGTTTAACCTTTAAATTGGGTGGTCACGATACTCATTTATCATGGTATGATCCATTGCAGGATATTAACGGCAGAATTGGGGTGCTGGAAGCGAAACCAATTGAATTGGTTGTTTGCGAACGTGGTGATGCAGATAATGATGGCGTTTGCGATGATTGGGACAGACAGCTTGATACACCAGCCGGTGCGCGAGTTGACGGTGCTGGTGTAGCTTTAGATATGGACTTGGATGGTGTTATTGACCTTTATGACAAATGTGTTACTGTACCGGGTACGGTAGAAAACAGTGGTTGCCCGAAATAATATAATATGAGATGCAACAAATATTGATGCAAAATATTATAAATTCTTAATCTACAAATAATAACAAAATATGAAACTAAATTTAACAATTATTGCAATCGCGTTAGCTATACCAACAGCTACTTTTGCACAGGACACAATTGCTGTTGCGCCCGTAGGTTATCCAAATGCCTACACTTCCGGTTCAGCAAATGTTTCCCCGTTTACGCAGGAATCGAAAAGATTTAATGACTGGGCAGTTTCTGCTGGAGTAGGTGTACCTTTAATGCAGTCATCTGACTTAACTTCTATTAAAGGTTTTGGAGCAGGTAAAAACTTATTCGGCTGGTCGGCTTATTTAAGTGTTGACAAAGCAATTACCCATGCTTTCGGTCTTAAACTACAATACGACAAAGGTGAAACAAGACAGGGTTTTGTAAATACCAAAGATCACGAAACAACTACTGCGGGAGACGGTGCAAGAACTCAGTATGATGCACTTTCCGTTTTAGGAGACCTTAATATTTCCAACCTGTTGCGTAGAGTTGATAATCACTCACCTTTCAGATGGGCACTTCACGGCTATGCAGGTATTGGTACATTGGCTTACAGAGCTTACAGACAGGATGCAGGTCCAGTTTATAACCAGGCTTTAATTACCGAAATAGAACCGTTTAAATTAAACAGTTTATTCGGCCAGGCAGGTGCTGGTGTAAAATACCGCGCGACTAAATCATTAGATTTGGAAGCAAGAGGTATGTATCTGGTTTCCGGTGATGAGACATTTGACGGTGCACGTAAAACGGTTAACGACAGCCCATCAGATAACTTAATCAACCTGACTTTAGGTGCAACATTAAATTTAGGAAAACACGAATCTCACCTTTTCTGGCACGATCCGTTACAGGAAATCTATTACAAGTTAGATGTTTTGGCTGAAAGAAATCAGGATGTTGAAGTTTGTAAAACAGGTGATGCTGATAATGACGGAGTTTGCGATGATTGGGACAGACAATTGGATACGCCTGCCGGAGCGAGAGTTGACGGTGCTGGTGTAGCTTTAGATGCTGATTTAGATGGCGTTATCGATTTGTATGACAAATGTGTAACTGTTCCGGGACCAGTTGAAAATGACGGTTGCCCTACAACTTCTTCATCTACAGTTTCTGACGATACAAGAACACTTGAAGGTATTGAATTCGATTTCGATTCAGACAGAATCCTTCCGTCAAACACACCAATTTTAAATAATGCAGTAACTTACATCAATTCTTCCGAAGGTACTTACAACGTAATCGGTGGAACAGATACCAGAGGTTCTGATGCTTATAACCAAAATTTATCTGAAAGAAGAGCAAATAGCGTTAAAAATTATTTGATCGACAACGGAGTAAATGCAGGTAAAATCAATGCAATCGGAAAAGGAGAAAAAGACTTGAAATATCCAGAATGTGAACCGGCTACAAAATGCCCTGAATGGAAAAACAGAGCAAACCGAAGAGTTTACTTCGAAGCTAAATAATTTCAAAGTTTTTCAGACTATAAAAGAAGCCACGTATATCGTGGCTTTTTTTGTTTTATGAAGTTTGTTTCAGTAAATTTACGGGTGATTTCTTCCCAAAATTTTGAGCAGCTAAAACATCAAACCTTAAAACATTTTTTTGGTTTCGAGAATTTTCGCGATGCTCAGGAAGAAATTATTAACGCTGTAATTTCCGGTCAGGACGCATTAGCGCTTTTACCTACCGGCGGTGGAAAATCGCTTTGTTACCAGCTGCCGGCCCTGATTTTAGAAGGCACATGTTTGGTGGTTTCGCCGCTTTTAGCACTGATGAAAGACCAGGTTTTTCAGATGAAAAATTTGGGAATTGAAGCAGAATATCTGTCTTCAGAACTTGATGATTTTGATGCTGAAGTCATTTTTAACCGTTGCAAAGATGGTCTTACCAAACTTTTATACGTTTCGCCGGAACGGCTTACAAACCAGATTTTTTTGAAAAATTTGGAAGAAATTCAGATTTCATTTCTTGCGGTGGATGAAGCGCACTGTATTTCCGAATGGGGACAGGACTTCCGGCCGAGCTATCAGAATATTAAAAAATTCCGGCCTTTTATAGGCAAAATTCCGTGTTTAGCTTTAACCGCTACCGCGACGCCAAAGGTGATGCAGGAAATTCAGGTGAAACTGGACCTGAAAAATGCTTTGGTTTTTCAGAAAAGTTTTCGCAGAAGTAACCTGAAAATTATTTCAGATAAAATTTCGGATAAATATGAACGGGTTTTAAATCTTTTAAAATATAACAGTTCCTCCGGAATAATTTACGTGCGGACACGCAAAGAAGCCGAAGAACTGACGCATTTCCTGCACCGAAACCAAATAAAAAATGTTGATTTTTTCCATGCCGGAATTCCTATAAAAGAAAAAAACGCGAAGCAGAACAATTGGGTGAAAAGCCAAAACCACGTCCTAATTTCAACCAACGCTTTCGGTATGGGAATCGATAAGGAAAATGTGCGCTTTGTGCTGCATTTTTCACCGCCTGCGTCGATTGAAAATTATTACCAGGAAATCGGAAGAGCCGGGCGAGACGGCACAGAATCTTATGTTTTTCTTCTGTGGAATGAGCAGGAACTCAAAAATTTTGACCAAATTCTGATCAATCAAATTCCGTCTAAACTAGAATTTCAAAAAATTGTCACCTATTTATATTCCAGGTTTCAAATCGCGGAAAATGATCTTCCTGAAAATATTTTTCAGCTTCATATCCAGAAAGTTCAGAATTTTACCAAAAGTTCTTTAGCCAAAATCCGGAATGTGCTGAACTTTCTTCACCATCAGGAGATTATTTATTATAATTCCCAAAATTCTTTGTCCTCGCTGGAATTGAAAATAAGTCCGGAACAAATAGAATTATTACCGAAGAAAGACGCTTATTTTATTGAACTTTTGCTCAGAAATCTCACCGGAATAGCAACACACAAAGTGCTTTTCAGCGAAAAAACGTTCAGTACAAAAATTGGTTCTGAGCCTCATTTGGTGAAAGAACGTTTATTGGAACTTCAAAAAAGCGGGCATTTAAGCTATATCGACGGAGCGCTGTCCAGTGTGAAATTTCTTCAGCACCGCGACCAGCGTGCAATCGAAGGGAAATATTGGCAGTTATTTGCACAGATACAGAAAAATAAAATCCAGAAATGGGAAGAAATGAAATTTTTTGTGCAGGATACGGACTTCTGCAAAATGAAAATGATTTTATCCTACTTCGGTGAAAAAAATGCAAAAAACTGTGGAAAGTGCTCGGTTTGTCAGCAACAGAAAGAAAGCATTTTTGGGCGCGACATTTCTGCTGATATTTTAAATATTTTAAAAATTTCTCCGGCAAATGTGGAAGAAATTTCGATAAAACTAAAGTACTTTAGCAAAGAAAATATCCTGGAAAACCTTATTCATCTCCTGGATTCAGGAAAAATAAAAATGCTGAATTTCCGGACTTACGCCTTTAACCATGATTAAATGCATTTTAAATTAAACAAATGAAATCTCTAAAAGTTATATTTTTCGGCACACCAGAATTTGCTAAAACTTCGCTGCAGGCGATTCACGATTCTCATCACGAAGTGGTAGGCGTAGTGACCGTCGCCGATAAAGCGAGCGGCCGCGGCCAGAAAATCCATCAGTCAGCAGTGAAGGAATATGCAATTTCGAAAAATTTGTCCGTTTTGCAGCCAGAAAAGTTGAAGGATCCAGAATTTTTAGCGGAGATAGAAAAATTAAAAGCCGATGTTTTTGTGGTTGTAGCTTTTCGGATGATGCCGAAAATTTTATTTGAAATGCCACAACTCGGCACTTTTAACCTGCACGCTTCGTTGCTGCCAGATTATCGCGGTGCGGCACCCATAAATTACGCGGTAATCAACGGCGAGAAAAAAACCGGCGCAACAACCTTTTTTATCAATGAAAAAATTGATGAAGGAAATATTCTTCTGCAGGAAGAAATCGATATTCTTCCTGAAGAAAATGCGGGCGAACTGCACGACCGTTTGATGGAAATGGGCGCAAAACTCGTGGTAAAAACATTGGATGGTTTGGCGGAAAATTCCATTCAGGAGAAACCGCAGCCACACGTAGAAAATCCAAAAAATGCCTTTAAAATTTTTAAAGAAAATACCCGGATTAACTGGCAAAAAAGTTCTGAAACGGTTTACAATTTTATCCGCGGAATGTCGCCGTATCCCGCGGCTTTTACTTCAATAAAAATCGGTGATGATGAAAAAGTGCTGAAAATATTTAAAGGTCATTTCGAAGAAAATTCTCACGATCAGAAACCTGGAGCTTTAGAAATCGATAAAAATCACCTGCAGTTTTTTACCGAAGACGGAATTTATTTCCCCGAAGAAGTTCAGCTTGAAGGTAAAAAACGTATGAGCGTTAAGGATTTTCTTAATGGTTTTCAGGATTTTAAGCAAATTTCCGAAGCGTGAATTAATTTCTGTTTTTAAGCAGAATCCAGCCTTTGTGAAGCACTGGCAAATCGGTGTCGGGCTCAATCCATTTTAAAATATACCAGTAATTTCCGGTGGGTAAAAGCCGGCCGTTTAATTTGCCATCCCAAAAATACGGTGCTTTATTGGCCAAAAATACCAAATTTCCCTGGCGGTCATAAATTTCAATCTGAACATCTTTTTTGATGCTTAAGTCGGAATAATCCAGCACATCGTTTTTTCCGTCATCATTTGGTGTAATGACGTTTATTAAATTCAGTATTAAAAATTCTTTGGTAATTACCTGGCAATTTTGCGCGTCTTTCACGTAAACCGTTTGCTTTCCGCGGGGAATATTTGTTAAAATATTTGAGGGTTGGAAATTAATATTGTCAAAAGAATACTGGTAAGGTGGCGTTCCACCGGTAACTGAAACCGTGGCGGTGTTTCCGGTAACTTCGATTAGTTTTATCTGCGGAAGTTCAGCTGCTGTAACTTCTACAGTTTGCCTATAGACACAACCGTTAAAACCTAAATCTACGTAGTACGTTCCAACTCGGGCATTAATTTTAGATGTAGTTTCGCCCGTGCTCCATTTGTACGAATCGAAACCGGAGCCAGCGTCTAAATTTACGCTGCTTCCAGGGCATATTTTTTCGTTTTTTAAAGTTGTAGATTTCTTGGGAGTAGAAATATTTAAGGTTAAAGTACCGATATTTGTACATGCGTTATTGCTTTCAAATCTAATGTAAAATGTTTTAGAAGCAGTAAGATTTTGATTGGCTGAAACTGGATTTTGTTTATTTTTCGCATCGGTTTCATTAATGTAGAAAGTAGTAGACGCATTAGCTGTGAATTCTGAGAGATAATTATTTAAATCAACATCTACCTTTCCGACAATTTTGTCATCGCAGACAGACTTTACTACCGAGGAATTTTTAAGCGGTGTTTTTGCACCAACAATAAAATTAATTTGACCTAAAACAACTGTGCAGCCTGAGGTGTCAAATGCTCTCACATAAACCGTAGTATTGGCAGAATAAGACCAGTCGTCGGGTAAAAAATCGTTTGTACCATTCTGCTGGCTTGCCGGGCTCAGGTAATATCGGACAACAAACGAATTGGTGTAATTTGAAATAATTTGCGGGGCAATAGTCGAAAATTTAATTGGAATGCTTCCTGCAAAATTATCATCACAGAAAGGAAAACTGTAATTATTTCCGTTCAATATTGGTAACTTGGTAAGTTCTAAGAATATTTTTACGGTTTTAGTGCAATTGTAGGTTGAAGTTACCGCCGCGTATACGGTTCCGGGTGGGGTTTTATAGTTGGTGAAATTTGAAATGCGGTTAGTTAGCAGCTGATCCGAATAGTACAAAACAGTATCCGTTGCATCGGTGGAGACGGTGGCCAGACTTAAATTATAGGTTCCGGTGCCGTCCAGATTTGGGCAGACCAGAAGGGTAGCATCGGTAGTTTGTGGGGTTTTTACATTGACAAGCACTTTAAAATACTCGCTGTCTTCCGGGGTCCCGTTTCCTTCAATATAATAAACAAAAACGTCGGAAACATTGGTGGTTAATGTGGAATTAGGAGTGTAGGTAATAATGCCGGTTGCCACATCAATAATGACACTTCCATACTGAGGTCTTACAATAATTTTAGTTTTAAGCGGGTTTATTTTTTGGCTGGAACTTGTGAATGCCGGAATGACCGTAACCGTTTGGCAGAAACCGATATCGAATGTTGTCGTGGATATGGGCGGACATTTTGTAAATTGGTAAGGCGCAGTTAACTTGGTTTCACAATTCGTTTTCGAAATGTTGTTGGTGTAACTTCCGCTTCCGTAAAGGTCGGGATTGATGATAAATTTAGTTTCACCCGGAAGCGCTATTCCATTTAAATACCACTGGTACTGGTCATAGGAATCATCAACCTGTAATAAAACTCCCGCATAGCAATCACCTGTTTTGGAAATCACCGGCACTGAACTGAACCCCGCGAAATAACCGCCGTAGCCCACCGCGCCATTTCCCGAGGCAATACCGGCGGTAACAGATTTTGTAGAGTTTACCGTGATATTACCATTTACATTTAGCACGGTGTAGGTTTCCCAGTTTGGATTTCCGATCACGGGAAAGGGACCTTGCAGGCTGTTAAGTACAGTTCCATTTACCTGAACTATGGCTCCCTTTTCGGAGATAATATTTAATTTAGCGTTATAGAGATCCTGTCCAATTTGATTAATTGCAGAGATTTCATCAATTTTATTGGGTAAAAAGCAGCTGAGTGCCGGTATAAAATTGAATCCGCCCGTAGCATATACGCTTCCAAAACCGACGCCAGCCAATAACTGGTACACATAAACATTTTTAGTCGTAGAAACGCTCATGTTATAGTGATTACGTGACTGATCAACGTAATTATTAGCTTTAAAAACGTGATAATCTCCTTCATTTAAAACAACTCCGGAATCTGCGCCGTTGATGAAAATATGTGTATCATCTTCGGATGCTACGATAAGCGCGGATTCCATATTATTGTTATATGGGCCGTTTCCTTTGACCAGAATAAACTCTTTTCCAAGTCGTTCTACCGGAACAGATTGGTCCATCAGGATGTCATTATTACTAAAATTTTCATTCGTATAAATGCCATTAAAGTTTCCATTAGTCACAGCGATAGGTTGATTAGCTTCGATTTTTGCTCCAACTAAACCATCGCTGTTTGCCAGCTCCAAATTGTTGATCGCATTAATTATATAAGACTCGCCTTTATTTAAGGTAAATGTTTTCGTGGCACTGCTACTTCCATCCGCAAAAACTACCGCGGGATTATAGCCGGATAGTTTTACCTGCGTATTGTCCTCAGTGGCAATAACTCCTATGGTCGCATTGAAGTATTCTCTAGCGGCAGTAAGAGGTGCCATAACGGCGAAAAAGTTTTTTCCAACTCCTGCTAAACCTTTGGAAGTGATAATTTCTGCGTGATTAGGTACAGAAAATCTGTAATTAGCAAAAAATTTCTTTGTTCCTTTTACATGAAGACCCATCGGAACTGCTCTAAACATTTCCGAAGTTGAAATTGTCATCATAAAATTGAACGGAATATCGATCACTTGCGGGTTTCCCTTAGAAACCTGTACGGTGGTATAAAGTACATTACCGCTGTAAATTTCTACAGGAAAAGACGTGGTCTCATTGGTGGAAAGATAAAGGTAACTTTCTGGCTGAAAAGAACCGTTTGAACTCTGGCTTGCTGCCATAGGTGCAAACCAGTGTTCGGTGTCCATTTGTGCAGAAGCACCTGCAAAAATTAATGCAAAAAAGAAAGAAAGTAGATTTTTCAATTATATAGTTAAATTAGAAATATAAAATTACTTCTATTTAGCCGAAAAAAAAATCTCTTCCTAAAAATAGAAAGAGATTTTAATTATTTTTTTTGAAAAATTAGGTAAGACTTACTCTTACGAAACCTAAAACTTTCAAATCGTTATCTAAAGATTTTACATAATCAGCAACTGAAATGGAAGAATCTTTAATGAAAGACTGGTGCACCAAAGTGTTGTCTTTGTAGAATCTCTGCATTTTTCCTTTCAAAATATTATCGATGATGTTTGCAGGTTTTCCTTCTTTTGTTAACAATTCTCTTTCGATTTCCAATTCTTTGTCGATGGTTTCCTGAGAAACTTTAGTTTCATCCAAAGCGATTGGGTTCATCGCAGCAACCTGCATTGAAACAGATTTTGCAACTTCGGCAGCGCCATCAACTTTTGAAGAAAGTGAGCTGATTGCAGCAATTTTGTTCCCAGCGTGAATATAAGCTCCTAAATAAGGACCTTCAATTCTTTCGAAAGAACCGATCTCGATTTTTTCACCGATAACACCTGTTTGCTCGATTAATTTTTCAGCGACAGTCATTCCGTGGAAATCAGAAGCTAAAAATTCTTCTTTGTTTGCATACATCACAGCCTGCTCAGCAAGTTCGTGTGCCAATTCTACGAAGCTGTCGTTTTTCGCAACGAAATCAGTTTCGCAGTTCAACGCGATAATTGCACCCATGGTGAAATCTTCGTTCAGTTTTGCAATTACAGCACCTTCATGAGAATCTCTGTCGGCTCTGTTAGCGGCAACTTTCTGACCTTTTTTACGTAGGTTATCAATCGCAAGATCGAAATCTCCTTCCGCTTCTACCAACGCTTTTTTACAGTCCATCATTCCTGCGCCTGTAATATTTCTCAATTTCGCTACATCTGCAGCAACTGGTGTATACATATTCTTGTTTTTTAGATTTAAAATTGATTACTTTAGCTCGGTTTTAGAGCGTTGCAAAGATAATAAATTTAGCACAAACTAAAAAGAGGATTTTTCCGTTATTACTAAAATTTAAATCTCTAATTATTAAACCTTTAATGAAAAAAACACTCTATTTAATTGTTTTTTTACTGTCTGTTTTTGCCTTTGCACAGTCCAAATATACGGTTCAGCAAGTAGAAAAAAGTACCAATGCGCAGGTTATCGCGAATTTCATTAAGTACAATCCCAACCATCCAAGAACACCGGAATTTAAAAGAAAACTCTTCGCCGTTATCAATAATGACAAACCTGTCGCCGTAAAAGCCAGCGTTGCAAAACCTACCGTAACGCCAGTAAATAAAAATAAGCTGAAAACCGCTGTCCGGAAAGATGTCGCAAAAGACGGCACCAACGACAAACACAAAAGAACCGCAGATTTGCTGAATCATCTTTTTAACTCTGATCCCAACAGCAAAACTGCTTACGTACAAATCGTAAATAAATCAAAATGCAATTTAATCGTTAAAATCAACGGTAAAAAGTTTTATAATCTTGATGTCCCGGCACGAAACCAAAACTTCATTATGGTGGATAAAGGTTCGTACACGCTGACAACTTCGGTTTGTGACGCGAAATACACCTCACGGAAAAGCATCAGCAAAGACATCGTAATTACCTTGAACCAACCGAAATAAAACTACCGGTTAAAAAGGTGAAATTCTTCAGTAAGTTTTAAATATTCTTCCGAATAAATCCGCGGCGATTTTTCAATAAAAATTTCCTGCTCTACGGTCATTTTTTCCTGAAATGTAAATTCCAACACCACGCGTTTTGGTTTTGAATTTTTGATGCCGTAAACCGTAATTTTTCGGTTTAAATAAAGCAGCTTTTCGTTTGCAATTTTGGTAAAAACGGCTTCAGATTCAGTTGGGATAATTACAGAAATTTGCCCCTTTTTGCTCAGTATTTTTGAAGATTTTGTCAGAAGTTCTTCGAAGGAAAGTTCGGTTTGCTGTCGCGCTACAATATCTTTTGTCGAACCGTTTTTTTCGAAATAAGGCGGATTTGAAAAAATCAGGTCAAATAGCACGGAATTTTTGAAATCTTTAAAATCAGCATTGATGCTTTTCAACCGCGAATGAAACGGACTGTTTTCAAAATTTTCCGCCGCGAGTTCTGCTGCTTCTGCTGAAATATCCAGCGCTGTAACTTCCGCTGAAGTGTTTCGCTGCGCTACCATGAGTGAAATAATTCCCGTTCCAGTGCCGACTTCGAGGATTTTTTGCGCGCCGTCAACATTGGTTAATGCGCCAAGCAAAACCGCATCGGTGCCCACTCGGAAAACTTTTTTGGACTGTTTAACCGAGAATTTTTTAAAATGGAAAAGTTTCAAGAATTATGTATTTTGAAAAAAAATGCCGTTTTAGCACCGATTAAACCATTGCTTTTTCTAAAACTTTTTCGTGTTTTGCTTTCAGGTTCGTGGGAAGAAAAATGGTAAAAGTGGTGCCTTTTCCAATTTCAGAAGAAACTGTGATTTCGCCTTTATAATCTTCTACCATTTTCCTCACCATCGTAAGACCCAGACCCATTCCGCTGGTTTTTGAGGTGAAATTTGGTTCGAAAATCCGTGCGTATAATTCCTCCGGAATGCCGACGCCGTTGTCTTCCACGGTAATGATGATTCTTTTTTGGCGCTGTTCCACATCAACATTAATAATGTTTTCGCGTTCTTCATCGCGGGCTTGTCGCGCGTTGGAAACCAGGTTGGTAATAATTCTGGACAGATAAATTTTGTCCATTTCGACCATGATTTTGTCCTGGTTGGCGTGGAAATATATTTTTTCGTCGCTGAAGATTTTAATGATGTTTTTAATTTCACTGTTCACATCGAAAACTTCATTGTATTTTTCCGGAAGTTGCGCAAACTGGGAAAAAGCGTTCGCCACGGTGGCTACCAAATCAATTTGGTCTACCATTACTTTGCTTAATTTTTTCACTTTTTCATTAATTTCAGGATCCGCCGGATCAAATTTCCGCTCAAAATTCTGAATGGTAAGCTTCATCGGCGTCAACGGATTTTTCACCTCATGTGCCACCTGTTTTGCCATTTCGCGCCAGGCTTCTTCTTTATCTTTAAAGGAAAGTCGTTCTTTCTGCTCCCGAATCTGCAAAATCATTTTATTGTAAGCTTTCACAAGTTGATTCAGCTCATCGTTTTGATAATATTTAATGGGCTGCGGATCCTCTTCCAGGAAGGTGATTTTATTGATAAGCTCTGAAAATTTCGTGACTGTCTTCGTGAGATTTTTAGAAATAACCCAGCTCAGCCAGGCACCGAAAGCAATGACCAAAAGATTGACGATGAAAATATAGTTCAGATAACGGTTAAAAACGCTCACATAAGCGGAATCATTGTGGTAAAAAGGGAAATAAACAATGGCAATCGGCTCCAGCATATTGTTTTTCAACATCATGTAAGAAGAAGTGACGTTCGCACCGATGTCTTTGTCGAAAGTATTGTAATCGGTTCTTTTATCGCTTTTCAGCACGCGATTGATTACCGGTAAGGAAAGCTTTTTGGTCGCGATGAGGTTGCTGTCTTTATTAGAAAGCACAAAATTACCGTTTAAATCGTAAATAATGATGTCTTGATTATTGATGTCCGCGATTTCGTAAATGGTATTTGAAAGTATTTTCGGCAGATCTTCGGTTTGCGTCTGCGTGTGGCTTACGGCGTAATCCAAAGCAGACATCAGCGCTTCTGCTTTTTTCTGCAAATCGGTGCGGCTTTGCACGGTTGCATTGTCCTTCAAAATAAAATAGGAAAGTATTGAGGAACCGGTAATACTGAGTAAACAGATCACCAAAAATCCCCAGAAAACTTTGTTGCGAAGGCTTAAACCTTTATATTTAGAGAAGGGCATTTTTTTTCATCAATTTGTTTACATATTTTCCGATAATATCAAATTCAAGATTAACCATATCACCAATTTGCAGGTTTTTCATATTCGTAAATTCCCAGGTGTAAGGAATTATCGCGACAGAAAAACTGGTGTCTGCACTTTCCGCAACCGTTAAACTTATGCCGTTTACAGTTATGGAACCTTGGGGAACAGTGGTATATTCATCGGTAGAATCGTAAGAAATGGTGATGAAAAAACTTCCTGCTTTATCGTCTATTTTTTCTATAATTCCGGTTTTGTCTACGTGTCCCTGTACAATGTGGCCATCAAGTCTGCCATCAAACTTCAAACAGCGTTCCAAATTCACTTCGGTTCCGACATTCCACTTGCCGAGATTTGTTTTTTCCAGCGTTTCGTCGATAGCAGTTACGCGATAATTGGTATCGCTAATTTCCACTACGGTAAGGCAGCAGCCGTTATGCGCCAGACTTTGGTCAATCTTTAATTCGGAGGTGAAAGGGCAGCTCAAAATAAAATCGATGTTTCGGTCACGATGTTCAATTTTCTCTACAATTCCCGTGGCTTCTACAATTCCTGTAAACATATTGGTATTATTAAAAAAAGGTAGTAAATAAACTGCTGAATTAGCTTAAAATAAATAATATGAAGGATTATTAGTCCTAATTTGTTAAATTTGTAAAATTCAAACAATTTTCAAAGATAACAAAAATGACCGCGAAACCGCATAAAGTAAGAGTAGGAATATCGATCGGTGATTACAACGGAATTGGTCCGGAAATCATTATGAAATCTCTGCAGGACAAATCCATCACTGATTTTTTTACGCCCGTGATTTTTGGCTCCGGAAAATTGTTTACCTACCAGAAAAATATCTTCAAACTGCAGCATAATTTTAATTATATCACCGAAGTTGCGCAGGCGCATCCGGATAAAATTAATATGGTGAATTTGTGGAAGGATAATGTTAATGTTGATTTAGGAAAAGCAACGGAAGAGTCTACGAAAATGGCGATAGATTCGCTGGAAGCTGCAACAAATGCTTTAATGAACGGTGAAGTAGATGTTTTGGTTACCGCGCCGATCAATAAAGAAGAAATGCTGAAATACGGTTTTCAGCACGCGGGCCACACCGGTTATCTTGAAGAGAAATTCAATAGAAAAGGCTTAATGTTTTTGGTTACAGAAAGTTTGAAAGTTGCGGTATCTACACATCATATTCCAATCGCAAACGTAGCTGAAAATATTTCGAAAGAAAAAATTAAAAAGCAGATTAAGATGCTGAACCAGTGTTTGGTTGAAGATTTCTGTATTGAAAGACCAAAAATTGCGGTTTTAGGATTAAATCCACACGCTGGCGATGGCGGTGCGATTGGTAAAGAAGAAATTGAAATTATCGAACCTGCGATCCGCGAACTATTCGATAATGGGATTATGACTTTCGGTCCGTATCCGGCAGACAGCTTTTTTCAGCCTGAAAAGTATAAAAATTTCGATGCTGTTTTAGCCATGTATCACGATCAGGGCTTGGCTCCGTTTAAAACGATCGCCTATGAAGAAGGTGTAAATTATACTGCGGGATTGCCTTTTATCAGAACCAGTCCGGACCACGGCGTGGCTTATGACATCGCCGGAAAAAACATCGCAGATCCGCAAAGTTTCAGTGAAGCGATTTTTATGGCAATTAAAATTTTTAAAAACCGCCAGGAATATAATGATCTGATGACCAACAGAATGCGACCGCGCCGCAACAATTCCAACAACAACGTGGATGAAGATTTGCCGGTTGACCGCGCCTGAGAAATCTGAGTAAATATTTATTACTGCAGATTGTTTTCAAATATATTTGTAATATTAAAAAAATTGCATATTTTTGCACACTCATTTTATGGACAAGTTTAGAAACTACGACATTGTGTTTTCAGGGCTTAAAAACGGAAAACACGAGTTCAGGTTTGAGATAGATAAAGCGTTCTTTGAACTTTTCGATACTGAACAGGAATTTACAGATCCCAGAATCGTGGCCGAAATCCTTATGGACCGGCATACGACTTTTCTGGAACTTTGGATTAAAACAACTGGAACCGTTAATTTAGTTTGTGATATCACGAACGACAATTTCGATTATCCTATTGAACATGAGATCAAGGTTTTAGTGAAATTTGGTGAAGAATATGATGACAGCGATGAAGATGTGATCACCATTCCGATGACCGACCACGCATTCAATGCAGCACAGCTGATTTATGAAGACGTGATGTTATCCATTCCAATGAAAAAGGTTTCACCAAATGTTTCTGAGGAAGATTTGGAAATTTTAAACCTGTTCAGTCCCGAAATTATTGAAGAAGAAGAACCTGCGACTGATCCCCGATGGGAAGCGCTGAAAAAGTTAAAAGATAATAATTAAATAATTTAAAATGATGAGAATTGAGCAATCAAGTACTCATCGCTCATCAAATTAAAAATATAGAAAATGGCACATCCAAAGAGAAGACAGTCGTCAACAAGAAGAGATAAGAGAAGAACTCACTACAAAGCTGAAGTTCCTCAATTGGCAAAAGATGCAACATCTGGTGAAATGCACCTGTACCACAGAGCACACTGGCATGAAGGAAAACTTTACTACAGAGGTAAAGTAGTAATGGAAAAAGAAGTAGAAACTTCAGAAGAGAACTAAGCCAAAAAACGTCAAATTTCTTCGTTTTAATACATAAACCACTCAATTTTTACAATTTTGAGTGGTTTTTTATTGATTTTTAGTATCTTTGGCATAATAAACAAATACCAATTATATGGACATTAAAGACATACAGAATCTTATAAAATTTGTGTCTAAAGCTGAGGTTTCCGAGGTAAAATACAAAACAAAGGACTTCGAAATCACCATTAAAACGCCACTTGGTGGAAGTGAAATTAACTACGGTCCGGCACCTGCCGTTTACCACACACAGCAACAGCAAGCTCCAGCTGCTCCATCAAGTGCTCCTGCTGCTCCAGCTGCCACTGAAGAACCAGCTGCTGAAAATGCGAACTACGTAACCATAAAATCTCCAATGATCGGCACTTTCTACAGAAAACCTGCTCCTGATAAAGATTTATTCGTGAACGTTGGTGATGAGGTTTCTGTTGGTAAAGTTGTTTGTGTTATTGAAGCGATGAAATTATTTAACCAGATTGAATCTGAAATTTCTGGTAAAATCGTTAAAGTTTTGGTGGATGATGCCACGCCGGTAGAATACGATCAGCCATTATTCTTAGTAGATCCTTCTTAATATAATTTTAAATTATAGATTATAAATTTTGGGCGCTTCGTCTGAAATAATTTAAAATTAAAATTCAAAATTTCTTAGATGTTCAAAAAAATATTAATCGCCAACCGCGGCGAAATTGCAATGCGTATTTTACGTACCTGCAAAGAAATGGGAATAAAGACCGTTGCCGTGTATTCTACAGCCGACAAAGACAGCTTGCACGTGCGGTTTGCAGATGAAGCGGTTTGTATAGGACCGGCGATGAGCAAAGATTCCTATCTTAAAATTCCAAATATTATTTCTGCCGCAGAAATCACCAATGCCGATGCGATTCATCCGGGTTACGGGTTTTTGTCAGAAAATTCTAATTTCTCCAGAATCTGCCAAAAGAACGGCATAAAATTCATCGGCGCAACGCCGGAGCAAATCGACAGAATGGGCGATAAAGCAAATGCTAAAGCGACCATGAAAGAAGCAGGTGTTCCTTGTGTTCCAGGTTCCGACGGTTTGGTAGAATCTTATGAAAGCGCCCTGGTTATCGCAAAAGAAATCGGTTATCCGGTGATGATTAAAGCTACTGCCGGCGGTGGCGGAAAGGGGATGCGCGCCGTGTGGAGAGAAGAGGATTTGAAAGAACTTTGGGAATCTGCAATTCAGGAAGCTGTTGCTGCTTTCGGAAACGGCGGAATGTACATGGAAAAGCTCATCGAAGAACCGCGTCACATTGAAATCCAAATTGCAGGCGACCAGTACGGAAATGCATGTCACCTTTCAGAACGCGACTGTTCCGTTCAGCGTAGAAACCAGAAATTAACTGAAGAAACTCCTTCACCGTTTATGACCGATGAACTTCGTCAGAAAATGGGTGATGCTGCCGTAAAAGCTGCGGAATATATCGCTTACGAAGGCGTAGGAACAATAGAATTTTTGGTCGATAAACACCGGAATTTTTATTTCATGGAAATGAATACCAGAATTCAGGTAGAACATCCAATTACCGAGCAGGTTGTAGATTACGATTTAATTCGTGAGCAAATTCTTTTAGCCTCCGGAAATGCAATTTCCGGTCAGAATTATTTCCCGAAACTTCACTCAATCGAATGTAGAATTAATGCGGAAGATCCATTTAACGATTTCCGTCCGTCACCGGGAAAAATCACCGGTTTAAATATTCCTGGTGGTCACGGCGTTCGTGTTGATACGCACGTTTACTCGGGTTACACCATTCCGTCAAATTATGATTCCATGATCGCTAAACTGATTACAACAGCACAGTCGCGTCAGGAAGCCATCGCCAAAATGAAGCGCGCGTTGGAAGAATTTTATATTGAAGGTGTGAAAACTACAATTCCATTTCACCGTCAGTTGATGGAAGATGAAGATTATTTGTCCGGAAATTATACCACGAAATTTATGGAAGATTTCAAAATGGATAAAAGTTTCGATAACTAAAACCGAAATTTAATAAATACAAAAAATTGCCTCTTTTAGAGGCAATTTTTTTGGTTTTAGATTTAGGATTATATTGAGTAAATTTGTAAAAAGTAAAATATATGTCAGAATTAGCGGTAAAAAATAATGCTCAGTATTACATCGATTTAGAAAATAAATATGGCGCTCACAACTATCATCCGTTACCGGTTGTGTTGGAAAAAGGCGAAGGCGTATACGTTTGGGATGTTGAGGGAAAAAAATATTTCGATTTTTTATCTGCTTATTCCGCGGTGAACCAAGGGCATTCGCACCCGAAAATTGTCGATGCTTTGGTAAACCAGGCGCAAAAATTGGCACTGACGTCCCGCGCTTTTTACAATTCAAATCTTGGTGAATACGAAAAAAAAATTACGACGCTTTTCGGTTTTGATAAAGTTTTACCCATGAATTCCGGCGCGGAAGCGGTAGAAACTGCAGTAAAACTCGCCAGAAAATGGAGTTACGAAGTGAAAAATATTGCCGAAAATGCCGCAAAAATTATTGTTTGCGAAAACAATTTCCACGGTAGAACAACCACGATCGTTTCATTTTCCAACGATCCCGATGCGAGCAAAAATTACGGCCCTTTTACCCCGGGTTTTGTCAAAATTCCGTACAACGACATTAATGCTCTAGAAGAAACTTTGAAAAACGATGCGGAAAATATCGCGGCTTTTTTGGTGGAACCAATTCAGGGCGAAGCTGGTGTTTTCGTGCCGGATGAAGGTTATTTAAAACAAGCTTCAGAACTTTGTAAAAAATACAACGTTCTTTTCATTGCTGATGAAGTTCAAACCGGAATCGCAAGAACCGGAAAATTAATCGCGTGTTATCACGAAAATGTTCAGCCGGATATTTTGGTTCTCGGCAAGGCACTTTCCGGCGGTATGTACCCTGTTTCTGCGGTTTTGGCCAATGATAGCATTATGAATGTCATTAAGCCTGGTCAGCACGGTTCGACTTTCGGTGGAAATCCTATCGCGTGCGCCGTTGCATTAGCAGCTTTGGGCGTGGTAGAAGACGAAAACCTCTCCGAAAGAGCGGAAGAATTAGGAAGACTTTTCCGTTCCGAAATTGAAAAAGTAATCGAAAAAACCGAGCTTATCACAAAAGTTCGCGGAAAAGGTTTGCTGAATGCGATTTTAATTAATGATTCACCCGAAAGTTCTACCGCGTGGGATCTTTGCATGGAACTGAAAAACAATGGTCTTCTTGCAAAACCTACGCACGGAAACATAATTCGCCTCGCGCCGCCTTTGGTCATCACTGAGGAGCAGATTTTAGAATGTGTGAAAATTATCGAAAAAACAGTTTTGGAATTTAAGAAGTAGAATCCTCCGAAATTCTTTTATAAAAATCAAGGTAATTGGCCGCCATCGCTTTATAATCAAATTGTTTTACCCAATTTTTTATTTTTAGCGAAAATTCCTCTTGATTTTCGTGGTAAAGTTTCATTTTTTCCCGATAAAATTTTGCCATTAATTCAGGTTCAAAATTTTTAAAATAAAAGGCGGAATCACCGCCAATTTCCGGTAAGCTGGTATATTCCGACAGGAAAACCGGCTTGCCAAATGCCATCGCTTCGATCGGCGGAATACCAAAACCTTCCGCCGTCGACGGATGACACATCGCTTCGCAGTTCTGGATTAATGCATATTTTTCTTCCTCAGAAATATTTTTCAGAAAATGAACGCGGTTTTCCAACTTCAGTTCTTTAATTTTATTCCGAACTTCTGTCGCATACGGTTCCTTTTCACCCGAAGCCACCAAAACCAAATCTTCTTCTAAAAACGGCAGCATTTCTACGAGTTTCAGCTGGTTTTTTTTGTCGAATAATACACCGATGTTCAGCATATATTTTTTAGCGGCTAAACACGCGAATTTCCCCAATTCGTATTTCCGGACTTCCGGAAGCTGAATTCCGTTATGGATGACTTCAACCTTTTTCAGCTTTTTTAGCCGGAAAAGCCCGATATTTTCTTCGAAATCAGCTTTTACAAACTGAGAAATGCAAACGATATAATCTGCGTATTCTAGATTTTTATTCAGCCTTAAAAGCAGCTTTTTTTTCTTTTTTTCAGGTAAATTTTCGTGCAGAAAATTCAAATCGTGCAGCGTCACAATTTTTATAGAATTTTTATAATTCCGCGTAAAATACAACGACGCCTGATGACTGACGTGAATAATGTCGAATTTTTGACTGAAATTTTCGTAAATTTTATGAAGCCGTTTCCACTTTTTTTGCTCATTTAAGGGAAAATTTATCGTCGTAAAAACACCAAAATAGGTGAAATTAAAGTTGTGCTGAGTTTCTTCGATGCCGCGCGCCAGGTTTCTGAAAACATTTGCAATGCCGGAATGCGGTCGGCGAAGTCGCTCAAGATCAAGCAGAACTTTTACTTTCATCAATATTTTAACCTTTAAATTTTAAGCATTATTTCATCAAACTTTGTAAAGTTTAATAAGCTCAAATATAATTTAAAAATTCAAAAATCGAAGCTGAGTATTTACGTAAAACCAGATTTCAGAACATCTTGCGACATCAAGTCGATTTCTGTAGTTTTGGGGAAATCCTTAAAAAAATGCCGAAACGCTATCTTTTTTTTGTTTCACTTCCGTATTCGTACTCTATTTTACGACCGCTGCAGCAGGAAATCTGGAAACGTGGTGATGAAGTGGCGTGGTTTATAGAAGAACCGTGCGAGGTGTTGCTAAACAAAGATGAAAAGCAACTGTTTTCAATTCAGGAAGTTATGGATTATCAGCCGATCGCGGTATTTGCGCCGGGAAATCATATTTACGATTTTTTTCCCGGTGTAAAAGTGGAAGTTTTTCACGGTTATGCCATGAAAAAACGCATTGAAAAAATTGACGATCATTTTACCATCCGTGGCTGGTTTGATATTTATTGCACGCAAGGCCCGAGCAGCACGGAATATTTTAAAAAATTAGAGAAAGAAAAAGGTTTTTTTAAAATTTATGAAACCGGCTGGTGTAAAGTCGATCCGTTTTTTTCGGTGGAACATAAAGTGGAAAATGAAAGGCCGTTAATTCTGTATTCACCAACATTTACAAAAGGTATTTCCTCTGCCGAAGCTTTGTATGGAACGCTTGAAAAATTGATGGAGACAAAAAACTGGAATTGGCTTATCACTTTCCACCCGAAATTGGATGATGCGGAACTTATTGAAAAATACCGTGCTTTAGCGGCAAAATTTCCAAATGTTACTTTTCAGCGGTTTAATGACGGCTTGGAAACTTTAAAGAAAATCGATGTGATGTTGTGTGACAGTTCTTCGATTATTATTGAAGCCATGCTTTTGGATAAACCTGTGGTGACTTATCGGAACACGCATCCGGGAAAACATTTAATCGATGTTTTGGATAAAAATGAAATAGGTAAAGCTTTGGAAAAAGCCCTGAAAAGACCCGAAAATTTGATACAAGAAATTCATAAATATACGCTGCATCACGAGGCGCACCGCGATGGTAAAAATTCCGAGCGCGTGCTTTTGGCAGTGGACGATTTTATTGAAAAATATCAGGGAAAATTAAAACCAAAACCTTTAAATTTAATCCGAAAACTTAAGTTGCGCTGGAAAACCAAATATTTTAAACTTTAATGCCTGATAAAAAGAAAAAAATAGCTCTGGTGGTTCAGCGTTATGGCGTGGAAGTAAACGGCGGTGCAGAATTTCATGCGCGGATTCTTGCGGAGAAATTAGCGCAAAAATATGAAGTGGAAATTCTGACTTCCACCGCCATCAACCACCACGGTTGGGAAAATCATTATCAGCCCGGCGAAAGTTTTATCAATGAAATTAAAGTTCGCCGATTTCCAACGTTTGCCGAAAATAAGAGAAAAACCCGGGCTGCGCGACGAGCCATTTTTAAGAAGAAAAAGTATTTTAAAATTTTAAAATTCCTTGGAATTTTTAAAAAAGCTGATCAGCTTTTCAATTTATCTGAAGTTACAGAAAAAAATGTGGACGTCTGGTTGCTCGGTCAGGGACCTTACGTACCAGATTTGGTAGATTTTATTTCAGCAAATAAAGAAAGTTACGACGTTTTTATATTTTTCACCTATCTATATTATCCGACTGTGGTCGGGATGCCGCTTGTCGCGGAAAAAAGTATTTTTATTCCAACCGCGCACGACGAACCGATTTTGTACACGAAACCGTACGAAAATCTTTTTTCTGTCCCGAAATTTATCATGTATAATACGGAAAGTGAAAAGCAGCTTGTTGAAAACAACTTCCGGAATATTACCCAAAATTCAGAGGTTGCCGGCGTGGGAATTTCCTCTTTCCACGGTGAAAAAGCCCAGCTTCCGGCTGAAATTATTCCGAACAAATATTTTATTTACATCGGCCGAATTGAATCCGCAAAAGGTTGTGATTTAGTTATTCACCATTTTCTGGAATTCCAGAAAAAATACCCGAAATACCGGGAATTTAAACTGGTGCTCGTCGGGAAAAATCATATGAAAAAAAATTACCGGAACAGCTCGATAATTTTTGCAGGTTTCGTGACCGAAGAAGAAAAGCACGCTTATTTGACCAACGCACTCGCCATGATTATGCCGTCTTTTTACGAAAGTCTTTCGATGGTGACTTTGGAAGCGATGGTAGAAAAAAAACTGGTGATTGTGAACGGAAATTGCGATGTTTTAAAAAGCCACGTGCAGCGCAGTGGCGTGGGGAAAAGTTATACTACAAAAGAAGAATTTTTCCAGGCGCTGCAGTTTTACATTGAGCAAAGCGAGACAGAAAGGGAAATTGAAGCTGAAATAGCGCAGAATTACGTTTTGGAAAATTATTCCTGGAAATCGGTATTGCAAAAATTCGATGATGCCATCGAATTTGTAACAAAATCTTAAATGTAAATTAAAAAAAATATGCCGCTATAACGGCATATTTTTATTTTCTTTCGTAATCGTCTTGGAGGCGTACAATATCGTCTTCACCGAAATAGGTTCCAGTTTGTACTTCTATAAATACTACGAGGTTATTGGTTTGATTCATAATTCTGTGCTTTGCACCTTGCGGAATGAAAATACTCTCGCCATAGGACAGCGAAATTTCCTCATCATTTAAAATTACTGTGGCATTTCCTTCTATAATCGTCCATTGCTCCTGTCTTTTATGATGAAACTGATATGAAAGCCGATGCCCGGGCTGCACTTCAATCCGTTTTAATTTATAATGTGGTTCATCTGCCAAAACAAAATATTTTCCCCATGGTCTGTCGCCACTTTCTAACATACTCTCAAAATTTCTAGCGAATGTAGTTAAAATATTTTTTTAGAACCAAAAATGAAATTAAATCTTCCATATTTTTATTATTAAACTGAGCCCGATATATCTTAGCATTTTCAATGATGTTTTTGGCTTCATTTGGGTGATCGAGGTAATACTGAAGTCTTTCGTCCAGATTTTGGTAATCGTCATCAATGCAAAGGTAGTGCTCATTAGCAACCAGCTTTCCTTCCATATACCAAGTTTCCATTTTCAACTTTGGAGTTACAGCGATTGAATTTGAGGACATAATCCATTTTAGATTTGTTGCGACGTCATTTCCCTCCAAACTAAGAATAAATTTGTAATCTAAATGTTCTTTAATAGGCATCTTTGGCTTAATCCATTCTGCGCGGCCGCCGGTTTTATTAATTTGACCAAGATTACAGATGGGCGATTGAAAATACTGATTATAAAAATCAATCCTGTGTTGTTGGTGTACTGCAGCACGGCCAACTAATTTATTTTTTTTAGTATTTTGTGGTTTATCATTTTCAACTGATACAAAATGCCGTATTTTATTCAAATTGAGCAGAATATTATTCTGATTATCTTCGGAAATGGGTCGACTTTTCGCAATCATGGGAAATGGTAAAATCGTATTTACATCTCCAAAAGTAAAGTCAATCAGCAGATTTTTATCAAAATATTTTGCGTATTTATACGTGTCAAAATAATATACTTTCTTCTTTTTAGGAGATAATAAATCTTTTATACGGGTTCCGTTGTGAGGAACAGGTGTCGGTTCCGAAATTTTATTATAATAATCTACCCGAAAGTCTACTGTTTTCAATTGTTCCGCAGATAAATTTTTCCGTAAATCCTTAATTTTGCGTTCCAATTCTTGATGTGGAAGCAATCTGGCAGAAAAACCTTTGAGATAAAATAGAAGTTTGTTTTGTTTTTTAATTTTTGCCATTATACAAAATTACCTAAATTTCTAAAACGCGCTAAATTTTCAGTAAATTTGCCTCTTAAAATTTTACAGAAAATGAGCAAAGTTAGAGTGCGTTTTGCGCCGAGTCCAACCGGGCCTTTACATTTAGGTGGCGTACGAACTGCCTTATATGATTATCTTTTTGCTAAAAGTCAGGGCGGCGATTTCGTTTTGAGAATTGAAGATACCGATACCGCGCGTTACGTGGAAGGTGCGGAAGAATATATTATGGAAGCGCTCGAGTGGTGCGGAATTATCCCCGATGAAAGCCCAAAACATGGCGGAAAATTTGCGCCGTACCGTCAGTCTGAAAGACGTGAAATCTACGATCGTCATCTGGTAGAACTTCTCAAAACCGATTACGCTTATCTGGCATTTGACACCACTGAAGAACTGGACGAAATCCGAAAAGAATTCGAACAGAACGGCGATGTGTTCGCTTATAATTATGTCACTAGAAACCGCCTGAAAAACTCAATTACGCTTTCTGCAGATGAAGTTCAGAAGCTTATCGCAGCTCAGGTTCCGTATGTTGTGCGTTTTAAAATGCCGGTGGACCGCGTTTTAAATCTTGAAGACATTATCCGCGGAAAATTTGCGGTGAACACCAATACTTTAGATGATAAAGTTTTGGTGAAAAATGACGGAATGCCAACTTACCATTTCGCGAATATTGTTGATGATCACGAGATGGAAATTTCGCACGTCATCCGTGGTGAAGAATGGCTGCCATCACTTGGTTTGCATTATTTATTATACGAAGCAATGGGTTGGGAAAAGCCGCAGTTCGCGCATTTATCTTTGATTTTAAAGCCCGAAGGAAAAGGAAAATTAAGCAAAAGAGACGGCGATAAATTTGGTTTCCCGGTATTTCCGTTGAATTTTAAAGATCCTGAAACCGGAAATATTTCGAAAGGTTACCGCGAAGAAGGTTATTTGCCAGATGCCTTCATCAATATGGTAGCGCTTTTGGGCTGGAGTCCCGCTAACGACCGTGAAATTCTAACATTAGAAGAAATGGTGCAGGAATTTGATTTACATAAAGTACATAAAGCCGGTGCCAGATTTTCCAAGGAAAAAGCAGAATGGTTTAATCAGCAATATTTAAAATTAAAATCTGACGAAGAAGTTTTGGAATTACTAAAATCTTCAAAAGATTTAGATTTATCGAATTCCGGTGACGAAAAACTGCTGAAAGTAATTTCATTAATGAAAGAGCGTGCAACTTTCCCGAAAGACATTTATGAAGATGGAAAATTCTTCTTCGAAGCTCCGACAAATTATGACGAAAAAGCCGTTAAAAAAGCCTGGAGCGAAAGCGCGAAATCGGTAATGATAATTTTAGCCGCTCAAATGGCAAATTTTTCATTTTCAGCAGAAGGATTGAAACAGGAAATTCATGATTTTGCTGAAAGTCAAAATACAGGTATGGGTAAAGTGATGATGCCGCTGCGCCTGTGTTTGGTTGGTGAATTGAAAGGCCCCGATGTGCCGGACATTATGCAAATCCTTGGAAAAGATGAATGTGCCGCCAGGATTCAAAATGCGGTGAATAATATTGACCTGATTTCTTAGAATTTTCCCTAAATTTGACTCATAATTTGTAATAACTGAAATGGAATACTTAAGTTTTGAACTTCCGATTAAGGATCTGATGGATCAGTATCAAACCTGTTCATTGGTGGGCGAAGAAAGTGGGGTAGACGTAAAACTCGCCTGTTCGCAAATCGAGGATAAAATTATAGAAAAGAAAAAAGAGATCTATCATAATCTTACTCCGTGGCAGCGCGTGCAGCTTTCGCGTCATCCGGACCGGCCGTATACGTTAGATTTCATCAAAGGAATTACAGATAAAGACAGTTTCCTGGAACTGCACGGCGACCGAAATTTTGCGGATGATCCGGCAATGATTGGCGGTTTAGCAACCATCGACGGACAACGAGTGATGATTATCGGAACGCAAAAAGGTCGTACAACTAAGGAAAGACAACACCGAAGATTTGGCATGTCCAATCCCGAAGGTTACCGAAAAGCTTTAAGACTGATGAAACTGGCAGAAAAATTTCATATTCCTGTTATTTCTCTAATCGATACACCGGGAGCTTATCCAGGTTTGGAAGCAGAAGAACGTGGACAAGGTGAAGCCATTGCGAGAAACATTTTCGAAATGACCATGCTGAAAACGCCGATTTTCGTGTACATCATTGGCGAAGGTGCCAGCGGAGGAGCTTTAGGAATTGGCGTTGGAAACAAGGTTTATATGCTGGAAAACACGTGGTATACCGTAATTGCACCGGAAAGTTGCTCATCTATTTTATGGAGAAATTGGGATCATAAAGAAGATGCAGCGAATGCTTTAAAACTTACGCCAAACGATGCACTTCATGAGAAATTCATCGATGGAATTATCGAAGAACCGCTTGGTGGTGCGCATTACGACCCGAAAGTTGCTTATGAGCATTTGAAAACTTCTATTTTACAAAACATCAAAGCTTTTTCGAAATTCACCGGAAAAGAACTGGAAACCCAAAGACAAGATAAATTCATTGCCATGGGCCAGTTTAAAGGTTAATTTCACTTTTAGAAAAAACAAAAAATCCTGCCGTTTAGCAGGATTTTTTTATTTAAAATAATAGAATTATTCGAAAAGTTCGGAAGTGTCCAGAACAGTTACTTTTCCGTCTTCACAGCGAATTGCTTCGCCCGGGAAATTCTGAATCATGTGATAATCGTGCGTCGCCATTACTACTGCAGAACCGTTTTCAACTGCAACCTGCTTCAATAAAGTCATAATCTCGTTCGAAGTTTCCGGATCCAGGTTTCCGGTGGGCTCATCAGCAAGAATCAATTCGGGGTGGTTTAAAAGCGCACGCGCAATTGCTATACGCTGTTGCTCACCACCTGAAAGTTCATGCGGCATTTTATGCTTTTTCGATTTCATACCAACGCTTGCCAAAACTTCATTAATCCGGTCATCAATTTTTGTTTTGTCGTCCCAGCCTGTAGCTTCCAAAACGAAACGAAGATTTTTTTCTACAGTTCGGTCCGGTAAAAGCTGAAAATCCTGGAAAACAATTCCAAGTTTGCGGCGCAAATTTGGGATATCCGAAGTGCGGAGCTTTTCAAGGTCGAAACCTGCGATATTTCCCTGGCCGCCAGTGAGCGGAATGTGCCCGTAAATCGTTTTTAAAAGCGAACTTTTACCCGAACCCGTTTTGCCGATGAGGTAGCAAAAACGGCCTTTTTTAATATTTAAATTAACATCGTTCAGAACGGTAAAATTTTTCTGGGCAATTTTGGCATTTTTTAGCCGAATAACATCCTGTCCTTCCTGATAAGTATGTGGCATATAAAGTACAATTAATTAAAGTAAATGTATGTGCTGCAATAGCCCACCAAAAGTAAATAAAACTTTCTTTGCGTGCTACAATTTAGCAAATTTTAACAAACAAAAAATGCCTGAAAAGAAACTTTTCAAGCATGATTTTATATGATAATTCCTGAGATTATCTCTTAGCGCGCTGTGCACTTACAGTTAAACTCTTTCTGCCTTTCGCTCTTCTAGCAGCCAATACTCTTCTTCCGTTAGGAGTAGACATTCTTTCACGGAAACCGTGTTTGTTTCTTTTTTTTCTTTCAGAGGGTTGAAATGTTCTTTTTGGCATTGCGATTATTTTTAGTAAAAACTATATCTTATTTTCAGATTGCAAAGATAGAAAACTTTTTACTTTCTGCAAATTTAATAGAAAGTTTTTTAAGTGAATAACCGGTAAAATTTATTGCTTTAAAAACAGCAGATTTTTTTCTTTCAGCACATTCAAATATGAATCAAATTAAGCCGGCAACCAAAAAATAAAAACAAACCTTATCTTTGTCATTCTAAAAATTTACGTCACCAATGTTTACAGCTGCAGAACTCACCGATATCCAAAATCTACTCACTCCGGACAAAAAAATCGTCATTATCACCCATTATAATCCCGATGGCGACGCAATTGGTTCCAGTTTAGGCTTGCAGCATTTTCTGAAAAATAAAGGTCTTGAATCTGATGTAATCGCGCCGAACGATTTTCCGAAATTCCTGAAATGGATGCCCGGCGCAAAGCAAGTCATCATCGCAGATTATAAGCGGAAAGTTGCCGGCGAAGCCATTCATAATGCTGATATCATTTTTGTTTTAGATTTCAATGCGTCGCACCGAAGTGGAAATTTGGTTGGGCCGTGGCTTGAAAAAGCGCGTGCTACGAAAATCCTCATCGATCATCATCAGCAGCCGGAGGATTTTGATTTTGTCTACTCTGATGTCACCGTGCCTGCGACTTGCCAAATGGTTTACCATTTTATTCAGGGTTTGGAAGAGGAAAATTTGGTCGATCAAAATGTGGCGGAATGTCTTTATACCGGAATTATGACCGATACCGGCGGTTTCCGTTTCCGTTCTACAAGCGCGACCACACACCGGATTGTCGCGAACTTAATTGAAAATGGTGCAGATCCCGCGATGATCACTTCCAATACCTGGGATACCAACACGGTTTCGCGCTTGCATTTGCTGGCGCTTATTTTGGGCAGAATTGAAGTGGTGAAAGACGGAAAAGTTGCCATTCTTTGGTTAAAACGTGAGGAACTGAAAGAATACGGCTTCCAGAAAGGTGACACCGAAGGTTTTGTAAATTACGGTTTAAGTATTATGGGAACTCAGGTTTCTGCCTTTTTTATGGAAGATTTATATGAAGATTTCATTAAAATTTCTTTCCGTTCAAAAGATGATGTTGATGTTAACCAATTTTCCCGAAAATATTTTAACGGCGGTGGCCACATTAATGCTGCGGGCGGAAAATACATGAAAACCATCGAAGAAACCATCGAAGATTTTAAAGAGAAAATTGAAGCTGAAGATTTTTAAATACAAAAGGTTGCCTGAAAAGACAACCTTTTTTTTCGCCACTATTTGGGCATTTTTTCCAAAATTTACAGCACGAAATGTTTTGGTAAATGGTGCAGAAGTTCGGTATTAATGATGGCTGCGCAGATTTCCGGTTTTTCCCAGTGCCCGTTATGCCCGGAATCTAAAACGTAAGATTTGATATTGGTTTTATCCGGCAAATTTTTCAGCAATTCTTCGGTTTTTACGGCGTTATCGTGTTTTCCGGCGATAACCAGAATCTTATTTTCAAAATTCTGGATTAAAGAAGTTTTATCAGTTCTTTCAATCATTCCTTTCACTGCGGCAATTACACCTGAATTTTCCGTGCTCAGGGCAATTTTTTTTGCATTTTCAATTTTTCCTTCCAGGAAATCTTTTTCGTTTGGGTTAAATAGATTCGGAATTCCCGCATTTACGTAACCGGGATAAGCTTCTTTAATAATTCTTAAACTTTTCTGGCGCTGTTCTTTTTTCTCATCGTCATCAGCCAGATAACTTGAAAAAAATAAGGTTAAACTTTTTAAAACTTCCGGAAATTTTTCAGCGAAAGCCAGCGATACATAACCGCCCATGGAATGACCTAAAAGGTGGAAATTTTCCAGTTTTAGAAAATCGGTAATTTCTTTCACTTTTTCCGCCATAAATTCCATCGTGTGCGTTTCGTGGTAAACTTTGGAGGCGCCATGTCCGGGCAAATCAATTTTTATCAATGAAAATTTATCGGACAGAAATTTTTCCATTTCGTCCCAAATGGAAATATTTTCCATAAAACCGTGCAGCAAAACCAGGTTTTCTTTTCCGCTTCCCGAAGTTTTGAAATTCAGCATAATTTAGATTTTTTTAGAAATGAATGTCAATGTAATCAACAAAACCTTCGCCATTTATTTTGTTCTGAAGGCGCCAAAAATTCCCCTTGTCTTCATCAAAAAAAGTAGTTTTACCTGTACGCCTATAAATTTTACCGTTGATGTTTTGTATAATTTCACCTTCGAAATTCAGATGCTTTTCAGAAATTCTTCTTATTTTCCCCTGAATTTTCAATGAATTTTTGCCGGATGTTGCGCTGCCTTCAACCTCATATTTATCGCCACCGTTCGCTTTAAAAAAAATACCGCCATAAAACGGCAAATTTTCGTCATTTGAAAAACTGAGCTGATGTTTTCCCGCTAAGTTTTGGAATTTGTTTTTGCTGTTTTTCAGCGCGATGCTGTCATTAATTTTTGTTCTGATGACATTCAGCGATTCAATTCTTCTGTGTTCCGCGGTAATCAATGGGTTTTCCGTAGGTTCTTTTGGTGTGCAGGAAAAGAAAAAAAATGCCCAAATAGCGGCTAAAAAATATTTCATGCTTTACATTTTGGTTTTGGAATCCATCACAATGGTTACAGGCCCGTCGTTGCTGATTTCAACTTTCATATCCGCGCCGAAAATTCCGCTTTCTATTTTTAAACAGGATTTTGCAAGTTCCGCTTTGAAAAATTCAAATAAAGGAATTGCAACATCAGGTTTGGCAGCTTTGATGAATGATGGTCGGTTGCCTTTTTTATAATCTGCAATTAGCGTAAACTGGCTGATGCAAAGGATTTCACCCGAAATATCCAGCACCGATTTGTTTAATTTTCCGTCTTCATCACCAAAAATTCTGAGGTTTAAAATCTTCTGCGTAAGCCATTCCGCATCAGTTTTCGTGTCGTCTTCATCAATGCCGATTAAAAGGCAAAGACCGGCCTCAATTTCACCGACCATTTTTCCGTCTACTTTAACGGATGATTGGGAAACACGCTGAATAACTGCTTTCATAAAAAATTAAAAATCTTAGTAATAAACCGATAAAATATTGGAATTGCGGTCGTAGCTGTACGGATACGTTTTTGGTGGAACGGTGGCGATCTTGATGGGTTCGCCGGTTAATAAAATCCATTCCGCGCCGTCTTTCGCGCAGGTGATTTTAATATTTTCAACCACGTTCAGCGTGGTATTTGCATCGGGGCAAATATGCGGCGCATTACGGTCGTACACTTTAAAGCCGGTTGTGGTGCGAACTACGATTAGACCGCGTGTTCCGGATTGCTGTTCATCAACATAAATCCAGCCGCCAACCGATTGCAAATTAAAATAAGCCGGAAGATTGAGATTTAAAACAACATTTATCGGAGTTTCGGGAAAGCAGCTGACGGTTTCGCGACGATCTGCGCAGGACTGCAGATTTAAAAGACTGAAAATGAGAATTATTGTGCCGAAAAGCCGGTAAAAAATGTATTTCATGTAAAATAAATTTATATCTTTGTGAAACAAATCACCCATAAACAGTGTCCGACAAATGTCGGATTATTTTTTTATACTAACGCTAAATATTAGAAGCTATGGCAAGTTACGTCACCAAAGAAGGTTTAGACAAAATGAAGGCGGAATTGGAGAAGCTGGAAACAATAGAACGACCAAAGATCACGCAGCAGATCGCGGAAGCCCGCGACAAAGGAGATCTTTCTGAAAACGCCGAATACGATGCGGCTAAAGAAGCACAAGGAATGTTGGAAATGAAAATTTCTAAACTGAAAGACATCATCATCAATGCTAAAGTGATTGATGAAAGCCAGCTTGATATTTCTAAAGTTTCTATTTTGACCACGGTTCGTTTGAAAAATAATGCCACAAAAGCTGAGCAGAAATTCACTTTGGTTCCTGATAACGAAAGCGATATTAAAACCGGAAGAATATCAGTGAACACGCCGATTGCGAAAGGTTTGTTAGGAAAAGTTGTAGGTGAAACCGCAGAAATTGTTTTGCCAAACGGTAATAAACTTTCATTCGATATTTTAGAAATTTCACTTTAGAAATTATGAAAATATGCTGTTTTAGCAGCGAATTTTTTGTGAAATAAAATTAATAAAACCTTAACTGAACTATTATTTCAGATTTTGTAAATTTGTACCCGCGCTTCGGCGTGGGTTTTTTAATTTAAAATATCAAAAATGGCATCTATTTTCACGAAGATTGTAAAAGGAGAAATTTCGGCGTATGTAATTGCTGAAGATGCTGAAAATCTGGCCTTTTTAGATGCGATGCCGCTGGTGGAAGGTCATACTTTGGTCATACCGAAGGAAGAAACAGATTTCATTTTCGATCTGGAATCGGAAGCATATAAAAATCTTTGGGCTTTCGCGCAGAAAGTGGCAAAAAAATTGGAAGTAGCTTATCCGGCTAAAAGAATTGCTGTGGCAGTTGTGGGTCTGGAAGTTCCGCACGCGCATATTCACCTCATCCCGATTTCGAAAATGGAAGATATGAATTTCAAAAACGCGCGTTTAAAATTTTCTGAAGAGGAATACAAGAGAATCCAACAACGCATCGTTAACTCCGAAGCGCTTAACCTTTAAAAAAAATTATTTTTAATAATATTATATGAATTCAAACCAATGTTCTTTTTGCGGTAAGAAACGAAATGAAGTTCAAATGTTAATTTCCGGAAACGACGGATTTATCTGCGAAGAGTGTATTGAACAGGCTCATGGAATTGTAAAGGAAACTTCAACGAAAAATGGGGTTTCCCCGGCAAATACTATGGAAGAGTTAAAGAAACCGATGGAAATAAAAAAGTTCCTGGATCAGTATGTTATTGGTCAGGATCAGGCAAAAAAGCAGCTTTCCATCGCGGTTTACAACCATTATAAAAGATTACTTCACGCACAGGATGAAAACCGTGAAGTGGAGATTGAAAAATCGAATATCATTATGATCGGTGAAACCGGAACCGGGAAAACGCTTCTGGCTAAAACCATCGCTAAAGAACTAAATGTTCCTTTCTGTATCGTAGATGCAACCATTCTTACCGAAGCGGGTTATGTTGGTGAAGATGTAGAAAGCATTTTGTCGCGACTTTTGATGGTGGCAGATTATGATGTACAGAAAGCAGAGCGAGGCATCGTTTTCATCGATGAAATCGACAAGATTGCACGCAAATCTGATAACCCAAGTATTACGCGTGATGTTTCCGGCGAAGGTGTACAGCAAGGTTTGCTTAAATTACTGGAAGGTAGCATCGTAAACGTTCCGCCGCAAGGGGGAAGAAAACATCCGGATCAGAAATACATTCAGGTTAATACCCAAAATATCCTTTTTATTGCCGGTGGGGCTTTTGACGGAATTAAGGAAATTATTGAACGTCGCCTTAACAAGCAGGCAATTGGTTTCAGCGCGGACAAGATAAATAAAATTGATGAAGAGGATTATATTTTAAAGCAAATCAATGCAATCGATCTTCGAAAATTCGGCCTTATTCCGGAACTTTTAGGAAGATTCCCGATCATTACCTATCTCGAAAAACTGACAAAAGAAACGATGTTGAGGATTATGAAGGAGCCAAAGAACTCTATCATCAACCAGTTCGTAGAGCTTTTCAAAATGGATGGGGTAGAACTTTCGTTTACTGATGAAGCTTTGGAGATGATCGTGGAAGAGACCAACGAAAAAGGTTTGGGCGCGCGCGGACTTCGCGGTACTACGGAAAAAGTTTTGGAAGATTATATGTTTGATATCGATGCCGAAAAGAAAGTTGCTGTAACCAAGAAAAACATTTCATTTTAAAGTTTTTGATGGTATAATTATTGGTGTGTTCAAAAAAATAGTATATTTGTAGCTCAGGCTTATTTTTTAAAAACACAAACACTACTTATAATGAAAAAAAATCTATTAACTGTAGGATTTTTGTCGTTAAGTTTATCAATGAGTGCCCAGGCACTTATTCATGTTGATAATGGCGGCAATTTCTATGTTGGCGAATATGCCTTAGTATACAACGGCGGCGGTATTCAGACCAAAGGAAACGGTATCATTGATTTGCATGGAAATTTAATGATTGTCGGCGACGCAACTGACGGTATTAGAACGTATGATGCCGCAGGGATCGGTGAGAAAACGGATGGCCGTAACATCATTGTTCGTATCAATTCACCAACAGCGGTTGACGCTACTAGTTACGGGCAACTTTACATTGATGGAATTCCCCAAAGTAATATTACTGGAATTGTTGACAGAGAGTACAAAACTCTAAAACATGGTACTTACCAGCAGGTTGCACTTCCATTCTTCAATAAACCAATGGCTTCCCTGGATTCAGAATTAGGTAAAAACTTTACCGATGTTCGACGGTCCCAAAATGAGATTCTTATTTGGGATAATGACAATGTGGAAGCTGATAATTTCAGCACAAGTAATTTTACGTTAAAGGGAACGACTTACTATATGTTAGGTTCCAAGGACTTTAATTCAGCTAGTCCTCTTGTCGGTGATGTGTTCACTTTAAGAGGAATTCCATTTGCAAATGGTGTGAAAGAAACGATGGTAAATGCCGGAGCAGGAGTTGATTTCGGACCAACAGGGAATATGAGAAACTCATATAGTGAGCCGTATAACACGTACCTGCAAGATGCTTGGGATGCGCAGTTAGTAGCTCCGGGAGCAACTCCTTATTCTGTTCCTACCTACGGCAAAAATATTTATCAGTACGGAAATCCATACCTCGTTAACTTAGATCTGAAATTTATTGGACGAGTTGAAAGTGGTGCAACAACAGATGGAAATAATATAAGTGCAATTCAAGGTATAAGATTAGATCCGGGCGGTGTTGTTTCAAATGAAGCAGGCGCAACGTGGTCTGTAAATGCCGATATTATAAGTTTCACAAATGATGGGTTTAGTCCTATTCCTGTAGGGGACGTGGATGTATCCATTCAGCCAATGGAAGCTATTGCGATCAAATTAAGAAATAACGATCCTGAGGTCGGTTCTAACCGAACTTTAAGTTTTGACGGCTTACGCCGATTTAACCCAGGTTCGCGAAATAACAGCACTCCATACAGTCCAACGGCGGAAAAGATGGTTGGAACAAGCACTGTTAAGCAATTAGGCGTAATTGCGTTAGATGCGAACGGAAAAGAAATGTCTCGAGCATATTACGTCGTTTACGAAAACGGTACAACCGGACATTCTTCAAAATCTACGACACAAGCAGTTCTAGGTAGCCAAAATATTATTGGTACTTATGAAGAAGATGCTGTAAAAGGCGGAATTGACGATAAGGTAAAAGATGCATACTGGCTTTATATTAATGAAGCAAATGAAAAAGACTTTTTTGGAAAAGCTGTACCTTTGATGCTTTATAACCGCGATATTAAATCTCTTAAATTTGAAATCAGAGAAAACGCGGAATTAATCGACAAGGGTCAGCACAAATTATCTACAGGCATTGGTTTTTATTATAAAGATGTTAACGGAGAAATAAAGGAAGCTTCGCAAAACTCTATAGTTCCTGTAACAGGTGATAAATATAGCTTATTTTACGGTAAAGCTACAACCTCTCTCGGAACAGATAACGTAGTGAAACCTAGCAGAACAAGAGTAGTTTACAATCCAAGTACGGACGATTTCTTTGTAAGGTTTGATCCAAACTGGAAAAAAGCGGATGTTCAGGTTTACGATATGAGCGGAAAGCTTATTATTTCCAACAAAAATGTTGAAACCGGCAGCGATTACAATTTAAAATTAAGCAAACAAAACAGCGCATATATTGTGACAGCGCTTTCAGAAACTGGCGAAAAATTCAGTACAAAAATTATCAGATAATTCTTAAAAAGGTTAAATTATGAACTATATTAATAAAATTTTATTATTCGCATTCCTTACAGTAGGTGCCTTTTTAAGTGCTCAAACAGGTCCGCCGGCTCCTCCGGGTGGTGGTGGTGGTGGTGTTGGGCCGGGTGCTCCGGCGTCGCCAATTGATGCATATATTTATGTATTGGGCATTGTAGCAGTTTTATTTATTGCTTATTATTCAAAGAGAGCAAGTAAAAAACTCGCTTAGTACTGGATTAAAACAAAAAAAAGAACTCACCGTAACTCGGTGGGTTTTTTTATATTTACAATATGAAAAAAATCGTTCTATTTACAAGTTTATTGATGTGCATCTCCTATAGCGCACAATTTAAAATCAGCATTGAAGCACCGGCGTCATTTGCACCAAAGGAGGTTTACCTCTATACCTTAAATGGTTCTAAAGATGTCCTGAATACAAGAGAAATAAAAAAAGGAAATTCCTGGCAACTACAGGTAAAGCAACCATATACCGGAATGATGAAACTTTATTTTCCGGAAAATAATGCTACCATCAATTTTATTTCCGAGAACAAAGATGTAAAGCTGATATTCGCTACGCAAAACAATAAAATTACCAACGTAGAATATCTGGATGAAGCGAATTACACCATGAACCAAATTCAGGATATACAGCAGAAGAAAGAAATAATTTTGCCGGCGCTTTACCAGATTAAAGAATATTACAAAACCGACGCAGGTTTCGGTACCGCGCTTACTCAGGAAATTGAGCGGCTATCTACAAATGCGACCGACGCTACAAAATTTCCGTTCATCAACTTCTACAACACCAATTACAGAAAATACATTGAAAAGAAAGCAGGTGCAAACGCGGTCACTCATGAGGAAATCATTGATTTTATAAACAAATCAACCGACATGCTGGAAACGTCTTCACTGCTGCGTCCCATTTTGGTTTCATACTTAAACATCGGACCAAGCACAAACATCATTGCCGATGTGGACAGACTTTTAGCTGCTGTAAATACCGAAACGCCACGTGGGCAAACAGTAATGTCGGAACTGATTGAAATTTTCGACACCTATGGAATGGCCGATTTGAAAAATAAATACCTCACCGAAGCTACCAACTTAAAATGTACAATTAACGACCGTTTAGCTCAAACAATTTCCACCAACAAAAATACGGAAATTGGTGCGCTTTTCCCGAATTACACCTTTAAAAATGCCAGCAACACGACCGCGAAAACGCTTCACGATATTAAGGCTGATAAAAAAGTTGTGGTTTTCTGGGCTTCAACATGTTCGCACTGCGAAGCGGAACTTCCTGCGCTTATTGAAAAATACAATGCTATTAAAGGTCAGAAAGGTGAAATAATTGCTTTGTCTTTAGACAATGACAAAAGCGCCTACGAAAGCAAGGTGAAAATGCTTCCGTGGATTAATGATACAGAGTTGAAAGGTTGGAACAGTTCTTATTCTGATACCTATAACATCCACGCGACACCAACGTATTTCATACTGGACGTAAACAACAAAATTATTGCTAAACCGGACCACGCTGCCGACGTAATTTCTTATCTAAAGTTAAAGTAATTATTTGCTACCTCACAAAATATTTTTATATTTGCACCACCAAAACGGCGAGGTAGCTCAGTTGGTTAGAGCGCAGGATTCATAACCCTGAGGTCACGGGTTCAATTCCCGTCTTCGCTACAAAAAAACCCGGCAAAAGCTGGGTTTTTTCGGTTTTAGCAATTCCCGATTTTTTGCACTTTTAGCGGCAAAATATTTAAAGATTTCCTTTCTCATTTTAGCTTGATTTTCACCTGACAAATATCACTCTGCAAAAAATATAAAAAAGCTACTTACCAATGTGGTAATGTTGTAAATTTGCACTACATTTACAATGCTAAAGGAGAAATCCTTAGAGAGTAAATAAATTTTTTTTCATCATTTGTGTTTTTAGAATCGCTTCGTAAGTTGCGATTCTTTTTATTTCACATTTTCGTCATAGCGCAGCAACAGATCGATGAAATAAGAATACGTAATGCTGCCGTCCTGCTGGTTGCTTTTCAGGAAAAGATCATTGGTGAAACCGAAAAAAATATCGAGCAATCCGGCATGTTTTTCAACAAATAATTTTTCCGCATTTCGGTCGCGTTTCATTCCTTCCGAATAATTATCAATCACATTTTTTACAAATTCCGGATTTTCTTCTACCAATGAATTCAAAATTGATTTCAAAACAAAATAGTCTGTGCTGTATTTTAAATCTGGGTTTTTCGAATTTCTTCCAATTAAATAACCTACGAAATTTGCTTCCTGTTCGCGCGCAAAACCAAGCTGATGCGCGCTTTCATGCGCTAAAGTGAACGGCAAATACGTGTCCGGTAAATCAGCATTATATTGTGCTTCGGCGGTAAACGGATTATAATAACCCAAAATCCCGCTATAACTTATGACGTTATGGAACAGCGACTTTTTAAACGCATGAATTTCCGTTGCAGATTTTCGGCTCAAAAAGGCCGGAATTTTTTTCTGTTGTGCTAAAACTTCAGTTTCCACTTTCTGGAAATCATTAATTCTGAAAACACCGTGCTCATCTTCACTTACAAATTTCCGCGATTTTTTGCATTTTTCCAGATATTTTAAAGTCAGAAATTTTACCTCATTTAACCCGATATTTTTTTCCGGTAGCTTTTCTAAAAGTGGTTTTTGAAAATAAAGCATTCCCCAGAAAATCTGGTAAATGAAATATAGCACATTTAGAAACATTAAAAATTTTAGCAGGTAAACTGGCCTTTTTTTTCGGTTTAAAATTTTAATGAAAATAAATGCGAAATAAATAATCAGCAAAATGTATAAAACATCACCGACCGAAAACGGAACTGCCGAAAATATCTTTTGATGAAATGCTTTTTGAAATTCAAAAAAATGCTCGAATAACGCCGAAAAAAACGAAATTTTCGAGAATATAAAAAACAAAACAAATTGGGCAAGTAATAAACCTGCCCAAAATCTTTTTCTGCGATATAATTTTTTAAAATTAATGAGCATTTGCTTTTTCCACGCTGTCTAATTCAATTCCCTGCTTTTTCAGAATTTTGGTCACCTGAACGGCGTAGAAAGCCAGATAAGCGAAACACGCGACGCCAACGATGTAGCTGAAATGAATGTTCACCGCATCTGCAAGCGATCCCTGTATCCACGAAACAATTCCGCCGCCCATAATCATCATAATTAAATATCCCGAACCCTGATTTGTGTGCTTACCGAGACCATTAATCGCCAGCGCGAAAATGCACGGCCAAAGTGTGGAACAGAACAAACCAACGCTTGTAAAGGCGTAAACGGACGTCATTCCGGTGGTCATCATTCCGATTACCAAAGCTAAAATTCCCATGCCGGAGAAAATAAGCAGCATCCGCGCGGGATTTCCTTTACTCGCAATATCTGCCGCAATCATCACCAAAATAATCAGTCCGTACACATAAAAATGAGAGAGATCGTGCTGCGCGATGGCGTTTACCAAAAGGAAAACTCCGAAAGCCAAATAAGGTGCTAAAAAGCGCAAAATTTTCTTCGTTCCGGAGGTCACATCAAAAGCTTCTACAGCGCCGGTCCAACGCCCGATCATCAATGAAGCCCAATACAGTGAAACGTAGGGCGCAATATCTTTGGTGGAAAATCCGAGCGAATTTTCCATATAAGCCGGCAAATTACTCGCCGTAGAAACTTCGACGCCCACGTAAACAAAAATCGCGATCATTCCTAAAACCAACTGCGGATATTTCAGCGCAGAATCTCGGTGTTCGCCCGGAATCACGTCTTCTGTATCTTCTTTTATGGTTGGAGTAATTTGTGGTAAAGAGGAAAATTTAAGTAAAATTGCCACCAAAATAAAAGCAACACCTAAAACCAAATACGGAATTTTCACCGATTCAATGCTCGCTTCGGTATTTCCGGCGGTTACAGAACCGAAAATCGCAAAGGAAACAATCAGCGGTCCGATGGTCGTTCCGAAATTATTAATTCCGCCAGCCATTGTCAAACGTTGCGAGCCGGTTTCCGAAGGTCCAATTTCAATCGCGAGTGGATTTGCAACAATCTGCTGTAGCGAAAATCCAAGTCCTACGATAAAAAGTCCGGAAATCATCAATGGAAATGAACCGAGATTTGCGGCAGGATAAAATAGCAAAGTTCCGGAAGCGGAAATCAGCAAACCTAAAATTAAGCCATTTTTGTAGCCAATTTTATTCACCAAATCCTGCTTCATCGCGCGCGACACAAACATATAAATAAGAGAACCTACGGTATATGCGACGTAAAAAGCAACCGAAACCAGCTGACTTTGACTTTGGGTAAGATCAAAAGCTTTTTTGAAAACCGGAATTAAAATATCGTTACTGGCTGCAACGAAACCCCAAAAGAAAAAGACCGTAACCAACGGCACGAACTGTCCCCAATTGGTTTTCTTAGAATAATTTGTCGACATATAAAGTTATTTTTTGAAAACAAATATAGCCGTTTTATTCCATTATTGGTGGTTTACCAACACATTTTTGATTTGGTTAAAAGCCTCGCTTTTCAGCTCGGAAACACTTTCTTCTGGTTCGATAACATCGGTGAAATAAACTTTCACTTTTCCCGGAAAACCACGAGACGCATCGAAAGGAAACATTTCCTTTAAACCCACAAAAGTAAAAACTGCCAGCGGCGACTGATGTTTTGAAGCCAAGGTGAAAGCGCCGTCTTTAAAAGTGTCGAGAATTATAGAAGTATCTTCAGCCACGCCACCTTCCGGAAAAATCACGATGCTGTCGCCTTCTTCCATTCTTTCCGCGCAGCGGCGGTAAACGTCGGCGCGGCTTTTTGGCGAACTGCGGTCCACCATCACGCAGATTCTTTTGTAAACCAACCCAAAAACCGGGATTTTTTCGATTTCTTTTTTACCGACATAACACAGCGGATGATTTGGCATTAAAATGCACGGCAACATCACATCCATTATCGAAGTGTGGTTGGAAATGAAAACATATTGCCGATTTTTATCGATTTTTTTTTCTGTGAGCTTTATCAACTCATACCGAAATCCCATTCCGTAAAACATACCGAAACACCAGAGCCGGATGAATTTATAAGCAATGGGGTAATGTTCTTTTTTTACGGAGAAAGCCAAAACGGGAATCGCCAATAAAAAGGTGAGCACCGCACCTAATAATATCATCCATCCGCGCCAGAGATAATTAAAAAATTTCGTCATAAAATGGCATTTTTTCTGGTTTTGTCTAAAACCTTATCCGTTGAAAATGATTTTCTTTTTTACGGAATAATTTAAAATCGAAACAAGCAGGATCGCAGAAATTTTACTTAAAATCTCACGGCTGAATACGAAAACACCGACATCAAGATGATCGCTGAAGATAAAGCTGAAGAAAATCTGGAAAAAAATTAAGCTTAAAATGGTGGAAAAAACCGAGATCGTCATAAAATAAACAAATTCCCGCCTTTTAGAATGTTTGCCTCTTTCAAATACAAACCAGATGCTCAGGAAATAATTGGTGATGATGCCGCAGCTGGTAGAAAAAATGTTGCTTAAAGGGAAATGAATGCCGTGGAAATTTCTTTCATTTTCAAAAAAAACCGGCAAATAAAGGGTAAAAATCTTAAAAAATCCAATTTCTACAAAAGCGCTCAGCGCTCCTGCGATACCAAAAAAAACAATCTGTTTTTGCTTAAAAAGAAGTTGCTTCATAACTCAACTTGCAAATTTAAAATTATATGTTAAACAATCAGAAAAAGATGTTAAATTATTTTTTCGTCTTTCTATTTTGTTTACTTTTATTTTGCCAAATAAGAAAATACGATTATAAAGTTTTCATTTTTAAGCAGTTAATGAAGATTGAATTTCGCAGATTTTTAATTTTCAGTTGAAAATATTTTCGCACAAAACCTAATAAATCACGCTATGAGAACCAAGTCACCGCCCCGAAAGTTCAAGCCGTTTCAAAAGAAAATTGAAGCATTGGAAAAAGAAAGTCCACGTTTCAAAAGAGTCTTTACAGAATATGAAACCATGTCGGAAGAATTATGGAATCTGGAGCACACCGATGTCACCAGTATTCCCGATGATTTTCTGGATGCCATAAAACTTCAGACCGAATATTTGAAAGAAGAAATAGATGATTGGCTTTTACAGGACAACAACGTGCAGTAAGAAGCAATTTTCAAAAATTTGCTGTTTGTTCAGCTAAAAAAGTTCCCGCCAGAAGCTTTATCTTTGCAAAAATCTTCGCGGCAGCTTATGAACATCAATCTCACGCAAAACAGAAATTTAAAACTCTTTAAATTAATCTCCGAAGTCGCCCAGAAAAACGGACAAACCGTTTTTATCGTCGGCGGTTACGTGCGCGATTTGCTTTTACACCGTTCGGCGCCCACCGATATCGATTTTGTGACAGAAGGAAACGGAATGACTTTGGCAAAAGCCGTTGCCCACGAAATTGAACCTACACCCAAAGTTTCCCTTTTTAAAAATTACGGTACCGCGATGTTCAAACATAAAGGTTTGGATCTGGAGTTTGTTGGTGCCAGAAAAGAAAGTTACGCTGAACATTCCCGAAATCCTTCGGTAGAAAACGGCACCTTGGAAGATGACCAGAAACGCCGCGATTTTACAATTAATGCTTTGGCGATCTCTTTAAATCCGGAAAATTTTGGTGAACTGATCGATCCTTTTGATGGTTTAAAAGATCTTCAGCACAAGATTTTGCGCACGCCGTTGGAACCAAGTCAAACTTATTCCGATGATCCGCTGCGGATGATGCGCGCAATTCGGTTTGCATCCACTCTGAAATTTAAAATTGAAGAAAATTCGCTGAACGCGATTTCCAAAGAAGCTGCGAGAATCAAAATCGTTTCGATGGAACGCATTATGGTGGAATTCAACAAAATCATGCTTTCCGAAAAACCTTCGCTCGGTTTGAAATTATTGGAAAAAACAGGCATTTTGCCGTTAATAATTCCAGAACTCACTGCACTTCGCGGAATTGAAGAAGTTGAAGGTCAAACGCACAAAGATAACTTCTGGCACACGCTGGAAGTGGTAGATAATATTTCGCAAAACACCGATAATCTCTGGCTTCGTTGGGCAGCTTTGTTGCACGACATCGGAAAAGCGCCCACAAAAAAATTTCTGGAAGGCAGCGGCTGGACTTTTCATGGCCACGAATTTTTAGGCTCTAAAATGGTGAAAAATCTTTTTCACCGCCTGAAATTACCGCTCGGGAGCGATATGAAATACGTACAAAAATTGGTGAAACTTTCTTCGCGTCCGATTGCTTTAATTGATGACGACACTTCAGATGCGGCGCTGCGCCGACTTTTATTCGACGCCGGTGACGATCTCGAAGATTTATTTACGCTGTGTAAAGCGGACATTACCACAAAAAACGCATCGAAACAGGCAAAATTTAAGCGGAATTTCGAAGAAGTTGCCGTAAAAATAAAAGAAGTTGAAGAAAAAGACCAGGTCCGGAATTTTCAGCCACCGATTTCCGGCGAAGAAATTATGGAACTTTTCAACCTTAAGCCCGGACGAGAAATCGGGATTTTAAAAGAAAAAGTGAAAGAAGCGATTTTGGAAGGCGAAATCGCAAACGATAAAACTGAGGCACGAAACTTTGTAATTAAAGAAGCTGAAATTTTGGGCCTTATTTTGGCAAATAATTGAAAAATATAAAAAACCCTCTCAAAATTTTGAAAGGGTTTTTTCTTTAAGTTTTTAAAACTGATAATTTACGCCGAGCGAGTAATTTCGCGGTTTCGTTGTAAAGCCGATAACGTCCACATACGATGTGTTGAAAAGATTTCCGATGTTCAGATAACTTTCAATCTTTGGTGAAATTTTCTGGTTGATGTTTAAATTGAACAAATTATAACCTTTCAAATCCACATTTTCCACCGTAAAAGTTTCGGAATTGTAATAGGAATCCGTCCGTTTTGAAACAAACTGGTGAATGAAATTAATTCTGGTGCTTTTAAACGGCAAAATTTCCAGAAACGAATTTACGCGCTGTTTCGGCTGACGAAGCATGGTTTCGCGCTTCTCTTTTTCTACAAAACTGAAATTTCCACCGAAATTCAGCATTTCATTCAACTTGTACGTGAAACCAATATCAAAACCTTTCACTGTGTTTTCACCCACATTTTTAAATTTTCCGGCGTATGTTTGAAAATCTGTGATTTCGTACGCAAAAGCATCTTCTTCGGCACGGTAAAACACACTCGCGTTGAAAACAATGCTGCGGTCTTTTTTACCCAAACTTAAATCGAGTTCGTGCGAAGAATTGGTCTCCGGTTTCAAATCGAAATTCGGCAAAACATACGGCAATGAACCATAATTTTGGTATAAAGTCGGCGCAATGAAGGCCGTCGCAAAGGAATATCCAAATTTGAAATACACCGTTTCAAGCTCCTTTAAAATAAATGGATTCACGCTGTAAACCACGTGATTTCCAAACTTAGAATTGTTGGTCAGTCTTGCTCCGCCATCCAAATTCAAAATATTATATTTAAAATTAAAGTTCGCAAAAGCATCGAAAGTTTGCAGTTTGGTGTCCTCGATTTTCAAATCTTCCTGCATCGCCGTTCCGCCCCAAGGCAGCGATTTTGCGCCCATTTTTTGATTTTCGTACTGAACACCGGCGGTAAAACCGATATTTTCATTAAACTCATAATGGTTGAATAATTCGGTGAAAAAGTCTCTGCCGGAATAGGAAAACTGATCCTGATACTCACTATTCACAAAACTTTGACCAATTCGTTCGTTACCGGAAAATCTGGTATTTAAAGAAATTTCGCCCTTTTTGTACCGAAAATTTGCGTTTCCACCAATGTAACTTTGCTGGTCATCCGAACGGTAATCTCCGTCGGTAAAAGCGCCGCCGTCGTATTGGAAAAGATGATGATTCCATCCGCCGCTAATGTTGACGTCGAAATATTCAGCAGCGTAGCCAAAATTGGCGTTTACGTTTTGCTTTTCAAAACCGTCTTTTTCAAAATTCTCGCCTTTCGCGGAAGAAAGTCCTTCGGACTTTTCGTTAAAACCGGAAATTTGGTAATTATAGCGGCTGATTTTTCCTTTTACTAAAGCGTTCTGCGCAAATGTTTTAAATGAACTGGCGCGCGCGCCAACAATTCCTTCGATGTTTTTGGTTGCAAATTTTTTGGTTTTAATGTTGATCACCGAAACCGTAGCGTTGCTGCCGTACAAAACAGACGAGGCGCCGTTTAAAATCTCGATGCTTTCTACATTCTCTACGGACATCAAACGTAAATCAGAAACATTGTAATCGTTTCCGGTGACGTCTTTCATCGGAATTCCATCAATTAAAATGAGAACATTCGCACTTTTTCCGCCACGGATTTTCATAGCTTTCGGTTCCTGGCTGTTGTTTTGGTTTCCGACAATCTGGAAACCTGCAACTTGGTTTAAGACTTCCGAAAGGTTTTGTCCGCGGTGTTTTTCCAGATCTTTTTCCGTGACCAATTGCACGTTTTTTCCGGTTTTGTAAAGTTGCTGTTTGGTTTTGGAAGCGATGGTCACTTCCTCGATTTGAAATTCCTGTTGGGCAAAAATGTCTGAACTTACGACAAGCATTGCTCCAACAAAAAATAATCTTTTTTTCATAAAAAAATAATTTTTGGTTAAAGTGTACTTATCGGAAAAATGTAGGTAAAATAGCCGAAAAAAAATTTCCAGCAATTCACGACTCTTCCTCCGAAAGCGTTTAATAATGGTACTTTCAGCAAGGTCTCCTGACTTTCACTTTGCTTCACCTTCCCGTTTCCAGTGGTTTTTTTTGAAGCAATTTTTTAGCGTGATTTACAGTTGCGGGGACAGTCCGTGAGTTTCACACGATTCCCTTTTCTAAAAGCATGGCAAAGATAGCGGAAATATCCGGCTAAAAGCAGATATTTTTGCGGTTTATCATGGTGAATTTAAAACGAAAAATTTGCCGCTTTTCAGGCATTTTTTTTCAGTTTAGCTAGTTGAAACTTTGTCTTTTAGATAATGGTAAATTTCGATTTGGGAACGGATCGGAACATCTCCATCTTGCACATAAAAATTCCTAAGTTTTTTATCGAGAATTCTGGCTTTTACATTATCATTCAGCTGAATGTCAAGCTGTTCCTTGATTTCCTTTTTTAAATTTTTCTGCGTGATTTTTGCCGCCGCTTCAATGCGGTGATCCAGATTTCGCGTCATCCAGTCGGCGGAGGAAATGTAAATGTCTTCCTGACCTTTATTGTAAAAATACATGATGCGCGAATGTTCCAGATACTCATCAACGATGCTGATCGCGGAAATTTTTTGCTTAAAATCTTTCTGGTTGATGGCGCAGTAAATGCCGCGCACGATCATTTTCACCGTCACGCCGGCTTTCGCGGCTTCATAAATTTTGGTGATGAGCGCGCGGTCGCTGCAGGAATTTACTTTAATGATAATCAAAGCTTTTTTACCTGCTTTAGCTTCATCAATTTCTTTATCAATGTGCTGGATGATTTTTTCACGCATAAAATCCGGGCAAACGAGCAGGTTTTTACAGGATTTCAGTGCCGGCAAAATGTCGTGTTTCGGTTTTTTCAAAACGCTGAAAACTTTGTTTATGTCTGCCATAATCGCACGGTCAGAAGTCATCAGCAAATGGTCGCCGTAAATTTTAGCCGTTTTTTCATTGAAATTTCCCGTACTGACAAAACCGTACTGCAAGGTTTTATTGTGTACTCTTTTTTTGATGACACACAGTTTCGCGTGCACTTTTTTGTTTGGAATTCCAACCAGAACTTTTGCGCCTTCCTGCTCCAGAATTTCTTTCCACCCCAGATTATTTTCTTCGTCGAAACGCGCGCGGAGTTCCAGCATCACTGTCACTTCTTTGCCGTTGCGTACGGCGTTTATCAAAGCATTGATAATTTTTGAATTGCTCGCCAGTCGGTACGCAGTAATTTGAATTGATTTTACCTCCGGATCCATCGCAGCTTCGCGTAACAAATCAATGACAGGCGTGAATTTATGATACGGAAAGGAAAGCAAGATATCGGTTTTTTGAATGACATCGGTGATTCGCTTTCCGACGAAATCAGCATGATCGAAGGAAGTTCTTTCAATGGGTTTTTGATGCGTCTCAAAAACATCTGGAAACTCCATGAAATGCCGAAAATTATGAATCTTTCCACCCGGAATAATGCTGTCTTTTTTGCTTAAATTCAGCTTTCGGATCAGAAATTCAAGCAAAGCCTTATCCATTTCTTTGTCGAAAACGAAACGCGTCGGTTTTCCTTTTCGCCGCGATTTTATGCCTTTTTCAATTTTTTCCGCAAGCGTCGTACGGATGTCGTTATCTAAATCAAACTCCGCATCTTTTGTAACTTTGAAGCAATGTGCCACAAATTCTTTATATCCAAAATAGGAGAAAATATGCGGTAAATTATGAATGATGACATCTTCGAGCAAAATCACATTTTTTTCACCGTCGTTTTCGCTTGGAAGCAAAACGAAACGTCCTAAAGTGCGCGACGGAATTTCGATAATCGCGAATTGACTTTCGTACTGTAAATCTTTTTTCCGCATTGCTACGCCCAAATACAGCGATTTATCGCGCAAATACGGCATCGCAGTATTTTCGTGAAGCAAAATCGGGATGACGTTGCTTTCAACAAACTCGTCAAAATAATCAACCACAAATTTTTGCTGCTTTACGGTCAGATTTTTTGCAGTTTTAATGTAAACATTCTGTTCCGCCATTTCCACCTGAATTTTTGTCCAGGTTTTATCGAAATTCTGCTGTTGTCGGATTACGATATCGGTAATGTTCTGCAAGATTTTGGTTGGCGGCTGGTAAAAAGATTCGGTGATGAATTTTTCTTTAAAATCCATGGCGCGCTTTAAACCGGCAACGCGAACTCGGAAAAATTCGTCCAGATTATTCGAAAAAATTCCCATAAACCGAATACGCAAATGCAGCGGAACGTGAGGATCCATGGCTTCCTGGAGCACACGTTCGTTAAAGGCGAGCCACGTAATATCACGCGGATTGAAAAGATTGGACATTCTACTTTTTTACTTCCTCAAAAATAGAGATTTAAGATGGGTATAATGGTCGATTTTTGGTGAAGATCAGCAAAATTATCGCGTTTTTAGTAAAATTTAACGTAAAAACTTTGCTATATTTGAGGAACTACAACTGCAATAAATGAAATTTTTACTGGAAGACGATTTATTAAAACAGACAAAAGCTGAATTTAAGAAATATTATAAAGGTGATATTATTTTTAGCGAAGGGGAGTGCTCACAATTTTTTCATTATTTGAAAGAAGGTGAACTTTCGGTTTCTAACTTGACCGAAAAGGGCAAGGAACTGTTGCAACACAAAGTAAAAGAAGGCCATTTTTTTGCAGAACCGGCGGTGCTTCTCGGCGTTGGTTTTCCCGGAAATGTGGAAGTCTGCACCGACAAAGCCGAAATCATTAAGATTCCGCGCGACAATTTGATTAAATATTTAAAGGAAAATCCGGAAATTCTGTTTGAATTCACGCTTTCTGTGGCGAATAAATCCATTAAAAAAAGCCAGCTTTTAAAGCAAATTGTCCTCTGCAATCCTGAAGACCGCATTACGCTTCAGCTGCAGGATTTCAAAAGAGAAATGGGAAAGCCGGATGAAAAAGTTTTGATTCAGCTTACGCGGAAAGATTTGGCGCACATGACCGGTCTCCGCATTGAAACCGTTATCCGCACCATAAAAAAAATGGAAAAGGAAGAGAAACTCGAAATTGTAAACGGTAAAATAATTTATTAAAAAGGCTGATGGAAATCATACCGAAAATCATCTGAATCTTAGTGTTAATCAGTTTTTTGCTTTTATTTTTGTAATATGAAGAATATTGTTTTTTGGCTCCGGTTTTCAGTTCTTAACTTTTTTATTGTTGCCATATTGGGCGTTATTATGCGTTATAAAATCGCATATTCGCTGCCGATCGTTGACCAGAAATTCATGCAGGAAGCGCATTCGCATTTTGCTTTTTACGGCTGGATTACCCAAATTATCTACGTTCTTATCATCCGCTATCTGTACGGAATTTTACCTGCTGAAACGCTAAAAAAATACAACATTCTGTTAATTATCAATGCGGTGGCAGCATATGTAATGATTCCGAGTTTTATTTACAACGGTTATTTCTCGGTTTCAATTGCAGCTTCTACTGCGGCGTTGCTCACTAGTTTTGCATTCTTTTTCTTTTTACTTCGCGATTTGCGCGGCATGCGAGATATCGTAAAACCGTGGTTTTTAGCCGGGCTATTTTTTGCCGTGATTTCGTCAGCAGGCGTTTTCAACTTAAGCTACATGATGGCGACCGAAAATATGAACCAAACGCTGTATCTGGCGTCCACCTATTATTATCTTCATTTCCAGTATAACGGATTTTTCATTTTCTGCTGCATCGGTTTTCTGCTGCTTTCGCTGAAAAATATCGGCGCGGTAATCACCGAAAAAGACAATAACCTCATTTTTTGGCTGATGTTTATCGGCTGCGTAATCGGTTACGGACTTTCAGTTTTATGGATGAAAATTCCGCTTTGGATTCTGATTGTGATTTTGCTTGGAACGATTGCACAAACCGTTTCTGCCTTCAAACTCTATCAAGTTGTGAAAGAAAATTGGGGAAAAGTAGTGCAGAGTTTTTCCGCCTTGCAAAGATTTGTTTTGATGTATGTCGGCTTCGCTTTTTTCATGAAAATTTTGCTGCAGCTCGGCTCAAATGTTCCGGTCCTCAGCCAGTTTGCTTTTGGCTTTAGAAACGTGGTGATTGCTTATCTTCACCTGATTCTTTTGATGTGTGTTTCGATTTTCCTTTTAAATCAGATTTTAGCCACCAATGTTTTCAAAATGACAAAACCGGTCACCACCGGCTTAAAATTGCTGCTGTTAGGAATTTTCCTCAATGAAGCTGTCTTAGGTTTAATGGGCCTTTTCTCCACACAATATATTGCGGTTCCGTACGCCGCGGAAATTCTTTTAGCAGTTTCATTATTGATGATGTTTTCACTGTTTTATATCTGGTTCAGCCTGAAACCGAAAACGGTATAAAAAACACTTCCCAAAAAATTGGGAAGTGTAAACAAAACATTAAATCTAAATCAAAAAAAACAGTCTTTATTGCGGTAAAATTACGTTGTCTACTACGTGCACCATTCCGTTCGATGCAGGTACTGAAGCAATGATGTGCGCTGTACCATTTACAGTTGGTTTGCCATCCACCATTTTAATGGTGATTGATTTTCCATCCACCATACCGAGGTTTTGGCCATCCGTAAACTGATCAGCTTTAATAACGCCAACGTAAGTGTGATGGCTTAAAATATCGTTAAGTTTATCCTTATTTTCAGCTTTTAGAAGATCATCGACAGTTCCTGCTGGTAGTTTATCGAAAGCTTCGTTAGTTGGTGCGAAAACCGTAAAAGGTCCGGCGTTGCTTAATGAAGTCGCAAGACCTGCCGCCTGAACTCCTGTAACTAAAGTAGAAAGGTCTTTATTGCTGACTGCAAGTTTTACGATGTCGGGCGCACTCTCATCGTCCTGAACAGCTTCCTGCCCTCCAACTGCCACATTTTCTGTGCTGGTGGTTTCAGTTGTCGCTGCTTCTTCGCTTTTCGCGCAGGAAGAGAAAGCAAGCGCGAGAACAGCAAGCATCATGATTGATTTTTTCATAGTCTTTATTTTATTTGTTAGTTTGTCGGAAGAATTCAGGTTTTTAGTCCTTTTAACAATATAAATTTAAGTCTATAAAAAATGGAAAAGTATGATTGCAATCACATCGTAACAGGTTAATCAGCTGAGTTTTATCACCTTTAACCGGGATATATTTTCCTTGCTTTAAAGGTCTCTTTTGTTAAATTTCAGAAGCGACCACAAAAACGGAACGAACGTCCACAAGGTTAAAATGATCATTGAAATAACGAGGCCGCCACCGGAACCGAAAACCTGTTTGAAAATCGCACCTGCCTGACCCAACATCGCGGCAACATCCAGCTGCAAAAGCACAAAAATTCTGGACAAACCAATCGGGTTTATTGCTGCTAAAGTGGCCATAATTCCTTCAATCGGATAATCGCCAAGCTGGAACATCAGCACGAGTAAAATTCCGTCGTAAATAATGGCGAAAAACATCCAGATAAAAATGGAAACACCGATTCCTTTCGCGCGGTCGCGGCTGGAAATCGCTGCAAGCATTGCTAATGAGGTAAAAATTATCGACAGAAAAACTCCGGTAATTATCAGTGACGCACCGGTCTCTATTGATGAATATAGCAAAATAGGAATTCCGCAACCGAGCAGAAAAGCTAAAATTAATGCCGTAGAAAGGCCTAAAAAAAGATTAAACCAAACTTTCGCGCGCGGCACTGGCTGACTCAGCAAAAGTTCAATAAACTGCGAGCTGTTGTATACGTAAATCGTGGAAAAAATTATGCTTACAAGCGGAACAACGAGCAAAACCACGTTCAGCAAACTTAAAGTTGCTTTGGTGTAATTGCTTTCAAGTCCCAAAACCGACCAGGAAATGATGAAAAGCAAAACCGTGTAAAGAATTACGATTTTGTTTTTTAAAATATCAAATAAAATAAAGCGTGCTATTTTGTTCATTTTTTCATCGCTTTTAAAATGGAAATAATGCCGTCGGAAATTTTTGCGGTATTGGTTTGCGTTTTCAGTTCTTCCACGGATTGATGCACGAGAAGTTTTCCTTCGTTCATGAAAACGATTTCGGTAATCATATCATCGAGTTCGCTTAAAAGATGCGAAGTGATAATGATGAGTTTCCCTTTATTTTTTTCCTTGAGGATTTTATTTTTCAGAATTTCTGTAGCCAGCGGATCGAGGCCGGCAGTCGGTTCATCGAGAATGATGACTTTCGGATTAAACAGAAACGCGAGCACGGCGCTTACTTTTTGGGTAGTTCCACCCGACAGCGTGCGCATTTTTTTCTTATAAATGCTTTTCAGATCGAAGGCTTCCAGAAGTTCCGTGTCCAGTTCTTCCTCAGAATTTTTCCGGGTTTCTTTGATCATTTTTATGGTTTCTTCAATGGTCATATTTTCCGGATAACGACCAATCTGCGGCATATAACCAATGATTTCGCGGTAGCGGTAATCTTCTTTTACGCTTTTTCCGTCAACCAAAACATCGCCAGTTTCCACGACATTTAAACCTAAAATACATTTAATGATGGTGGTTTTTCCGCAGCCGTTCGGACCGATCAGCGCAATGGAATGTCCATTTTCAAATTTTAAATTCACATCATCCAGCGCGGTGAACTTGTTAAATTTCTTGGTTAAATTTTTTATTTCAATCATATCATTCAGATGCTCACATCATCATTTTAAAAAAATTGGCATTTAAAGCCCTAAATTTTTACAGGTTTTAATACAGGATTTTCATCCACAAAACTTTCCGGTGTAAGTGTTGGAAGTATTTTTTCCATTTTATCTAAAGTATCCACGAGAAAACTCCGGAAAAGCAACATAATAGACGGATTTTGTTCCACCAAAACCGAATATAAACTCAGCGGATGAAAAGGCACATCACCAATTTTGTCTTTATTCAGATCATAACCTTCGTACTTGTCCCAGAAATTAAAGCGGAAATCGTTCATCACCACGGAACCACTCGTGCTTACATCAAAAGTATTGTTGATGAAATTGTTTCGGAAGACGCGGTTTTCCATGCAGTTGGCGTTGATTTTCAGCGCCCAGCCGTTGTCTTCAAACTGGTTGTTGTAAAAGTCGATTTTGGTGGCGCCGTCGGCAAGAATTCCCGTGGTATTGTTCTGGAAAACATTTCCTCGGATTTTGCTGTAAGAAATTTCCTTCAGCAAAAGTCCGTACACGCTGTCGCCCCAGTTATTGATGAATTTGTTGTGGTACATGCTGACATTCATCGCGTACATTACGGCTACGCCAGCGCCGTTGTTATCGAAAACATTCGCGGTATACACGCTGTCATTTGAAAACATAAAATGCAGACCGTATCGCAGATTATCACGAGAAAGATTGTGGTAAACGTAACATTTTACATTTTTTTCGAGGTAAATACCATCTTTATGTCCGCTGATGTAATTATTTTTCACCCAAATTTCGCGGCTGCCGAGCAGGTGAATTCCGTCGCCTACATTTTCCTGAGAAGTGCCGCGCGCCGTGGTGATTTTATTTTTATTGATTAAAATCCGGTAACCGCGCTGAACATAAATGCCGAAATAATTATTTTCGAAAATATTATTTTCGATGACCGAATTGCTGCTGGTATAAATATGAACCGCGGCGATACTCTGAATTTCATCGCGGCCGCTGTTGATGAGTTTAAAACCTTTCAGCACGATATTATCTGCACGGAAAGTGATGATTTCTCCTTTGAAATTTCCGTCTAAAACCGGGCGGTCGATGCCCAATAATACGATCGGTTTTTCCAGATTGATGGTGCCTTCGCGGTAAATTCCTTTTTGAACGACAACCGTATCGCCGCTTTTTGCGGCGGCGATAGCTTGTTTTATGGTTTTAAATTCCTCGTTTTTGCCCACCTTGAAAACTGCGGAAAAAGCAAAAAACGGAAAGAGAAAAAATAACGGTAAAAAGGATGTTTTTTTCATTTTCATCTTAACTGCAGACGAATCCTTCAGTTTTGATATTATGGATTTGTAAGTGTGGCGCCGAGTTCTGAAGCTGCTTTTTCTGCTGCAGTTTTGTCGGAATACGCCTGTGTATTTCCACCCATTGGGCTTTTAATTTGGCCGCCTTTAATAAAAGTGGCCGTGCTGCTTTCTACAAATTTTCCGCTTGGGAAATCGGCCACGTAAACGGTGGCGTTTCCGGTATTTTCTGAATTGGTGACTTCGTAATCGCGCAGACAAGCAATGTCATCAAATTTATAAATTCTGCCCTTTTCGGTTAACAATTGCGTGGCGTATTTCGGTTCGGTGATTGTCATCTTGCAGTTGTCGCACTGGTCTGTACCAACGGCGATTTCCGCAGGACCTTTTTCCGCGCAAGCGGCTAATGAAATAATTCCGGCAAGGAAGAGGCTTTTTTTGAATAAGTTCATGTCTTTAGATTTTTAAAAAATTGTGGCTTTTAACGGCAAAATTTAGGCGGCTTTTTTAGCTGAGCGAAATTCTACAAATGCTAAGATAATCAAAATAATTCCGGTGCCGATCATGATGCCGCCACCAATATTCGGGTAAGACCATACTTCGAAATTAAGTAGCTGTTTATAGCCCAACAATGGCGGTTGGTAAGACATTCCGGGAACGATAATTGCAGCGTTCGGATTCAGGTTGTGGCCGTAATCGTAGAGCCAGCGCCAGAAATCGATGACGAAACCGATACCGAAAAGCAGAAAAATGGCCGTTACAGCATACAAAATTTTTCGGCTGTTGAGGAAAGCGGCTAGCAAACACAATGCGGCAAAAAATGCCAACGCATAGGGTAAAATTTTAAATTCCCAAAATTCATCAGCGTGAATTTCTTTCATGCCAATGTAGTGGTTCAAACCATTGATGATTTGATATTCACCACTCACTTTATTGGAGTGGATGAACATCGCAAGTCCTTCGGGGTATTGTGGCGCGTTCAGATAAATTGACCAAATGGGCACAAAAATCGCGACTGCCAAAGCAATTCCTAAGATGATGAGCGTGACTTTTGTCCATTGATGAAGAGGAAGTGTTTTCATTTTTTTTTCCTGTTAAAAAGGCATTTTTTCTATGATTTCCTAAGTAAAGGTCGGGACTTTTTCTGAGCAAAATGAGGGAAAAATCCATTAACTGAGACAAATCATAAAAACAAAAAAAAGGCAGTTAAACTGCCCTTTTTTTAAAATTGTTATTTTGTTTCAGCTGCTTTCACAGGGCTTTGCGCGTTGTCCTTTTTGTTATTTAAGGAGAAGATCAGCGGCGTGTTGCTGCCTGCCGGAGAGACTCTTACGTAGCCCGACATTTCCTGGTGTAAAGCGGAGCAGAAGTCGGTACAGTACATTGGGTACATTCCCGGTTTCAGCGGAACCCATTTCAGTGTGCAGGTTTCACCCGGCATAATGAGGAGTTCGGCGTTTTGCGCACCTTTGATTGCAAAACCGTGAGGTACATCCCAATCCTGTTCGAGGTTAGTAACGTGGAAGTACACTTCATCACCGACTTTTACACCTTCAATATTATCTGGTGAGAAATGTGAGCGGATAGAAGTCATGTACACATGTACTTTATTTCCTTCCCGAACGACCTTACTTTCACCTTCTCCTTTGGTTACATAAGGGTGCTTATTTTCTTCGAGTTTGAAGAATTTAACCTGGTTTTTGGTAAATAATTCTGCGGGACCGGCTTGCGCGTAGTGTGGCTCGCCAATTGTCGGGAAATCCAGCAGCAGTTTCATTTTATCACCCGTAATGTCGAAGAGCTGGGCAGACTGCGCCAATTCCGGGCCGGTTGGTAAATAACGGTCTTTGGTGATTTTGTTGTAAGCAACCAAATATTTCCCGTAAGGTTTTTTGCTGTCGCCGCCCACTACCATCAAGTGACCTGTAGAGTAGAATGTTGGCTGTCTGTCTAAAACTTTCAAGGTTTTAATGTCCCATTTCACGATTTCCGAAGATACAAACATGGACGTGTAGGCGTTTCCTTTGCCGTCAAATTCGGTATGCAAGGGTCCTAAACCTGGTTTTTGAACTTCGCCATGTAAAACATCTTCATATTTTAGAATTGGAATTCCATCAAATTCACCTGCAAATTTTTTGTCTTTAATAGCTTTCATTAATTTATCAAAGCTAAAAACCGGGATTAAAGCTGCCAATTTTCCGGAACCGATAATGTATTCACCAGTTGGATCGATATCGCAACCATGTGGAGATTTCGGACATGGAATTAAATACGCGATGTCTTTCAGTTCTTTAGCAGAAAGTACAGAAACTTCTTTTAGAATCTCTGATTTCGCCATGTGTGTAGTTTCGTCATACGTGTTATGCGCGTATTCTACGGCCATTTTTTTGGCTTTTCCGGCTTTCAGATATTCTTCAGCTTTTTTCCAGTTCACCGCCATGATGAAATCTTTCTCATTTTGAGAGGCATTTACTTCAAGAAGTGTATTTGCCTGTTCTGAGTTGTAGCAAGAGAAAAAGAACCAACCGTGAGATTTCCCTTTTCCGGCGTGTGAAAGGTCAAAGTTGAAGCCCGGTGCTTCAATCTGGAAAGTAATATCCATTTTTCCATCTTCCTTATCGATTCCGATGAAAGAAAGATATCCTTTGAAGTTTTCTTTGAAAGATTCAATCGGCACATCGCCGTTACCATCTGCTGGCACTGCGAAACGTGTTCCTGCAACTACATATTCCGTATTTTCTGTTAAGAAAGGTGAGGAGTGATTTCCGGCAGAGTTTGGAATCTCCAGAATTTCAGTAGTTTTAAAGGATTTCAGGTCGATTTTGGCAACACGCGGTGTGTTGTTTGCGTTGGCAAACAAGTAGCGTCCATCAATTTCACCATTGGTTTGTGACAGTGAAAGGTGATGTTGGTCGTCCCACGGCACGAAACCATGTGAAGTTTCCAGCATTGGTTTTGTTTCTTCGCTGAAACCATAACCGTTTTCCGGGTGAACCGAGAAAACAGGAACTATTTTCAGCGTTCTGCCACTGGGCAGTCCTACTACACTGATCTGGCCATTGAAACCACCGCTGACAAAGTTGTAAACCTCATCATGCTGCCCTGGTGCAACGTAAACTTTTTCAGCAGCATCACCGGAGACCACATTTTTGGTGCCCTTGGGTTTACATGCGACGATACTAACCGCAGCAAAGGCTGCAATTGCAATTTTCTTGTAAGTTTTCATATATGGATTAATTATTCTTTCAGAAGAGAAAGGAACAGGAAAGATGAATGGTAAAGAAAGTGTGCTTTACCATTCATCGGTAGAGCAAATTATTTTGCGCCGTCGATCTGTCTCATGTATTCGAGAACTTCACGGGCATCAGTATCGGTTAAACCTTGATTTGGCATTCTTACCAAACAAAGCTCAAGTTGTTTTTGTAATTCAGGATCTACGTCGATCATTGGATCTGGGTTTGAAATAAAGTTCATAATCCATTCCGGAGTTTGTCTTTTAGTTACTCCTAACCAACCTGGACCAACTAATCTTTCGTCTGTAGGTTTGTGACAAGAAGTACATTTTACTTCTGCAATTTTTTTACCTGCTGCAGCCATCGCTGGATCAAATTTGCTAACGTCAACGTTTTCATGTTTTCCTAAACCGCGGTTTGGATCATAAGTTGCTGCATCCGCTGTTGTCGGTGCTGCACTTTCCGCTGCCGTGGTTGTTGTGGTTTCAGTAGATGCCGTTGGGATCGTATCCGTGTTCTTGTCACCCCCACAAGAGAATAAGGTGAACGCTAATGCTGCAATTGCAACTGTCTTTAGTGATTTCATTATTTTATTTTTTTGTATAGTCAAAAGTAGTAATCTTTTGTAACTTTGCATTATGACCGTAGTCATACACGCAGTATGATAATTATCGTGAAATTTGTGCTCCTGAGAAATTAAATAGATTTAAATTATATTCGAATGAAAAAGTATCTGATGATATGCGGCTTAATCGCAATTGTTTCATGTAATAAAAAAGAAGTAAATCCTAATTTGGACTCTAATGTGATGTTGGAAGAACCTGTAAATACAGTAGTAGATTCTGCAGCTGCCGGCAAGCATGAAGGTCTTGCATTAATTGAAGGCGGCGACTGCCTTACTTGCCATAAAATGGACGTAAGAGTGGTGGGACCATCTTACCAGGAAGTAGCAGATAAATATACCGAAGCGGATATTGATATGCTTGCAGGCAAAATCATTGAAGGTGGAAAAGGAAACTGGGGCGAAATCCCAATGACACCTCACGCCGGAATGAGCCAGGAAAACGCGAAAAAAATGGTTGCTTATATCTTGACATTAAAAAAATAAATATATTTTTCACGCTTAATTAAGGCATTTTATAGCAATATAAAATGCCTTTTTCGTTGTCAGTATCGCAATTATGTCAATTTGTCATAGTTTTTTTGTTGGTATAAAATTGGAGAAAACCTGCCTGAACAAATAATGGTAATAATTAAAAATAAATGATATGAGTAAAATAATCGGAATTGACTTAGGTACAACCAACTCATGCGTTGCGGTAATGGAAGGTAAAGATCCTGTTGTTATCCCAAACGCAGAGGGTAAAAGAACCACACCATCGATCGTAGCTTTTACAGAAGATGGCGAAAGAAAAGTAGGTGATCCTGCAAAAAGACAGGCGGTAACCAACCCAACAAAAACAATCTATTCAATCAAAAGATTTATCGGTACACATTTTAAAGATGACGCCACTGAAATTGGTAGAGTAGCATATAAAGTAGTAAAAGGTCCTAACGATACTGTAAAAGTAAAAGTTGACGACCGTGAATATACACCACAGGAAATTTCTGCAATGATTCTTCAGAAAATGAAGAAAACAGCGGAAGATTATCTGGGTCAGGAAGTAACTAGAGCAGTAATTACTGTTCCGGCTTACTTTAATGATGCGCAAAGACAGGCTACAAAAGAAGCTGGTGAAATTGCTGGTTTAACTGTAGAAAGAATTATCAACGAGCCAACCGCTGCAGCATTGGCTTACGGTTTAGATAAAAGCCACAAAGACCAGAAAATCGCGGTTTACGATTTAGGTGGCGGTACTTTCGATGTTTCTATCCTTGATTTAGGTGACGGCGTTTTCGAAGTATTGTCCACAAACGGTGATACGCACTTAGGAGGTGATGATTTTGATGATGTGATCATCAACTGGTTGGCAAATGAGTTCCAAACCGAAGAAGGTGTAGACTTGAAAGCGGATCCAATTGCGCTTCAAAGATTAAAAGAAGCTGCTGAAAAAGCAAAAATCGAGTTGTCTTCTTCTACCCAGACAGAAATCAACCTTCCTTATATTACAGCTACAGCTACCGGACCAAAACACCTGGTGAAAACTTTAACCAAATCGAAATTCGAACAGTTAGCTGCTGATTTGGTACAACGCTCCATGGAACCTTGTAAAAAAGCACTTTCTGATGCCGGACTTACAACCGCAGACATCGATGAAGTAATTTTAGTTGGTGGTTCTACCAGAATTCCAATTATTCAGGAGCAGGTAGAAAAGTTCTTCGGTAAAACACCTTCAAAAGGCGTAAACCCGGATGAGGTAGTAGCTTTAGGTGCTGCAATCCAGGGTGGAGTGTTAACCGGTGATGTAAAAGATGTCTTATTATTAGATGTTACACCACTTTCTTTAGGTATTGAAACAATGGGTTCTGTATTTACCAAACTTATTGAAGCAAATACCACGATTCCAACCAAAAAATCAGAGGTTTTCTCTACCGCGAGCGACAATCAGCCAGCAGTTTCCATCAGAGTTGGACAAGGCGAAAGACCGATGTTTAATGACAACAAAGAAATCGGTAGATTTGATTTAACAGATATTCCACCTTCACCACGTGGTGTTCCTCAGATTGAAGTAACCTTCGATATCGATGCAAACGGTATTCTTAGCGTTTCCGCAAAAGATAAAGGAACCGGAAAAGAGCAGTCTATTAAAATTCAGGCAAGCTCCGGACTTTCAGAAGAAGAAATCCAAAAAATGAAGCGTGAAGCGGAAGAAAATGCTTCTGCCGATGCGAAGAAAAAAGAAGAAGTTGAAATCTTCAACAAAGCTGACGGATTGATTTTCCAGACAGAAAAGCAATTGAAAGAGTTTGGTGATAAACTTTCTGCTGATAAAAAAGCTGCTGTAGAAGCTGCTCACGCAGAATTGAAAACTGCTTTCGAAGCGAAAGATATGGACAGCATTAAATCCAAAACTGAAGCATTAGACGCTGCATGGATGGCTGCTTCCGAAGAAATGTATGCTGCCGGAAATGCAGGGCAACCAGGTGCCGACCAAGCGCAGGGAAATCCGCAAAGCAATGACGGAGCCGATGACGTTCAGGATGCAGACTTCGAAGAAGTCAAGTAAGTAGCAATTATCATCGATTAACATCGATTGAAATAAATTACCAAATCGCTGTAAACGTAATGTTTACAGCGATTTTTTTGTTTTTAACATTTTTTTATAATAGTCGATATTAGTCGATTTTTGTTGTATTTTTGTATCGGACTTGTACCGAGCGTTATTTAGATTTAATGTGCGTCTTATGCGTCTTAATTCATTTAAAAACTTAAAAAACGGAAGATGTTCAGGATGTTATTTCAGAATGGGATTTAGTAAATTAAAAATACCAAGGGTTTGTGAACAGTGTTCAAAACCCTTCGAAGCAAAGACAGTTACAACTCGTTTTTGCTCTGTTTCTTGTGCTAATAAATCAGGAAAAGAGCGTAAAAAGAAGGAAAAAGAACAAGTAGAAAAAGAAACACTATTAAAAAAGTATGCGAATAAAATTGCAGAAGTGCAATCCCGGGAATTTATTTCAGTGGCAGAAGCAACTATCATGTTTGGAATTTCTAAAGACACAGTGCATAGATATATTAAACGAGGCATCATAAACGGGGTCAATGTAGGAGCAAGATTAACTAGAGTTAAGCGATCCGATTTGGAAGATTTGTTTTCAGCTGTAGAAATCCCAGATAAGTCCAAAGAAGTCCCTGAAAAACCAAACTTTGAAGTAGGGAATTGCTACACGATTTCTGAGATAAGTGCAAAATTCCATGCTGATCCTGGAACGGTAAATAGTGTAATTAGAAGAAACAAAATCCCCACTAAAAAGGTGGGAAGTTTTGTGTATGCACCTAAAAATTTAATTGATAAAATTTTTGACGGAAAATGAAAGAATTATTAAAAACCAAAGTTACAGTTAGGTTGCGAAAAGCAGAGTTCCGAAAAGAATGGTTCATTTATTTGGAAAGTTACCCAGTGATGATTCCAGGTAAAAATGATCCTCAAAGAATTCGGGAATATTTGAACCGAAGCGTAACAACTGTCGATTTTGACAAGAAAAGACCGGCACGGACAACACAAAATTCAGTTTCGTTTAAACCCAAAAGAGATGATAATGGAATTATCGTTTGTAAAAGTGAAAACGACCGCGAGACCATGTTTTACGCAGATTCATTTCGAAAATTGAGACAGAGAGAATACGATAACCTTGAACTTTATAACGAGCTTGATATAATTCAGCAGGGGCAAAAAGAAAAATCTCAGGAGAATTTTGTAAGATATTTTGATTTGCTTGTCAATAAAAGACATAAAAACAATTCCGAATCTATTCAAGTCAATTGGTATCGCTCGATAGAATTTCTAAAAGATTTCGGAGGTGAAAAAATTATGTTTTCACAGATTAGCACAAAATTCTGTGAAAATTTCAAATCGTATTTGTTGACTGCAAAAAGTGGTAGCAATAAAGAAGCGATAATTTCTCAAAATACAGCTTCCACCTATTTTTCTGTTTTCAAAGCCGCATTGAAAGAAGCATTTATCGATGGATATTTTACAACTGATATTTCGGCTAAAATTAAATCAATTCCGCATGAAGAAGCGAGAAGAGAATATTTAACGTTAGCAGAGCTCAATACTTTAGTTGAAACACCATGCGAACTTGATGTTCTAAAACGTGCAGCGCTATTTTCTGCATTGACAGGTTTGCGACATTCCGATATTCAAAAATTAACTTGGAATGAAATCAAGATTGAAAACGATCAGGCACGAATAAACTTCACGCAAAAAAAGACCAAAGGTGTTGAATATATGCCAATGTCTAAACAAGCTTTACAACTTTGCGGTGACGTAGGTTCTTCGAATGAATTGGTGTTTAAAGATTTAACAAACCCAGCTTGGATTTCTCGTCCACTTAAAAAATGGATTGCAAGCGCAGGAATTACTAAAAAAATAACTTTCCACAATTTCCGACATACATTCGCTACATTACAACTTTCAAGTGGAACTGATATTTATACGGTAAGTAAAATGCTTGGGCATACGAACGTAAAAACTACGCAGGTTTATGCAAAGGTTGTTGATGAAAAGAAAAATGAAGCATCAAAAGCAATTCATTTAAAAAACTTACAAAAATGAACTTGAAATATTTTGAATATATTGTTATTTACCTTTCGGTCCTGGTGGTATGTGTAGTCGTGGGAGCGTTAGCAAGAATCTCTTTTATTGGTAAAGGTGGTGATGAGTATACCGCAAATATTGTATTTTGGTCAATTACAGCATTAAGTATTTTATTTTATGCGATTATCATTTTGTTTCTTGATGTCATAATTGTTGGATTTAGAAAAATATTTCGCAAAAAGAATAATTCCACAAATTCTACTGTAGATCTTATTCAAACTAAAAATCATGAGAATATTACAATTGGGCAAAAAAAAATAATTGATGACAATACAGCAAATCAGTTAATTCAAGATTCAAAGGAAGATATTAAGGATCAAACTTCGGAAAAGGTAAATCTTGAATCTATAAGAAAAAACCAACTTCAGCAAAAGCAACAGATTGAAAGTGAAAAATTACAACTCGCTTTAGATTATACTCGAAATCAATTTGCTTTATACTTAAAGGATGAAGATCTTGATGCACTTTGCGACGCGGTAAATTTATATTCAATAAAAGAAGATATTCTTAATAATATTTCTATTTACACCAAGGGCTTAACAAATCTGGACCTTTATCACTTCGGCTGGAATATCTGGAATCATTTCAGACCCATAAAACAGGAGGAGGTTTCAAAATTATTAAAAAATGTTTTCGTTTCGCTTGATGATATTGATTTAGAAAGTATCAAATCCCATTTGAAAGATGAACCTAAAAAAGGCATTATAAAAATTCAAGAAAACCTGGCAGACTACCAAAAGACATAAAAAATCACAAAACGAAGTGTATTTTAAGTGATTCCTCTGTGATTGCGTGTTTACGGCCATCACAGAGGAATCACTTTTTTTCTTTGCACCATAACAATCAAAAACAACAGTTATGGAGAGTAATGAAATCTCATTCGAAAATCTGCCAAAAGCAGTGGCGCATCTGGTCAGCGAAATTGCTATAATAAAACTTTTGGTAGAAGTAAAGCAGCCACAGCAAGTTCCTCAAAAAAGAATCCCAATAGACATTGTAGAAGCGTGCCGAATAATCGGAAAAGCGAAACCTACAGTTTACACGCTTGTGCGGAAAAGATTAATTCCCTGCTATAAAAATGGGAAGAAACTTTATTTTTTCGAGGACGAACTATTGGAATGGATTTCCAAAGGAAGGAAGAAAACTTTGCAGGAAATCGAATCTGAAGCAACTGCAGATTTCAAAAAGAATTTTAGAAAAACTTCAGCAGAATTTAATCTAAAATCTAAATCATGAGCACAGAAGTCCCTTATTTAAGAGTAGGAACTTCCTACTACAAAACCATTGAAAAGCCGCTGATTTCTGGTGATAAAGTCTCAATTCTCGTTCGCTGGAATCGAGAAACAATCATAAGCGACCACGGAAAAACATACGTTTCAAGCGTACCGAAATTTGATGGCTTTTGCTGTATTCCAAGCCATTTACATTATCAACAAGTCATTGAAGGATTCTACAACGTGTACAATGAAATGCCTTTTCAACCAAATGGTGAAAAAGTAGATCTTCAATCCATTAAAGAAAAAATTCCTTTTTCCCTGGATTTTATGCAGCATATTTTCGGTGAACAAATAGAATTAGGATTGGACTATTTAAAAATTTTACTTCTATATCCTACACAAATTCTCCCGATACTTTGTTTGGTCAGCAAAGAAAGAGTGACCGGAAAAACAACATTTATAAAATGGCTCAAATGTATTTTCGGATTGAATATGACGTACATCAAAGGAGATTCATTTGGAAGTCAGTTTAACGCAGATTGGACATCAATGCTAATTGTGGCAATTGATGAAGTCTTCTTTGATAAAAAAGAGATTACTGAACGTTTAAAATATCTTTCCACCACAGATAAAGATAAAAAAGAAGCGAAAGGAAAAGACCGGGAGGAAGTCGATTTTTTTGCGAAGTTTATTCTATGTTCCAACAATGAAGATAATTTTATTCAGATTGATGAAAACGAAGTTCGGTTCTGGATTCTAAAAATCAAACCAATCAAATCTGAAAGAACTGAATTTCTACGCGATCTTAATGCTGAAATACCTTACTTTTTAAACTACTTGATTCAAAGACCATTTCACAGCCAGAAGAAAACACGAATGTGGTTTACTCACACGGAACTCCGCACAACTGCTTTGCAGAAATTAGTTTGGAAAAATAATAACAAACTAGAATCCCGGATCATTGAATTACTGTTTGAATTTTTTGAAAGTGTAGAAGACCCGGAAATAAATGCTGTCCCGCAAGATATTTTGAATATGCTCAATAAAATGTTCAAAAACAGTTACTGGACCATCAATGATGTTCGAAAATTATTAAAGGAAATCTGGAAACTAGAGCCGCAAAAAAATTCTTTGGCTTACATCAAATACGACATGGATTATGGCGGAAGTTTTTATCAACAAAATAAACTGGGACGCTATTTTACCATAAAAAGAAATTTTATATCTCAAAAATTTGATGAAATGATGAGTTAGTTGATAATGAAAAGAAAGTCAATTAGTTACTACTCATCAAAAGCCTCATCAAATTTCTATATCGTCTTTTTTGATGAGAGTTTGATGAGTGAAAAAATACAGGTTTGATGAGACGATGAGCGTTTGATGAGTGATTAACTTTCTGTTAAACAAATAGATACAACCTTTCCTCATCAATTCATCAAATTTTTCCCCAAACTCAACCCCTAAACTTTACAGCAATGAACTGCACACAATTTAATAAAATATCGGTGGATGAAGTCCTGCAATTTCTTGGGCATTTTCCCACAAAACAAAATGAAAAAGAAGCGTGGTTTCTAAATCCTTTTTCCAAAGAAAACAATGCCTCTTTTAAAATTAATAAAAACCTCAATTATTGGTATTTATTTTCCGAAGGAATTGGTGGGAACAATATCGATTTCATGAAGAAATATTTAAACGCTCCAATTTCTGAAGTTTTGAAGTGGGCAGAAAATCAGAATTTCTCTTCTTTTCAAAATCAAAAAATTTTCTCTAAAAAGAAATTTGAGAATCTTCCCAAAACTTATGAAATAGTAGAGGTGAAAGAAATTCAACATCCTGCATTATTACAATATTTAAAAAGTAGAAAAGTAGAAAATCAAAAACACTTGATTCAGGAAATTCATTATCAAATGAATGATAAAAAATATTTTGGAATCTGTTTTAAAAATGATTCCGATGGATATGAAATCCGGAACGCTTATACCAAAATTTGTTTGGGTAAAAAAGATATTACCACCATAAAAAATAACTCAAAATCGCTTCTGATTTTAGAAGGTTTTTTAGATTTTCTCTCCTTTAAAAATATTGAAGAATCGTTAGAAAATGAACCTTCAGATTATATGATTTTGAATTCAGTTTCAATGATAAATAAGATTAAAAATTCACTTGAAAATTATGAAAAAATAGACCTCTATTTTGACAATGACGAAGCCGGAAATCGCGCCGTTGAAATCATAAAAAATGAAAATGATGAAGCGGAAGATTGTCGGGTTTTGTATTCCGATTTTAAAGATTTGAATGATTGGTTGACTCATAATAACACACAAAATGATCATCGTAAATCTTTAAAAAGAAGGTGATATAAGCAGGAAAAAAACTACGACAGACCTGCGTAAAAAGGTGGCAGTCAAAATATGGTTAGATGGTAGTGCAAAAAGTACCCAATGTTTACAATAAGCGTCACCGCTCATCGTAAAATTGGAACTTTTTGGTTTTCTCCTACCGTCGAAAACTATGATAGGGAACTTTCATTTAAGAAAATCAAAGTAGAGAATCTCATAAAAACACAGACAACTATAACACGGAAAAATAAAACACAATTGCTTCCAAAAAGAAAAAACGCAAGATGGAAAATGACCCGTTAAAACAATTCGCTGAACAAATTTTCAAAGACCTGGAAAAGAAAAAAGCGATCGCAAACAGAAAAAAATACTTTCAGGAAATTGGCAGAAAAGGAGGTTTGAAAAAGAAGACTTCCGGACAGTTCACAAAAGTGGTATCCACCAGACTGACCGAGAAGGAATACGAAGAAGCCTCACAAAAAGCTGCCCGGCTCAACCTGACACTTTCAAAATATTCAAGATATGTGATCACCGAAAAAGAATTAAGAATAAAAGAATTTGAGACGGACAAGATCCTGCTCGAATATGGAAATCATTTTATAAGAATAAAGAACCTATTACGCCACCGGGAATTCTCAAAGCTGGATCATACCTCACAAATCCTAAAGTCTGTGGAAAAGGTGACTCAACTTATTTACAAATACCTATACAGCAAAAAGAATCTCACGACTGAAGAAAATTTCCACGACGATGAATAACAGCGCCACCACCAGACGAATATCGAAAATAGCCGTCGAATATAATGGAAACGACAAAGGAATGGCACAGATGGTTTACAGCAACAATTTGCTGAGCGAGGATCCTAAAAAACAGTTCAGGGAAATGAAAGCGATCGCCGACAGAAATAAGAATGTGAAAAACTGGGCATTGACCGGTTACATTTCTCCTGAAAAATCCATCGGAGATCAACTGACCAATCAACAGTTAACCGATATCACGCTGAGAGCATTGAAGAAAGTGGGAGTAACTGATGAAAATCAAATCCGGCTGGACATTCATTCTTCCACGAAGCAAAAGCATATTCACTTCATCGTCAACAGGGTAAATACCGAGGGTAAGAATACCATCAAAGCACACAAGATCGGCGAGCAGTTTGGAAAAGCGGTGCGTGAGGTTTGCAGGGAACTTAATCTCAAAACCGACATTGAAATCAGCAGGGAGAAAAAACAGCAGATGTATGCCGCATTGACTAGCTGCCTGAAAACAGCCAGGACCTTCGATGAACTGATCGGTAAAATGCATCAACTCGGTTATCGGGTGACGCTCTCGCAGAATGTCAAAGTAGGAATTTCAGGGATGCGGATAGTGCGGTATGAGGACATCAACCACCAAACCGAACGGCAGTATAAACCCGGATTCAAACTGTCTGAGATTGCGAATAAACTCAGGATTGCGGACATCAAAACCATTCTGGATTCCAATCAGCAGAGAAGTGAGCTGAACAGACACACGTCCGGCCAGCTCAAAGAAATCGCACAAACAGAAAACTTAAAAATCAATGTTTTGAAGGAAATCCAGAAAACCATCGATGAGTTTCTGAAACCCACCTACACCGCACCTGATGATGAATTATTAAGAAGAAAAAAACGAAAATTTAGATAAAATGGAAAACGAAAACACGGCCTTCAGTGAGATATATGCGCTGCTGAAAAAAGTCATCACAGAATTAGAACTGAATTCAGAACAATCGGCCACCTCAAGCGGTCAAATTGAAGATCTCAATAGACGGCTTACGGAAACAGAATTTGCCTTGCAGGCTGTAGAAGAGATATTCCACGAAACCGGCGGTTTCATAAATAAAGAAGCCGAGAAAAGGGAAGCGTTTCTGGTCCGGCTTTCTGAACTCAATAAAGTCGATCTGTCTGAAGAGGCGGTGCAAACCCTCAATGGCTTTCAGAAGAAATACCGATTTTTACTTGTAGGAATCGGAGTTCTGGTATTTTCATTCCTGATTCTGTTAACATCCTTTTATTTTTCCCGTCAATTTTATTCTGCAAGCATCCGTTCGAAAAGCGAACTGCGACAGGAAATTCTAGACGAAATACACAACAACGGGAAAGCAATTTACAAAATTGAGGACTACAACCAACTTCAGCACAACACCGAGCTGATGAACAAATGGATGAAGAAAAATCCAAAGGAGGCGGATAAGTTTCTGAGGTTTAAAGATGGGTATGAGAGTAGGTGAATGTAAAATTCAATTTGTCCAGTTTATTTAAGAGGGTAGTTCACCATTCGTTTATCCGGCGAAAAATACTAGTATAAAAACTTTATCCAACCGAGATAAATCATTCAGCTGAGGTTTGATTACAAAGTGAGTTCATGTTGAAATTTTTCAAGTAGCGGGAGTATGTCTCTGGCGTAATCTGAAGGTATGAAGCGATGACTTTTTTGCTTAGCCGCGTGACAAGGCCTGGATTTTCTTTATGGAAAATTTTTATCTTTTGTCTAGGGTTGCATTGGGTTAGGAACTCCATTCGGTGAATGTGGAAATTTTGATAATCCTCAAGAATTTTTAGATAGATGTTTTGAATTTTCGGCGACACTAAGACCAGCTTGCGGAAGTCATGCTCCGTAATTCCCAAAAGCTGCGCTTCCTCCAAAGCCTGAAAATAAGCAGGTGAGGACAGATGATCATTGAAACTGGCCAGAACTGTACAAAACTGTCCCTCCGGTACCACCACCCGTGTAAACTCGCTACCGTTTGGGTTTAAATGGTAGGTGCGAATCAGCCCGTTTACCACAAAGTAGATCCGGTTGCAAGGCTGACCCGCATGCAAGAACACCTCGTTTTTTTTTACACTATGCAAGGTAAAACAGCGCTTTATCTCCGCGACGTCCTGCGTTGATAACGGGCCAATTTTTTGTGCGCAGGAGATCAGGAAATCGAAGGGTTCTTGCATAAGGAAATGTTTAACACTAAGATAAAAAAAATTTAGAGACTTGATTTCAATCAAGTTTTTTTCTTTGTACACATTCTAACTTTAGTAAAAAAATTTTAAAAGGTTACATTATGAAACATCTTCTCTACGCACTGTTCATCTGCTTTACTGCAATGGCTTGCACAGACCGAATCTCAAACGATGGCTATAACCCACAGCTCCCACCCGAGACGCAGACTGGGGCAAATACCTTTGGGGCAATTATCGATGGAAAGGTGATGATCCCCAGAACACCAACAGGTTACTCACCACCAGGTTCACAAAAAGCTGGAGTCTGCTTTACTGAAGATAAAGAATATTGTGAAATTTCGGTGGGAGACAGTAAAACACAAACTGCATATATCTACATATATATTAAAAATACAAATAACATGTTACCACTCAAGACGGGTATGTACCCCATTATGGAGAGTAATGGTGAATTAAGTTCGTCTGTTGCAGAACACACTCTGGTAACAGCGTTTATTTATAAAAATAATAAGACAATCTATTATCACTCAATTGGGAACAGTGGAAGCATAAACATTACCAGATCCGACGCGGATATTATTTCTGGAACGTTTTCCTGTAAACTTAAGAATGAAGCAAACCCGGCGGATGTTATTGATTTGACTAGTGCTCGATTTGATTTCACAAAACAAACAATTTATAACACGTACTTTCCCTAATTATGAAACACCTATTACTCGCACTGCTCATAGGCTTAAGCGCAATGGCGTGCACGGACAGAAGCAAAGAAGATTACAACCCGCAGCTGCCGCCGGAAACGCAAACCGGCGCATGGACTTTTGGCTGCAAAATAAACGGACAAATTATGATCCCACAGGATGCCACACAACAAGGGCCGCCAGGAGGAGAGACACTAAAAGGATTGGTATTTTCTTATGATAAAGGAAGAAATATAGAAGCAAAAGATGCTCGATATGGGAGAGGCGGTGTTATTATAAAAATACCCATCTCATTTATGAGTCAATTAGGTACATTTAGTTTTGAGGAAGTGAATGGGGGTTATTCCACAGCAAACGAAGAAAGATTGTATATGGCAGCTGAAAAGAATGGTCGCTTTTACGATTCGATGAAAGATAGTGGTAAAATTACATTTACTAGAAATGACAGTAAGATTATTTCTGGGACATTTTATGGTAAACTTAAAAATAAGGATAATCCCAATGACATTATTGAGATTACAGAAGGTAGATTTGATTTAACTAAATAAAATAACTATGAAAACAACTCTAAAACTTTTAGCAATAGCGTTAGTGGCTAATCTGAATGCTCAGATTATTCCATCCGCAGAGCAAACCCAGCAGCAGCAGCAAGCATTTTACAGAGATGCTACTGCTGTCGTAAAGCAAAACATTAACCCGCAAACCGGTGTTCCCTACCTTGCTACTGGTATCAACCTAAGTATGGTAGATTCCTTTGCCAACTTGTATCAGTTTAATGATGCGGATTATAATACGGCAGATGCCGCACTTTTTTTGCAGGCGATGTCGGAGCTGTATCAAGCAAGCTCGCAATCTCAGTTTTTAAGCGCTTCGGCATTGGAGGCAAAAAGAAATCCTCAAATGATAATGCAAAACATTAGTGCGAGAACTACCACGCTAAATACAGTGCAAATTGGCATCATCAATACCGACTTCGATTTTTTGTTTTACGATTCCGAAAATGAGAGTAACGGGGGCTTGACTTTTCAAAACGGCCTATTCCAGCCCATAGCGGGCAAACCTTCTGCCTTTATCAAACATCTGGTGATGATTGCTCCACAAAAAAGTTCTGTTTCTGCAGAAGGCGGCGTGGTTAGTTTTCAAATTAACCCGGATATTTACTTCAATAAGGGCAAGAAAATTACAAATTTAACGGCAAATTTCGGAGACGGCATAAATCAAAACCTTATCACAAACGGCTCTGTTAATACCGCGGTGTTTTCGGTAAACTATTCTAATCCTGGAGAAAAAGTAATCCCTTTTAATATCACTTATGAAGATGGCTCTACCTTTACTACCTATGGCTCTATTCTCGTGACCTTCCCACAAAGCACTTACACCACTTATGCTGCCACTTCGTGCACTGTAAAAACCAATGTTATTCCGTACACTTCTAAAATTCCGTATCAGGCATGGGGAGAAACTGCCCCTAAATACGGAAAAATGGAATACAAAATCTTTTATGCCAACGATAACCAGACGGGAGTTTGCGGGATGGACCGCGTGAAAAAGCCGTTTATCGTAATTGACGGTTTCGACCCAGGGGATAAGAGAAGGATAGAAGCCATCGACTGTGATGAAAACTGCAAGAAATTATTAGATGAAGACACTCGTAATAATTTTGGAAGCAAATATAAATCTATCTACGATCTAATGAGCTACAAGATAGATCCGAATAATCCAAATGAAACTCCTCAAAAATTAACGGATATTTTAACCCAAAAAGGTTATGATGTCATTATTATCAATCTGCCAACAGAGCGCGATCCTAATAATTTCGATAAGATTATTCAGGATTATGGTGCAGATTTCATAGAAAGAAATGCCATGTCTTTTGTAAGTTTCTTGCAGGATGTAAACGCTTCCATGCATAGCAGAGGCATTACAGAAAAAGCCGTAGTGGTGGGGCCAAGCATGGGCGGACAAATTACCCGCTATGCATTAGCCTACATGGAAAAGAAACAGCAGGAAACCGGCGATACCTATTGGGATCATAATGCTAAATTATGGATTAGTATGGACAGCCCGCACCAAGGTGCCAACATTTCTTTGGCTTTACAGGGAAGCATTGCATTTTTAGGCTATAACAGAGGTATGGAAGAAGCTAAAGGTAATTATGAAAAACAACTGATGACGCCTGCTGCACGACAAATGCTTATAGAACACGCAGAAGAAAAGTTATATGGACAAAATGGAGGTATTTCACCTTATTACACCAGCTATCAACAAAATCTTCATAATAACGGCCTACAAGGTTCTAACGGATATCCGTTGAACCTTAAAAAGATAGCGATTGTAAATGGTTCTATTACCGGGACGAAAAATCTCACCCCCACGCAAACCATTTTGGACATGCGTGGATATATTGATTTGTCGTGGGCATTTTTTCATTGGACAATTAATACATTTAGATCTACACAACTTGCTCAGCCGGAATATCAGCAGTCAAATTTATTATATCATATTGGTTCTGCCAAGTTGGGTTTACCAGTTTGGGGATCATTAGAACTATCAAGACCTAACGGTTTCAGCAAAGGCTCGCTTGATGCTGTGCCAGGAGGATATTACAATGCTATAAATGATTTTAAAGTTCAATCTGCCCAGACACTGAGGAAAATGAAACAACGCAGAAGATATTATATCCCAAATGCTGAAGAAACTCCAACTAATCCACAATCTTTTATCTCAACTCACTCGGCTTTAGATACTTCCGGTTTTAGCGACTGGTATCAGCCTATAAATAAAAATTTGGTGTGCACAGGACAAACGCCTTTCGACAGTTATTATGGTGAAGATAAAAATATGGACCATATTTCATTTACCCCTAATATGGTTGCATGGTTAATAGGCTGGTTAGATGGGAATGAGATTCCTCCTCCTGCCATAGGATCTGAAAATTTACTTATTAATGGCAATACTTTACTTTGTAACAATGATACCTCTATTTATAATTTGAATGTTTGTGGATTATCTACAGCAATCAACTGGAACATTGAAAACGGCTCAATTATTTCCCAAAATTCAAATTCAATCACAGTAAAAGCTACCAACAATGGTTTGATGAAAATTACAGCTTCTTTTCCTAATTCTTCTATTGCCCCGTTAGTGAAGAAAGTCTGGGTAGGAAAGCCATCGGTATATTATGAATTAAATCCTAACGGAAATTATGTATATTATACCCTAAAAAGCACCAATCCTGAGGTAACTTTGCAGGAACAGGGAATTACATCAATAACCTGTGCTACTATATCCAACACAGGTGGATCCATTTCTTCAAATTGTGATTCAGGTTTGGCTCATGGACCAAGTTATAACTGGTATATAGAAAGAAAGATATTAGCAACAAATAATTGTGGAACCTATGAAACTATCCAGGGGATTACTCCTCCTGCTCCTGATCCATGTGATGGATATAGAATTGTAAAAACTAACAATAGTAAAAACAATTACAGAATTATAGATCCTTGTAGTGGATCAAATAGAACTATGGATGATCAAAAATTTAGAAACATAAAAACTCAAATAGCTGACACTAAAGGCAATATTGCTTTTGAAACCACAGACTCAGAATTTGATGTGAGTCGACTCTTAACAGGGGTCTATTACGTTAGAATTATAAAAAATAATAATATAGTACATAATCAAACAATAATTAAAGAATAATTTAAAAAACTCGGTCAATTAGCCGAGTTTTTATTATCAATATTTAATAACTTTTTATCTCAAAAAAATTTCCACATAACGTAAGGCAAATAAATAGGTTTACGATGTGCGTTCCACGAGGAGGTAACTAATTGTAGAGCCGAGGATAACCAGCAGCTTCAGCACAACACCGAGTTGATGAACAAATGGATGAAGAAAAACCCAAAGGATGCTGATAAGTTTCTGAGGTTTAAGGATGGGTGCCGGCATTGAAATGAAAAATATTTAAGTCAATGTTAAAGTTAAAATTCTTTTTAATCGAGCTATTTGTTAAAATCTTGATCACAAAGTCTAGAATCTGATTTTTATTTCCTTATTTGTACCTCAAATTCGTAACTATTTGATTTTCATATATAGTTATTTTTGAAGAAGTGAAATAAGAAAACTTCAATATTTATAAAACCGCTGTAACTTAGTTGCTGCGGTTTTTTTGGCTGTTAAAACAGCAAAATTTTCTAATTTATCTTTTTATTTAAATCAAAAAAATACGCCGCTAAAACCGGTAACTTTTTCATATTTTTTGATACATTAAAACAAAAAAAAACGCCGCTAAAAGGAGAGATTTTTTGAAAATATCGAAATAGCTAAAACAGAAAAATTCACCCTTTTAAGCGGTAATTTTTTTTGTCTTCTCTTTTCGAAACACTTACCTTCGCAGTCCAAAATTCTATTCAATGCTCACCAAACTTATCATCCACAAAGTCGGAAATAAAATCAACCAGGAACCGATGATACTTTCCCAGGCCGAATATCCGCTCGAAGAAAATATGACCGAAATGCTGGAAGATTTTTTCCTGAAATCCTTTAAATCCGAAGAGCAATACCAGTTTTACAGCGACACTTATCTGGTGAACAATCCGGTTTTCAGTTCGGCATCGGAAATTTTCGAGGATAAAAGCCGGTTTATTTTCGAATCGGAAAACATCGCCGAACATCTCTACGGAATTGCTGAAAATCCGCGTGTGCAGGCGGGTGAGCTTTTCATCGCTTATTTCGAAGGTGAAGAAAAAAATGGTGAAAAAATAGATTCTATCGGTATTTTTAAAACCGAAAATAAAAGCCCGTTTCTGAAAATTCAACCCGAAGGCGACACTTTTGAAATCGAAAAAGATTACGGAATTTCACTTTCAAAACTCGATAAAGGCTGTATTATTTACAACAGTTTTAAAGAATCTGGCTACGCGGTTTCGGTGGTGGATAACAACAAAAACGGTGATCAATATTATTGGTTTGAAGATTTTCTGAAAGTTAAGCAGCGCGACGACGAATATTTCCATACGCAGGAAACACTCGCGGTTTACAAGGAATATATCACGAAACAGCTTCCGCAGGAATTTGAAACTACAAAAGCAGATCAGGCAGATTTTCTGAATAAATCCATCAATTTTTTCAAGGAAAAAGAGAAATTCGACTACGAAGAATTTACAAAAGAAGTTTTGCAGGACGAAAATGTAATAGAAAGTTTTGGCAATTTTAAATCTGATTACGAGCAGGAAATGCAGGTTTCTATTTCCGAAGATTTTGCGATTAATGAAGCAGCCGTGAAAAAGCAAAGCCGCGGTTTTAAAAGCATCATCAAGCTCGACAAAAACTTCCACATTTACGTGCACGGCGACCGAAAAATGATAGAGCAGGGCAGCGATGAAAGGGGAAAATATTACCGGCTTTACTTCGACGAAGAACAATAAAAAAAATTCTTAAATTTGCAAACACACCTTTTTATAATCCTTTTTTATGAATTTAGTCGATTGCCACGACGAGAAAATCCACATTTCCGGTCATATTCAGGATTTCGGCTATTTGATCGGGTTAGATGCCTCAGGAAAAACCATTACCTTTTTAAGCCAGAATATTTCCGACATTTTTAGTGTAAATGAAAATGTCCTGGGCCAAACTTTAGAGCAAAATTGCAGTGCCTTTGAGCCGCTTCTGGATTCAGTTGTGCTGAAAAATCTTGATTTTGAGACGCTGAAGGAAGTAGATGTTTTCTTAGATAAACTCACCATCAACGGTAACGGTTATCACCTTACGATTTATAAATACCAGTCGGTGGTTTTTCTGGAAATTGAAAAGGTAACCGAGCATTTTCATACGCGGACTTTCGTTACTAAAAAGTACGAGAGCATCAGCAATGCGACAAACTCAGCAGAAATCTGGCAGCAGCTGTTGGTTTCCGTTGCGGAAGCGATAGATTATGACCGCGTGATGGTGTACCGATTTCTGGATGACGGCAGCGGAAAAGTAATTGCTGAAAAAATTAAAAACGGTGTGGAAAGTTTTATGAACCTGCATTATCCGGAAAGTGATATTCCGCGTCAGGCACGTGAACTTTATCTGAAAAAGCGAAAAAGGATTTTCAGCAACGTTCTTTCTACGCCGGTACCAATCCTTACTACGCTGGAACAGCCTGTTGACCTTACCTATTCCGCCTTACGGGCGATGTCACCGGTGCATGGTCAATATCTGAAAAATACGGGTGTAGAGTCCAGTTTCAGTACCTCAATTGTTATTGATAATAAGCTTTGGGGCATGGTGACCTGCCAAAATGTGAAGGCTAAACATATCGACCTGGTAAACCGAATCCGTGCTGAGGTGTTTACAGTTATTGCTGCGAATGCGTATGCATCTTTCAAATCACGCCAGATGCTGAATGACAGCATTGAGCTTGAAAATCAGATTAAATACTTAAAATCTTCTCTTTCAAAATTCGACGACCTTGAATCATCGCTTTTCAGTAATATTGAAACCATGCGAAATTATCCGCACGCGGATGGTTTGGCAGTAGTGGTTGGTCATCATATTCGCACGGCGGGCTTGGTGCCTTCGGATGAAGAAGTTCTGAACATCGTCAAATATGCACGTGAAAATCCACTAAAGAATTTCTATTCCACCAATGACTTCAGTAATACTCATGAAGGAAATATGGGGCCCCTGGAAAACGCAGCGGGAGTGATGTTCGGCTTTACAGATGATGATCGCAACGAACTTTTAATCTGGTTCCGGCAGAAAGTAGACACCCAGTTGCTTTGGGCAGGAAATCCTTCGAAAGACACGGGAGAAACTGTCCTGAACGGTGATCAGCAATACGTAATTTCGCCACGAAAATCTTTTGCGACTTATATTGAAGATATCAAAGGAAAGGCGACGCCGTGGAAAAACCGCGATATCATCGCTGCTAAAAAAGTAGTGGCGTCGATTCTTGAAACCACGTACAGCCAGTTCCGAAAAGTTCAGGAGCTGAATGACGAGCTGCGAAACCTCAACGAAGAACTCGACAGTTTTTCTTACACCATTTCTCACGACCTTGGCACGCCACTCACCGTCATGAAGCTTAATGCACAATTGCTTGAACGGGCGCATCATGATAATCCCGAAGTTCAGAAAAGAGTTCAAAGTATCCTGGCAGAAGTTCTTGGCATGGAAAATATGATGCGTGGCGTACTGCAGCTCAGCAAGGCAAAATCTTCGGAAATAGAACTCAAGGAACTGGAAACAGCTTCTGTCATCAGAAAAATATGCTTAGATGCACAGCTAACCATCAGTGAAAGTACCGAAGTAATCATCGGAAAAACTCCTAATGTTCTCGGTGATGAAACCATGATGAAACAGGTTTTCCTGAACATCATCGGTAACGCGGTGAAATATTCGAGTAAAAGTGAAAATCCTAAAGTGGAAATTTACGGTTATGAAGAAGACGATAAAGTTATATATACCATTAAAGATAACGGCATCGGTATTCCAGCAAAAGACCAGTCGAAAATGTTTAAGATTTTCAGCCGTATGGAAAACGCCAAGGCTTTTCAGGGCAACGGCGTTGGTCTTTCCATTGTATACCGCATTATGAAACGTCTTGGCGGCAATATATCCTATAAAAGTACAGCTGCAAAAGAGACTATTTTCAAACTGACTTTCCAAAACCCACGATCGCTTTAATGATTTCTGAAAAACTCAAATCCGGAACCCGCCATCTGCACGATTTAACTGAAGAAAAATTCAATTCCGCGAAAATATTTGAAGGCACTTTTGATTTAAATGATTATCGCAAGTTGCTTTTTTACAACTACGAAATGCTGAATTCATTCGAGAATGAAGTTTTTAATTTTATTCCGGCAAAAGCAGCAGATTTTTTGAATTTGGAAAGCCGCCGCAAACTGAAGCTGGCAGAAACCGACATGATGGAATTAGGTGTGCCTTTACCACCTGAACGAAATTTAGCTTCAGTAAAAAATCTTGCGGAAGCATTCGGAATTTTTTATGTTATGGAAGGTTCTACCTTGGGCGGAAACATGATTGCAAAACAGCTTTCCAAATCCGGCGAGTTTGCTGATGCTCCGTTTCATTATTTCAGGTGTTACGGTTCCCACACCGGCTCGTACTGGAAAACTTTCAAAGAAGTTCTGGATCGCGAAATAAAACTTGAATATGAAGATGCTTGTCTGCGAGGCGCTGAAAAAGCTTACGGCTTTTTGCTAAATTTGCCCGATTAACAATTGCTGACTCACATTTTTTAACTGCTTTAAGCACGGATTTTGATAATTTCGAAAAAATTTGCCGCTAAATGATTGATTTTTTCAAAAATTTCTATAAAAATTCTTCAGCGAAACTCTTGCTTTCGCTGTTCTTTTTTGCACTCGCGCTGTTTATTTTTGCGGAAATTACGGACGAAGTTCTGCTGGAAAAGGAAGAGAAGGTAGATTTTTTAATTTTCGATTTGGTGCGTTATCACCTCATCAATCCCGGCGCAACCGGCTATATGTCAGCGTTTACTGAGCTTTCCTCAGTGTCGTTGATGAAAATTGCATATCCGGCGCTCATTATTATTTTTATTTTGGTGAAGGATTACCGGCGCGCTTTTTTCAGTTTTGTCGCAGGCAGCGGCGGATTGCTGATTATTTATTTAATGAAAATGTTTTTTGCCAGACCACGCCCGCCATATCCACTGCTGAATCCGGAAGAAGGCTTCAGTTTCCCGAGTGGTCACGCTACTTTCAGTTTTATTTTTTATGGCATCCTGGCGTATTTTGTCTGGTTAACCGATTTGCCGAAAATCTGGAAATACGCGATGATGACGTTTCTGGTTTTACTTTCACTGATGATTGGTTTCAGCCGAATTTACCTGGGCGTGCATTATCCCAGCGATGTTTTGGGCGGCGTTTGTCTCGGTTATTCCTGGCTTTTTCTGATGATTTACACCTTCCGGAAATGGTTGCCGATTTATTGAATTGATAAAAAATTTCCGCCTTTTTTACCATTTTTTTTAATTTTAGCTTAAACAGCTTTTGACCAAAATTCCCGAATTGTGTAAAAATTCTTATTATTCTTTCATCAAAAGGAAAAAAATTTTGCCAAAATTTGCAAAATTTTTACTTTTAGTGAAGATACCGTTGTTTATTAGATGTTTTTGGGTCTAATCACCAATTTTACTTGGTTGATAAGTCTCTAACTTTGAATTACTAAAAAACCAAAAAACACCATAAGCATGAAAAAAGGAAATTTATTTTATTCTTCGTAAAGTTGGCATCGTTTACTTTATCTGCAGTTTGTGACATTTTTTTTGAAAGTACGCTTTCACAGGATTTTAAATCCGATTTTCTATACCCTTTAATTGGTTTCATCTGAACAGATTTTTTCCGGATTTAATTCCTCAAGTTTTGTATTATGACATCGATTTATTACAAGATCAATCACTGCAAAAACTACACTTTAAGTGAACGGTTGGTGCTAAAGCCTCTTATTAAGTGGAGTACGCAACGTCGCCGGTTAATTGAATAGTTTCCCATCGGGGCGCTACTAATCGCATTTATTTTTCGGTATTTTTTCCACGACGAAAGTTCTGAGCTTCGACGCTCTACCCTCTATCTTATTTTTAAAACACTAAAGATGAATACACATTTTTATTTTAAAAAGTTTAAACAACTCTCCAGTTTGTTATTTTTGTTCTTCCTGTCTACTACCAACTTTTCAGCCCAGACCACTAACTGTCAGGGCTATACACTTACGCAGGGCGGTTGGGGTGCACCCAATCCGGATAATCCTCATGTGAGTTACATGTATGATAATTTTAACAAAGCTTTTCCTGACGGCCTTACTTTAGGGTGCGCTACCGGCTATCAGTTAAAACTGACCTCGCCAGCGGCCGTAACCGATTTTTTACCTTCTGGTGGAACATCGTCCGCTCTGGGAGCAAACTATACCAATCCGGGTGCCAGCTATTCAAATACATTAGCGGGCCAGTTGGTTTCTGTAATGTTGGCGGTTCAGTTTGACAGTTATGACTCTAACTTTTCCTCACCGACCGTTACATTAGGTGAATATGTTTTTATGAGCGGTCCGTTTGCCGGAAAAACGGTAAATCAGTTTTTAGAGATGGCCAATAATTTTATGGGCGGTTGTGGTACATCAGCTTATTCCGCTACACAGTTTAATGAAGCTGCGACTGCAATAAATGAAAATTATGACGAAGGAAACAGAGATTTAGGTTATCTGAAATGTTGCATGCTGGAAATTCAGGTGAATTACGATCCTATAAAATGTTTCGGTAGTACCACGATGGTTCATGTTACAGCTACCGGTGGCTCCTCTGCTACAACGGGTACAGGTGATTTTGCAAAAGGCGCTGGCACCTATACTTTTACCGTGACAGACGGCAGTTGTTCTACCAGCAAAACCGTTACTATTACGCAACCTGATAAATTAGATATTAATGTTTCTGCAACTCCAATTTCGTGCTTCGGTGGTAATTCTACAGTTACCGTAACAGCCACTGGTGGCACCGGCTCGTATACCGGAATCGGAACGTTTACCGTAAAAGCGGGAACGTATTCTTATACTGTAAAAGATGAAAACGGTTGCGAAGCAACAAAATCCATTACTATTTCCGAACCAACACAACTTGTTGTAGATGTTCAGGCAACACCAATTTCCTGTAACGGTGGTGATGCGACCGTAACGGTAACTGCAACCGGCGGAACTGTTTCTTATACCGGAACTGGAACATTTACCGTGAAAGCCGGAACGTATTCTTATACAGTAAGAGATGAAAACGGTTGTGAAGCTTCGAAATCAATTACGATATCAGAGCCGGACGCTATTGTAATGGATGTTCAGGCAACTCCAATTTCATGTAACGGCGGCGATGCCACAGTTACCGTAACAGCAACTGGTGGAACTGGTGCCTTTACAGGAACCGGAACATTCACCGTGAAAGCAGGAACATATTCCTATACCGTGAAAGATGAAAACGGTTGCGAAGCCACAAAATCAATAACCATTTCTGAACCTAGACCAATTATGGTAGATATTCAGGCAACTCCAATTGCTTGCAATGGTGGTGATGCAACGGTAACCGTAACAGCAACTGGTGGAACTGGTGCCTTTACCGGGACCGGAACATTTACCGTAAAAGCAGGAACTTATTCCTATACCGTGAAGGACGAAAATGGTTGTGAAGCCACAAAATCCATTACCATCAATGAACCAACCCCATTATCACTTAAACTGACGATTACAGAAGTGCCATGTTCAAGCTCCGCAAATAACGTTAGCGTAGCAGCAAGCGGCGGAACACCAATGTACACTTACCTTTGGTCCAATGGTGAAACCGGCTCATCTGCTAAATTACCGGCAGGACCGTTCACCGTAACCGTAACCGATGCGAACGGCTGTACAGCTACTGCAAGTGGTACCGTGAAAGCAATTGATTGCGGTAAATTTACCACTGTAACTCAAGGCGGCTGGGGCGCGAAAGCTGCAGGTAAAAACTGGGGCGCTTACAGAGACCAATATTTTGCAGGTGCTTTCCAAACAGGTTTAACAGTAGGTGCAGGCACCAAATGGTTGAAACTTACTTCTGCAAAAGCAGTTGAAGATTTCTTGCCAAGCGGATCAACACCAAGAGCGCTGAATCCGGGAACCATGACGAATCCTGGTGCTTCTTATAGCAATGTTTTAGCAGGTCAAACCGTAGCGCTTACTTTAAACATCAGATTTGATGAGTATGTCGCAAGCTTCTCACCATCCACAAAAAAACTTGGTGATATGGTAGTGGTTTCAGGCACATTCGCAGGCTGGAGCGTTTACCAGGTTCTTGCTGAAGCCAACAAAGCTTTGGGTGGAATGTCAACGTATTCTGCTGCTGAAATCAATGGAATGGTGGACGGAATAAACAACAATTACGACGGTGGAAAAGTGGATAATGGATTGTTAACCTGCCCTTGTCCTGATGCTTCAAACACAGTCGTCGCATCGGCAGCAGTTGTAACTCCGGAATTACCGAAAGTTGCAAGCGAAGTCACACTTTATCCAAATCCGTCGAACGGAGAATTCAATATTAAATTTGATGCAGACCGTAATAGTACGGTTGTCGTTCAGGTGTTCGATTTTGGTGGTAAAATGATGGCAGATTACAGCAGCAAAGTGGTCAGAAATGGTAACAAAGCCAGCGTAAGTGCCAGCAATTATATGCTTCCGGGTGGAGTTTACATCGTGAAAGTGAAAACTGCAACCATGGAAAAAACGCTGAAACTCATTATTAAAAAATAACCATAAAAACTCATCATTAGGAAGACTGTCTGCAAAGGCAGTCTTTTTATTTTGAAAAAAATGCCGTTTCAGCGGCAAATATTTTACAAATCTTGTGCAGTAAATACCTATTCCGTAAATTCGAAAGATGCTTTCTCTGAAATATCATTAGTTTAGAAATTCAGAAAAATTTCCGCTTTTAACGCCTAAAAAACACAATATGCCAGAAGGACCGTCCATACTTTCGCTGAAAAATAAGCTGCTTCGCTACAAAGGTAAAACCGTTACCGAAGCTTCAGGCTACGGCGAAATGGACAAATCCAAAATCGTTAATATCAAACTTGAAGATATTGAAACCTACGGCAAAAACCTGCTCTTTGTATTTAAAGATTTCTTCGTTGGCGTTCATCTTGGCCTCTTCGGACGTATGTTGGTGAACAAACGAAAAAAAGTGAATGCAAGTTTTGCGCTGCATTTCGGTTCCGAAGAAATCAACTTCTATATCGCGAAAACCAAATTATATGAAGGAAAACCACGCGATCATTTCAATTTCAAAACCGATATTTTAAAACCTGAATTTGACCCGGAATTTATTATTAATGAATTGCAGACCAAGCACGCTAACGAGACAATCGGTGATGTTTTGATGGATCAAACCTTATTTGCAGGCGTGGGGAATATAATTCGTGTTGAGGTGATGTATCACGCGAAAATTCACCCAGCGAGTATTATTAAAGATATACCGGAAAAAAAGCTCGTTTTCCTGCTAAAAATGGTGGTGGACTACGCTGAAGAATTCTTAAATCGCATTAAAACCGATGACGTTAAAGAAAAAGCCCTGATTTACGGCAAAAAAATCTGCCCGAAAGACAAATCGGAACTTGTCGTGATTGACAAAATGGGAAAAGTAAAACGCAAAACTTACATCTGCCCCAAATGCCAGAAACTGTATGCAGAAAAAAATCCCGCTTAAAGCAGGATTTTTTTGATTTTTCTAAAGCTGAATTTTATTTAGCCTTGATATTCGTTTTCTTCGAAAAGCCCGTCCACCGACCAATAGCGTTCGCCGGTGTCATAATTAAAAGTAAGAATTCTTGAGCCTTTCGGGATGTCAGCTAGTTTTTTAGAAACCGCCGCAGCTGAAGATCCGGTGGAAATTCCGGCTAAAATTCCTTCTTCTCTGCCGAGTCTTTTTGTAAATTCAAAAGCTTCGTCTTTTTCAATCTGTATAACTCCGCTCAGGATTTCGGTATTCAAAACTTTTGGTACAAAGCCGGCACCAATTCCCTGGATCGGGTGCGGACCGGACGGACCGCCGGAAATCACCGCGGAATCTTTCGGTTCCACCGCAAAACTTTGAAGATTTGGGAATTTTTCCTTTAAAACTTCGGTTACGCCGGTAATATGACCGCCGGTCCCCACGCCGGTAATCAAATAATCAAGACCTTCGGGGAAATCATTCAAAATCTCCTGTGCGGTAGTGTTTGCGTGAATTTCCGGGTTAGCTTCATTTTCAAATTGTTGAGGAATCCACGAGTTTTCTATTTCCTGCGCCATCTCGGTTGCTTTCGCAATTGCGCCCGAAGTGCCTTTTTCCTTTGGCGTCAACACAAACTGCGCTCCATAAGAACTCATGAGTTTTCTACGCTCCACACTCATACTTTCAGGCATTACCAAAACCAGTTTATAACCTTTCACCGCGCAAACCATCGCCAGACCAACGCCGGTATTTCCCGAAGTCGGTTCTATAATTACGGTGTCCTTATTGATTTTGCCTTCCTCTTCCGCTTTTTCAATCATTGCCAAAGCGATGCGGTCTTTGATGCTTCCGCCAGGATTTTGCTTTTCCAGTTTCATCCAGACTTCGTGATCCGGGAAAATGTTGTTCAATCTTACAACTGGCGTATTGCCGATGGCTTCTAATATATTATTCAGTTTCATAAAATGGGTTTTTAAGATTTTAATGTTTTTTCGGGGTTTAAATGTGCTTTTTTTAATTTTTAAATACTGAAAATAATAGGCTCATTTGCCGGAAATTTATTTTTTACCGTAACCTGACCTTTGTGAAAAACCACAGAATTCGCAGGCACACTTTCGGTGATCCAAACGTTTCCGCCGATGACAGAATTTTCACCAATCACAGTATTTCCGCCGAGAATAGTAGCATTTGCATAAATTACAGCGCCGTTTTCAATTGTCGGATGGCGCTTTACATTCGCCAGTTCTTTAGCGACAAAATGCGCGCCTAAGGTGACGCCCTGATAAATTTTAACATTATTTCCGATGACCGTAGTTTCACCGATGACGATGCCGGTGCCGTGATCGATGAAGAAATTCTCCCCGATTTTTGCGCCGGGATTAATATCGATGCCGGTTTTACTGTGCGCCAATTCCGTCCAGATGCGCGGGATTAAAGGAATTTTATTATTATAAAGTTCGTGTGCGAAACGGTAAACGGCGATGGCAAAAAAACCGGGATAGGAAAACATGACTTCCTCAATGCTTTGCGCCGCGGGATCATTATCGAAAATTGCTTTTGCATCGTTTTTAAGCGACTCATAAATTTCGGGGAAACTTTTAAAGAAAATTTCTGTTTCCGCTTCTTCATTTTTTGCGGTTACGGAAAAAAGGATTTCATTAAACTCGCTTTTAAAACTGTTCAAACGTGCTTCAATGTCACTGTATTCCGAACATCTTTGAAGTTCTAAAAAAAAGATAAAACGGAAAAATCGGTCGATAAAGCTCTCAATTTTTTTCTTGTCGATATCAAACTTTCGGTTGGAATAGCCTTCGTGAAGTCGGTTTGTGAAACCCATAATCATCTATATTTTAAACAAATTTAGAACATATCAGCCTTGAAACCGTTGATGTAAGGTAAAAAAAACCGATGGCAGCAATTCAGTTTTTAGATGAGAAAAAGGCCGAATTTTTTATTTAAAACTTCATCGGAACAAAATTGGTCAAAACTTTAACATTTTGTAAATTTGGGTTCATAAAAAATTCCGGGTTAAAACGGCTAATTTTTACGTTTTTCTTTGGATAAAAAATAATTAATGAAGCCGTAGGGTTCCATACATCATTAAAAAAATAAATTTACAATTATGAAAGTTACCGTAGTAGGAGCAGGAGCAGTAGGCGCAAGTTGCGCAGAATACATCGCGATGAAAGATTTCGCAGCAGAAGTTGTTCTGGTTGATATTAAAGAAGGTTTTGCCGAAGGTAAGGCGATGGATTTAATGCAAACCGCTTCTCTGAATGGTTTCGATACCAAAATTACAGGCACAACAGGGGATTACAGCAAAACTGCAGGATCTAAAGTTGCCGTAATTACTTCCGGAATTCCAAGAAAGCCGGGGATGACTCGTGAAGAATTGATCGGAATCAATGCCGGAATTGTTAAAGACGTAACTGCAAATTTGGTAAAACATTCACCGGACGTCATCATCATCGTAGTTTCAAACCCGATGGATACAATGGCGTACTTGGTGCACAAAACTTCCGGATTACCGAAAAACCAAATCATCGGAATGGGTGGCGCGCTGGATTCTGCACGTTTCAAATACAGATTGGCAGAAGCGTTGGAATGCCCGATTTCAGACGTTGACGGAATGGTAATCGCAGCGCACAGCGACACCGGAATGTTACCTTTGATGAGCAAAGCAACACGAAATGGCGTTCCAGTAACTGAATTCTTGAACGAGGAAAAACAGGCTTACGTAGAAGAAGAAACCAAAGTTGGTGGTGCAACTTTAACCAAATTATTGGGAACTTCTGCGTGGTATGCACCGGGAGCCGCGGTTTCTGTGATGGTTCAGGCAATTTTATGCGACCACAAAAAAATGATTCCTTGCTCGCTGATGCTGGACGGTGAATATGGTCAAAGCGATATTTGTCTTGGCGTTCCGGCAATTATCGGCGCAAATGGCGTTGAAAAAATCGTGGAAATCAGTTTAACAGACGCTGAAAAAGAAAAATTCGCCACCGCTGCAAAAGCAGTTCGTGAAGTGAATGGTGATTTGAAGTTCTAAGGAATTAAAAATATATTTAAAAACGCATCTTTTATAAGGTGCGTTTTTTTTCCGGGCAAAAAGACCGTTTTTTTGTGATTTAGCAAATGTATTTCACCAAAAGTTCATTTGGTCTTAATATTTAAACCCTTAAATTTGTCTTTAATATTCGACCATCATTAAATTTTTATTATGTTTAAAAATGTTTGTGCCATTTTTCTTGCCGTAATTTCTACTGGCATTTCTGCCCAAAAAAGCAAAGCTCCACAGCTGGAAAGACCAAAACTGGTCGTCGGCCTCGTGGTAGACCAAATGCGCTGGGATTATCTCTACCGCTATTACGATAAATACCAGAACGATGGTTTTAAAAAGTTGCTGAAGGAAGGTTATTCGCTGAATAATGTTCATATTAATTACGTGCCGACCTATACCGCGGTTGGTCACACAACGGTTTATACCGGTTCCGTTCCTGCAATTCACGGCATCGCCGGTAACGACTGGTTCGATAAAAAAACCGGAAAAAATGTGTACTGTACAACCGATGAAAGCGTGCAGCCCGTTGGAAGCACAAGCACAAAATCGGGCAGCCATTCACCGAAAAATTTATGGTCAACCACAATTACGGATGAACTGATGTTGGCTACCAATTTTCAGGCTAAAGTTGTTGGAGTTTCACTGAAAGACCGCGCTTCCATTTTACCTGCGGGCCACAATCCGACTGGCGCGTATTGGTTTGATGATTCCACCGGAAATTTCATCACCAGCACTTATTATATGAATGATTTACCAAAATGGATGAAAGATTTCAATGCGCAGAAAAATCCTGATCAATTGGTAAAAAATGGTTGGAATACTTTGCTGCCGATCACTGAATATATCGAAAGTTCACCGGATAATTCACCGTGGGAAGGACTTCTTGGCAGCGCGAAAACACCAACTTTTCCATACAGTAACCTTGCTGCAGACTATCAGGCAAACCGCGACGTCATCCGTTCTACACCATTTGGAAATACCTTGACAATAAAAGCTGCGGAAGCAGCCATCAAAGGTGAAAATTTGGGCGCCGATGCCATAACCGATTTTCTTGCCGTAAATTTAGCTTCCACCGATTACGGCGGACATAAATTTGGTCCCAATGCCATTGAGGTTGAAGATATTTATTTGCGCTTAGACCGCGACCTTACGGATTTTTTCAAATATTTGGATAAAACCGTCGGTAAAAATCAGTACACTGTTTTTCTTTCTGCTGATCACGGTGGCGCACATGCACAAGGTTTTATGGCAGAACATAAAATGGCGACCGGATTTTACGGCGAAGACAACAAAGAATTTAATGAAAAGCTGAAAACCAAATTCAAAGCTGATAAATTGGTTTCAAAAGTAACCAATAATCAGGTTTATCTGGATGATCAGGTCATTGATGACAATAAATTAAATGCTGACGAAGTAAAACAATATCTCATCGATATTTTAAACAAAGACAAATCGGTTTTATTTGCGGTGGATATGAAAAAAGCCGGCGCAGCAACAATTCCGGAGCCTTTACGTTCCCGAATCGTAAACGGTTACACCTGGCAGCGCAGCGGCGATATTCAGGTGATTTACCGCGATTCCTGGTTGCCGACTTATTCTAAACTGGGAACTACGCACGGCGCGTGGAATTCCTACGATTCTCACATTCCTTTAATTTTTATGGGTTGGGGGATTCAGCCGGGCGAAACCAACAAAGAGTATCACATGACAGATATTGCACCAACGTTATCGTCGTTATTGCGAATTCAGTTTCCAAGCGGGAACATTGGGAATCCAATTGTAGAAGCCATTGGGAAATAACAGAATTAAAAGAAAGCCGCCTTTTAGCGACTTTCCTTATTTTAGGAAAGTTCCAACAAAAATTTCTGGCTAAAACAGCATTTTTTTCTGGTTTTCCAAAATGAAAAAATTCGCCGCTAAAACGTCAAAAAATTCAGGAATCTTTTTTTACATAAAATGAAAAAATTACCGCTTTTAACGGCCAATTTTTTTTTTATAAAATTCAAAACAAAAAAAACCGCCTTTAAAAGCGGTTTTTTTATATTTCAAAATAAATTACTTACTTCTATCTGGCGGATAATTCGCCATAATTTCAGCCACGATTTCGGGAATTTGCTTTTGTTTAGATTTCGGTGAGTCTACAGAAATTCCGCTTCCCGTTCCTTGCCAAACCAGTTTTTGCGTTCTCGCGTCAATTAAATCCAGTACCAGTGAACCTTGGTTGTAATTGGAAGTCCAGGTTCTGTTAACACCAAATCCGTAACCGAAAGGTCCGCCCCAGCCGTACATTCCGAAAGGTCGTGTTCCCTGGATGTCCTGAATTTTCTTGTGGTTTGCTTTCACGTTCACAATTAAATCCGGAGTTTCAGAAACGCTTAAACCTTTGGTTTGCAGTTGCTTGGAAACCTCGTTCAGCACACGGTCTTTGTCAATATCGTTGAGTTTCAAATCATCAATTCGTAATTTATACGTCTTGTAGGTATTGAAATTTGCGGTTTCTGCGTAATCAGATTTCACCTGAAAAGGGCTGCAGGAAGTAAGTCCCAGCGTGGCAGAAGCCAATAATAGTAAGATATATTTTTTGCTCATGACCTTGTATGTTTTTTTTGTTTTTAAAATTTTTTTCGGGCCTTTTTACGGCTTTTTTCCGTTTTTACCACTTTTTTTAAAGGTGTCCGTTTTTTTATCATAGCCGTACGGGCAGTGTTTGCAGCCACTTTTGCAGCAATAGCCGCGTTTCAGGTGGTAGGTTTCGGTAAACACTTTATAGCCTTGCTCGTTATAATAAAAGTCTACGTTTTCTTTGATATTTTTCGGGTACATAAGTTAAATCGGTTCGGCCAAATTAATATCTTTGTCACATGGTCTTCATTTGGCAACGACTTCTCAAAAATACGAAAATTTCAGGGATCACCCTTTTTCCCTTCATCATTTTGCGGAAACCCGAGTCGCGTGCGGATGCGGTTTTGCTGAATCACGAGAAAATCCATTTGCGCCAGCAGGCTGAACTGCTCGTCATTTTCTTTTATATCTGGTACGTCGTCGAGTATTATTACCTGGTTTTTAAGCTGAAAAATAAATTTCTGGCGTACAAATCCATTTCATTTGAGCGCGAAGCGTATGCAATGGAAAACGATCTGGATTATTTGAAAACCCGAAAATTCTGGAGCTTCCGGAAGTATTTTTTGGAGCAATAATTTGGGCGCTTTTTTCCGCCTTGTCATCCTGAGCTTGTCGACGGATTCCGCTTCCGCGGCGGCGGAGAGCTATGTTCAATTTGGGGCGCGGAATTTTCCGAAACTATTAACGATAAAAGTAGTTCTTGATAATTACATTTCGTTAACTTTTGCTAAATTAGTGAAATATACCCAATACATTACATGAAAGCAAATCTATTTTATTTGGTCTTCGCATTTTGTTTCTTTCAAAACTGTAATGACGTCGAAACCCAGTCTGAAACGCCACAAATTGAACAACAATCCTCAAACAATGTTGGAAGTGATTACGATTCTGCTGAACCGATGAATAATTCTTCCGGGCGAGAAAATGAAATTTCTCTTGGACTTCTAAATATAGATAAAAAACCTTTTCGAGCAACCTTAAATATAGGCGTTGAAGACTTTATGTATCTTTCCAATTTAAACATTACTGAAGCTGAAAATTTTTTGGAAAGTAAAAATTGGTTTTTTTTGTCTAAAAAAGTAAACGTTTTAACAGATACAGGAACAGACTTTATTGCAAAGGCAGTGGAAGATATTAACGAAGGGACTGTAATAAAGTACAGAAACGGCAGTGAAGATTCAGATTGCATATTTCATTTTAAGTCTTCTGGAGATACAAAGCTTTCTATAGAAACAACTAACCACCATAATTACACTATGTTTATTAATGAATTAAACGAACTGGGATTTACAAGCGTTGGTGATGGTGATAACTTTTTGCCGTATTCAAATAGGTTGTATGTTGGGGATCTGTTGCAGTTAGATATAAATGCAAGAAGGTATAAAAAAAACAGCTTTAAAATTGACGTTATTACTGAAATTAGCTCACCAATTTTGGAGCTTAAAAAATCCTCAAATAGTGGTGATGGATATGATTATATTTATAATGAAAATGTTAAAGTTTATTCTTATTACATTAGAAAAGTGGTGGACTAGTAATAGATTTGAAAATTACTATGAAAATTCCCTCCATTCAAATTCCCATCACCGAAATTCCTCTTGAAAAAAATATTCAGCTTTTCCTGAAAAGAGAAGACCTGATTCATCCGCACATTTCCGGAAATAAATATTGGAAGTTGTTTTATAACATTAATAATTATCTCGCAAAAAGCCCGGAGAATCCTTTGCTTATTACTTTTGGCGGCGCTTTTTCAAACCATATTGCCGCGGTCGCCGCGCTCGGAAAAGAAGAAAATATTCCAACTTTAGGGATTATCCGCGGTGAAGAACTACAGCAAAAATGGCGCGAAAATCCAACTTTAAAACTGGCACACGATAATGGAATGCAGTTCCGCTTCGTACCTCGGGAAGTTTACCGAAAAAAGGCGCTTTTAAGCCGGAATTTTTCTGAGGAATTTCCCGGTGCTTTACTTATTCCCGAAGGCGGCACTAACGAATTTGCGGTGAACGGAATTCAGCACATGCTTCCGGAGCAAACAAAAAGTTTTGATTATCTTTGCACCGCAGTCGGAACCGGCGGAACAGTTGCCGGAATTTCAAAGTTTGCAGAGGAAAATCAGCAGGTTTTAGGTTTTAAAACAGTCGATGATTCTTCTTTGAATGAAACTGTTTTTGAACTTTCGGAACGGAGAAATTTCAAACTTCTGGAAGCGCACGACGGCGGTTATGGTAAAATAAGCGAAGAAAATATCCGTTTTATCAATAATTTTAAAGCGAAATTTGACATTCAGCTCGATCCGGTTTATACCGGACAAATGATGCGTCACCTTTTTAAAATGATTGAAAACGATTATTTCCAGCCTGGAAGCAAGATTTTAGCCTTTCACACCGGCGGTTTACAGGGAATTTTTGGCGCTAATGAATTGCTGAAAAAGCAGAAAAGAGAATTGATAAAAATAGGTTAATTTACCGCCTAATTTTTTGCTTAAAATTGTTGGAAATAGGTTTCCTGAAAACAAGCTTCCAACGGATGATTAGAAAATCTTTCGAAGTCATTAAAAATAATATATGAAGAAAATATTTTTTGCTCTTACGGTTATAATTTTTGCAAAATTTCATGCGCAAACCTGGAAAACAGATGAGCAATATATCCAGAAATTCGCGCCGTACGCCGTGGAAGAAATGGAAAAGTATAAAATTCCGGCTTCAATTACTTTAGCGCAGGGACTTTTGGAAACCGGTGGCGGACAAAGCCGTTTGGCGCAGCAGGGAAACAATCATTTCGGCATTAAATGCAAGGAGGACTGGACAGGGAAAACAATGAAACACACCGATGACGCGCCCAATGAATGTTTCCGCGTTTACGACGATCCGCGCGATTCTTACGAAGATCACTCGAAATTTCTGGCTTTCCGTAAATATTACGTGAACCTATTCAAGCTGGACATGACGGATTATAAAGCCTGGGCGCACGGTTTAAAAAAAGCCGGTTACGCAACCAATCCGCGCTACGCTTATATTCTCATCGATAAAATTGAAAAGAATAAGCTTTATGAATTCGACAAAACCAATTCAAAAGAAGTTTTATACGCTGTTTTGAAAATGTATCCGGAGCTGAAAAACGACAAAATTTTTATGGCGCAGCTGGATCAAAGCCGCGTTTCTGCCAAACCCGTAACCGTAAAAGTTCCGTATGAGCAGGTTTCCTACGCGAAACAGCAGAAAAACGTAGATAAACTGGTAGAAAGAGCGGAAACCCTGAAATCTATTTTAATAAAAAGTCATCCAAATGGCGGTAAAAAATTCGTAATAATTCCAGACGATGTCGCTTTAGAAGCCATTTCCAAGAAATTCGGAATTTCAGAAAGCCGTTTGATGAGCTGGAATGAACTCGACGGAAATCAGCTTCGCAGAAATGATATTTTGTTTTTAGAATCAAAATCATCTTCGGGAAATGTTGCAAAATATAAGGCGCAAGCCGGTGAATCAATGCATGATATTGCACAAAAATTCGGCATCAAGCTTAAAAAATTATATTCCAAAAACAGAATGGACTTCGGTCAGCAACCCCGCGCCGGACAACTGATGTATCTGCAAAGCAAAAAACCACGGAAATAAATTGTTAATTATCAATTATCAACTTTCAATTTTCCACTTAAAGAAACTATTAAAAAATGTTATACCAAAGAAGTTCAGCGCTCTTCGATGAGGCTTATCAATATATTCCAGGCGGTGTAAATTCACCGGTCCGCGCTTTCAAATCCGTCGGTGGCGTACCGGTTTTTATGAAATCGGCGCAGGGTGCATATCTTACGGATGTTGATGATAATCAGTATATTGACTATATAAATTCCTGGGGGCCGGCGATTTTAGGGCACACACACCCGGAAGTTTTGGAATCGATAAAAAAGCAGGCAGAAAAGGGTTTTTCCTACGGAACACCAACTGAACTTGAAACTGAAATCGCAAAATATATTGTAGAAAATGTGCCGAATATCGACCAGATCAGAATGGTTTCTTCAGGTACAGAAGCCTGTATGAGCGCAATCCGTTTGGCTCGTGGTTTTACCGGACGGAATAAATTCATCAAATTCGAAGGTTGTTACCACGGACATTCCGATTCTTTTTTAATTAAAGCGGGTAGTGGCGCTGCAACTTTCGGAAATCCGAACTCTCCGGGCGTAACTCCGGGAACAGCAAAAGATACTTTAACCGCGAAATATAATGATATTGAACAAGTTGCAGATTTATTCCGCCTTAACGAAGGTGAAATTGCCGCAATTATCGTGGAACCGGTTGCCGGAAATATGGGCTGCGTTTTGCCGGAAAATAATTTTCTTCAAAAATTACGTGCTTTATGCGACGAAAACGGCGCTTTGCTCATTTTCGATGAAGTGATGACCGGCTTCCGTTTGGCTTTCGGTGGTGCGCAGGAAGTTTATAATGTGAAAGCAGATTTGGTTACTTTCGGAAAAGTCATCGGCGGAGGTTTGCCGGTTGGTGCTTTTGCGGGCCGAAACGAAATTATGGACCATCTTGCACCAAAAGGCGCGGTGTACCAAGCGGGAACTTTAAGTGGAAATCCCCTTGCAATGCGTGCTGGTTTAACCACTTTGCAGATCATTAAAAATGATGAAAACTTCTACGAAAATTTAAATAAAACTACAGAAACTTTAGATTTTGAAATCGGTAAAATTTTGAATTCAAAAGGTATTGAACACAAAATCAACAGAAAAGGAGCGATGATGAGCGTTTTTTTCCACATCAACGCGGTTTCTAATTTCGACGATGCAGCGAAAGCAAACCATGCTTTGTTCAATAATTTCTTCCACCAGCTTTTGGCAAACGGAATTTATCTTCCGCCGAGCGGTTATGAAACCTGGTTTATTTCTTCGGCCATTACCGAAAAGGAAATCAGCAAAACTTTGGAAGTGATTCAAAAATTTGAATATTCATAAAAATTCCGGGCTGATCAGGCATTTTTTTCTATTTTACAAAACGAAAAAAATTGCCGTTTTAGGAGCAAATTTTTTAGAAATAAATTAGTAAAAAAAGCCATTCAACTTGTAATGGCTTTTTTATTTTTTAACGAGAATTAAATTCTCGCGCGTTCATATTGTATTGGAAAATCGCACTCGGCGTCCGCTTCAAAAGAACCTTGGATTGCTAAATACGGATTTCTCAAGATTTCTCTAGCCACAAATATTAAATCAGCTTCACCTTTTTTCAAGATTTCTTCGGCTAATTCGGCGGTTTTTATCAAACCTACAGCGCCGGTTTTCATGCCGGTTTCTTGCTTAATCTTTGCCGCAAGCGGAACCTGGTAACCGTCAAATAAGTTGATTTTCGCACCGTGAATATTTCCGCCACTGGAAACATCCATTAAATCGACATTTTTAGTTTGTAAAATTCTTGCGAGTTCCACACTTTCGTCGATGTCCCAACCGTTTTCAGCATATTCCGTTCCGGAAATTCGTACAAATAGCGGGTTATTTTCATCAAGCAATTCGTTCACCGCATCCACAATTTCCAGCAAAAAGCGCATTCTGTTTTTGAAACTTCCGCCGTATTCATCGGTTCTCACATTTGATAGCGGCGACATAAACTGGTGAATTAAATAGCCGTGTGCAGCGTGAATTTCAATTAAATCAAAACCTGCGTCTAAAGCGCGGCGCGCAGCATCTTTAAAATCCTGAACCAGTTTTTTAATTTCGGGAATGGTGAGCGCATGTGGACGCCGTTCACCTTCAGCATAAGGAATTTCCGACGGCGCAACAGTTTGCCAACCTTCTTCCAGCGAAAGTTGTTTTCCGTTCCAGGTAGAAGCTTTTCTACCCGCATGACCTAACTGAATTCCGACTTTAGTTTTAGAATTTTCGTGGATAAAACCGACAATTTTTTTAAAACCTTCCGCCTGTTCATCGTTCCAAAGTCCGGCACATTTGTGTGTAATTCTGCCTTCGGGCACAACACCGGTTGCTTCCACGATTAGAAGTCCGGTGCCGCCTTGTGCGCGGCTTGCATAATGCACGAAATGAAAATCGTTCGGCAAACCGTTTTCGCAGGAATACATGCACATTGGCGACATTACCCAACGGTTTTGAAGTTCTAGATTTCTGAATTTGATCGGAGTGTATAATATCATAAATAACTTTTTTAACAAGCCAAATTTATGAAAACTCACGTTGAGTAGTTAGAGGCTTACAAAATTATAGCTCTCCAAAACATAATTATTTTAAATGGTTTTAAATATAAGCCGCTAAAAGGGTTATTTTTTTCAGTTTTTACGAACATCTATGTGTGACGTAAGGTACGCATTGAATATTCCATTAAGATGATTGGCAATAAATTCTTCTTCCTCCTGAACGCAGACTGCGAGTAGTGTTGCCGCCTTCGGATAATCCAGTTTTATCGCAAGATGCGCAAGGCCGCCGTAGGTTGCGATTTTATAATAGGTAAGTTTTTGCGTCACAAGAACAAGTGCAACTTCCCAGTTTTGAAGATCATCCGCAAAATGCGCCAAATGATTTACAGCTTCGCACAATATAGCATCTATAGCCTCGCATTTTTTTCGTTCTGGCAAATCGCCCTTGAACTCAAAGATTTTGCGAAGTCTGCTCAGGTGCTTAAGATGAATTCCAAAATGTTCCGTTAGAATTCCATGTAGGTCTGAGGACGAAATATTATTTTCTACTTTGCTGTATTCTTCTTCAATTAAATTTTCCGCGTCATACATTTCCTGGAGGGAATTTAAAAAGAAAATTTCTAATTCTGAACGTGAGCTCAGCGGCATATCTTTAATCACGGGTGCAACCCGCTTATTATTTTTTTTCATAAGCAAAGCTTTCCGGCTGTTAACCATTGGAACCGGAAAATTTACGACGCAATACTACAAAATCTGTTACAGAGCAAGGGGAGTCTTTTCACGGTATTTTTGTGTTATATCTATTACACAGGAATATAACTTCTAAACTTCATCTCATTAAATTTCGTGCCGATTGTTTCTTTTCCATATATAAAGTGAAAACCTGTAAATTTTGTAAAAATCAGTTATCTTTACTCCTCTATTTTTATTACATGCAAAAAGAACATACAATAACGTTCGAATCGATTGACAGTTACGGCGAACTGAACGAAATGGAAAAAACACTTTTCGATAAAGCAATGTCCTCGCGAAACACCGCGTACGCACCATATTCCGATTTTACAGTTGGTTGTGCAATTTTGCTCGAAAACGGCGAAATTATTACCGGAAGTAACCAGGAAAATGCTGCATATCCCTCAGGATTGTGTGCTGAAAGAACTACGATTTTTTACACCGGAGCAAATTTCCCGGATGTAAAAATTAAAAAACTTTTCGTCATAGGTGCGCCCAGAAATGCTTCAACTTCAATCCCAATTCCGCCGTGTGGCGCTTGCCGTCAGGCAATTTTAGAATATGAAGCCAAGCAGAAAGACGAGATCGAAATTTATTTCGCTTCACTTGGTGGTGCGATTTACAAAACAAAATCCATTCGCGAGTTGTTGCCGTTTTCATTTGACGCCTCTTATCTTTAAATTTTCTGAATGAGAATTGCTGCCATCGACATAGGAAGTAACGCCGCGAGACTTTTAATTAACGAAGTAACGGAACCTAAAAAAGGAAAACCGCAGTTCACCAAACTGAATTTGTTGCGCATTCCGCTGCGCCTTGGAATGGACGTTTTTACCACCGGAAAAATCGGTACGGAACGCGAAAAAATGATTACCGATTCGATGAAAATTTTCAGCGATCTGATGAAAATTTATAAGGTGGAACATTTCCGTGCCTGCGCCACCAGCGCGATGCGCGACGCTAAAAACGGCCCGGAAATTATTAAAAAAGTGCAGGAATCGTCGGGAATTTCTATCGAAATAATTTCAGGTGACGAAGAAGCAGGATTGGTTTTTGAAAATCACGTTGCTGATTCGCTCGACAAAAGCTGCGCTTATCTTTATATTGACGTGGGCGGCGGTTCAACCGAACTGATGTTTTACGAAAACGGGGAAATGGCGTATGAAAAATCGTTTAACATCGGTACAATTCGTTTGTTGAATGGTTTGGTTTCGGAAGATTTGTGGAAGCAGATGAAAGAAGAAATCCGGAAAAACATCAACAGTACAAAACCCATTGTAGGGATTGGTTCCGGCGGAAACATCAACAAAATATTTTCGATGAGTAAAACGAAAGACGGAAAACCGATGTCGAGCGCATTTCTAAAAAAATATTATAAAGAAATGAAGGAACTTTCGGTGGCAGAGCGGATGAGCAAATTTAACATTCGTGAAGACCGCGCTGATGTTTTGGTGCCGGCCTTGCAGATTTACAACAACGTAATGGCGTGGAGCGAAATTGAAAAGATATTTGTTCCCAAAATTTCTGTTGCTGATGGTTTGGTCCACAGCATTTACGAAAATTTGCAAAAAAAGTAGCTTTTAGCCGGTTATTTTTTGCCGAGTTCTATAATTTCCAGGTTTTCAATCTGGTCGCCGTTGATTTCAAAACGCATCATGGTGCGCATTTGGTGCCAGCCCACTTTTCCCACGGCGCCGGGATTCAGGTGAAGTAATTTGTTTTTCTGGTCGTACATCGCTTTTAAAATATGCGAATGTCCGGAAATAAAAAGTTGAGGCTTTTTGATCTCAATTTCTGCTTTTGCCAACGGTGTGTATTTCCCGGGATAACCTCCGATGTGAACCATCAAAACTTCTAAATTTTCCACAGTAAAGCGCGAAACTTCGGGGAAAATCTTGCGGATTTCTGTACCGTCGATGTTGCCGTAAACGCCGCGCAAAGGTTTTATTTTTTCGAGCTTTTCAATGACTTCCAGATTTCCGAAATCGCCGCAATGCCAAATTTCATCAGCGTTTTTGGCATAATCTAAAATCCGGTCGTCCAAATAAGAATGCGAATCTGAAAGCAGAAGTATTTTCATGCGGTAAATTTCTTCTTTTTTATTTAAATTTTCGAAAAGAAATGCATTTGGAAAATCGAAAAAACCTTCAAATAGCAGCGAATTTTTACTTTAAAATTTGGATGGAAAAATGATTTTTCTAAAACGGAAAAAAAACCTCCAAATAGCACGGAATTTTTTTGTAAAAGAAGAAATAACCTGACTTGTAGCCCCGATTGCAATGGATCCCGAAAGTTCGGGAGCAATGGAAAGCGGGAACCCATCTTCGGGCTCATAACCCAGCTTTCTTGCTCCTAAAAATTCCGTAAATTTGCACGCAATGAGGTATTGTATTCAGTTTTCGTATTCGGGAAAAAATTACTTTGGCTACCAAATTCAGCCGGGAGAAATTTCCGTGCAGGAGGTTTTGGAAAAGGCTTTCTCCACGATTTTGCGTGAAAAAATTAAAATTACCGGCGCCGGACGCACCGACACGGGCGTGCACGCGAAGAAAATGTTCGCGCATTTTGATGTGGAAAAAAGCGTGGGCGAAAATTTCAGCTATCAAATGAACAGTTTTTTGCCAAAAGATATTGCGGTGAAAAGAATTTTTCGGGTTAAAGATGACTTTCACGCGCGGTTTGATGCGACTTTCCGGACTTATGAATATTATATTTCGCTGGAAAAAAATCCGTTTACGCAGGATTCTGCGTGGCAAATGTGGAAGCGAACGTTGGATGTTGAAAAAATGAATGAAGCGTGCGAATTTCTGCTGAAACATCAGGATTTTACGAGTTTCTCCAAACTTCACACCCAAAATAAAACCAATAACTGCAAAATTTATTCGGCCTTCTGGGAGCAAAATAATTCGGAATTAAAATTTACAATTTCAGCAGACCGCTTTTTAAGAAATATGGTGCGTGCGATTGTCGGAACGATGGTGGAAATCGGAAACGGAAAACTGAAACCGGAAGATCTGGACCGCATAATTGCTGAAAAAAACCGCAATTCCGCCGGAACTTCGGCGCCAGCGCAAGGGTTGTTTTTGGTTGAGGTTGGATACGATTTTAGTTGAGAGTTGAGAGTGGTCAGTGATCAGTTGTCAGTAGTTAGTGATCAGTAGTCAGTGTACAGTTGACGGTCGACAGTGGAAAGTTTTTAACTATTAACTATCAACTTCATCCTCCATAGATCATCCTTCGCCCCGCCTTCACCAAACTTTTCCGTATTTTTGCAGAGAATTACGAACAAATGAAGAAACAATCGACCTGGGAAATAATAAAGCGGCTTTTTGTAATCGGGATGAAATTTCGGTCTTGGTTTTTGCTTACGCTGGCGATTTCCATTGTTCTTTCGGTAATTTCTACCTATCGGCCTTACCTTACGATGCTGATTGTGGACACGGATATCATTGAGCTGCGCGACAAAGGGCTGATGATGAAACACATTTATATCCTGATTGCACTGGTTTTTGGTGAAACCATTCTGAATTTTTTCCTGGTTTATTTTTCAAATTTTATTTCGCAGAATGTAATCCGCGATATCCGCGAACGGCTGTATCATAAACTCATTTATTTCCGAACCTCGTTCTTTGATAAAACCGCAATTGGTCAGCTTGTAACGCGCGCTGTTGGCGACGTAGAAACAATTGCAACCGTTTACACCGACGGATTTTTAATGGTTTTCGGTGATATTTTGCGCATCGTTTTTGTGTTGGTGATGATGTTCCAGGTGGATGTTCACCTGAGTTATATTTCGCTTGTGATTTTACCTTTAATGGTCGTGATTACGCGGTTTTTCCAGAAACGGCTGAAAAAAGCTTTCGGTGATGAAAGAACGTGGACTGCAAACCAGAATTCTTTTGTTCAGGAAAGACTTTCCGGAATGTCAATTGTGCAGGTTTTTAACCGAGAAGAAGCTGAATTTAAAAAATTTGATGATATTAATATCACGCTGAAAAGCGCATTGCTGAAAACGGTTTTTATATTTTCACTTTTTTTCCCGGTTGTAGAGCTTATTTCTTCGCTTTTTATAGGATTCATCTTGCTTTACGGCGGTTTTATTACCATAAAAGCCGGCGCGGTGATCGCATTTATTCAATATATTTCAATGCTTATTCGTCCGCTTCGCCAGATCGCGGACAGATTTAACAATATTCAGCGCGGAATTGTGGGTGCTGAACGGGTTTTGGGTGTGATGGATGAAGATTTTGCCATGCCGAATACCGGAACAATTGCAAAGTCGCATTTTGAAGGAAAAATTGAATTTAGAGATGTTCATTTCTCCTATGATGAAAAACAGGAAGTTTTAAAGGGAATTAGTTTTAAGGTAAATCCGGGTGAAACCGTGGCTATTGTGGGCGCGACCGGCGCCGGAAAATCTACCATTATAAGCTTAATCACCAGATTGTATGATGTAAATTCGGGACAGATTTGCCTGGATGATGTCGATCTAAAGAATTACGAACTTTATAATTTGCGCAGCCACATTGGTGTTGTTTTGCAGGATGTTTTTCTTTTCCACGGCAGTATTTACGAAAATCTGGCTTTCGGTGATGAGTCGGTGACGTTGGAAAAAATAAAAAAGGTTGCTAAAGATATCGAGGTTGACGAGTTCATCGAAAGTTTGCCCGGCGGTTACGATTATGTCGTGCGCGAGCGTGGTTCTTCGATTTCATTAGGACAAAGACAATTGCTGTCATTCCTGCGCGCTTATCTTTCGGACCCGAAAATTTTAATCTTGGATGAAGCTACTTCTTCAATCGATCATGAAAGCGAGAAATTGATTCAGCGCGCTACGGAGAAAATCACCAAAAACAGAACTTCGATAATCATTGCGCACCGACTTTCTACCATCGAAAAAGCGGACAAAATTATTGTCATGGATCAGGGTAAAATTGTGGAAGAAGGAAAACATGACGAATTATTGGCGCAAAACGGCTATTATTCCACATTGTACCGCGCGCAGCTAAAAGTTGAAGTTGAAGCGGAATAGAAGTTTTCAGCAGAAATTTTTAAAATTTAATCAAAAAAATATCCGGCTAAATGACCGGATTTTTCTGTTATAGAAATATTTTAATTTCCAACTACTGTGCGCACGTTTACAAATTCTTTCAGTGCAACGAGCGAAAGTTCCGTTCCGTAGCCGGAAGATTTTGTGCCGCCAAAAGGTAAGCGCGGATCAGAACTCGAGCTTTTATTCACGCTGATGGTTCCGGCTTCCAAGTTATCGATGAAAAACTGCTGCCTTATTTTGTCGTTCGTCCAGACAGAATCTGATAAACCGAACGTAATATCATTCGCCAAAGTCACCGCGTGCTGATCATCATCGGCGATCATCACCATTCCAACCGGCCCGAAAAGTTCTTCCTGCAAAATTGGATTTCCGGAATTTACCTTGATTAAGCCCGGAATAAATTCGTTTTCCGAAATGCGCTTGAGTGGCAAAATAATTTCAGCACCGTTTTTCAGGGCTTTTTCATATTGTTTTTCCAAATCATCGGCAAGATCTGGGCGCGCCATTCCCGCGAGATTGGTTTCTTTATTGAAAGGATTACTAGCAACATATTTCTGATATTCATTAATGAAAATCGGCAGAAATTCTTCTTCAATATTTTCTTGAATAATAAAACGTTTCGCGGCATTGCAGGCTTGTCCGCAATTTGCGAGTCGGGAATTGGCGCCGCTTTCTGCGGCTTTCTGAAAATCGGCGTCATCTAAAACGATAAATGCATCGCTGCCGCCCAGTTCCAGCAAAGATTTTTTAATGTATTTTCCGGCGATCGCGGCAACTTCGCCACCGGCTTTTTCGCTTCCGGTTAAACTGACGCCTTTAACAATGGGATTTTCGAGCACTTTTTTCACTTCGGCATGACCAATTTCAAGATTCTGAAAAACGCCTTCGGGAAAACCGGCTTTTAAAAATAAATCTTCGATAGCATTTCCGCTGCCGAAACAAATGGAAGCATGCTTTAAAACCACTGTATTTCCGGCTAAAATTGCGGGAATAGCGAAACGTAGTGCCTGCCAGAATGGAAAATTCCACGGCATTATGCCTAAAATTACACCTTTAGGCACAAATTGAATTTCCGAAACGCGGAATTCTGTTTCCACTTTATCAGGTTGAAGAATATTTTCCGCTTCCGCGTAATAGCGAATCATCAAAGCGCATTTGTGAATTTCCGCGATGGACTGCGTGATGGGTTTGTTCATTTCGGTGGTGATAATTTTTCCGAAATTTTCCGCTTCCAAATCCAGAATTTTTGCCATTTCAGCAAGCAATTTTTGCTTTTCGGGAAACGGGACCTTTTTCCAGGTTTCGAAAGTTTCCTGCGCGGTCTGTAATTTATTATTGATGTCCATTTTTCTGTTATATATAGAGAGTGAATTTTTTGGATGTGATTTTTGTAAATCAGCTATTCACAAATTTAAGGAATTGAGAGGGAAAAATTCATCGAGTGCGGCAATGGTGATTATTTTGAAATTCATCATTTAAAGCCGGTTTCATTAGTCATAATTTAGAAACAGTATTAAATGGCTGTAATACTTTGAGGATCGCAATATTTTAATTATTTTTGAGCAATAAAAATTAACAGAATGAATGCACCGGCCGAATTAAAGTACACCAAAGACCACGAGTGGGTTAGGATTGAAGGTAACACAGCAACCATCGGGATTACCGATTTTGCGCAGGGCGAATTGGGCGATATTGTTTTCGTGGATGTAGACTCGGTTGACGATGAATTATCCGCGGGCGACGTTTTCGGAAGCGTAGAAGCTGTGAAAACGGTTTCCGATCTTTTCTTGCCGCTTTCGGGAACTGTTTCTGAGTTCAACAGCGAGCTGGAAGATCAGCCGGAGCTATTAAATACCGATCCGTATGGAGCTGGCTGGATTATAAAGCTGGAGCTGAAAGACGATGCCGACCGTTCGGAATTGTTGAGTGCTGAAGAATACCAGGCTTCACTTGGATAAAATTTCAAAAATATTTAGTAAGATTTTGCCCATTTACTGGGCATTTCTTACTTATATGCTTTTGCGTCCGGGTGTGGAAAACATGGAATTTCCTTTCATGTTCAGCGGAATTGATAAAATTTTACACCTGAGTATTTTCGCGTTGTTGGGCTTTTGCTTTATGTGCGCGTTTCCGCGGATTAAGTTTTCTTACTTCTTACAGATCATGATTATTTATGGTCTTTTAACCGAAATTCTGCAGGACGAGATGGGTTTTGGCCGCTCGCTGGAATTTTTGGATCTTATTGCCGATACTGTTGGCGTGCTTATGGGCTATTGGGTTTTCCAGCAGCTGAAAAAAGTTTCTTTTTAAGCGGGTAAATTTTTACCGGTAATATCCACCTTTTTTATACTATACATATGTAATAGACAGTGGTGAAATATCCTTTGATTTAATCTTTCATTTTCCCAATTTATTTATTGCCGGTTGTTTTGGTGTTTTTTTTCTTCTCTGTATAATAGTGTGGTGGAATCTTTGATTTAAAATTTTTCACATTATTTAATTTTTCTGCCGGTTGTGTTGAGGTCCTTTGCTTCTATATATAATAGTGTAGCTGAAGTGAAATTTTTTCCTCGTTTATCATTTTAAATTTTGCCGGTTATTTTGGCAATTTTCTCACAATATTCTAAGTTACTTTTTCGTTTTATATAAGCTTCGGAATTAAGTTCAAAAAAATTCCTGCTATTTGCGGCAATTTTCTGGCTTTAGACGCCGGCAAAATTTCATATTTAGGTTTGATCCGGAAAAATACGGTGCTAAAGAGGCGGTTTTTTTGGGTTTAGATTGCAGGTTCAAGTCTAGAAATAGTAGAAAAGGATGCTCAAACTTATGGGAACAGATAAAGTGGATAACTTTGAAGTTTGAATAAATTATTGTGGAGTAGGAAGTTAGGAAGAAGTTTGTAAACTTTATGAAAAAAGTTTTAGGGAAGGGTTGCATGGTATGTAAGGTGTCTGTATATTTGCACCACTCTAAAACAGAGTAGCGAAGTAGAAGGGCAGGAAGATAGAGAGTAAATGAAGAGACGAAAAGTTTTTTTATTTTATTTAAAAAAAAGCTTGCAGATTAAAAAAATGTTCTTATCTTTGCAGTCCCAAATCGAGAGAGATGGGGAGCGAAGTTGGAGCGGGATTGAATTTTAGGAGTTGAGATTAGGGGTTAAAAAAACTTTTAAATTTTCTTCAAAAAGATTTGGTCATTTAAAATAAACTTTATACTTTTGCACTCGCAATTCAGACGCACAACGACAGAAGATGTGACTGGAAATAAAGCGAAAAGAAGAGAGATCATTGACATACAAATAACAACCAAAAAAGTAAGGAAAAACTAAAGCGTCAATAACTTTGAGTGAGTCAGACAAACATACAATGGAGAGTTTGATCCTGGCTCAGGATGAACGCTAGCGGGAGGCCTAACACATGCAAGCCGAGCGGTAGAAGTCCTTCGGGACTTTGAGAGCGGCGTACGGGTGCGTAACACGTGTGCAACCTACCTTTATCAGGAGAATAGCCTTTCGAAAGGAAGATTAATACTCCATAATATATTGAATGGCATCATTTGATATTGAAAACTCCGGTGGATAGAGATGGGCACGCGCAAGATTAGATAGTTGGTGAGGTAACGGCTCACCAAGTCAATGATCTTTAGGGGTCCTGAGAGGGAGATCCCCCACACTGGTACTGAGACACGGACCAGACTCCTACGGGAGGCAGCAGTGAGGAATATTGGACAATGGGTGAGAGCCTGATCCAGCCATCCCGCGTGAAGGATGACGGTCCTATGGATTGTAAACTTCTTTTGTATAGGAATAAACCTACTCTCGTGAGAGTAGCTGAAGGTACTATACGAATAAGCACCGGCTAACTCCGTGCCAGCAGCCGCGGTAATACGGAGGGTGCAAGCGTTATCCGGATTTATTGGGTTTAAAGGGTCCGTAGGCGGACCGATAAGTCAGTGGTGAAATCTCATAGCTTAACTATGAAACTGCCGTTGATACTGTCGGTCTTGAGTAAATTTGAAGTGGCTGGAATAAGTAGTGTAGCGGTGAAATGCATAGATATTACTTAGAACACCAATTGCGAAGGCAGGTCACTAAGATTTAACTGACGCTGAGGGACGAAAGCGTGGGGAGCGAACAGGATTAGATACCCTGGTAGTCCACGCCGTAAACGATGCTAACTCGTTTTTGGGGCGCAAGCTTCAGAGACCAAGCGAAAGTGATAAGTTAGCCACCTGGGGAGTACGTCCGCAAGGATGAAACTCAAAGGAATTGACGGGGGCCCGCACAAGCGGTGGATTATGTGGTTTAATTCGATGATACGCGAGGAACCTTACCAAGACTTAAATGGGAAATGACAGGTTTAGAAATAGACCCTTCTTCGGACATTTTCCAAGGTGCTGCATGGTTGTCGTCAGCTCGTGCCGTGAGGTGTTAGGTTAAGTCCTGCAACGAGCGCAACCCCTGTCACTAGTTGCTAACATTCAGTTGAGGACTCTAGTGAGACTGCCTACGCAAGTAGAGAGGAAGGTGGGGATGACGTCAAATCATCACGGCCCTTACGTCTTGGGCCACACACGTAATACAATGGCCGGTACAGAGGGCAGCTACCTAGCGATAGGATGCAAATCTCGAAAGCCGGTCTCAGTTCGGATTGGAGTCTGCAACTCGACTCTATGAAGCTGGAATCGCTAGTAATCGCGCATCAGCCATGGCGCGGTGAATACGTTCCCGGGCCTTGTACACACCGCCCGTCAAGCCATGGAAGTCTGGGGTACCTGAAGTCGGTGACCGTAAAAGGAGCTGCCTAGGGTAAAACAGGTAACTAGGGCTAAGTCGTAACAAGGTAGCCGTACCGGAAGGTGCGGCTGGAACATCTCATTTTTGAGACTCTTCGTTAGGGGAGTATAAACAAACAAAACGGTACTTTAGTACCAGAGCACTTGCTCGAAGTTATGCTTTAGTTTTTCTTTATTTGGTTGCTATTTATAAAATATACCCACTAGAAATTAGTATTAGGGAGGAGAGATAATTAACGGTTATTAATTAATAATTATTAATTAGAGAGAGTCTCGTAGCTCAGCTGGTTAGAGCGCTACACTGATAATGTAGAGGTCGGCAGTTCGAGCCTGCCCGAGACTACTGATTGAAGCGGTAGGCAATATTTCTTAGGCAGTAAGCATAAAGCTTATGGCTTATGGCTTAAAGCATACAGCAACTAGAGGGGAATTAGCTCAGTTGGCTAGAGCGCCTGCCTTGCACGCAGGAGGTCAAGGGTTCGACTCCCTTATTCTCCACCAGGTTACAGTAAAAAGTAACAAGAACAGAAGATATTTACTTACAGATTTAAGAATTATGCCGCTAGGAGGCGAAATAAACTGAGTAATCGGGTTATTTGATAGGATCGAGACCTATATTATTCACGTATTACAACTTTAGTTTCAAAGTGACGGAAAGAGCCAAAAACAATTTCTGTTTACTAAGGAAGTAGTAAGATATATGATCATTGACATTAACGATAAGAACATCACAAAGAGAAAACCGAGCACTTTCGAGTGCCGAGTTTAAATAAAACTAGTTTAACACGGTTGTGTTAGACAAAAAAACTGAACTAATATATTATTAGGAAAGAAATCGTTAAGGGCGTATGGCGGATGCCTAGGCTTTCAGAGGCGAAGAAGGACGTGGTAAGCTGCGAAAAGCTGCGGGGATCGGCACACACGAATTGATCCGCAGATGTCCGAATGGGGCAACCCGGCTGGTTGAAGATCAGTCACTCTAATTTATTAGAGAGCAAACCCGGAGAACTGAAACATCTAAGTACCCGGAGGAAAAGAAATCGAAGAGATTCCGTAAGTAGTGGCGAGCGAAAGCGGATTAGCCCAAAAGTCTTTATATGTTTAGAAGAATGTTCTGGAAAGAACAGCCATAGAGGGTGATAGCCCCGTAATTGAAAGGCATATTTGGATGATAAATGAGTAGGGCGGGACACGTGAAATCCTGTCTGAATATGGGGGGACCATCCTCCAAGGCTAAATACTCCTGAAAGACCGATAGTGAACAAGTACTGTGAAGGAAAGGTGAAAAGCACTTCGAATAGAAGGGTGAAAGAGAACCTGAAACCGTACGCCTACAAGCGGTCGGAGCCCACAAGTTGGGTGACGGCGTGCCTTTTGCATAATGAGCCTACGAGTTAATTTTACTAGCGAGCTTAAGTACTTCAGGTACGGAGGCGGAGCGAAAGCGAGTCTGAATAGGGCGCTTAGTTAGTAGGATTAGACGCGAAACCTTGTGATCTACCCATGGGCAGGTTGAAGCTTTGGTAACACAAAGTGGAGGACCGAACCGGTTGACGTTGAAAAGTCTTCGGATGACTTGTGGGTAGGGGTGAAAGGCCAATCAAACTGGGAGATAGCTCGTACTCCCCGAAATGCATTTAGGTGCAGCGTTGCAATATAGTTTATTAGAGGTAGAGCTACTGATTGGATGCGGGGGTTTCATCGCCTACCAATTCCTGACAAACTCCGAATGCTAATAAATGTTCTGCAGCAGTGAGGGCATGGGTGCTAAGGTCCATGTCCGAGAGGGAAAGAACCCGGACCAACAGCTAAGGTCCCCAAATCTATACTAAGTTGAAATAACGCGGTTGAACTGCATTGACAGCTAGGATGTTGGCTTGGAAGCAGCCATTCATTTAAAGAGTGCGTAACAGCTCACTAGTCGAGCGGTTCGGCATGGATAATAATCGGGCATAAGTATAGTACCGAAGCTATGGATTTATAACTTTTGAGTTATATCTGGTAGGGGAGCATTCTGTTTGCACAGAAGCAGGGTCGTGAGGCCTTGTGGAGCGGACAGAAAAGAAAATGTAGGCATAAGTAACGATAAAGCGGGCGAGAAACCCGCTCACCGAAAGACTAAGGTTTCCTCAGCCATGCTAATCAGCTGAGGGTTAGTCGGGACCTAACGCGAACCCGAAAGGGGAAGTGGATGGACAATGGGTTAATATTCCCATACTTGCTCACACTAAAAAGGGGACGGAGTGCCGTACTTACTGAAGACTGACGGAATAGTCAAGACCTAGCCTTCGGGCGAAGTTGTTGTAGGGAAAGTGCTTCCAAGAAAAGCCGAAGTGAAGCAACCCGTACCAAAACCGACACAGGTAGTCGAGGAGAGAATCCTAAGGTGCTAGAGTGAATCATGGTTAAGGAACTAGGCAAAATAGTCTCGTAACTTCGGAAGAAGGGACGCCAGCAGCAATGCTGGCCTCAGTAAAGAGGCCCAGGCGACTGTTTATCAAAAACACAGGACTCTGCTAAATCGAAAGATGCTGTATAGGGTCTGACACCTGCCCGGTGCTGGAAGGTTAAGGAAGGTTGTTAGCGCAAGCGAAGCAATTAACTGAAGCCCCAGTAAACGGCGGCCGTAACTATAACGGTCCTAAGGTAGCGAAATTCCTTGTCGGGTAAGTTCCGACCTGCACGAATGGTGTAACGATCTGGGCACTGTCTCAACCATGAGCTCTGTGAAATTGTAGTCTCGGTGAAGATGCCGAGTACCCGCAATGGGACGAAAAGACCCTGTGAACCTTTACTATAACTTCGTATTGACTTTGAATAAACAATGTGTAGGATAGGTGGGAGACTTTGAAGCTGGCACGCTAGTGTCGGTGGAGTCAACGTTGAAATACCACCCTTTGTTTATTTGGAGCCTAACTTCTTAACGGAAGGACACTGCGTGGTGGGTAGTTTGACTGGGGTGGTCGCCTCCAAAAGAGTAACGGAGGCTTTCAAAGGTACCCTCAGCACGCTTGGTAACCGTGCGTAGAGTGTAATGGCATAAGGGTGCTTGACTGTGAGACCTACAAGTCGATCAGGTGCGAAAGCAGGACATAGTGATCCGGTGGTTCCGTATGGAAGGGCCATCGCTCATAGGATAAAAGGTACTCCGGGGATAACAGGCTAGTCTCCCCCAAGAGCTCATATCGACGGGGAGGTTCGGCACCTCGATGTCGGCTCGTCACATCCTGGGGCTGGAGAAGGTCCCAAGGGTTGGGCTGTTCGCCCATTAAAGTGGCACGCGAGCTGGGTTCAGAACGTCGTGAGACAGTTCGGTCTCTATCTATTGCGGGCGTTAGATGTTTGAGAGGGCTTGAATCTAGTACGAGAGGACCGATTTGAACAAACCTCTGGTGTATCAGTTGTTCCGCCAGGAGCACCGCTGAGTAGCTACGTTTGGAAAGGATAAGCACTGAAAGCATATAAGTGCGAAACCTGCCTCAAGATGAGACATCTTTTAAGGGTCGTTGGAGATGACAACGTTGATAGGCTATAGGTGTAAAGGCAGCAATGTCATAGCCGAGTAGTACTA
>NZ_JSYK01000001.1 GCF_000812875.1 Kaistella solincola | reverse complement strand
GCTACTGCATTAATTACAGACAATTTATGCTTTCCTTCCTCTATTTTTCTGAGATAGTAATTTTTTAGTTGAGGGTCGTGCTGTATGGCAGAACAAGCAGCTTTAAAAAGAATGCTTTTTAGTGATTTATCACATAGAGGACTTGTTTTCGTTTTACCTCTTATGCTGCTGCCCGATTGGTATTTAAATGGAGCCAATCCACAATGGCAATTGAATTTTCGGGGGTTATCGAATTTGGTAAAGTTGTCGGTTTCAAGAATACATTTTATTGCAGTTATATTTCCCACCCCAATTACAGAAGTAATCTTGTCAAAATTATTTTTCAATTCTATAGTTTCTACAATGATCGATTTCATCTGTATTTCCGTGGATAATATCGATTTATCTAACTGTTGAATAAGTTGATTCATCTCTTTTATCTGCGCTTTCATAGGAATAATTTGAGCTTCAATCTCTAAACTCTTCAGACCGTTTTTTATTTGCACCGATACCTTTACCAAGCGGTCTCTTGTACTCATCAATATTTTAAGCTTTCTGAGTTCTTTAACGGGTAGATGGTAGGCTTTTAATTTGTGTTTATTGGATAGCTCATAAGAGGCGATTCTAAAAGCGTCTACAGCATCTGTCTTTCCTCTGGTTATACCCACGGAATGTTTCATTTCAAGAGGATTAAGCAATGAGTAACGAATGTCTCGGGTGGAGAATTCATAACATAACAAACTTCCATAGTGGCCCGTGTGTTCCATGCAAATCCAGATGGAATAACCACTGAACTCTTTTAGCATATTGCAAAATTTTCTTATGCCTTCTTTGGAATTGGGGCATACTTGTTTACTGATTAAAACCTGGTTTTTCTCATCAAGGCCGCAATAATCAAACACATCCTTGGAAATATCAATCCCAATAAATAGATTTTTCATAATTTTACGTTTGAGAAGCAATGCTGAATACCAGGTAAGGTTCTTACTGACGCTATTAATAAGCCTAAAAACTTAAAATTCTAAATGGTTCTCGAACCTAAAAGGCGCTAAGGTCTAATGCTCAGGATAAGTCTTACTTGCGAGTCGAACTAGTTCACCTTAGCCCCTCTGGTTTTCAGTATACTTTGGTTAATAAATCTAAGTTACTTTTTCTTTTGCAAATCTAATAGCCTGTCGAAGTGCTGCGTTCCGGGCAAACCAGCACCATCATCACCTATAATTGAAAATTATGTTAAATGCTTACCGTTTGGTCGGGCGAAGCCCGCACAAGCCATCGCCTTCCAGCCTCCAATGTATTTATAATTTAGAAGACCGTTTCACCGTTCCAGTGCGCAATCCGACAGTTTTGTGCTGAAAAGTCCATGTGCCTGCAGTCCCTATTCTGCTTTTTTTCAGCGGAAAGTCTAGTGGCAGCTTATGCACGAGCCTGCCCTGAGGCCCTCGAAGGGGCACCGCACACAGCAGAATTCCAGTCAGCACAAAAAATGCTTGGGCCATCGCCTTGCCGCGGCCCGCCTTGCCACCGCACAAGCATTTTTGCACCTCCCTCCATACCGCTGTCTTTCCAGCCCCTCTAGGCAAGATTATAACACAATGAAAAATCTATCTCTTAAAAACAAAAGACCTTTCATTAGTTGGTTCAGGAATTGTAAGTATCTGAAAATGAAGAATGCAATACTTTTAGCAATAATACTGGGATTACTTATTTCATGTAAGCGTCCTAATGCAACAACTGATTCAGGCTCAGAGAATGGTAAGTCAGAAAAAGCAATCCTTCCTCCATCGTCGGTTGTAAAAAATTCTGCCGATCAACTGATGGTTGATTCTTTGCCCAAAAACGTTCTTATTAATTTTCAAAATGACTCTATTCTTTTGGCTGATGTCAAACAGATACAGAAATTACGCATACTGAATAATACTTCTGAACCTATTGTTTTCGGGGACGATTTCATACTGGAATATTATGCAAATGGCGCTTGGCATAAAACCAACAACGGCAGGCAGTTTAAAGTCGCTCAATATACTTTGACTCCAGGTCGGGAATATGTGATGCCCACGGATTTATACTTTTACAGCACAATCTATAAATTGGGTAAATACCGTATTTCAAAACCCTATAGAACTGCTAATTCCTCTTTAAGCACCCAGAATAAAACTACGCTTGCTACTTATGAATTTAAGGTGCTTACTCCGCCATTTAAAAATATGGAATGTAAAGTATTTATGAGTTTGTCAAAAAACACCGTAAAGATCTCAGAACTCAACCAACCAATTCCTTTCACCATCATCAACAATTCTTACGATGAAATTTTCTTTGGTGAAAGGCAAACTGTTGAAAAATATGATGGCAAAAATTGGAATAAGATTCCGTTTGATGGGATTATAAATGACATCGGTTATAGTCTTTACGTAGGTACACAAACCTCTGAACATTCCCTGAAGCTGCATCCCGAGCAATACAAGTATAAACCAGGGCGGTACCGCTTGGTAAAGCCTTTCAGCATACGCAATGACGATGGCATTAAAAGTATGTGGAAAGACTTTACTTTATATAATGAATTTCTGGTAGTTCCATAACAATATAATTTGCATCCAGACTTTTCCTCCATTCATCCAAGTTCCTCCAGCACATAGCCGTCATCCACTTCACGGACGTGACCGGCCGTTCTGTTCCTGCCGTCTATACGCTTCCGCAACCGCGCACAGCAGTATGCCGGCATACTGGGAATTGCATATTTTATTTAAGCTCCAGCACACCGTCATACAGCTGTCTTTTCCTATGCTTTTCCTACTCAAATTACTACCGGCTCAGTACAATATCATCGATTTCAGTATCTGTCAGATACCATCTTTCATGAAAATGCAGCTTCCTTTCAAACATAGCTTTGTCAATTGCGAAATCCCTGTATTTATTACAAATTCCACCTTTGGCTATTATTATAATTGTGTTTTCTGGGTCAGCTATTTGATACTGAACTTCCTCAATCCAGAAAATGTAGGTATGAAGTTTTGCATTCAAAAAACGAATGTTTATTTCCTCATAAATTTTTGGGACAGAAGGCAAAGAGAAACTGAGGAAGGCATTGTTTCCCAGATTTTCGAAAACAAATTCAATTGGTATTTCACGATCTTTGTAAAACAATTCCGGATTACTGCAACTCAGGTCAAAAATATCATCATAAATCTCCTTAATCCATCGGTTGATTTGTACCTTAGTAAAGCCATGCTGTAGTGCAGTTTCTTTTACTATTGGAAATTCACTTAAACCCAGATTTTCTATGTTACAGAGTAAATTCAAAAAAGGAGTGTACTTTTTTTCTTCTCCATTTCTCGCCAGAAGGTTGATCCATTTAGGCATTGTTATTAAGCTATAAAATATTTCTTTTGGTGTAGGCTTAATTTCCAGCTTTGGGCGTTCCGATCTTTTCATCGTTTTTCTTTTAAAACTACAATAAAATGAAATATCCTTAAGAGCAGAAAAAAAAAAAAGAAATAGGAAACTTCAGCGAAATTGAAAATGATGCCATAGAGCAATCCTAATACCCAATCTTTGTGTGGTTTTCTGATAAAAGAAAATTATTACTGCTTACTTACATGAGATTAAAGCACAACTGTATATTAGTTGTATCTAATTTCCCTTTAACCAATAAAATAAAAATTAAAGTCCCCCTTTTGTTCCCCCTAAAAATAAAAAACCCTCTGTTAACTTGCGTTACAGAGGGTTTAAAGTACCTCGGACGGGACTTGAACCCGTACATCCTTACGGACACAGGATTTTAAGTCCTGCGTGTCTACCAATTCCACCACCAAGGCGAGTGGAGCGAAAAACGGGATTCGAACCCGCGACCCCGACCTTGGCAAGGTCGTGCTCTACCAGCTGAGCTATTTTCGCGATGAATTTCCTTAAATTTTATTTAAAGAAATTGTGCGGATGGAGGGACTCGAACCCACACGCCTCACAGCACCAGATCCTAAGTCTGGCATGGCTACCAATTACATCACATCCGCGAAATGAACACCTGTTCTGTTTTTTTGTGAGTGCAAATATAAAAACTTTTCCCACTTAAAGCAATAATTTTTTTAAAAATTTAATTTTTCATAAATACTTGTAGAACTTTCTTTTTCTGTACAATTTTATTACTTTTACCAACTTAACGAATTTATATCATGGAATTACAAGGCACAGTAAAGAAAATAACTGAACTTCAGACATTTGCAAGCGGTTTTCAAAAAAGAGAAATGGTCCTAATGACCGAAGAACAGTACCCACAACCTATAAATATTGAATTTTTACAGGATAAAAGCGATTTGCTGAATCAGGTAAAAGAAGGTGATAAAGTGAAGGTTTCTATCAATATCAGAGGTAGAGAGTGGACTTCTCCACAAGGTGAAGTGAAATATTTTAACTCTATCGTAGGTTGGAGACTGGAAAATGTTGCTTCAAACGATGCGGAACCAACGCAAGCTTCATCTTCAAACGCGCAGCCGGCACAAGGCGGAAATGTTTTCGAAGAGGAAGACGACGATTTGCCTTTCTAAAAAATTGCGTACAAAAAAATTAAAATCCTGCTTTCACGGCAGGATTTCATTTTCCTATGATTCTCTTAGATCAGAACGAAATTTCTTTTCCGGACCCGCGTCAATTCGATTCTGAATCCGGAGTTATTGCCATTGGCGGTGATCTCTCGCCGGAGCGCTTGCTTTTTGCGTACCAGCTCGGAATTTTTCCGTGGTTCAATCCGGGTGAAGAGATTTTGTGGTGGTGTCCCGATCCGCGCTTTGTGCTTTTCCCGAAAGATTTAAAAGTTTCAAAATCAATGCGGAAAATTTTACGCGATGAAACTTTTACTTTTACCGAAAATAAATGTTTCCGCCAGGTTTTAGAAGAATGCGCCGGCATTTTTAGAAAAGATCAGGACGGCACCTGGCTTTCGGAAGGATTAGTGAATTCTCTGGAAAAACTACACGAAATGAAAATAGCCAAAAGCATTGAAGTCTGGCAAAATAACGAGCTTGTTGGCGGTTTTTACGGCATTCAGATTGGTAAAATTTTTTGTGGTGAAAGCATGTTTTCCAAAGTCAGTAATGCTTCAAAAGCAGGATTTATCAATTTTATTCAAAATCAAGGTGAAAATCTGGAGCTTATTGATTGTCAGGCGCATTCTGATCATTTAGAAAGTTTAGGCGCAAAGATGATTTCGAAAACTGAATATTTAAAAATTCTAAAAAATAACAGCTATGAATCCTGAAAAAGAAAGATGGATTTTATTGATCGTACTTTCCATTATTTGGGGTTCATCATTTATTTTAATTAAAAAATCGCTGGAGCATTTTAATCCGTACGAAGTCGGCGCTTTGCGCGTGCTGATTGCAGGGATTTTGCTCTTGCCCGTGGCGCTGAGTAACATTAAAAAGTTCCCGAGGAAACATTTTAAATGGTTAATTCTTGCCGCTATAACTGGTAATTTTATTCCCATGTTCTTGTTTCCAATTGCAGAAACCGAGCTCAGCAGCAGCATTGCCGGAATTGTAAACGCCATGATGCCAATTTTCGTGATTATCGTCGGTATGTTGTTCTGGAAATTTTCAACCACCAAAAGACAACTTATTGGTGTTGTAATAAGTTTCACCGGAGCTTGTATTTTAGCGCTTTCAGGCGGTGAAAGTGGCGAGCTGAAAGTCATTCCGATTTTGTTACTTTTACTTGCAACTTTATGTTACGCAATTTCTACAACTACCGTAAAATCAAAATTGCATCAAATACCGGCGAAAATTCTTTCCGCTTTCGTGTTTTCGTTTGTTTTGATTTTGCCTTCGCTGATTGCCTTGATCCTGGCAGGTTTTTTCAATGATTTGCAGCCAAATAAAAGTCTGTTCATCGGTTTGGGTTTTGTGAGTTTGCTTTCAATTTTCGGAACCGGGCTCGCAATGATGCTGAATTATCGTTTACTGAATATTTCAACGCCGTTGTTTGCCTCAACGGTAACATTATTAATGCCGGTTGTCGCGGTGATTTGGGGAATCATTGATGGTGAAAAGCTAACAGTGATGCAGTTTGTAGGCGGACTTATTATATTAGCAGGCCTAATTTTTTTACGGGCTAAAACGCCTAAAAAAGAAAAACCGCAAGAGCCAGAAGCCCTGCGGTTTTAAATAAATCTAATAAAAAGTAAAAATGAAAGGCTACAAAGATATATAAATTTTGTTATTGCTTTAAAATTTTTTTGCTGATTTTTACGGTTAATTTATGCGGCGCTTCTTTTTTTTAATTTTCCTAAATTTGGCTTATGTTTATCAAAGATTATATTTCCAAAGATTATCCGGCCTTCAATACCACCGATTCTATTGAAGACGCGAATGAAATGGCAAAGGAATTTGGATATTCCCACGTTTTTATCAAGAAAAAAGGGTTTTTTCTGGGTGCGCTCAGCCAGTCTTTTTTAGATGAAAGTCCGGAAGGTCAGCTGTCTTCTTTGGAAATTCATTACGAAAAATTTGCCTTGTTCGAAGACGGAAATATGCTGGATTCTGTAAAGCTTTTTCACACGTACAACACCAATATTTTACCGATTCTAAATAAATCTGAGAAATATTTAGGTTATATGTGCGCCGACGATCTGTTTGGTGAGTTTGCAAAATATCCGCTTTTCTCGGAAACCGGTGCGATGCTGATCGTTCAAATTAATGAAAAAAGTTATTCGATGACTGAAATTGCGAAAATTGTGGAGTCGAATAATGCTAAAATTTACGGCTGCTACATCAGTGCTTTTCTTGGTGATGACGTACAAATTACCTTAAAAATTTCTAGTGGAAATCTTAGTTCAATTGATGAAACTTTCGAACGCTACGGTTATAATGTCGTCCTTAAATATTATGACGACGAAAAAGAAGATTTAATGAAAGACCGATTTGGGTTTTTTCAGAAATACATGGAATTTTAAAATAATGAAAGCTGCAATCTACAGCCAGAAAAGTGATCTGGATACATTTTTATACCTGAGCAAATTCGTTTCGGAGCTTGAAAAAAGAGGTGTTCAGGCGATTTTATATGGTCAGATGGCTGAAGCGATGCAGTTCTCTAAAGTTTTCGAAACCTTCGACGGTAAAGAAGATTTAAGAGAAAAGAAAGTCGATTTGTTTTTCACCTTCGGCGGCGACGGTACCATTGTTAATTCCCTGCTTTTTGTGCAGGATTTAGAAATTCCTGTTGTGGGTGTGAATACCGGCAGACTGGGGTTTCTTGCAAGCTTTACCAAAGAAGAAGCTTTTCTGGAGCTGGATAAAATTCTGAAAGGCGATGTAAAAATCAGCCATCGTTCGGTAATCGAAATTATTTCCCCTAATAACAGCATGTTTTTTCCTTTTGCATTGAACGACCTTACGATTTCTCGCAAGGAAACGACCGCAATGATTACGGTGGACTCCTATATTAATAATGAATTTCTGAATACATTTTGGGGCGACGGCATCATCATCTCCACGCCCACAGGTTCTACCGCATATTCCTTAAGTTGTGGCGGACCGATTATAACGCCAAATAACGACACTTTCGTTGTCACACCAATTGCGCCACATAATTTAAATGTCCGTCCGCTGATCGTAAACGACGATGTTGAGATTCGCTTAAAAGTGAAAAGCCGCGTGCCGCAATATTCATTATCTCTGGATTCGCGGCTTTTCCATATGGAAACCGACACTGAAGTGATTCTTCGTAAAGCAAAATTCCAAATCCTACTGGTGCACCCGCCAAGCTTAAGTTTTTACGAAACCATCCGCCAGAAACTGCTTTGGGGGAATGATAAAAGAAACTAAATATTCGACATAAAATTCCTAACTTTACTGTTCCAAAAAACAGCAAAAATACAACTCTAAAATATTCCGATTATGAGCAAGAAGTTTCCGGCAGGCGTTGCCACAGGACAAATGGTTACAGACATTTTTCAATTCGCCAAAGAAAATAAATTTGCGCTGCCCGCAGTAAATGTGATTGGTTCCAGCAACGTGAACGCGACTATGGAAACTGCGGCAAAATTAAATTCACCGGTAATTATTCAGTTTTCAAATGGCGGTGCAGCCTTCAACGCCGGGAAAGGTTTAAGCAATGATGGTCAGCAAGCCGCAATTTTAGGTGGTGTAGCGGGTGCGAAACACATTCATACCTTGGCAGAAGCTTACGGCGCAACCGTAATTTTACATACCGATCACTGCGCGAAAAAATTACTTCCATGGATCGATGGTTTAATGGATGCCAACGAAGAATTTTTCAAACAAACAGGAAAATCGCTTTATTCTTCTCACATGTTAGATTTATCGGAAGAGCCCATTGAAGAAAATATGGACATTTCCTGCCGATATTTTGAAAGAATGGCAAAGATGGGAATGACTTTGGAAATCGAACTGGGAATTACTGGAGGTGAAGAAGACGGAGTTGATAATTCTGGGGTGGATTCCTCAAAATTATACACGCAGCCCGAAGAAGTTGCCTATGCTTATGAAAGATTAAGCGCAATTTCACCGAACTTTACCATCGCAGCAGCTTTCGGAAATGTGCACGGAGTTTACAAACCCGGAAATGTGAAATTAACACCGAAAATCTTGGATAATTCACAGAAATACGTTTCGCAAAAATTTGGTTTGGGTGCAGAACCAATTAATTTCGTTTTCCACGGCGGTTCTGGGTCTTCACTGGAAGAAATTCGTGAAGCTATTGATTATGGTGTAATTAAAATGAACATCGATACCGATTTGCAATTCGCTTATACCGAAGGAATTCGTGATTATATGAACCAAAATCTGGACTTCCTGAAAACTCAGGTTGGTAATCCGGACGGTGACGATAAACCAAACAAAAAATATTACGATCCGCGGGGTTGGGTAAGAAAAGGTGAAGAAACTTTCAGCAAAAGATTGGTTCAGGCTTTCGAAGATTTGAACAACATCAATACACTTTAAATAAAACAGAAAAAAAGGTGCTTTTAGCAGCTAAAATTTATTCTGGAAAATTTAAAATCCAAAATTTAGAAAAACATGGCATTCGACTGGTTTAAAAGAAAAACCCAAAATATTACCACTTCTACCGAGGACAAAAAAGATGTTCCCAAAGGGCTTTGGCATCAGACGCCGACGGGAAAAGTGATCGAGCATGACGAGCTGAAAGCGAACAATTATGTTTCGCCGGAAGATGGTTTTCACGTAAGAATTGGGAGCAAAGAATTTTTTTCAATTATTTTTGATGACAACAAATACACTGAACTTGACGCGAATGTGGAAAGTGTTGATATGCTGAACTTCAAAGATACCAAGTCGTACACAGATCGTTTGAAAGAGGTAAAATCCAAAACAAAATTGACAGATTCCATCCGAAATGCTGTTGGAACCGTGAAAGGTGAAGAAATGGTGATTTCGTGTATGGATTTCAGTTTCATCGGTGGTTCTTTGGGTTCCGTAATGGGCGAGAAAATCCGCCGAGCGATAGATTATTGCATCGAGCACAAACTTCCGTACATGATTATCTGCCAATCGGGTGGTGCCAGAATGCAGGAAGCGACTTATTCATTAATGCAGCTGGCAAAAGTTCAGTCGAAACTTGCGCAGCTTTCCGAAGCGGGGCTTTTGTACATCGCTTACTTGTGTGACCCAACTTTTGGTGGAATTACCGCTTCTTTTGCTATGACAGCCGATATTATTATGGCTGAGCCCGGAGCTTTGATCGGTTTTGCCGGTCCGCGCGTCATCCGGGAAACCATTGGTAAAGATTTGCCGGAAGGTTTCCAAACCTCCGAATTCCTTCAGGAAAAAGGTTTCGTAGATTTCATCGTGAAAAGAACTGAAATCCGGGAAAAAGTTTCACAAACTGTAAGATTATTAAGTCACGCGTAAGGTGATTTAAACAATATTAAAATCTCACCTCATTTGAGGTGGGATTTGTTTTTTTATGAGAAATTTAAAATTAATTTTAACCACGCTTTCATCATTGAGTTTCAGAAAAATATTGAAACTTTTAGGCTTGATACTTCCGCATCCGCTGTTTTCGCTGCTAGGACTCTACGCAACGCTGCGAAGTTTTGCGCTGGCGCAGAAACATTTCCCTAAATCACATTCGAACAATGGCGTGGGAAATGCGTTCCGACATGCGCTCTGGACGTGTTTAATTATGATGTATTGCTGCAAAATTTCTTCCCCTAAAAAGGCCCAAAATTATTGTAAAAGAATGACCGATCTGCACGAAGAATTATTTCCGAATAAACCTTTGGAAAAGAAAATGGATTTGCACAATAACCAAGTCGGAATGGATTATTTTATGGAATTGCTGCCCGGAATTCACCGCCAGTTTTTCGAAACGAGTTTTTTCGTTGAAGAATTTTTGAACAAAACCAAATCGGCGCGGCTTTTAAAAAATCTTGATGATGATTTTGATGGAAATTTGGTCTATTTAACCCCATAAAAAAACCTCCACAATCGCGAAGGTTTTTTAATACTTGAAAATTGACCGAAAATTTCCTACTTTTTCGAAACTTTATAAAGTTTTCCGCTGTCGGTAATGCCGTAGAGATTACCGTCGGATGCACTTAAAACATCGCGGAATCTTTCTTTTTTATCTTCCAGCAGCCATTCTTCGCCCACCACTTTATTGTCTTTAATAACCAAACGGATAATTTTTTCGCCACTCAGACAACCAACCATTAAATTGTTTTTCCATTCATCAATATTTCCGGTGTAGAAGTCGATTCCGCTCATTGAAATCGATGGATCCCAATAATAAACCGGCTGTTCTGTCCCCGCTTTTTGCGTGGTTCCGTTATTTATTTTTTTACCGCTGTATTCAATTCCGTAGGTTACATCGCCCCAACCATAATTTTTTCCGGCTTGGATGAGGTTAATTTCATCACCGCCTTTAGGTCCCATTTCAGCTTCCCAAAGCTGGCCTTTTTCATCCATCGCCAAACCTTGCGGGTTCCGGTGACCGTAGGTAAAAATTTCGGGTTTATATGCCGAATTTTCTGCAAATGGATTTCCTGCTGCGGGCTTGCCGTCTTTGGTAATTTTCAAAACTTTGCCCAAATAAGCGTCAGTTTTTTGTGCGTACGGTCTGGTTTCAAGGTCGGAACGTTCGCCCGTGCTTACGAAAAGATTTCCATCTTTAGCAAAAACCAATCGGCTGCCGTAGTGCATCGTGCCATTATAGGTAGGTGTCGCACGGAAAATAACCTGTGGATTTTCAATCATTTTTTCGTCCGCTGAAAGTTTTCCTTTACCAACCGCGGTGTGATTACCACCCGTAACCGGTTCGGTAAAACTCCAGTAAATCATCCGGTTTGTTTGAAAATCCGGATCTAAAGCAACATCCAGTAAACCACCTTGACCTCTATCATCAACTTTTGGTAAACCTTCAACTTTGTTCAAGGATTTTCCGTCCGCAGATAAAATGGTCATGTATCCGGTTTTATCGGTTACAATAAAACGACCGTCAGGTAAATTTGCGATTCCCCACGGTTTATTTAAATTGCTGTTTACCACTTCTACGTTGTACGCGGTGTTTGTTTTTACACCTTCAATGCGTGTTTGTCCGGGAAATGCAGGGTTGTATTCCGGTGAATTTTTGGCGGCGGTCTCCGGATTTGGCATCGCCTGGTTTTCGGTTACCGGCGTAGACTCTTCTGTGACGGTATTGTTGCCGTTACACGCAGACAGAAAAAAAACCGCAATATAGGCGGGAATTTTTAAGATGGAATTTTTCATAACAGTGTGATTTTTATTCCATTAAATTTACAAAAAAAAGAAAGAACCGAAATTCCTTCTTTTATCTCAATTCAAACTCCACCGGCTTAAAGGATTTCTCGCTTTCAGGTGAGAAATAAATACCGTTTTCTTTTTCCGAACCTTTCACCTTATAATTAAGGATTTTCCGCGTTTCCGCAATTACGTTTATCCGATATTTCAAACCGTTTTTATCAGCCGGTGATATGGTTTTTTTTATTCTGTTAATTACCACTGCAGCGGGTTTTACATTATCATTTGAAACCTCAAATTCTACAATATAACCACGTTCACCATTAATTTGGTAAGGTTTATAGGTTGCATTTTTAACTTCTGGATAAGATTTTTGTCCTACACAGGAAAATATCCAAGCAAAAAGCGAAATTATTATCAATTTGCTAGAAATATTTTTTATATTTTTGAGTTTCATAATTACAAATCTATCAAAAAAAATGAATTTTAAAAAATACCTAGTAGTTTTCGCAGCGGCAGCGCTTGTTAGCTCATGTTCCCGTGATGATGATCCAACGCCACAGCCGAAACCGGAAACCGCTGTAACGCCGGTTCGCGCCAATGATTTTGTCTGGAAAGGACTAAATTCCTGGTATTACTGGCAAAAAAATGTACCTGCACTTGGCGACAGCTATTTTAAAACGCCAAATGACTACGCAAATTTTGTAAATGCTAAAAAACCTGATGATTTATTTTACAGCCTGCTGTACGATTATCCAAATAAAGACCGTTTTTCCTGGATTGTTTCGGATTATAAAGAACTGATCGCTCAGTTTGCCGGAGTTTCCAAAAGTTCCGGAATGGACCTGAGTTTATATTTGAAAAACTCGGGAAATACCGATGTTGTAGCAATTGTAAACTACATCGTTCCGAACTCACCTGCAGCAGCAGCCGGTTTAAAAAGAGGTGATGTCATCAGCGCAGTAAATGGCGCAGCATTAACCGTAAGCAATTATACCGCTTTGTTTGCGGACCAGTTTTCTGTAACAGTTGCTAAAAATGTTGCAGTATCATCAGCAGGTATTATAACCTCCGGAACTGCAAAAACCGCCAACATAACCGCGGTGACATTAGAGGAAAATCCGGTCGCTTACTACGAAACCAAAAAAATTAACGGTAAAAACATCGGATATTTGGTTTATAACGGCTTCCAGTCTAATTATAACGATGAGCTCAACGCTGCCTTTGGTCAGATGAAAGCTGATAATGTAACCGATCTTATTTTAGATTTACGATATAATGGCGGCGGCTCCGTAGAAACCGCTACAGCACTTGGCCAGATGGTAACAGGACAGTTTACCGGTAGCCCGTATGTTATTTTGGATTTTAACGATAAGCACAACCAGTATGACGAAACCGATAATTTATCTACGACGGTAAATACCTATAGTTATAGCAGTGGAGGCGTACAAAATACCGGTGCAGTTCCAGTAAACAGTTTGAACTTAAACAGAGTTTATGTGCTGACTTCCAGCGGTTCTGCATCTGCAAGTGAATTGACGATCCAGGGACTGAAAGCGTACATTAATGTAACCACAATTGGTGGTGAAACATACGGAAAGTTTGTGGGTTCCATTACCTTATACGATTCTCCAACTTCCGATTATACCGATGTTAATACGCGTAATATGTCGCATACGTGGGCAATGCAGCCGATTACTTTCTCCTATTATAATGGGAAAAAACAGGAAAATCCAGTCTCCGGCGGTATTGTACCGAATTATGTTTTCGCGCCGGCTGATTATTTCGGAAAGCTGAAAGAATTTGGTGATGTCTCCGGTGATGTGGCTTTAGCAAAAGCGTTGGAATTGATTACAGGTGTAAGCGCGGGAGCCAACAAAATGGTAAGTCCGTACAACCCGAAACTGAAGTTCCTGGGCACAAATTCTACTCTAACTCCATTCGGTTCCGAACTTTATTTGGAACATCCGGGAAAATATCTGAAAAAATAATTTGATAGAAAATCGAAAAAAAACCGCTGTTTAAGGCGGTTTTTTTTATGTCTGAATCTCCGGCGTATTCTAAAAGTTAAGTTTTAGTAAAAAATTTTTAAACAACTGAAAATCGCCTGCCGAAATGATATGAATTAAACTTTCCAATAGGGGCTAAGTTCAGAAAGTTCCAGTAAAAGTGGACATTATTTCACACTAAAAAAATTCAACAATAAATACTGCTTTTAGCCCGGATTTTTTCGGTGAAGAATGTTCGGAAAATTAAATTCCGTATTTTTGCACCATGCAATTTCAACTTCAATCAGAATATCAACCTACTGGCGATCAGCCGACTGCAATAAAAAAGTTAACAGAAGGCCTGGAGATCGGTGAAAAGTACCAAACCCTGCTCGGCGTTACCGGTTCGGGGAAAACTTTTACCGTTGCCAATGTCATCCAGAATGTGCAGAAACCTACTTTGGTTTTGGCGCACAACAAAACTTTGGCGGCGCAGCTTTTCATGGAATTTAAGGAGTTTTTCCCCGATAATGCCGTGGAATATTTCGTTTCCTATTACGATTATTACCAGCCGGAAGCTTTCATCGCTTCCACCAACACTTATATTGAAAAAGATTTATCCATCAACGAAGAGGTGGAAAAACTTCGACTTTCCGCCACGGCGAGTTTGCTTTCCGGGCGGCGCGATGTCCTGATCGTGGCTTCGGTGTCGTGTATTTATGGTATTGGAAACCCGAAAGAGTTTCATAAATCTCTGATTTCAATCGAAAAAAACCAGAAAATTACGCGAACCAACTTGCTTCATTCTCTAGTTAATGCTTTGTATTCCCGGACATTAAATGAGTTCCAGCGTGGGACGTTCCGAGTAATTGGCGATGTGGTCGATGTTTTTCCGGCTTACGCAGACAATGGGATCAGGTTTCAGTTTTTCGGTGATGAAATTGAGACCATTCAAAGTTTTGATCCAGCTTCCGGAAACGTGATGGCAAATTTTGACCAAATTCAGATCTATCCGGCGAATCTTTTCGTCACTTCGAAAGAAACGCAGGTGAGCGCGATCCGAGAAATTCAGGACGATATGGTAAAACAGGTTGATTTCTTTAATGAAATCGAAAAACCTTATGAAGCAAAACGTCTGCAGGAACGCACCGAACTTGATTTGGAAATGATGAAAGAACTGGGTTACTGTAGCGGAATTGAAAATTATTCGCGGTATTTTGACGGCAGACTTCCTGGTTCACGACCATTCTGTTTGCTCGATTATTTCCCGAAAGATTATTTGATGGTCATTGATGAAAGTCACGTGACCGTGCCACAAGTTCACGCGATGTACGGTGGCGACCGCAGTCGCAAAGAAGTTTTGGTGGAACACGGTTTCCGGCTTCCGGCAGCGATGGATAACCGACCGTTAAAATTCGAGGAATTTGAAGGAATTCAAAACCAAGTGATTTATGTTTCGGCAACGCCGGCAGATTATGAGCTTGAAAAATCTGGTGGTGAATATATTGAGCAGCTGATCCGTCCGACCGGATTGCTTGATCCGATTATTGAAATTCGTCCGTCTTTAAACCAAATTGACGATTTGATGGAAGAAATCCAGAAAAGAGCTGAGGTTGATGAAAGAACGCTGGTGACGACATTAACAAAAAAAATGGCCGAAGAGCTCACAAAATATTTCACAAAATTTGGCATTAGAACCCGATATATTCACTCCGATGTAGAAACTCTGGACCGAATCCAGATTATGCAGGATTTGCGCGTTGGTCTTTTCGATGTTTTGGTAGGTGTAAACCTTCTGCGTGAAGGTCTGGATTTGCCGGAAGTTTCGCTTGTCGCGATTCTTGATGCGGATAAAGAAGGAATGTTGCGCTCCCGGCGTTCGATGATTCAAACCGTCGGTAGGGCCGCGAGAAACCTGAATGGCAGGGCGATTATGTATGCTGATAAAATGACGAAATCGATGCAGGCAACGATTGACGAAACCAATTACCGCCGCCAGAAACAGATGGAATACAACGAAAAGCACGGTTTGGTCCCAACTTCTCTGAACAAAAAAATATCCGAAGTTTTGGTGGGTCGCAGCAAGGATTTTCCAGATCCAAAATATACTCAAAAAGAAATTTTACAAAAAGTTGCTGAACAAAAGGCAAATTTCGGCAGTGCTGACATTGAAAAATTAGTGGCTGAAAAACAAAAAGCGATGGAATCTGCAGCGCGAAACCTGGATTTCATTAAAGCAGCAAAACTACGCGATGAAATAAATGCTTTAAAAACTGAGTAGTAATAATCATTTATCTATTTCGAAAAAAAATGCGTCTGAAGCAGGAAATAAATTGAACAGGAAATTTTCGATTTGATTTTGATCGTGCTAAAACCAAAAAATATCGTCTTTTAAGGCGATATTTTTTCTATTTAGAATTTGTAGATTTTCTTTAAAGGTTTCATCGGTGCCGCGCTTTGCCGAAGCGGTTTCAGCAAATCCATTAAACCATTGAGTTTTATTTCATAAATGGTGGAAAGCTGCATGCCCAGTTTTCCTTTCGGCATTCCCTGGCGCTGAAACCATTCTAAATAATTGATGGGTAAATCGACCAAAAAAACGCCTTTATATTTTCCGAAAGGCATTTGGGTTTCGCAGATTTCCTTTAAAATTTCCGGTCTTAATTCTGGTATCATCTTAAATGCTGAGGTCAATTTTTTCTTCAATTTCTTTCGGTTCCGGAAGAATCAGCTCATTGTCGTCATCCGCAAACTCGTCTCGGTAAACCTGGATTAAAAGTACGGTAATGGAAATCAGAATCGGCCCGAAAATCAAGCCCATAAATCCGAAAACATTTAAACCTAAAATAATTCCGAAAACGGTATTTAAAGGGTGAATATTTTCCAGTTTTTTCAGTAAAGTAAAGCGCAGCAAATTATCGGTAAGTCCCACAACGATAACACAGTACGCCGCCAAACCAATTCCCGGCCCAACCTGTCCTTCGGCAATCATAAAAATACAGACCGGAACATATATAATCGCCGCGCCAACAATTGGCAACATCGCACCGACGCATGTTAAAGCAAAGAGCAAAAACGGGCTGGGCGCACCGAAAATAAAGTAGCCAATGATGGCAATAATGCCTTGCCCGATGGCGACAACCGGAATTCCGATCGCATTTGCCATCACCATTTTCTGAATTTTTTCGCCCAAAAGATTGACGTTGGATTTTTTCAACGGTGCGGAACTTCGCATCAGTCTTTCAAAAAGTCGGGGTTTTTCGAGCAAAAAATAAAGAATAAAATACATTGAAATCAAAACGGTTAGCGTATTGAAAGTTCCGCTCAGCGCCGAAGTAGAATATTTTCCAACATTATCTTTCAGCTTGGTAAGATTGTCTTCGCTTAAAACATCAATATGCGTTTTGCTGTAGATATAGTCGTGGATTTTATCAATAAAAATATTGAACTTTTCCATGTACGCCGTTGCATTTCCGAGTTTGGCAATCAGCATATCTATAATGAAATATACGGGTAGAATTAAAATAACCAAAGTGCCCAAAATAATCAGTAACGACGCCGCCCAGGGTTTCCAGTTTTTTTCTTCCTGCAGGTAAAGATTGTATTTCCGTGTTATTACGTACAAAGTAATTGCGCCCAGCAAGGACGGAATAAACAGCGATAGATTGTACGCAATAAGAAGCGCCAAAACTACGATGACGAGCAGCAAAAAAATCTGCTTGATAACTATTTCACTAATCTGGTGTTTTTTATTTGGCATTTTCTGGTATTAAAAAAGCAACGGAAATCCATTGCTTTCAAATGTACATTTATTCCTGAAAAGAATGTTAAAATAATTTAATCTTTCGCGATTATCGGGCGCGGTCTGCCGCAAAAAGCAACGTAGAGTGAATACATTACAACCAGAAAAATAGGCATGGTGAAAACAATCCCAATCCCGCACAGGAAAACGCCGCAAATACTTACCAGTAAACCTAAAAGTGAAGTTCCCAGAAATACGCCGTAATTTTCTTTGGCAATATTAAAGGATTTTTTCAGCGCGTCGGAAAAAGAAGCATTTTCAAATAAAAGAATCGGATAGCCTAACATAAAGAATGGAAGAACGAAAAGTCCCGGGACAAAACACATCGCGAATGAAATTCCTAAAGCGATGCTCATTACTAATGTGTACAACACAATGTTCAGAAAATTCTGTTTAAATCCTATAAATATATCAGAAAAATCAAGTCTTTCATTTAAATTATATTTATTCGCAAGGTAAATGATACCCACATAAAAAGGTGCAAGAAGCAAAGTTACCAAACCGGATAAACCGTAATACGTACGAATGCCGGGAATCGACCACATATTTTCAGACAGTGTTTCGGGTGAATTTTGAATTTCTTCTAATAATTCTTCTGACTGGAATCCCGAAATAGGCTGAATTAAAAATGAAATTAAAAACATGAGTAAAAATGCCCCGATGGCATAGAGAAAAATCCCTTTGTAAATATCGAAAGCGTGCGCGATTATAGCGCCTGCCGACCGCTCCGGCCCGTTTGATTGTTTAAAATCCTGAAAAGTTTCCATAGTTGTTTAGATGTTTTTTCAAATTTATCATAATTTGTAAACATCTCACAATTTTTTCGCACTTTTTGGTTCAATTTCTCGGAAAAATTGTTGGTATAATGCATAAATGACAGCATGCCAAAACGGAAAAGTGAGTAAAAAACCAAAACCGAAAAGCAAAAGCCCGGAAAGACTGAAAATTATCGCCACGATTATCGCAATTAAAACGGTGGTAAAATCTTTTTTCAAGGCTTTAAATGTCAACCGGATTCCCTCAAAAGTATTGATATTGCTAAAAAACATCAGCGGAACCGAAAATGCGGTGAGAATCAGCCAAACCACGCCCAAAACTATTAATGAATTGGCGTAGGAAAAAATAATGAGCCAAAACAGGTAAAAACCAAAAAATTTAAAAAAAGCAAAACCCATATAGCCGGCGAAAAGATCGTTCATCACCACGGGCTGTTTCAGGTCAAGCTTGCGGTAAATCTGATAGAAGCCCACATTCAGTGGATTCAGCAGCGCAAGTAGAATAAAAATTCCAAAAACAAAGCCCTGCATTTGTGGCAGCATTGCAACTTCCTGCATCTTTGCGTTGAAAGCCGGCATATCGGTTTTAATTAATTCAGCGTGAGGTGCCAGCGCGTCCCAAAGTCCGAAATATCTGAAAAGATAAAAATAACCCATAAACAGCAGCGAAAAATACAAAAGACTGTACACGAGTTGAAAAAGCAACGTTTTGTTCCAGTACGCAAACGCGGTTTTCAAAATATCGCTCAGGTTGCCTTTCGACGGGTAATTTTTTTCCATGCCGCAAAAATAAGCAAATCCTGAAGATTAAATTTTTAAAACACTAATTTTGCCAGATGCTGGAAAATAACCATCCGAACTTTTTGGTGATGGACGAGCTTTCGCTCTCGAAAGTTCCTTTCTTTTTTATGATTGATTTTTTGGTGGAAAAAGTGGAAATTTTTGCTGAAGACCAAATTTCGGAAAATGGTTTATCAATTGATTTTCAAAATGTTAAAGCCGAAAAATTTGGTCAAACAACGGCTAAAAAATTCGAACTGAAAGTTTTCCCGGAATCGCCAGAAACTTACCAAAAAGGGTTTGATTTGGTTCAGCAAAATTTGCGGCTGGGCAATTCTTACCTCACCAATTATACCTGCCAAACTGAAATTGAAATCAATTTGACTTTAAAGCAAATTTTCGAGCTTTCTGCGGCAAAATACAAGGTTTTATACAAAGATGAATTTGTGTGTTTTTCACCCGAAACATTTATTGAAATTAAAGAAAACCGCATTTCCACGCACCCCATGAAAGGCACCATTGATGCTTCAATAGAAAATGCTGTTGAGGTTTTGAAAAACAATTCGAAAGAAAAAGCGGAACATTACACGGTGGTGGATTTGCTTCGGAACGATTTAAGCCGCGTCGCCGATGACGTAAAAGTTGATGAATTCCAAAGAATTGATTTGATCAAAACCGCGCAGAAAAATTTATACGCGATGAGTTCTGAAATTTCGGGCACGGTAAAACCAAATTTTCGGGGCAAAATTGGCAGTATTTTTCGTGAACTTTTGCCCGCAGGTTCCATTTTAGGTGCACCAAAACGAAAAACTTTAGAAATAATTTTAGAAGCTGAAAACTACAAGCGTGGCTTCTACACTGGCGTTTGCGGCTGGTTCGATGGCGAAGATCTGGATTCCGGTGTCATGATTCGTTTCATCGAAAAAGAAGGCGAAAAACTTTATTTTAAAAGCGGTGGTGGAATCACACATTTGAGTAATTTTGCCGACGAATATCAAGAAATGATAAATAAAATTTATGTCCCAATTCATTGAAAGTATTAAAGTAGACGACCGAAAGATTTTTATGCTGGAGCTGCATCAGCACCGCGTAAATGAGACGTTCTCTTATTTTGGGCATGAAAACCCGCTTAATTTAGCCCAGGTTTTTAAAAATCTGGATCATCAGGAAGAAGGTTTGTATAAATTTAAAGTGACCTACGGTTTAGACGGAAAATTCCGCACACAGATGATTCCGTACGCGATTTCGGAAAAAGCAAATTTCGAACTGGTAGAAAATAATTCCTACGATTACGCTTTTAAATTCGAAGACCGAACCGAGCTCGAACACATGAAACAGCGCTCCCGTGCTGCGGAAATTATCATTGTAAAAAATAATCATATTACGGACACATCTTACTCAAATCTAATTTTCAAAAAAGGCAAAGATTGGTTTACGCCGAAAAGCTTTCTGCTGAACGGCGTTCAAAGACAACATTTACTGAAAACCAAAAAAATTAAGGAATCTGAAATTACACTTCAAAACATTCACGATTTCAGCCATTTTCAGCTCATTAACGCCATGAATAATCTGGATGATCAGCTGATTTACCCGATTTCTAAAATTAAAAATTTGCCGCAAAAACCGGGAGCTGAAGCTTTTTAAAATTTATTTTAAAAACTTAAAATATTCCTTTAAAATTTCTGCATTTTCAATTTCCGAAGTATCAACTTCGAGGATTTTGGGTTTTTCATCAGCTTTAAAGAAATTATTCAAAACGCGAATCAGGGTTTCTTCCTCATCAACTTTCGTGTAACCAAAACCAAAATGTTTCGCCAAGTGTTCCGCATTTTTATGGTGCGTGGTCATGATAAATTCGTCTAACGCATTTGTAGAACTCGGTCCCGGAATAATTTTAAAGATGTCGCCGCCGCCATTATTGAAAATAATAATTCGGGTGTACGGCGGAATATAATTGTTCCACAAACCATTGATGTCGTAAAAAAAGCTGATTTCTCCTGTGACTAAAAGCGTTTGTACCGGACTTTTCATCGCATAACCCATGGCGGTGGAAGTTGAACCATCAATACCGCTCGTGCCGCGGTTGCAGTAAATGTTGTTGTTCGGAAAATCGAAAAGTTGTGCGTAGCGGATCGCAGAAGAATTGCTGATATGTAAATTAATATTTTTTGGCAGTTTAGCGGCTAAAATTTCAAAAAATTTAAAATCCGAGAATGGCCTTGTCAGGCAATATTCAGCGTGTTTTGCATCTTTTTTATCACGCAGCACATCCCATAAATTGTAATAAGCACTCGGTTCCAATTTGATAAAATTGAGCATTTTAGCAAAGAATTTTTCCGGCGTGGTTTTTATTTTTTCGCTTAACGAAAAAAACGTGTCTGGATGCCAAAACTCATCGATGTGCCAATGGTTTTCCGGTTTTGCGTTGCGTAGAAATTGCTTTACTTTCTTGGAAACTACGTTTTGACCAATGGTAATCAGCAAATCCGGTGCGTAAGTTTTATAATCTTCATCGGTAAAATTGAAAATATACCGGTCTATATGCCCAAAAAATTTCTCCTGACGCAAGTTCGAGTTGGCTTCTTTTAAAACAACAACGCTATGATTTTTCACCAGTTGCGATAACTGCATTTCAAGCTCTTCGCTGTGATCGCGCGTACCAACCAAAATCATAATCCGTTTTGCGGTATTCCAGTCTGCAGGGAAATTTGGTGTAAATTCAAACTGTGGTTTCCGGATGGTTTTTTCCACCGGCGGAAGCTTCGGCAATTCTGAAACCAGCTCATACAGCGGTTCTCCCAACGGAATATTAATATGAACCGGTCCCTGGCGCTCAAAACAGGTTTCAATTGCTTTTTTAATGATGCTGAAATTTTCTTCATCAGCATTTTCTTTTTCGTCTTCTAAAAGCTGAAAATCACCGTATGAATGCTGATGATAAAGATCTTTTTGGCGGATGGTTTGTCCATCGAACAAATCAACATAATCGGTCGGGCGGTCAGCGGTGAGAATTAAAATCGGTGTATTCTGGAAAAAAGCTTCGGTAACGGCCGGATAATAATTCGCTGCCGCTGAACCGCTAGTGCACGTTACAGCAACCGGTTTTCTAAGACTTTGAGCCATTCCGAGCGCGACAAATCCTGCACTTCGTTCATCAACGATGCTGAAGCAATTCAGTTCATCCATTTCCGAGAAATGAATCGCCAGCGGCGCGTTTCGGGATCCCGGAGAAATCACAACATCAAAAATGCCGTATTCCTTTAAAAGATATCCTAAAATCTGAACGCTGCGTTTGGCGGAGAATTGCTTCATAGTAAGAGTTGCTTCTTGCAAATTTAACGATAATTAAGTTGAACCAACTTTCAACACTTTAAAAAACATCAGCTTTTTTAGGTGCTAAATATCACTTTTTTTTCAATTTACTTTTTCACCGTTGATTTAAATCTTTCGTAACTTTAACTACCTAAAAATCAAATGCCAATCATTTCCTTTTTAGCATTTCCATTAAATTATTAAACCAAAATAAGATGAGTGCTAATACCAAAAACCTGAGAAATGTAGTCTTGCTGGGCCATTCGGACAGCGGCAAAACTACGCTCATAGAAACAATGATGTACGAAGGCGGGGCGATTAAGCGCCGTGGCAGCGTAAATTTACGCAACATGGTGAGCGACTATACCGACCTGGAACACGAGAAAGGAAAAACTATTTTTTCGCACCAGATGTTTGTAAACTGGCGAAATAACAGGATTAATATGATTGATACACCGGGATTTGATGATTTTATCGGTGAGGTGGTTTCGTCTTTAAAAGTGGCTGACACGGCGATAATTGTTTTGAATGCCGCAAACGGCGTGGAAGTTGGGACCGAACTCGTTTGGGAATGTGTTGAAAAATACAAAACTCCCGCGATTTTTGTCATCAACCAAATGGACCACCCAAAAGCTGATTTCGAAAAAACTTTAGAGCAGGCAAAAGAACGTTTCGGACCGAAGTTACTTCCGCTGCAGTTTCCCTATAATTCCGGTGCAAACTTTAATTCCATCATCGATGCTTTGCGGATGGTAATGTACGTTTTTCCGGCTGATGGTGGTAAGCCCGAGAAAAAACCCATTCCTGAAAGTGAACTGGAAAGAGCAAACGCGATGCACAACGCTTTGGTGGAAATCGCCGCAGAAAATGAAGACGGCCTCATGGAAAAATACTTCGAAGAAGGTAATCTGTCTGAAGAAGAACTCGCCCAGGGAATTACGCTTGCACTCGCAAAACAGCAGTTTTTCCCGGTTTTCATCACCAGTGGCTTGAAAGATATGGGAAGCGGCCGCCTCATGGGCTTTATTGATGACATTGCACCGTCGCCAGCCGATAGACCGGCACGCAAACTGGAAAACGGTGAAGAAATTTCTTATGATCCCAACGATAAAACCACGATATTTATTTATAAAACCACGTCGGAGCCGCAAGTCGGCATGGTTTCGTATTTTAAAGTTCTGAGTGGAAAACTCAAGCCCGGCGATGAACTCGTGAATGCAGAAAACGGAGAAATTGAACGCATTTCGCAGGTTTTTTTAGCCGAAGGGAAAGACCGGATTGCTGTGGATGAACTGGTCGCGGGCGATTTAGGGGTTACCGTAAAACTCAAAAATTCCCGTTCCAATCATACCTTAAATTCCAAAGGCTTGAACCGCAAAATCCGACCTATGGAATTCCCGGAAAGCCGAATTCGTAAAGCGATTTTCACCGATGTTTCATCCGATATGGAAAAATTGGTTGCTGCCTTGCACAAAATTCAGGATTCTGACCCAACTTTGGTGGTGGAACAATCAACAGAACTCAAACAAACCATTTTGCACGGTCAGGGCCAGCTGCATCTGGATTTGGTGACGCAGCGCTTGGAAAAAGAATTCGGTGTAAAAATGAAATTTGCCGCACCGAAAATTCCGTACCGCGAAACCATTACCGGAAAAGCTGATGCGGATTACCGCCACAAAAAACAATCCGGCGGCGCGGGTCAGTTCGCAGAAATTCATCTTCGCCTGGAAAATTATTATGACGGAATGGAAGAACCCACCGGAGTTAACATCCGCCAGAAAGACATTGAAGAATTGCCGTGGGGCGGAAAACTCGCTTTTTACTGGTGCATCGTGGGCGGCGCTATCGACAACCGCTACATCGGCGCTATAAAAAAAGGCATTATGCAGCAGATGGAATCCGGACCGCTGACCGGTTCGCGTTGCCAAAACGTTCGCGTAACCGTTTACGACGGCAAAATGCACAGCGTAGATTCAAATGATATTTCCTTCCAGCTTGCCGCGGCGGGCGCCTTCCGCGATGCTTTTCACCGCGCAAATCCGCAGCTTTTAGAACCGGTCTATGCGTTGGAAATTTTGTGTCCGGATGAAGATACTGGTGATGTAATGGGCGATTTGCAGACACGACGTGCCATCATCTCCGGCATGGATTCCGAAAAACATTACCAAAAAATTCTAGCGTATGTGCCGCTTGCGGAGCTGGACGATTACGGCTCAACCTTGCGCTCAATTACCGGCGGCCGTGCGAAATTCACCATGAAGTTCGCCGAATACCAGCTCGTTCCAATGAACGTGCAGCAGGAAGTCGTAAGGAAAAATGCACCGCTGCAGGAAGCATAAATTTCCGGTAAAATGAAAAAATATCCGTCTTTAGGCGGGTATTTTTTTTAGAAACAACAAGGGTTTGCATGTGCCCCAAGATGGCAGCCCGCTCTCCGCTGTATCTTTATCCCGGACGCTCCCGGGATAAAGGATGCCGCTGCGATCGGGGTTAGGATTTCTTTTTTTTCTTCTTTTAAAGGGTGAAAGATTTAATGAATCATCAAAAAGCTGATGACCCCAAGACCTAGTAATAAAAACAAAAATGCGAAGAAATTTACCATAAATAGTGCGGTCCCCAATATAAAACTGCGGAAGCCTTTGGTTTTGTAAACGCGCTGGTGCGCCAAAAAGAAGTAAACCACGTTGTAAATAAAAAGCGCGGTGATGAGCAAATAAATTAAAAAGTTCACAAACGAGGAGCTGATCATCGTGCTAAGTTTATAAAGCAGATAAAGCAGTAAGATATTCAGCAAAAGAAAAGCGAAATAATGCAGCGTAAAAACGCCGTGGTCAAAATACCACCATCTTTTCTTGTTATGGAAAATCCATAAAAAGAAGGCAAACAACGGCAAATAAATAAAGAGCGCTTTTGGCAGATTGTGAAAAGAAGTCAACGCAAAGTTCTTTAAAATATCGCCCTTTTTTGCGCCTTTTTCTTTCAGTTCAAAAAACTTGTGCGCCACCGGTTTTTTAATGAAATCAAACATTCCAGGATTTATTACACGCGCCGAATCGTAAGCTTTTTTGTGCGTGTAACCTAAAAATTTCATGTCCGCATCCAGCGATTTATCCATATCAAAGGTTTCTGCGAGATTTCCCATGGCAGCCGAATCCACCATGGCGGCAGAAACTTTTTGCAGCGCTACGGAATCTTCATGGCTCATGTTCGGGAGTGATTTCAGGCTGTCGATCTTTTGCTGTAAAACCGCGGCACTTGCGTCGCTGAAAACTTTGGTTTGCTTTAATTCTTTTGAACTGGCGCCTTCATTAAAATCAATATTAAACGGTGGAAATATGGAGAACAGAAAAAAGGTGATAAAACTGATGAAAATATAAAGTTTTACCGGCGGTACGTAACGCTGTCTTTTCCCTTCCAGATAAGTTTGTGTTAATTTTCCCGGCTTGAAGAGCAAATTTTTTATGCTTCCCCAAAACTGACCGTCGTAATGCGTAAGGTCTTCAATAAAATGCGTGAAAAGATAGTGGAACGGTCTCCGCGTTTCGGTGTTTTCCTGGCCACAGTTCGGACAGAACTTTTCTTCGACGATATGACCGCAATTCAGGCAGTTTTTTTCTTCCCGAAGTTTTCCGTGGCTCATTGGCAAATTTTTTATAAAAATATGAAATAATACGATTGCTGTGAAAATTATTTCGATATCAATAAAAAAACCGCTTCAAATGAAGCGATTTTTTGTTTTTGAGCGAATTGCCTTCAATTAAAAGTTTTAAGCTTCTTTCAACTGAACGGTAAAATGCCGGAGAATTTCAGACTCCCACACGATTTTATAACCTTTCGTAATTTCATTCCGGCGGTCGTAAACATTTTTGATTGCCGCGGCAATATAATCCATATGATTATTGGTGTACGTTCGGCGTGGAATTGCAAGTCTCACCAGTTCAAGTTTTGGATAACGGTTTTCGCGCGTTTCCGGATCTCGATCGGCCAGCAAAGTCCCAATTTCCACCGTGCGGATTCCGGCTTCCTTGTAAATTTCATTCGCTAAAGTTTGCGCCGGAAATTCTTCGCGGGAAATATTTGGTAAAAAACCAAGAGAATCAATAAAAACCGCGTGACCACCAATTGGTTTCTGCACGGGAATTCCGTATTCAATTAATTTATTTCCCAAATATTCCACCTGAGAAATCCGGCTTTCAAGGTATTCGAATTCAGTAGCTTCATTTAAACCAACCGCCAGCGCAGCCATATCGCGACCTGCCATGCCACCGTAGGTAATGAAACCTTCGAAAATAATGGTGAAATTGGAAGCTTTTTTAAAGATTTCTGCATCGTTCAGCGCGATAAATCCACCGATATTTACCAAACCATCTTTTTTAGAACTCATCGTCATGCCGACGCCGTAAGAAAAAGCTTCTTTCGCGATTTCTTTAATGGTGCGGTTTTCCTGACCTTTTTCGCGCATTTTTATAAAATAGGCATTTTCCGCAAAACGCGCTGAATCAAAATAAATAGGAATTCGGTAGCGATCTGAAAGTTCTTTCACCGCCTTCATATTTTCCAGTGAAACCGGCTGTCCGCCCGAAGAATTGCAGGTAATGGTGATTAAGCAAAACGGAATTTTTTCCTTCGGATAGGTGTTATAAACTTCCTCCAATTTTTTTAAATCGATGTTACCTTTGAAAAGGTGTGTATCATTAATATCGAAAGCTTCATCAATGGTACAGTCAATGGCGTGGGCTTTTCGGATTTCGATGTGACCTTTTGTGGTGTCGAAATGGGAATTTCCCGGAATCACGTCGCCGTCTTTCACCAAAACTGAAAAGAGCACATTTTCCGCCGCGCGCCCCTGATGTGTCGGCAAAAGATATTTGTAACCGGAAATATTCCGCACTGTTTCGTGCAATTTTTCGAAACTTCTGGAACCTGCATAACTCTCGTCGCCGGTCATCAAAGCGCCCCATTGCTGGTCGCTCATGGCGCCGGTGCCGGAATCGGTTAACAAATCGATAAAAACCTGGGAAGATTTTAAATTAAATAAATTGTAGTCGGCATTTTTCAGCCAGTTTTCTCTTTCTGCACGAGTGGATTGGTGAATTTCTTCGACCATTTTTATTCTGAAAGGTTCTGCGTAAGGTAATTTCATAGGAGTTGAGGTTTAAGATGACGAGAAGATAACTTTCACTTTCTTCTTTAATTTTTATTAAAAAAATTTGGCGTTAAAAAGGCAAAAAATCTGGAATTTCTAAATGAAATCACTCCGGAGCCTTAAAAACGTTGTCATCTGAATGAAAACCGGCAACGCCGCCGCTCACAGCAAACTTCATGGCTTGTGCTGCGCTTACGTTTTCTAAAGTAACAATATTGGTCGCAAGTACGAAAACCACCCAACCGGAAACCGCGTAAGAATGCGGCAAATACACAGAAACATAATCCGGAAAACCGACGGAAGAAAGATCGCTTTGGGTAAGAAAACCAATTCGCCAAACATCGGGATTATCGGAAGTTTTAATGAGAACCGGGACGTTGAATTTCTTTTTGTCGCCAACAAAAGAAGTCATAACATCTTTCAGCGACGTATAAATAAATTTGATTCCGGGTGTATGTTCCAGCAAATAATCGAAACTGTCGACGATGACGCGGCCGATTATAAATTTATTCCCCACAAAACCCACCAAAGTGATGGTACAGATAACGATCAGAAAGGTAATTCCCGGGTAAACCTGCTCGGAAAGTGCCGGTACAATATTATCGATGCTGGAAACTACGTACCAGATTATCCACACGGTGAGCGCGAAAGGTCCGATGATAAGCAAACCCTGGAAAAACGATTTTGCCAGGACATTGAGGATGTTTTCGATTTTCTGTTTGTTCATCTGCTTTCGTAGGAAATACTAAAATTCTACCGGTAAAAATAGGCAAAATTTAGCTTTTTTAATGGGAAATTTTAGCCGTGGATGCTTTCTTTTTTTCCGTACGATTTTATGATTTCAGCTTCATAATCCAGCCATTCTTCCCAGCGTTTGTTCACCGTTTCGGGATCTCCAAGTTTTCGGGCAAAACCAATGAAAGTGGTGTAATGATTGGCTTCAGAAATCATGAGCTCTTTATAGAAGATTTTCAATTCTTCGTCTTTAATGTTTTCGGTAAGGACGCGGAAACGCTCACAGCTGCGTGCTTCAATTATCGCGGCAAAAAGCATTCTGTCGATAATTCGCTCATCGCGCGTTCCGCCCTGGCGGATAAATTTTAAAAGCTGACCTACATAATCGTCTTTTCGCTCGCGGCCAAATTCGTAGCCGCGTGCTTTAATGATTTCGTGCACCATTTGAAAATGCTCCAGCTCTTCCTGCGCGATTTTTATAAGTTCCGTAATAATCGTAGGGTATTCAGGCAGCATGGTGATAAGCGAAATGGCATTGGAAGTCGCTTTTTGCTCACACCAGGCGTGATCGGTAAGTATTTCTTCCAGGTTACCTTCTGCAATATTTGCCCAGCGCGGATCGGTGAGCAATCTTAATTTGAACATGATGAATTTTTTACAAATTTAATAATTTAAAGCACAGCGAATTATGTTCGCCAAAGTTCTTGATATCGTAAAAAATTTTAAGTATATTTACCATATCGGTTTTCTGGTGGCATAAATGTTGAATAAATAGAAATTAACATTAAAAAAATAAATTATGAACACAACAGCATTAACAAACAGATTTGAAAAATTCGGAATTTTCGTATTGACTTTCTTTTTCAGCGTGATGACATTTGCGCAAACAACCACAAATACTCCTGACGTGGGTGTTGATGTAACGACAACAAAAACTACCAGCACTGAAGAATGGTTTACCAACCCGCTTTATTGGGTAATTGGTGCGATTTTGTTAATTATCCTGATTGCGGTGGTAGCGCGCGGAAATAGAAGAGACTAATTTCTTTTCTCTCAATATGAAACTGCTTCGGTTATGCTGAAGCAGTTTTTTTACGCAGAAATTCTAAAATTTTCCAGCCTAAAACGTCCAATTTTTTCAAACCTTCCGCGATGGCAACTGCTAAACCAAAATTCAGCAAAAACATAATCAGTAAAAATGCGCCCCACGGCAGCTTCTCCTGAAGCGGAACAACAATGAAATAGATTAAAGATGAACTCATGCCCTGCGCAAAATAGTAGAAAATAGCGTTTTTGCCGATATAGGTGATGAAATTGTTTTTTCCGATTTTCAGGCGATTGTACAAAACCAAAAGCGTGAGCAGCGAAAACCCCGACCAAAAAATATAGAGCAATTTGGGCGGAAATTTCATTTTGTTCATTCTTAAAAATAAATCTTTACCGTAATTCCAGAAGAGCAGAATTAAAATAAGGAATAAAATTCCGTAGAGAAAAGGAATCCATTTCGTGGGGATTTTTTTGCCTTTCAGCTGGTTCGCCACCAAAAATATTCCGAGGTAAAATGCGACATAACCAACTTGTCCGGTCGGATAGTAATGCGGCAGTAAGTTGAAAATCAGCGTCAAACCAAAACAAATCGCGATAAACCAATTGACGTGTTTTGAAAAAAATCTTAAGATTAAAACGCCAAAAACCGTCAGAATAAAGTAGACTTTCAGATACCAAAAACTTCCCATTACCACAGGAAAAGTATCCGCATTGGTATATTGGTGAAGATACCAGTTTCCGAGATTTTGCCATTGTGGAACTGGGGAAATATTGTTTGGGACATATTTAGTTCCGAAAGTTGAATAGAAATTTTTCATCCATTCAAGGCCGAAAAAATTCAGTCCGAAAACTTTAAAGAGATAATCGAGAAAAAAGAGAAAAGTCACGAAAATCATGTAGGTGATCTGCAGTTTTAGCAGTCGGTACAGGGTTTTTTCAACATTTCCGCCGGAGGTTAAACCGCTTAAAGCATAAAATAATGGAACATCAATGAGCAAAGAGAGCACGCGAACTTCTGTCGGTACATAATATTGCCCGGACCAAAACACAGTGTGGATGAATATGATAGAAAGTGTGGCAAAACCTTTTGCAAAATCAATATAAAGATCTCTTTTCATAAGCGGTTACTGAAAATCAAAAATACTTAAAAAAATGCCTATTTAGCCGGTTATTTTTTAAATGAGTTCAATTTTATTAAATCCGTTCAACTCCCTGAAATTAAATCTGCTGCGAAATTTTTTGCTGCGTTGTGGATAACTCGAAATAATTTCTTATTTTTGCACCTCGAATTAACTAACAAAATTTATAAACAATGTTTGCAATTGTAGAAATAGCAGGGCTTCAATATAAAGTTGAGCAAGACCAAAAGTTGTTTGTAAACCGTTTGAAAGGCGATAAAGGAGGAAAAGTTTCTTTCGATAAAGTTCTTTTAACTGTAAACGGTTCTACAACCATCGGCGCCCCAGCTGTAAGCGGTATCACTGTTGATGCTGAAATTCTTGATCACGTAAAAGCTGATAAAGTTATCATTTTCAAGAAAAAAAGAAGAAAAGGTTACGAAAAGAAAAACGGTCACAGACAGTCTTTAACTCAAATCGTTATCACCGGTATCACTGGTTTTGATAACAACAAAAAAGAGAAAAAAGCTGCACCGAAAGCCAAAAAAGAAGCAGCAGCAACTGAGCCTGTAGCTACAGAAACCCAAACCAGCGAAAGCGCTGAATAATTTTAACCCAAAAACCTTAAAATAAAATGGCACATAAGAAAGGAGTTGGTAGTTCCAAAAACGGTAGAGAATCGCATTCTAAAAGATTAGGTGTTAAGATTTTCGGAGGTCAAGAAGCTATTGCCGGTAACATTATCGTGAGACAAAGAGGTACACAACACCATCCTGGTGAAAACGTAGGTATGGGGAAAGACCATACTTTGCACGCGTTAGTTGATGGTAAAGTAGTTTTCAGAAAGAAAGCAAACGACAGATCATTTGTATCTATTGAACCGAACGCTTAACAAAAAGTGTTTTAAAATATAAAAAATCCCAATCGCAAGATTGGGATTTTTTTTGCTGCTAAAACGGCCTTTTTTTCTATTTTCCGCGATTCAGGAAAGCGTCCCAGCCCTGGGCATTAAGCGCAATTAACTCATTACTTCCGCGCGCTACAAGGAAATTTCCCTGATCCAAATCTACGGCATGACCAATCAACGTGAAATCCGGGTGATTTTTGATCTTCTCAAAATCGTTTGGTGAAATGGTGAAAAGCAATTCATAATCTTCACCGCCGCTTAATGCGCACATGATGGGATTTAAATTTAATTCCTCCGCCGTGGAAATGGTGAGAGAATCCATCGGAACTTTCTCTTCATAAATCCGGAAACCAACTTTACTTTGATCAGAAAGATGCAATGTTTCCGATGACAAACCGTCCGAAATATCAATCATGGAAGTTGGTTTGATGTCCAGCTCTTCCAAAGTTTTTTTAATGTCAGTCCGCGCTTCAGGCTTCAGCTGTCTTTCCAGAATATAATCGTAACCTTCCATTTCCGGCTGCATATTCGGATTTGCTAAAAAAACCGAATGTTCGCGCTCCAAAATCTGTAGTCCCATATAAGCGCCGCCCAAATCTCCCGTTACGACAAGTAAATCATTAACTTTTGCGCCGCTTCGGGTCACTATTTTTTCAGAAACTTCCAGACCAACAGCCGTAATATTGATGATCAAACCTGAATTTGAACTCGTGGTGTCACCACCAACTAAATCTACATTATAATGTTTACACGCCAGCGAAATTCCGGCGTATATCTCTTCCAAAGCTTCCACCGGAAAACGGTTTGAAGCTGCAATTGCGACCAAAATTTGTGTCGGTTTTGCATTCATCGCAGCAATATCGCTCAGGTTTACCACGACGGCTTTATAACCCAAATGTTTCAGCGGCACATAACCGAGATTAAAATGTACACCTTCGGCTAAAATATCCGTGGTTAAAACCACTTTTTGGTTTTCCGGATTAATCACCGCGCCGTCATCACCAATGGAAATTTCCGTGGAGGTATTTTCAAAACTAAAGTTTTCGGTGAGGTGTTTGATCAAGCCAAATTCTCCGTACGCAGAAATAGGCGTGAGCTCCAAATTTTTATCTTCCAGCATAATTTTTTTATTTTTATTTTCAGAAAAATTCGCCGCTATTCGGGCGTTTTTTCATCATTCTTCCTTTTCCAGGTAAAAGTTCCGTGCTTATGAAAGGGCTCAATATTTTCCGGTTTGAACGGCAAATTTTTCAAATCTGCACGCGTAAGCATGGTTACATTTTCGCTTTTAAACTCTTCCAAAACTTCCAGGATATCATCCGGCGGTGTGGTAGATTTTCTCAGCATCGTGTCGATCCAAACGCCGGTTGCTTCGGCGGTGGCGCAATGCGTGCCGTCTGGCAGATAAAATTTATGTACAAACTGGTAAATGCTCGCATCTTCCGACATGCCGGAAATTTCTGCGGTTACAAAAACCGTTTGATCAGCATAAATTTCTTTGAAAAACGAATACCGTTCATGCAGAATTACCGGACCAATTCCCCAGTAACTCAGCTCTTTAAGGCCCATTTTGTGCGTGCGCATAAAAGCCATCCGCGTTTGCGCGCAATATTCTACGTAAGAAGAATTGGCGAGATGCTTATTTGCGTCGATGTCGCTCCAGCGAACCTCAAATTTATAATGAAAATCAGACATATTTTTATGAATTTTTTTTGGGCGCCTTGTTCCGTCTTCCGTTCCCGCTTCCGCCGCGGCGGAGAGCTCCACTCAAGCCGGGGCGCGGGCTGCGTATCGAAACCAGGTTATTTTATAATTCCCAAAATTAAGCAATAATGATGGGTTAGAAAAATGGTATTTTTGCACCAAATAAGGCCGAATTTTTATTTCAGGCTTTCAGATTCTAACGGTTATTTTATGGAAAAAAAGCAAATCATTATTATCGGCGGCGGCGCAGCAGGATTTTTCTGTGCGGCAAACCTCGATGAAACCAAATTTATAGTAACCATTTTAGAACAGAATTCTGATGTTTTGCAGAAAGTGAAAATCTCGGGCGGTGGTCGCTGCAATGTTGCGCACGCCTGCTTCGATCCGCGCGAATTGGTTAATTTTTATCCGCGCGGAAATAAAGAACTGCTCAGCGTTTTTCATAAATTTCAACCGGGCGACACTATGGAATGGTTTGAAAACCGAAATGTTCCCTTAAAAATCGAAGCTGATAACCGTATTTTTCCGGAAAGCAATTCGTCGCAAACTGTTATTAATGCAATGGTGAACGAAGTTCAGAAAAAAGGTTTTGAAGTTCGTACCAAATCCGTTGTCCTCGACATCGAAAAAAATGAAAACCAATATTTGGTAACGACGAACACAGAAAAATATGCCGCTGATTACGTGATTTTTACCACCGGAAGTTCTCCAAAATCTTTAAAATTACTTCAAAATCTCGGTCATAAAATCGTGGATTTGGTACCGTCGCTTTTCACGTTCAACATCAAAAATGAAACTTTAAAGGATTTGATGGGAACCAGTTTCGCAAATGCCGAAGTTTCGATTCCGCAGCTGAAAATGGAAGAATCTGGTCCGATGCTGATTACACACTGGGGACTTTCCGGTCCGGCGATTTTGAAAATTTCCGCGTGGAAGGCGCGCGAATTAGCAGATTTGAAATATAAATTTGAAATCGTGGTGAATTTCTTAGGTCTTGAAAAGGAAACAGCGGAAGAAATCATCGTCAACTTCAAAAAAGAAAATCCAAAAAAGAACATCGGAAGCTCGAAAATTTTCGACATCACTACGCGTTTCTGGCACCGCATTCTGTGGCTTTCAAAAATAGATTTAAATAAAAATATTTCACAAATTTCCGGACCTGAAATGGCAAAAATTCTGGAAAATCTCTGCGAAAACAAAATGCAGGTTACCGGAAAGTCAACTTATAAGGATGAATTTGTCGCCGCGGGCGGCGTGGAGCTGAAAGAAATCAACTTCAAAACAATGGAATCTAAAATTCTTCCCAATTTTTTTATCGCCGGTGAGGTTTTAAATATTGATGCAGTAACCGGCGGCTTCAATTTTCAGGCGTGTTGGAGCGAAAGTTGGCTGATTTCCAAGGCTTTAAATCTTTAATACAAATTTAACATAATGTTGCATTTTTGGTAAGATTTTTATTTCTTAGATTTGCAAAAAATATTTTTAAAATGAGAAAACTACTTCCAATATTTTTATTTCTAACGTTTTTAACGTCATGTCAAACCTTGGTGGTAACACCGCAACACCCAATGAGAACCAATTCTTTGGAGCTTTACAATACGTACCGGGTGCAAACCGCAAACGAGGGAACAAGGAAAGTGAAAGTCCTGAAACAGGATCAAGAAAAGATTTATGGCAAGCTGAAATCTGGAGAAGATGTGGTAATCAACAAATCTGATGTTCGCACCGTGCGAAAAACAGATGTTTTGACTTCGCTTCTTGTGGGTGCCGCGGCAGTTGCTGCCGTTGTTTTTGTGCCGATATAACGACAATTTTTAGAAAATAAAAGGAGCATTGAAAAATGCTCCTTTTTTTATTTGAAAAGCCGGCCAACTATTTTACCAATTTCCACAAAGTCCTTCGCGTTGGCAATGTCCCGAGTATCTTTCCGGTAATCTTCAGCTTTTGGAAGCGATGGATAAATGAGCAGGAAATTACGTTCGCGGAAATGGTCATTCAGGTAATCCGGCAAACGCTGCATTTGCGGGAGATAGGAAACCATATTGCGCTTCGCCATAATCATGATCAAACCATCGTTGTCTTTCATTTTTTCAAAAACTTTTTTGATTTCAAACCAGTTGTTGAAAATAATGAAACTTGCCTCAATGTTCGCCCGTTTCCGGATTTTTTCAATCACCGCGATGGTTTCATCGGTTCCGTAGAAATCTATTTTCGAACCGGAATTCCGAGCAATATTCCACACTTTTAATAGTGAATGGAAAAAAGTCGGCTCTTTTTCGGCATTTTTTGGCAAAATAACAAAATACCGCTGGATGGTCGACGCCGGCTGAATCGCCTGATAAACCAATACATTTGCGGTTTTATTATTCAAATATCCGCTATACAGATTATATACAAAACTCGGTGAAAAGCCTTTTTTGCCCGAAATACCAATCAATAAATCGGTAATGTCATATTCTTTAATCACATTTGAAATTCCGGAAATTACATCGGTGTCATAGCGCGTAAGCGGCGTAATTTTAATATCCGTTGCGGCACCGCCCTGTACAGCTAATTCAAGAATTTTTTCGGCGTTTTTCTTGGAAGAGTCGTTTTTTTCTTCGTTAATAATATTTAAAGCAAAAACATTTTCGGCGGTGCTTTTGGAACGGATCAATAACGCAAGATTGGTCATGGGTTCTACCGTTTCTATTTCGTTGATCGCCATTAAAATATTTTCGGTTTCAGGATTGGTTTCATCCATCGTGTCTTCGTTGTCCTGTTGCAATATTTCTTCAGCATTTTTCTGCGTCACAAATGACGAAATGGTACACGAAACCAAAATCAGCAGGATACTTCCGTTCAGAATACTTTCATCAAGCAAACGGATGGGTTCGCCCAGGTCCGTTTCACCAATGATAATATTATAACCAACCGTAACCGTTGCTAAAGTTGCCGCCGCTGAAGCCGAGCTTAAACCGAAAATAATACCGCCTTCCGCCTTGGAATAGGAAAAGGTTTTCTGCGTAGCTACCGAAGCCAGGTATTTCCCACCAATGGAAATGATCATCATTAAAATGGCGACTTTTATGGTTTCAAAATCTTTGAAAAAAACCGTAAAATCGATGAGCATCCCAACGCTGATCAAAAAGAAAGGAATAAAAATGGCGTTGCCCACAAATTCCACACGGTTCATTAAGGATGAAGTATGCGGGATTAATTTATTTAGTGCCAAACCTGCAAGGAAAGCACCAATAATGGCTTCAATACCGGCGAGTTCTGCTAAAAGCGCCGCAAAATAAATCATGACAAGTACGAAGATATACTGCGAAATTTTATCGCTGACTTTCTTAAAAAACCACCGTGCAATTATAGGAAAACCAATAAGAACCGCAGCTGCGAAAAGTATAATTCCGACTGAAAGTTTTGTCCAGAAAGCTGCATTTACCTGCCCGGTAGTCATCCCAACGACAACTGCTAAAACAAGAAGCGCGGCAATGTCGGTGATCACGGTTCCGCCAACTGTAATATTTACCGCGCGATTTTTTACGACACCCAATTTGCTAACAAGTGGGTAGGAAATTAAAGTGTGCGAAGAAAATAAACTCGCAAACAAAAATGAAGTCAGCCAGTTAAAATCTAAGATATAGTGCGCAGCCACAATACCCATTATAAACGGAATTACAAAAGTATAAGCACCAAAACCCATACTTTTCCACTTGTTTTTTTTGAATTCCGCCATATCGATTTCCAAGCCGGCCAAAAACATAATGTAAAGCAATCCCGTGGTGCCTGTAACCACAATGCTGCTGTCGCGTGTGAGCACATTAAAACCGTTCGGTCCAACTGCGGCGCCGGCGATAATTAAACCGAGAAGATGCGGAACTTTAATTTTATTGAGAAGAAGCGGCGCGGAAAGAATAATAATTAAAACCACCAAAAACTTCAGTACAGGATCTTCCAGTGGAAGGTCAAACTGCGAGACTGTTAACATTGTAAACATCTTTAGTTTTTGATTTTTTCCAGTTCAACAGAAAATTTCGAAACGCAGTCTTTACCTGTGAGCTCGCGGTTTCCTTTAATGCGGTCGGTAATTTCAGCAGGAACCTGCAAGGTGATATCGGATTTGTTAGGACTGGTAGTGTTGTTGAGGGAACTCATCTTTATTTCCGAGCCGGTAAATTTCGCAGTGTAGATATGCTCACTACCACTTTTATTAATGATGATTACCTGCTGCGCAGAGATTATCCACGTATCATTACGTTGGTCACCAATGACGTGTTCTGCACAACTGGATTCTGTACAGACCATTTTTCCGTTCCATTTTCCGAGAATATTTTGCGGTAATAAAGTAGCCGCTATAGTATCCGCAGTGTTTTCCGCGTTTTCTAAGCTGTCGCGCAGTGCCAGTAAACTTTCGTAATCCTGCTTTTTTACAGCAAATTCCGTTTCGCGCAGCAGGAGATTTTTTTCGCGCTCTTTCAGCTGATTTTCTTTTTTAGAATCGTCGCACGAACTTAGGCAAAACCCAAAAAAAAGCAGAAATAGCAGGGAAAATTTCATGTGAAAGTGTTTTTAAAGTTTTCTAAAATTATAAAAATAAATCCGGAATTAAAAATCCCGGAATTTTTCAGCTGCTATTTTTGAAATATTTTAAGCGTTCATTTTCGCAATGGTATCAATTCCACCTTTGGTTTTTTGGCCTATTTTGCAGGTAATTTCTGCATCTAAAGGTAAAAAAACATCCATTCTGGAACCGAATTTTATAAAACCGAATTCGTGCCCGGCTTTCGCAGTATCACCTTCATTACAGTTAAAAACAATGCGGCGCGCCACATAGCCCGCAATCTGGCGGAACACCACAATATGATTGGTTAAACTTTGTACCGCAATCGTAGTTCTTTCATTTTCCGTGGACGATTTTTCGTGCCACGCGACCAGATATTTACCGGGATGATATTTTTTGTAAATAACGTCGCCCGAAACCGGAAAACGGCAAATGTGAACATTAAGCGGCGACATAAAAATAGAAACCTGTATGGCTTTTCCCTGAATGAATTCGGTTTCTTCAACTTGTTTAATCATCACCACTTTACCGTCCACCGGTGCGATTACGTTTTCTTTATGATTTAAAATATCGCGATTGGGAACTCGGAAAAACCAGAAAATTAAGCCATAAATGATGAGCAGCGGCAGAACCACAGCCAGTCCCCACATTTCCAAAAAATAAACCGATAATATACTGATTACAGTGAAGGCAATGCCCGCGACTATCAGCGTACCTTTGGATTCTTTATGAAGTTTCATAACTTAAAATAATTTTTCTAAAATAAAGTATAAATATACGACTGGTGCGCAGATAATAAAACTGTCTAAACGGTCTAAAATTCCGCCGTGACCGGGAATTATATTTCCCGAATCTTTCACGCCAAAATTTCTTTTCAGCTGACTTTCAACCAAATCACCGAACGGCGCGAAAACCGAAACCAAAAATCCTACGATGATAAAATTTCCACGTAAATCCGGAAATTTCATTTCAATAATATACCCGATTATAAGGGTGAAAAAAACGCCGCCGGCAAATCCTTCCCAGGTTTTTTTCGGTGAAATTTTCGGCGCCATTTTGTGTTTTCCGAAAAATTTTCCGGTGAAGAACGCAAATGAATCGCTGCTCCAAATTAAAACAAAAAGGAAGAAAACTTCGAGCGTAAATGTTTCTTCAACCATCGAAAACTTCGGTAAACCTAAAGCGAAACTAAATGGCAGCGCGGTATAAATAACGGTGAAAATTAATTTACCGTTATCAAAGTATAATTCCTTAGGAAATTTAAATAAAGTGATGACCGCAATAACGATGAGGGAAAGTGCTAATATTTCGGAAAGGTTGAAATTGAAATAAAAACCGTGCTGAAAAAACCGTTTGGAAAAATAGTAGAAAACGAGAATTATAAGGGGGAAAACGACCCATTTTTCCCAACTTTTCGGATCGAATTTCATGATCCGTATGCATTCCCCGGCGCCCACGAAAAGGAAAAAAGTCATCAGCCCGTAAAAAAGATTCTGCTGTTTTACCAGTCCGGGAGAAACTGAATTAATCCATTCTGCGCCAAGTGGAGTTGTACACATGATGACAAGCAAGCCATATAAAGCACCACCAAAAAGGCGTAGAAGTAGATTTTTATCCAAAATTTTTTAATTAATGTTGAGCTGGTTTTGCGGCGTATAAAGATTTTTAATCTTCCAGCAAAAGTAAGAAAAGTTTTGTATTATCCTTATTCGGAGTATCTAATTTTGAATTGCTGCCGCTGATGGAAGTGAGATTCCGGATATTTCCGTTGCGTTTGATTTTGCTCATCGCGTCGTTCAGATTTGTCACGATTTGCGAAACATTAGCCATAATAACAATTTTTTCCGGCAGGCGCGAAGAGTGATAATGCAGAATGTTTTTGTGTGACAGCATAATTCTGCCGTCGTAAGCAATCAGATATTCACAGGTGATAAAAGCGCAGTCGTTGAAAAGTTCGAGATTGGTAGTGTAAGGAATGCTGATGACATCGAGGAAATTTTTTAAATCCTGATCCCAGCAAAAAACCGATTTTACCTGCTCGATCTTCAGAATATGATTTAAGGTATTGAGCGCTTCCGCTTCATCTGCACAGTAATTAAAAAATCCGCCGGAATGGGTAAATAATTGCGCAAACTTATAATCGAGGTCAGCATTTTTCAGCTGATCTCCAAGTTTAACCAAATCCTGTTCATTTTCTTCTTCAGGTTGATTCAATATTTTCCCGACCAATTTTTTAAATAGACTCAATTTCGAAATTTATAAGATTGTTATACAAAAATAAAAAATATTTCAAGAAACAATCAATTTTATAAAAGAATCCTGATTATTTCTTTCGGTTAATAATCAGGATTTTTTAGGTTTAAATTTGTGTTCCGGAATCCGGTGCGATTATTTCTTCGCCTTCCGGTTCTCCTTCTTTATGCGCATTGGACACCGGATTTTCGGTCAGTTCCGGATCCCAGGCTCTCTGACCGAAAACTTCTTCTAAATCTTCGCGGAAAATAACCTCTTTTTCAAGGAGTTTTGCTGCGAGAGCATCCAGTTTGTCTTTGTTGTCGCTCAGGATTTGCAATGCTCGTTGATATTGCGTTTCAATGATTTTCGAAATTTCTTCGTCGATCATTTTAGCGGTTTGATCAGAATAAGGTTTTCCGAAACTGTATTCCGACTGACCGGAGCTGTCATAGTATGAAATATTACCCAATTTGTCGTTTAAACCGTAAATTGTAACCATGGCCTGCGCTTGTTTGGTAACTCTTTCCAGATCGGAAAGTGCGCCGGTGGAAATATTTCCAAAAATGGTTTGTTCCGCAGCACGGCCACCTAAAGTTGCACAAAGTTCATCAGACATCTGTTCAGTGGTCGTCAACTGTCTTTCTTCCGGTAGATACCAGGCTGCGCCTAATGATCGGCCACGTGGCACAATTGTTACCTTTAAAAGCGGTGCAGCATGCTCTACCAACCAGGAAATGGTAGCGTGACCAGCTTCGTGGTAGGCAACGCGTCTTTTTTCTGACGGCTTAATGGCCTTATTTTTCTTTTCCAGACCACCGATGATTCGGTCAACAGCGTCTAAGAAATCCTGTGTCATTACCGATTCGTGAGAATTTCTGGCCGCAATTAAAGCGGCTTCATTACAAAGATTGGCAATATCAGCTCCGCTGAAGCCAGGAGTCTGTTTCGCAAGGAAATCACGGTCGATATTATCATCCAGTTTAATTTTCGCCAAATGCACATCGAAGATTTCGCGTCTTTCATGAAGTTCGGGCAAATCAACATAAATTGAACGGTCGAAACGTCCCGCACGCATCAAAGCTTTATCCAAAATGTCAGCGCGATTGGTTGCGGCCATTATGATTACATTCGTATCGGTACCGAAGCCGTCCATTTCCGTAAGCAACTGGTTGAGTGTATTTTCTCGTTCGTCGTTTCCGCCGGTCATATTTCCTTTACCTCTTGCTCTACCGATTGCATCAATTTCATCAATGAAAATAATGGCAGGAGATTTTGCTTTTGCCTGTGCAAATAAATCACGTACACGCGATGCACCTACTCCAACAAACATTTCAACGAAATCGGAACCTGAAAGTGAGAAGAATGGAACTTTAGCCTCGCCTGCAACGGCTTTTGCCAACAAAGTTTTACCCGTTCCCGGAGGACCGACAAGCAAAACACCTTTCGGAATTTTTCCGCCTAATTTGGTGTATTTATCTGAATTTTTAAGGAAATCTACAACTTCCTGCACTTCTTCTTTTGCGCCTTCCAAACCTGCAACATCTTTGAAAGAGACGTTAACTTTGTCTTTTTCATCAAAGAGTTTAGCTTTTGACTTTCCTATTGAAAAAATCTGGCCGCCACCGCCACCACCGCCGCCGCCCATCATCTTGCGGAAGATGACGAAATAAAACAGCGCCATAATAGCAATCCAGAAAATTGCGGTAAACAATAATTCGGTCATTGGATTTTTACCAATGCCATAATCTTTTTTAGTTGCTACTGCGGGATTTTCCGCCTTAATTGTGTCAAATTTTTGCAGGAAAAGCTGCAGATCACCAAAACTTAAAGTGTAATCCGGTTTTGGTGAAAAATCAAAAGCAGAAAAAGGGCTTCTTTCCTGTTGAACCTGCTTGGTCGCCGCTTCCGTTTTTGCGGCCTGAGTTAGAAAAACATCCGCTTTTTCGGTGTCTTTATAAATAAGCACATTATCTACTTTGCCTTGCTCCATCAGCTGGTAAAATCCTTCTTCATCTATGGTATTGGTGTCATCACCATTCATATTAGAAAAGAAAAAGAGAAATAACGCAACTATAACGATGGGGAAGAACCAGTTAAAACCTTTATTATTATTCATATCTTTTTTCAAAATTCTGCGCGGGATTTTCCCCGGCAGATGCTGTAATTAATTTTCTATTTTAGTTATTGCTGCGTCGCCCCAAAGCTCTTCAATATCATAGTATTCGCGGGTTTCGCGCTGGAAAACATGCACCACCACAGAAACATAATCCAATAAAACCCAAAGGTTATTTTCTGTTCCTTCTACATGCCAAGGTCTGTCGTGCAGGTCGTTTCTTACTTTTTTTTCGATGTTTCCGGCGAGCGCAGAAACCTGGGTATTAGAGTTACCGGTGCAGATAATAAAAGTTTGTGCAACGGAATTTTCTATTTTAGAAAGGTCGAAAATCATGATGTCTTCACCTTTTGTATCTTGTATAGCTTCTACGATTTTGTCAATTAGAAGTTGTTTTTCTGGTATCTTATTCATTAAAAATTTTGTATAATCTGCAAATTTATTGTTTTTTTATTTAATTAGTCTGAAATTTGGCCTTTCCAACTCTTAAAGTTTTCATAAATGACCGACTTGTTTTACCTGCGGGAATGTTCTTCAACACAAGAAAAAATCGGGGAATTTATACCTGCAGAAAACCCGGTTTCGGTTGCCGTCTGCACTTTTAATCAAACTAAAGGAAAAGGTCAATATGGAAATTCCTGGGAATCTGGCAAAAACCTAAATATTGCTTATTCTCTGGCTGTACCAACTTCGTCTATAAACCTTCCCGACCATTTGTTCAATTTCCATACCGCTGTTCTGGTGGCCGATTTTCTCGCCAATTTGACCACGGAAAAAGTTCAGATTAAATGGCCAAACGACATCATCATCAAAAATAAAAAAATTGCCGGTTTGCTCGTAGAAAAAAAAATGCTGCTAAATGAGCCTTTTTTTGTGTTTGGAATTGGCCTGAATGTGCTGCAGAAAGATTTCGGAAATCTGTCAAAAGCAGGTTCTTTGCTTACACAAACGGGTGTTTTGCACGATTTGGAAATTTTGACCGAACAGCTTCACCAATACCTGGTTGAAAATATTTCGAAAAATGTAAATTCAAAAAAAACATTAAAACAGCTCAATATAAATTTATTCCGGAAAGATTTGGTGTCGGTTTTTGAAATTAACCAAATAAGACAAAATGGCATTATCAAAGAAGTTGATGAAGCCGGTTTTTTGATAGTTGATCTAGAAAATGACGGATTAAAAAAGTTTTTCCATAAAGAAATTGAACTTCTTTACTGATTCGCGCGCCGGAAATAAAGAAATAATGCGATCGGTCCGAACACCAAATTTGGAATCCACATTGCAACAAGCGGCGTAAGTCCTTTGTTTTGCGAAACTACTTTCAAAACCTCGAAGGAAAAAACAAAGACGAAGGCGAGCGCAATACCAATTGCTAAATTGATACCCAAACCTCCGCGTTTTTTTTGCGACGAAAGCGACAGCGCTAAAAACGTGAGAATGATGACCGAAAAGGGCATCGAAGTGCGCTGGTGAAGTTCATTTAAGTACGTATTCAGGTTGGCGTTTCCTTTTTCTTTTTCGCGGTTCACGAAAGTGACGAGTTCTGGCGTGGTTTTATTTTGACCGAGCAACACATCGGGGAAAAGTTCTTCCGGCGGCAACCCGAAATCTTTGGTCATGCTGTTGCCGTTATTCAGCTTTTCTTTATCATTTTTCAGAAATGTTTTTTCTAAAAAATTGGTCATTGTAAAGCGCTTTTTTTCCGGTTCCCAATAGAAATCTGCAGCGTTCAGCTGGTAAATTAAATTCCTTTTTTTATCGAATTTCTGATACAGAAATCCAGAGCCGCGCTTGTCTTTTTTGTTATAACTTTTAATGAAAATGTATTCGGTTTTTGAAAGTTGCGTGGAAACTTCCGCATTGCCGGTAAACTGGTCACGGCTTTTTGCGGTGTACGTGTAAGGTTCCAACTCGTTTTTTTTGGTATTTGCCAGCGGCAAAACAAAATGATTGATGAGCAAAGCTGCGGCTGCAATAGCTCCTGACGTGATTAAATACGGCCGCGCAAAACGGTGAAAACTCGCGCCGGAACTGATTATCGCAACAATTTCGGTATTATTTGCTATTTTCGAGGTGAAAAATATGACCGAAATAAAGACCAGAATCGACATAAATGTAATAACCAAATTCACGATCCAGAACGGGTAGAAATTAATTAAAAATTCGCTTACGGTGAAGCCGTTCGATTCAATTCTCGGTGCTTTTGCCTGCACATCAATTACCAAAACGATGATACTCAAAAGTCCCAGCATAAACCCGAAGGTGCCGAGGTATTTTTTGATGATATACAAATCGATAATTTTCATGCTTTGAGGGCGGAATTTTTTACAGTCGGTTTTTTAATTGCGGGATAATTGAATCTTTCCATTCATAGAAATCGCCGGCGACAATGTGCTCACGTGCCACACGAACCAAATCCAGATAGAAAGCTAAATTATGTACCGAAGCAATTTGCTTTCCTAAATATTCTTTCGAAGCAAAAAGGTGACGCACATACGCTTTGGAATATTCGGAATCTACATAGCTCGTCCCAAGTTCGTCCAAAGCAGAAAAATCATCTTTCCACTTTTCATTTTTCATATTCATGATGCCGCCCCAGGTGAAAAGCATGGCGTTGCGCGCATTTCTGGTAGGCATTACACAGTCCATCATATCAATTCCCAGTCCGATGCTTTCCAAAATATTCCACGGCGTACCAACGCCCATTAAATATCGTGGTTTTTCTTTTGGTAAAACGTCGGTTACTTCGTTGGTAATGCGGTACATTTCATCTTCCGGCTCACCAACAGAAAGTCCGCCAATTGCGTTTCCTTCGGCATTTTGTTCTGAAATAAATTCCGCGGAAGCTTTCCTTAAATCAGAATAAGTAGAACCCTGAACGATTGGAAATAAACGCTGCTTATGGCCGTAAATTTCCGGATTTTCTTCAGTCCAGCTGATGCATCTTTTCAGCCAGCGATGCGTCATTTCCATCGAAGATTTCGCTAAATTATAATCGCACGGATACGGCGTACATTCATCAAAAGCCATAAAAATATCGGCACCGATCTGGCGCTGGATTTCCATTGATTTCTCTGGTGAAATAAAATGAGTGCTGCCGTCGATATGCGATTTAAATTTTACGCCTTCTTCGTTCAGTTTTCTTGATTTTGACAAAGAGAAAACCTGATAACCACCAGAATCTGTAAGAATTGGTAAATCCCAGTTCATGAATTTATGTAGTCCGCCTGCAGCCTGCATAACATCCATTTTCGGACGCAAATTCAGGTGATAGGTGTTTCCTAAAATAATCTGGGCTTTAATGTCATCTTTTAATTCTCTCTGATGAACGGTTTTCACCGAAGCTATAGTTCCTACGGGCATAAAAATTGGCGTTTGGATATCGCCGTGGTCTGTAGATAAGGTTCCGGCGCGGGCTTTTCCGGGTGTGGTATTATTTATGGTAAAAAATTGGGACTTCATTCTATCGTGCAAATACGGGTACGTTACGGTTTTCTTTTAATCTTTTTTCAATGTAAACTTTTGCGGCGGGGTCTTTTTCTAAAACAATTTTTTGGGCGTCATTTAAAATGCCTTCAATTTCGCCGGTCGCGGTGTAATATTTATAACTTTCGGTAAAAGCTTTACCGGTGGTTTTTTTCTGTTTTAAGGTGTACCGCGTGGCATTGTCGAGGTTCAGGTTTTGAATAACGCTAGTGAGCTGTTCGTTCATTGCGAAATCTGCGATGAGTTCCGACATGGTTTCTTTCTCCACTAAATTTTTCGGTGGATCAATTAATTTTCCGCAGGAAAAAGCAAAAAAAGCCAGAAATAACAGCCAAAATTTTTTCATAACTTCCCGATGAGTGCTTTCCATTTTAAATTTAAAACGCCGAAAACCGCTTCGTGGATGATTCCGCCGTTCATTTTGCTGGTTCCGAGTTCGCGGTTGGTGAAAATTATTGGAACTTCAACAATTTTAAATCCTTTCTGGTACGCACGGAATTTCATTTCAATCTGGAAACCGTAGCCTTTCAGCTTTATGTTTTCCAAACCGATGTTTTCTAAAACCTTTCGGGAAAAACACACGAAACCTGCAGTGGTGTCGTGAATCGGAATTCCAAGAATAGCCTGAACATATTTCGAGGCAAAATAAGAAAGCAGCACTCTTCCCATGGGCCAGTTGACTACATTCACCCCTTTGGAATAGCGCGAACCAATGCTCATGTCCGCTGTTTGACAGGCTAAAAATAATTTATTCAAATCCTGAGGATTGTGCGAAAAATCGGCATCCATTTCAAAAATGTAATCGTAATTATTTTCCAGCGCCCATTTAAAACCGTGGATATAAGCTTGCCCAAGACCGTCTTTTACTTTCCTTATGCTTAGAAAAAGATTTTTTGGGTGCAAAAGCTGCATTTTTTTTACGGCTTCACCAGTGCCGTCGGGCGAGGAATCATCGACCACCAGAATATGGAAATCCTCCTGCAGCGCGAACACGGCAGAGATAATACTTTCGATATTCTCAATCTCATTATACGTAGGTATGATGACGAGTTTCTTCATCCGGAAAATTAATGTGCAAAGATAAACTATTCCGCCGTTATTTTTTCAAATTCTAATTTAGCTAAATCCGCGGTTCAGCTGCTTAATTTTTGGTTGAATTAGCCTTAATATTCTTATTTTTGCAAAAAGGTTTTTCTTGGTTAGAATCGTACAGCAGAATGATTGGGTAGCCTTTATTGTCACAGGCTGCATTTTGCTTTATACTTTCATGTTGCTTTACTTACACCGGGATTCTTCGGTGCGGGTTTTCATATTGCAAAAATTTGCCGATTCTTCCAATAATTTTTTAAGCTGGTTAATTATCAGCGCAGTTTTTGTGCTGTCCTTCGCGACATTAATTTCGCAAACCATTCCTATTGTGCCGGCAAAAATCCGGGAAATGAATCTTTTCGGTTACGAGCTGAATAAATTTGGTTTTACGCTTTGGGTTTTAATTCTGTTCTATTCAGTTAAAAGCGGTCTTGGTTATCTGTATTTTGCGGGAACCGGCAGTCAGGAAAAATGGCCGTATTTTCAGTTTACCGCCTCGAAGTTTTATTTCTTAGCTTCTTTGGTTTTGCTCGTGGCGTGTATTTACCAATTTTACATCAATGCAGATTTATCACTGCTTTACAATTATTATTTTTGGGGTTTTTTCGGTGTTTTTTTATTAAAAATGCTCCTTTACCTCTTCTCTCCTCAATATATCTTGCCTATAAAATGGTATTATAAATTTTTGTATATTTGCACGCTCCAAATAGCGCCTGTCATTGCGCTTTGGAGAATATTATATTTTTAACAAAATTTAATGATGAAAATTAAATCTATCCTTGTTTCACAACCTGCTCCCAACGAGTCGTCGCCTTATCTTGAAATGGCAAAAAAGGAAAAAATCAAGATTGATTTTAGACAGTTCATTCATGTAGAAGGTGTAGATGCGAAAGAACTACGAGGTCAAAAAATTGACTTATCACACTTTACCGGCGTAATTTTTACCAGTAAAAATGCGATCGACCACTTTTTCCGTTTGGCAGAAGAAATGCGTTTCGCTGTGCCGGATTCTATGCGCTATATCTGCCAGTCTGAAGCGATTGCGAATTACCTGCAGAAACATATCGTGTACCGAAAAAGAAAAATTTCTTTCGGTGAGAAAAACTTCTGCGATTTGGCACCACTTTTCAAAAAATTCCCTTCGGAGAAATATATTTTACCTGCTTCGGACATTTTAGGCTCTGACATTCAGAAGGTTATGGACGCTTCCGGCGTGGAGTGGGTGAAAGCTACGATGTACAAAACCGTCAGCAGCGATTTAAGCGATATTAAAATCGATGATTACGACATGCTTGTGTTTTTTACGCGTCAGGGCATCAAATCTTTGGGCGAAAATTTTCCGGATTTTAAGCAAAATGACACCAAAATTGCGGTTTTCGGAGCAACCACAGAACAGGCAGCAATAGATGCCGGTTTCCGCGTGGATGTCATGGCGCCAAGCAAGGAATCGCCATCAATGACCATGGCGATTGAAAAATACATTAGAAATTTGGAAAAATAATTTTCTTCAATTTTAAAATAAATAAAACCGCCTTTCCATGTAAAGCCGGTTTTTATCATTTAAAGACTATAATTAATGAGCAATATAAATCAGGAAAAAATGCCCGAAAAGCAGCCAAAAAATTCCGTTCCGATAGCAAAGAAAATTGACCACGTTCTGGAAATGCACGGTGACAAAAGAAATGATCCGTATTTCTGGCTGAACGAAAGGGAAAACCCGGAAGTTCTGGCGTACCTGAAAGCAGAAAATTCCTACGCGGACGCGGTGATGAAAGATACCGAAGATTTTCAGCAACAACTTTTTGATGAAATGAAAGCGCGTTACAACGAAAATGACGAATCTTTGCCGTATTTTTTCAACGAATACTGGTACATCGTACGTTATGAGGAAGGCAAAGAACATCCGCTTTTCACCAGAAAACATTTGACTTTAGAAAATCCCGAAGAGTTGATTCTCGATGTAAATATTCTGGCGGAAAAGCACAAATTTTTTGAAGTTGGCAGCGTCGCGGTTTCACCTAATAATAAACTTGCGAGCTATTCTTCGGACAACATGGGACGCAGAATTTACGAGCTGAATTTTAAAAACCTAGAAACCGGCGAAATTTTACAGGATCAAATTCCCAACACGACCGGAAAAGCGGTTTGGGCAAACGACAACGAACATGTTTTCTACATCCGGAAAGATGAAAGTCTGCGCGCTTTTCAGGTTTATTTGCATCAACTTGGAACGGATTCTTCGCAGGATGTTTTGGTTTTTCATGAGAAAGATGAAACTTTTGACGTTAATGTTTACAAAACCAAGTCGCTGGAATATATTTTCATTGCAAGTTCCAGCACAATTTCTGATGAACAGCGTTTCATTCCGGCGAACGATGTTTTGGCGGAATGGAAAATCATTCAGCCTAGAATTGACGATCTAGAATATGCGGTGGAACATTATCAAGATGAATTTTATATCATCACTAATGCTGATGACGCTACGAATTTTAAACTCGTAAAAACAAAAGTTGCACAACCGGGAATCGAATTTTGGACAGATGTTATTCCGCACCGCGAAGATGTTTTGCTGGAAGGTTTTGAGATTTTTAATAAATATCTTGTTCTTGAAGAAAGAACTGAAGGTTTGCTGCAGCTGAAAATTATAAATTCTGCCGACAATTCTGCTCATTTTTTACCTTTTTCCGATCCTACTTATACCGCTTATATCGGTTTAAACCTGGAATTTGATACCGATAAACTTCGTTATGGCTACACTTCTTTGACGCAGCCAAGTTCAACTTTCGAATATGACATGAAGGAAAGAACCACAATTCTCCTGAAACAGCAGGAAGTTTTAGGTGGCGATTTTTCACCTGAAAATTATATTTCGGAAAGAATCTGGGCGGAAGCGCGCGACGGAAAAAAAGTGCCGATTTCGCTGGTTTTTCATAAAGATACTCCGAAATCTTCGGAAACACCTTTATTGCTTTACGGTTACGGAAGTTACGGTCACACGGTGGACGCAAGCTTTTCAAACGTGCGGCTTTCGCTTTTAAACCGCGGTTTTATTTTTGCAATCGCGCATATTCGTGGCGGCGAATATTTGGGCCGCGAGTGGTATGAAGACGGAAAAATGCTGAGCAAAAAGAACACTTTTTTCGATTTCATCGATGCGGCGAAACATTTAATTAAGGAAAATTATACTTCTTCAGCGCATTTGTACGCGATGGGCGGCAGCGCGGGCGGACTTTTAGTTGGCGCCGTGATGAATTATGAACCGGAACTTTTCAACGGAATTGTGGCGCAGGTTCCTTTCGTTGACGTTGTTACCACGATGTTGGACGAAACTATTCCGCTGACAACGGGTGAATTTGATGAATGGGGAAATCCGAAAAAGAAAAAATATTACGATTATATGAAATCGTATTCTCCGTACGATAATATCGAAGCGAAAAATTATCCGAATTTGCTCATTACCACAGGTTTTCACGATTCTCAGGTGCAATATTGGGAACCCGCAAAATGGACCGCAAAACTTCGGGATTTGAAAACTGACCAAAATCTGCTTATCTTTAAAACCGATTTAAGCTCCGGTCACGGCGGCGCCAGCGGCAGATTTGAATCTTTAAGGGAAGATGCGCTGGAATATGCTTTTATAATTAAATTAGAGAATAAAATTGATGGAAAATAAATCAGAAAGCCAATTGTGGTCAGAGGTGGAAGAGTTTTTTGTAAAAACTTTTGATACGGAAAAGCATCCGCAGATCGATACGATTTTATTTTTGATTGGTGTGCAGGAACTGGGTAGCGGCCAGCAGAAATATACGAAAGATGATAAGTTGAACATCTTGCACATCGCGGTTTGTAGATTATTGGAGCCTTTTGGGTACTACAAATTTTCGCATTACGATGATGATGGTTATCCGCATTTCGATGAGGTGGATAAGCTTCCGGAACTGAAACCGAACGAGCAGCAAATCCTGATGAAAAAAGCAATCATTCAATATTTCATCGACGAAGAACTTTTTAACTAAAGAGGGCCGAAAAGAAATTTTCGGCCTTTTTTGCGCAAATTTTTTAAAAACGCCTAACTAACTTTCTGGGTTTTCCAAAAGATTTTCCAGCTGCTCGAGACTTTTCAGCACGCGTTCTTCAAAACCGAGTTTCATTAAGGTTTGCATCTCCTCTTCGGAACCGAAATGAATATTGATGGTGAGCTTCATGCCTTCTTCAACGCCTGTAAAACCTACGAGCCAGTTGGAAGTGGGAATTTCCGGATTAATTTCTCCGTGTTCATCGGCCATAAAATCTGTAAAATCAAAACTTCTTCCGCTGTTGATTTCATGAAATTTAAATCCGGCAAATTGGGTTTGGTTTTCAGGATTCGTCATTTTATACTTCCAGAAGCCGTTTGGTGCAAAATTCATTTCCACAGTTTCTGCTTTCCACGGCGCAGGCGCCCACCAGCTTTCCAGCAAATTTGCTTCCGTGAAATGCGACCAAACTTCGGTTGCCTGGGCATTTAAAATTTTCATGATATACACGGTAGCTGCCTGTTCGTCGGTATTGAAGATGACTTTTGCTTTCATTTTTCTTGTTTTCACAAATTTAGATATTATTTAGCAGACCGTTTTTGCGTGATTTATTAAATTTAGAATTAACTATAATTAGTTAAAAAAAAGATTTTTAAGAAAATAAGCACAATATAACGGCTGAAAATTTGTTATAACAGTGTTAAAATCATTAATTTTAACAATTCATATTTAAAATTCCTAATGAACAATAAGTTTATTCCGTTTATATCTGTCCTGATGACGATTTCCATGATTGTCTTTGTAACGCTTCAGCTTTATTGGTTGAAGGAATTGTATGGCGCTTTGAATCAGGACTTTAGTAATAAAGTCTATTCCTCCATGGAATCTTCTGCGTTGAAGATTTCACAGCTTGAAAATGAAAAATACCTGAATCAGGATTTTAAGAATTTCGGGAAAAGCGTTGTCGACAGCAGCAATAAACCAACGCAAACTTACATTCAGCAAAATTCCGATGCCGGAAACCGCGAGACTGTAATTTTCCAGAAAAGCATCGTTGAAAACCAAAATTTTCCAATTTCTCAGAAAGGTGACAGTTTAAAACTGACGAATCTCTACACGGACGAAGGCATTCTTCAGATCAAAAAATCCCCGAACACCACTGAGCCGCTGACTGCGCAAATGAGCAAAGACATTAATAATAATACGTATGCGCTGCGCCAGTTTGTAAAATTAAGCGCCTCGAGTTTGCCGATCGAAAAAAGAGTTGATGTAAAAACGCTGGATTCGGTGTTGTCCAATGAACTGAAATTAAGCGGTTTAAGCACAAAATTCGGGTTTGCAGTTATTGACCGAACCAATAAAATGACAAAAGTGGTGAATACGACTTTTTTGGAGGAAAAAGATAAAAACAATTATACTTATCCGCTTTTTACCGACAGCAAAGACCGGCCACTTTACACGCTGGCGCTGGTTTTCCCGCGGAAAGATTATTCTTTGGCGAAAAATAACCTGCCGATGCTGCTCGGAACTTTCATGTCGTTGCTTACCATTTTGGGAATTTATATCATTTCCATTAATTATATGATGCGGCAGAAAAAAATTGCCGAGGTGAAAACCGATTTCATCAACAATATGTCGCACGAGTTTAAAACGCCTTTGGCAACCATTTCGGTGGCGACAGATTCTTTGGCAAATGATAAAATTGCAACGAATCCGGAAAAGGTGAAATATTATTCCGGCTTGATTAAGCAGGAAAATCTACGAATGAAAAAGCAGGTGGAAAATGTGCTGAATATGTCGAAACTGGAGCGGAATGAGGTTAAATTATTTTTAAAGGAAACCGACGTGCGAAGTCTCATAAAAGAGATTACAGAATCTTTCGGCCTCATCGTTGCAAATCGCGATGGTACGCTGACTCAGGAGTTTAACACCGAAAAATATGTCTTTAAGATTGATGAATTTCACATTTCTAATGCGCTTGTAAACCTGCTGGATAACGCCAATAAATATTCGCCCGAAGCACCGGAAATAAAAGTAAGCACCCGGAATGAAGGAAACTGGTACATCATTGAAATCGCTGACAAAGGGATCGGAATGGAAACCGACAATAAATCCAGGATTTTCGAGAAATTTTTCCGCGAAGAAACGGGTAATATTCACAATGTAAAAGGTCAGGGTCTTGGATTATCTTATGTGAAGAAAATCATTGAACTCCATAAAGGCGTCGTATTGGTGGAATCTCAAAAAGGTCTTGGAAGCAAATTCACCATCAAATTACCGATGGTTTAAAAAAAATAAAAAAGTAGGTGAAAGCCGTATAACATTAAACAAATAAATTATGAGCAACAGAATCTTATTAGTAGAAGACGACCAAAGTTTTGGTGCGGTTTTGAAGGATTATTTATCCATTAATAATTTCGAGGTTACCCTTGCGACGGACGGTGAACAGGGCTTGAAAGAATTTACGGAAAACGAGTTTGATATCTGTATTTTCGATGTGATGATGCCGAAAAAAGATGGTTTCAGTTTGGCGGAAGACGTAAAGCGCATTGATAAAAATATTCCCATAATTTTCCTCACCGCGCGGAATATGCGCGAAGATATTCTGAAAGGTTACCAGCTGGGCGCCGACGATTATATTACAAAACCTTTCGATACCGAACTGCTTCTTTACAAAATAAAAGCGATTTTACAGCGCAGCGCGACGCTTGAAAATGATGAGCAGGAACAGTTTAAAATCAGCAATATTTTCTTTGATTCGATGTTGAGACAGTTGCGCGTAGGTGAAAATGAATACAAACTTTCGCCAAAAGAGAACGAACTGCTGAAATTGCTTTGCCAGCACCGAAACGATTTTATGCCGCGCGATCTGGCTTTGAGAAAAATCTGGAAAAAAGAAAATTATTTCACCGCGAGAAGTATGGATGTTTACATTGCGAAGCTGAGAAAACTGCTGAAAGACGATGACGGTTTGGAAATCATCAATGTTCACGGTGAAGGTTTCCGTCTTTTGGTGAAAAATTAGGCCAAATAGACGGTAATTTTTTGTTTTGAAATTCCGGCAGTTTTTAGCAATTTGCCAAAACTGAAAAATTCGGTCTTTTAGCACCGAATTTTTTTGATTCAAATAAAATTAGCGATTTGCTAAAACAGGAAAATTTGCCGTTAAAGCAGTTAATTTTTTTGCTTTAATCCAATAGCACTTTTAGCAAAAAATAAGCAGTTTGGTAAAACGGAAAAATTTGCTCTTTTACCAGGTAATTTTTTTGATTTAAATAAATGCACTTTAGTGTTGTGCTAAATTGAAAAAATTAGCCATTAAAGCAGGTAATTTTTTAGTTTTTATCTAAAGCCAGTTTTCAGCGTGTTCCAAAATAGAAATATTTGCGGTTAAAGCAGGTAATTTTTAATAATTAAAAATAAGAGCCACTTTCAAAAAAAGTGGCTCTTATTATATATGGTGTATTGTGAAATTATTTTGCTTCCACACAGAAAACGCGGTATTGTATCGGCAGTGCGCTCGGGAATTGCTGTTTGATTCGGGCGAGATCCGCCGCCGCACTTTTTTTGGTAAAATAACTACCGGCCATTACTTTATAGTTTGGTCTTAGCGAGGCATCGATTTCAACTTTCATATTCGGGAAACGTCTGCGGAAAAACATACCGACTTCGCGCGCTTCTTCATTACTTTTTACCACCGCCAACTGAATTTTGTAACCCATAATTCTTGGGTTTCTACGGCAGATTTCGGCATCGGTAAGTTCGCGTTCCGGTACGGCGATTTTCGGTTCTGAGGTTCTGCCCTCATTATTTCCGGAAAATGTAGTGCTAGGTGTGGCACATTTATCTTCGATATTGGCAAGCAGGTCGTTGACGTTCTGGTCCATCACAATGGTAAGTGGCGTACCGTTGATGGTGTCGTTTTTTATAACTTGCTGTGCGGTAAAGAAATTAACCGAAAAAAGGGAAAACAGGGCAAATATCTTAAAATAGTTTTTCATCGAATATATTTTGCACAAATTTAAAACAAATAAAAATTATAGGAGTATTTGTTATTTAGAACCTTTATAAATTAAACCAAAACCTCCGATGGATACGTAATCGGCTGTTAAGATTCTGTTAAAAGTCTTATTTTTGCCAAGTTGAAAGTAAACTCAATATAATTTACTAACCCAAGATTTTATAAATGATTAGTTGGAGAAAGCATTACAAAAGAGGTCTTATTGCAATAGGTCTATTGCTGTCGACCAGTGCTTCTATTTACGCTCAGGGAGATGCAAAAAACGGTGAAAAGCTTTTCAAAGCGCAATGTACCGCGTGTCACGCTTTAGACAAGCAACTTGTAGGTCCTGCTTTAGGTGGCGTAGTAGAGAGACTCAAAACGGAGCAAAATTTAGATACCGATTGGCTTCATAAGTGGATTAAAGATAACAAATCTTTACGAGAATCGGGCGATAAATATGCCATTGAAGTCTATGAAAAATTCAACAAAGTTGAGATGACGCCGTTTCCTAATCTTAGTGATCAGGAAATCGATGACATCTTAGAATACACCACAAATCCTCCTGCTGCAGAGCCAGCTGCTGATGCTACCGCTGCCGGTGCGCCGGGTGCTCCTGCCGGGATGGATGCCGTAACCGCTCTTGAGATTTCCAAAAGAGAATCCATGAACTCTAAAGTGATTTTGATTTCGCTTTTAGCTATTGGTGCTCTTTTGCTTTGGTTGTTGCTAAAACTGCGACAGCTGGTAAAACTTCAGCAAGACGATGATCTGGTAGGTGTAAATGCTAATAAAGCGGTTTCTTTCGGGGAGCTTTACAGAAAATACCATTACGTTGGAAAAGGACTTGTAGTTCTTTTGGGAATTTTTGCCGCCTACGGAATTTGGAACAGCTTAATGTGGATCGGAGTATACAAAGGTTATAAACCGGATCAGCCCATTTATTTCTCGCACAAAATTCACGCCGGTGAAAACAAAATTGACTGTCAGCTTTGTCACTCTTCCGCTAAATATGGTAAAGTTTCGGAAATTCCATCAATGAACGTGTGTATGAACTGTCACCGAAATATTGCTGAATACAACGGTAAATATATGGAGCCAGGAAAAGATAAAGCTTTCTATGACGGTGAAATTCAGAAAATTTATGCGGCTACCGGTTGGGATCCAGCATCACAACAATACACCGGAAAAACGCAGCCTGTTGAATGGACGAGAATTCACAATATGCCGGATTTCGTTTACTTTAATCACGCACAGCACGTAGTTGCCGGCGAAACCGCAATTATCAACGGATTTAACCAAAAAAATCCTGATGCTAAAATTGATGTGGTTTGTAAAGCATGTCACGGACAGGTTGATACAATGAACGTGGTACAGATGGCAAACGACTTCACCATGGGTTGGTGTATCGAATGTCACCGAACTACCGAAGTGGATATGAAAAATGGTTATAATCAGGAATATTTCAAAAATCTACATGAGAAGCTGAAAAAACAGTATGGCTCGGGTGCGAAAGTTACCGTAGATGCAATTGGTGGTCTTGAGTGTGGTAAATGTCATTATTAATAACAAAAATTAGAAGTATCAATGGCTTCAAATAAAATACAATTCAGAAGTATTCAAGAATTGAAAGATCCTACGCTGAACGGGAAACTGGCTCAGAAGGAATTTCAGACAGAAATCCCGGTGGACGAGGTATTAGGTTCGTCGCGGTCTTCGGACTCGGGGACTTCACGTAGAGATTTCCTTAAGCTTTTAGGATTTTCTACAGCAGCTGTAACTTTAGCAGCTTGTGAGGCGCCGGTTATTAAAACAATTCCGTATGTGGTAAAACCGCACGAAATTATTCCGGGTATCCCAAATTATTATGCAAGTACTTATTTTGACGGATTTGATTTTGCTAGTGTTTTAGTAAAAACCAGAGAGGGGCGTCCAATTAAAATTGAACCGAATCCTTTAGCTGGAGATTTAGGTAAAACCCGCGCAAGAACTCAGGCGTCCGTCCTTACTTTATACGATAACGAAAAAGTAAAACAGCCAAAACTTAACGGTAAAGACGAAACTTTCGATAAAGTAGATGATTTCGTTCTTAAAGGTCTTACGGATGCCCAGGGATTTGGTAAAAAAATAGTTGTTTTATCGCATTCTTTCCCTTCACCGACATTTAAAAAATTGTTTGGTGAATTCAAAGCAAAATATCCTACCGCAGAACTGGTAACTTATGATGCTTTACCATACAGCGCAGCATTGGATGCAGCTCAGGAAGTATTCGGTCAGCGTGCTTTACCGGTTTACGATCTTTCAAAAACTCAGCTGGTAGTTTCTTTCCAGGCAGATTTCTTAGGAGATTTTAACGGTGGAAATTTAGATACTTCTTACGCAGCGGCAAGAAAACCAGGAGCGAACATGTTGAGACACATCCAGGTGGAGTCCAACATGACTTTGACCGGCGCTAATGCTGATACAAGAATACGCTTGAAACCAAGTGCAGTAAATAAAGTTTTAGTTGAAGTTTACAACGGTTTGAACGGTGGAGCAATCAGCAAAGAAGCTGGTGAAATTGTAAAAGAACTACAGGCTAAAGGCAGCAACGCTGTTGTGTTTGCCGACGGTTCTAAAGCGGCTCATGTTTTAGCTAACTTAATTAACCAAAAATTAGGTTCTACCGCTTTCACCGGAAAAGCAAGTTTCTTAAAAGAATTTGACGGTGCACGATACAAAGAGTTTTTATCTTGGTTAAATGCAGGTCAGGTTGGTGTTTTAATCGCGAACAATGTAAACCCGATTTATTCCAACATTCAGGGCGAAAATTTCAGAAAATCTCTGGAAAAAGTTCCTTATGTAATCGCGGTTACCGATAAGAAAAATGAAATGTATAAAGCAGCGAAAGCTGTAATACCGGTGGCAAACTGGTTAGAGTCTTGGGGAGATTTAGCGCCTCAGACGGGAATTTATACATTGATGCAGCCTACCATTCAGAAAATTTTTAAATCACGACAGATTGAAGAATCCCTTTTGGTGTGGATGAATGGTAAGGGCAATGAAGCAAACAACTACTATGATTATTTAAAGGTGAACGCTCAAACTTTATTGGGTTCTACAACCTTTAATAAAGCGTTATATAACGGTATTATTGCTGGTGGAAACACCGCGTCATTAAGCTATTCCGGTGGAAATACACAACAGGCAATCACTGAATTGGGAGGTTTTAAAGCTTCTGATTTAGAATTGGTGCTATATACCAAAACTGCTGTAGGTGACGGTACACAAGCCAACAACCCATGGTTGCAGGAATTACCGGACCCAATCACCAGAATGACTTGGGACAACTATTTAACAGTTTCTCCAAAAGATGCGGCGAGATTAGGAATCGATAACGATCTTAACGGCAGAATGCAGCTGAACGGCTCTTTAGTAAATCTTACCGCAAACGGCGTAACCTTGAAAAATGTGCCGGTTTATATTCAGCCAGGCCAGGCAGACGGTTCTATGGGACTTGCTTTAGGCTATGGTAAAAAGAATTCCGGAAAAGTTGCTGAAACAGGGGTAAATGCTTATCCGATTTTCGATGGAAGCAATTTGGTTATTTCTAACGTAAAAATTGAAAAAACCGGCGATCTGCATGAATTTGCAGGCATGCAGCTTCAAAATACATTAATGGGTCGTTACGAAATTGCAAGAGAAGTTTCTTTGGATACTTTCTTAAATGTAAAATTCGATGACGAAAAATTAGGTTGGAACAAACCTTTGGAATATCATACCATCGGAGGTGCTTTACCGGCAGGTAAAATTGACCTTTGGGATGCTTTCGATGATACCGACGGGCCACACTTTAATTTGTCAGTTGACCTTAACTCATGTATCGGATGTGGCGCCTGCGTTGTAGCTTGTCAGGCAGAAAACAACGTTCCGGTTGTTGGTAAAGATGAAGTAAGAATGTCCCGTGATATGTTCTGGTTAAGAATTGACCGTTACTATACTACAGATATTCCTGCTGATGTTGATACCAACAAAGACAGTAAACTTTCTCAGGAAGAAGCAATTACCGCGGACCTTAATGTTCCGGGAATGTATGGTCACTTCATGGATAAAGAAAGTGGAATACTTAATCACCCGGCAGAAAATCCGGATGTGATCTTCCAGCCGGTGATGTGCCAGCACTGTAACCACGCACCATGTGAAACGGTTTGTCCGGTAGCTGCTACTTCTCACGGTAAGCAAGGTCAGAACCAGATGGCTTACAACAGATGTATCGGTACAAGATACTGTGCGAACAACTGCCCTTATAAAGTTAGACGTTTCAATTGGTTTACTTATAACCTTAATGATAAATTCGACTTCAATCAAAACAATGATTTAGGCAGAATGGTTCTTAACCCTGATGTTGTTGTAAGAACAAGAGGGGTAATGGAAAAATGTTCAATGTGTATTCAAAAAACACAGAACGTAATTCTTGAAGCTAAAAAAGAAGGCAGAACTGTAAAAGATGGTGAGTTCTCTACTGCCTGTTCAAACGCCTGTCCGACTGGTGCCTATACATTTGGTGATATGAATGATAAGAACTCTGAAGTTCGCAAATTATTCAGCACCAACAGGAAGTATACTTTGCTGGAAGAAATTGGGACTAAACCCAATGTATTCTACCACACCAAAGTGAGAAATAGAAAAGAAAATAATGTTTAAATAATAAATAGGTAAAAAATGTCAGGACATTACGAAGCTCCGATAAGGGAACCTTTAATTATTGGTCACAAGACTTATCACGATATCTCAGAAGATATCGCCAGACCTATAGAAGAAAGAGCAGGGAAGTTATGGTGGGTTTCTTTTTGGATCGCATTAGCCCTTTTCGTCTACGGATTTGGTTGTATTGCGTACACCATCGGTACCGGTATTGGTGCTTGGGGCCTTAACCGAACCAATAACTGGGGCTGGGATATTACCAACTTTGTATGGTGGGTAGGTATCGGTCACGCAGGAACACTTATTTCTGCTGTACTTTTATTATTTAGACAAAGATGGAGAATGTCTGTAAACCGTTCTGCGGAAGCGATGACGATTTTCGCGGTAGTTCAGGCAGCGATCTTCCCGGTAATTCACATGGGTAGAGTTTGGGTAGGATATTGGGTTTTCCCTTTACCAAACCAATTCGGTTCACTTTGGACCAACTTTAACTCGCCACTACTTTGGGACGTATTTGCAATTTCTACTTATTTCTCCGTATCCACAGTTTTCTGGTTTATGGGGTTGATTCCGGATTTTGCGATGATCAGAGACCGTGCAAAAACTCCGTGGACCAAAAGAATTTATACCTTCCTGTCCTTCGGATGGGGTGGAAAAGCAAAACACTGGCAGCGTTTCGAAGAATTATCTTTGGTATTGGCAGGATTGGCAACTCCACTTGTATTCTCGGTACACACCACGGTATCCTTTGACTTTGCTACGTCCGTAATTAAAGGTTGGCACTCCACCATTTATCCGCCATATTTCGTTGCGGGAGCAATTTTCTCAGGCTTCGCAATGGTACAGACGCTTCTATTAGTAGCTAGAAAAGTAGCACACTTAGAAGATTATATTACCATGTATCATATCGAGATTATGAACATTGTAATTATAGTAACAGGTGGTATGGTAACTGTAGCTTATGCTACTGAATATTTTATCGCATGGTATTCCGGATCAAGATATGAGGATTTCACCTACCTTTCACCAGGGGCGGCAACCGGACCTTACTGGTGGGCGTTCTGGGCATTGATCATCTGTAACTTGGTAATTCCAGCTTTATTCTGGTTCAAGAAAATCAGAACAAACATTTTCGCGACATTTATTATCGCTTTGGTAATCAATATTGGGATGTGGTTTGAAAGATTTGACATTATCGTCATCAATATTTCCAGAGATTATTTACCGAGTTCCTGGACCATGTTTAAACCTTCAATTATTGATGTCGGCGTCTATTTAGGAACAATTGGTTTCTTCGGAGTTTTATTCTTGTTGTACGCCAGAACCTTCCCGGTAATCGCACAGGCAGAATTGAAGACCATCTTGAAGATATCAGGTGAAACTTATAAAGCTAAAGAAGAAGAAGATGAGCACCACTAAAAGAATATACGGCATGTATGCCGACGACGATGATTTATTGGAAGGTGTAAAAGCTTTCAACGATAAAGGTATCGCGATTGCAGAAGTCTACACACCATTCCCTGTACACGGGCTGGATAAGGCTTTAGGTTTAAGAAAAACAAGAATCTCTGATGCTGCATTTCTTTACGCAGTATACGGTTTAACAATTGGTACTTTGGTTACCTGGTATACCATGAACCATGACTGGCCAATGAATATTGGTGGAAAACCTTCATTTACCTGGGGAGAAAATATGCCGGCGTTTGTGGTTCCAATGTTTGAATTAATGGTTTTCTGTGCAGCACACATGATGTCTCTTACCTTTTTGTTCAGAAACAAAATGTATCCGGGATGTCCACCACAAAACCCGGATCCACGTACAACCGATGATAAGTTTATGATGGAATTTGTTACAGATAACGTAGATGCAGTAAAACAGATTTTGATTGATACCGGGGTTGAAGAAATAACTGTAAAAGATGCTTAAGATGACAAAGAATATAATTAAAGTTACAGCAATCTTAGGATTCGCCGCAATTAGCTTAAGTTCTTGCAGCGACGCAAATCCGCCTTTGGTTTATTTTCCGGACATGTATTTTCCTGTTGCCTATGATCCTTTGATGAAGGCTGAAGATGCTTATTCAGATCATGACAACCAGATTCCTGCTTTTGTAAAAAATAACGGAGGTACTGGCCTTGGTTCTGTAAACGGAACCGTAGCGCAAAACGAAGAAGGTATTGCCGATCAGGCTGCTAACAAAGCAATGACTCCAGATGAATACAATGCGGGTTACGACGAGTCCAAAATGCTAACAACTTCACCGTTAGATGCTGCAAACCAAGAAAAAGACATCAAAAGGGGCAAAATTTTATACGATCAAACCTGTGCTGCTTGTCACGGCGTAGCTGGTGACGGTCAGGGACCAATCGTAGAAAGTGGTGCGTATCTGGGTGTTCCGAAATATGCAGACCGGGAACTTACCGTAGGTTCTGTGCACTATGTCTTAACAAATGGTAGAAATGCCATGGGATCATATGCGGGTCAGCTGAAACCTGGTGACCGTTGGAGAGTTTCCCTTTACGTGATGAATGCCTTCAAAGGTGGTACAAGTGCCACGCCTGCAACTGCTTCTGCCGCGCCTTCTGCCGGTGCTGCAACACCTGCTGCGGGCGACACTGCAACACCAGCGTCAACATCTAGTACGAGTCCTAAAAAATAAAAAGAGTAATAAAATGTATAGTTTTTCACCGAAATTAAGATTATATTCAATCATATTCATCATTGTGGGATTGGTGCTTTTTGGCGCAGGTTATTTTATGAACCATGCTGCAGATGATGCACAAATTGAACATATGATGGAAGCTGTTCATGCTGGCGGTAATCATGCACCTTCTAACTCCAGCGAGCTAGTAGGACCGCAGGATCATGCAGCGCATTTGGAGCATGCTAAACTTCAGTTCCACAACCAACCTTTAGCAGCAATCCATACGGTAGCAGTTTTCCTTTTTGCGTTAAGCTGTTGTGCCTTGTTTTTCTATGCGATTCAAACGGCTTCACATGCAGGTTGGTCCATAATCATCTTACGGGTGATGGAGGCTATTGCTTCATTTATTCCATGGGCGGGTGCAATCATCGTGATCATCATGTTGCTGAATGTTTTCCATTTAGGACATCTTTTCCACTGGATGGACCCAGAATTGACAGAAAAAGGCAATGCTCATTTTGATCCTATTTTATTTGAAAAGAAAACGTTTTTAAATATTCCTTTCTATGCCGTAAGAACATTGATTTATGTAATTGGTGCTTCATTCTTCGCCTGGAAACTTAAAGGTCTATCCAAAAAAGTGGATGAAACCAAAAGCAGGACGACCTACGCAACTTACTACAACTGGAATGTTGGTTATATCGCTTTTTTCGGATTCGCTTCCGCAGCGTGGGCTTGGGATTGGTTAATGTCTATTGATCCGCACTGGTATTCTACAATGTATATCTGGTATGCGATGGTAAGTACATTAGCTTCCTCAATTGCAGCGATTTTATTGATCAGTGTTTATTTAAAGAAAAAGGGCTTTTTACCTCAATTTAATGATAATCACTTACATGATCTAGGAGTTTTCCTGTTTGCTTCAACCATGTTATGGACGTATACCTGGTTTGCACAGTTTATGCTGTATTGGTACGCCAATATTCCGGAAGAAGTAAACTATTTCTATGGTAGATTCGAATATTATGGTTGGGCATTCTGGTTGATTTTAGTTCTAAACTTTGCAATTCCTTTATCAGTAATGGTAAGTTCCAGTATCAAGAGAAACTATACCGTAATGACTACGATGGCGATCATCATTATCTGCGGGCACTGGTTAGTGTATTACAATATGGTAATGCCGGGCTCCGTAGGTCCATACTGGGAAAATATCACAGGATTGTTAACTAATCTTGGTGCAGTGCTATTCGGCTTTGGATTATTCGTTTTCGCAGTGATGACCGCATTGTCTAAACGCAAATTAATTCCGGAAGGAAATCCATTCGTTCACGAATCAAAAATTTACGAATATCCGTTCTAAGCGTATATTCATATCAAATACAATCCCGGCCTTTGTCGGGATTTTTTTATAAATTTGTTTCAAACCCAACTCCGATGAGAATGAACTTTTTAACCGATATTTCGCCAAAGGCAATTTTAAAAAAAAGCCGCTTTTTGCTCCTAATTTTTGTTTTTGCCGCGCTTGCAAGCTGTAAGAAAACCACCGTTGATGCAACCAATACGAAGACATTGCAGTCCAGCATCAATGATATGGCATCCAGTTTAACCACGTTGCAGCAGGTAAAGTTTAGCGAAGCTCTATACATTATTAAAACTTTCGGTGTGGAAGCGGAAGGTTCTTATAATGAGTTGAAAGGCTTAGGAAATCTAATAAATGGCAAGAAAGTGCCGGAAATTTTCGCTTTAGCGGATAAAGTCGCAAAAAGCAACGGTATCGACTGGACCAGCACCGGACCACCGTCTTTAGGTGAAATGAACATTTTCGGGAACGAACTCGCTAAAGAGTCCGATCCGAATGAAGTTTCTGCAAACTCTTTAAGCATTTCCATAAATCCGCTCGGTAATGATGAAATTTTAGGTCCGCAATCTTTGCAAATTGTCCCAAGACTGTTAGACAATAAAGGAAATAAGGTTGATTTTACCGGCGCAGCGCTGGAAGTTGTTATGCAGGTTTACAGTGGTGGCGCGCAGGTTTTGCAGGCTAAAAATTTAATGCAGGACAATAATTTTAAAGGTTTTACCTTAAGATACTCCTCGTTACCTTCCCAAAAAATCATCAATAACCAAATTGACATCACCGTAACGGTCAAAACCACGGAAAAGACGTTTAAAATGACTAAGGTCGGTATTGATGTCAATCCGAAAGCCTTACGTATGCCGCCCGGCGATCCCGCGCTAAATCCAGCAAATCCGGATGCACAGTTACCAACCGATTCCATTAGATTTAATGACGATACACCTGTTGACAAAGCTGTAATTCCCGCAGGAGATCCAAAAGCTACGGTTTCACGTTTCCTCAACAATCTTTCCGCTCAAAATTTAAAAGGCGCTTATGCCACAGCCGATAATCCGGCGTGGGGTTCTTACGATCAGTTTTCCAATCCAACTTCCGGTTTTGGTGGAGTTAAAGGTGTGAACGTAAAAAATATAGCAACCACTTCGGTGAATCCAAATGCTGCAAGCGTAAACGCCACGTACGACATCACCGACAAAGACGGAAAAACAACAGCTATCCAGGTGACTTTCGGACTTAAAAATACAAATGGAGAATGGAAGATTTCCAGCTATAAAATCAATCAATAATGAATCAGCAGTTAGTAGAAGATTTAGAAAAAACCATCGAAAATATCCCGAATTTTCCAAAAGAGGGAATTCAGTTCAAAGATATTACGCCCATTTTCCTGAATCCGCAGCTTTACAAAGATGTCATCAAAGATCTTTCGGCCTTCAGCCGTGATAAAATTGATGTGGTCTGCGGAATCGAAAGTCGCGGCTATTTATTCGGAATTGCTATTGCGGTTGCTTTAGACGTTCCGTTCATTTTAATCCGAAAAAAAGGCAAATTACCACCGCCTTTCGTCGGACAAAAATACGATCTGGAATACGGCTCTGCCGAAATCGAAATGCGCACCGGCCAGCTTCAACCGGGCCAACGCGTTTTAATTCACGATGACTTATTAGCAACCGGCGGCACTACAGAAGCGGCAGCGCTATTGATAGAAAAACAGGGTGGTGTGGTTTCGCAGTTCAGCTTTTTAATCGCTTTAAAAGATTTGGCTGGCGAAGAACGGTTGAAAAAATTCAACGCGGAAGTTCACCAGATTCTGAGTTATTAAAAAATGAAAAAAATAGTGTGTTTAGCAGGTAAAATTTCGCGGCGGAATGGCGGCTTCTTTTTTAGAAACTTAATTTTGTATATCGCTCAAAAACAGTTAAATTTGCACTTCAATTTTTATTAAATTATGGCAAAACAGAGACCTCACATCAACAAAAACGATATGGAAGGTAAGGAAACGGTAGAAGTTTTCAAAGATTTAGACCGCGGTGCTTTAGATACCGAAAGATTTCTGGAAAAAAATGCAAAACTTCTGACCATCATTTTTGGTGCTTTAGTGGTCGCTGTATTGGGCTTTTTTGCGTACAAACAGTTTTACGTGCAGCCGCGCAATGAAGAAGCAACTTTAAGCTATTTGTCTGCACAGAAAAATCTTGCTGAAGGTAAAACCGATTTGGCGTTAGGTGGAAAAAGCGCTGCAAACCCAGGATATTTAGGAACTTTCAAAGATTATTCAGATACTGAAGTTGGTAAACTTTCTGCTTATAATGCAGGATTAATTAAATTCAAAGAAGGTAAATATCAGGAAGCTTACGATTTGTTAGACAATTTTTCCAGCGACAGCAAAGTTTTAACTGCTTTGAAATATGGCGCAATGGCCGACAGCCAGTCTAATTTAAATAAAAACGAAGATGCGTTATCACTTTTAGATAAAGCAATTTCTGCAAGCGACGATCCGTACACCAAATATTATTTCACCAGAAAAGCCGGAACTTTAGCTCTTGCAATGAAGAAAAATGCGGAAGCAAAAAAATATTTTTCTACAATTGAGGAAAAATATGAAGATTACGATAACGGGATGTCTGACGCGTACATCGAAATGGTAAAATATTTCTAAAAAAATATAAAATGGCAACTGTAAATCTTTCAGATTATCAACCATTAAAAATCAGCGATGCCAGTTCTTTTAGAATTGGCATTGTTGTTTCCGAATGGAATAATTTTGTAACCGACAACCTGCGCGACGGTGCGCTGGAAACACTCCTAAAAGAAGGGGTAAAAGAAGACCATATTAAAATTTTCAACGTCCCGGGTGCTTTTGAGCTTAATTACGCAACAATGCAGTTATGTAAAACCGGCTATTTCGATGCGCTAATTGCTATTGGTTGTGTCATCCGTGGCGAAACACCACATTTCGATTATGTGTGTTCCGCCGTGGCTCAGGGAATTAAAGACTGCAATATTCTGACGGATGTTCCGGCAATTTTTTGCCTTTTAACTGATGATACCAAAGAGCAGTCGATTGCCAGAAGCGGTGGCGCGCTCGGAAATAAAGGCATTGAAGCTGCCGTTACAGCAATGCAGATGGTTGCTTTTAAACGTGATTTGTAAAGTCCGGCTAGGTAGAATTAAATTTGTTTAGAGTGAAAAAAGCAGTCGTCATTCCTTGCTATAATGAATCTTCGCGGCTGCCGGTCGACGGATATTCTGCGTTTTTAAAGGGGTATAATGACTGTAAAATAATCTTCGTGAATGATGGTTCTACCGATGATACTTTAAGCATTCTTCAGCGACTACAACTAAATTTTCCGGAAAACGTTCAAATTATCGACCTGCCCGAAAACGGAGGTAAAGCTGCTGCGGTGCGGGCCGGAATGTTGGCTAGTAGTGATGCTGGCTTCGAAAAGCTTGGCTATCTCGACGCTGATCTTGCCACGTCACTTGAAGAATGGCTTGCAATTTCTAACAAGATTTCGGATGAAATTGTCTTTGCTTTTGGCTCCCGAATTTCTAAAATCGACAACTTCATTTCACGAAAAAAATACCGTCACTATTCCGGGCGGGTGATCGCTACTTTTATTTCCGAAGCTTTGGGAATTGCGGTTTATGACACGCAGTGTGGGTGCAAAGTTTTCCGTGCAGACATGGTGAGGGCGCTTTTTGAAGATAAATTTATCTCGAAATGGCTCTTTGATGTCGAGATTTTTTTCCGGCTGAAAAATATCCTTGGCGGACCGAAAATGTCGCAGTTCTGCCGTGAAATTCCACTCGAACGTTGGCAGGACGTTGCAGAATCCAAAGTTAAATTCACTTACTTCTTTAAGCTTTGGATCGATCTTTTTTTAATCGCTAAAAAATACCGAAATGCAGAAAACAGCATTTTATAATTCAACCAAATTCTACAAGATCGCGCTTGTTTGCTTAATTGTTACGCGTTTAATTTTAAATGCGCTGATTCCGCTAATGGACCAAACGGAAGCCCGCTATGCGGAAATTGCCAGACTGATGGCCGAAACCGGCAACTGGGTTACACCGCAGATTGACTATAATACACCGTTTTGGGCGAAACCTCCACTTTCTACATGGCTTTCCGCTTTATCAATTAAAGTTTTTGGAGTTAATGAATTCGCCGTGCGTTTTCCTGCTTTTGCAATTTCTATGTTGCTGATATTGCTGTTAAAACCGTTCGCCAAACGCGCAAACCTTCCGTTGGTTCTTCCTGCTTTTATTCTCTTTACGCTGCCGGAATTTCTATTACATGTTGGAGTAGTTTCCACAGATATGACTCTGTTACTCTCTATTACGCTGATGATGGTTTCTTTTTGGGAAACCATGAACGGTGGAAAGCGATATTGGGGATATCTTTTCTTTATGGGAATAGGGCTCGGATTTTTAGCAAAAGGGCCTATTATTTTGCTGTTGACAGGTCCGCCGCTATTCGCGTGGACGGTTTGGTTTAAATCATTTCGAAAACTTTTAGCTTTTCCGTGGTTTATCGGTGTGCTGCTTGTCATCGCCGTGGCGCTGCCGTGGTATTATCTTGCTGAAAAAACAACACCGGGATTTCTGGAGTACTTTTTTGTTGGTGAGCATTACAAACGGTTTTTCGATGCTTCCTGGAAGGGTGATAAATATGGTTTTCCGAAAATCCAGCCTTTTGGTATTATCTGGGTTTTTCTGTTTTCACTGGCACTGCCCTGGATTATTTTTATCGCAAATAAGGCTGTCAAACAACCAAAATTAATTCTTCAAGACCGTTGGCTTTTATTTCTAGCGCTGTGGGTTTTGTGGACTCCGCTGTTTTTCACCTCATCGAAAAGTCTCATCCACACTTATATTTTGCCGTGCTGTGTTCCGCTTGCGCTGTTTGTGGCAACTTATTGGGACAGCATTAAACACAAAAAAGCGTACGTCTGGTCCGCACTTGTTGTTCCGATACTTTCGGTTCTTATTATCCTGCTTTATTTTGTTCCCGGAGTTTTTGAAAACAATACAAATACTGATAAGTACATTTTAAAGGATTATAAAGGTGAAAAACTCTTCTACCTCGGAGAGAAAACGTATTCAAGCCAGTTTTACAGCAAAGGTCGCGTTAAAACTGTTCCGGTTGAAAAGTTAGACAGCCTGAAAAGCGCCGACAAAAACTTCCTTTTACTGGTCCGTAAACGAAATATGGAATCAGTGCAAAATTCTCCGGAACTGATAAAGCTGGATGAAAGTCGGAAAAGTATTTTGTTTAAAGTAAAATAGTTTGCGGCGGCGTCCTCTTAATTGATAACTAGGTATATTTTTTGTTAATGTAAAAAATAAAAATAAACTATTATGAAATGGACAAATGATAGAAGTGGGAATGTAGATGACAGACGAGGCTCCGGCGGGGGCGGCATGCTTGTCGGTGGTGGTTTGGGAACCTTAATTATCGCAGCAATCATATTTTTTCTGGGTGGTGATCCGTCCGCTATTTTATCTTCGGGGACTGGCAGTGCTGGTCCGGCAACCGAACAGCGCGACTTAACGTCTGAAGAACTTAAAGTTCGCGATTTTGTCGAAATGGTGACCGCTGAAAACGAGCAGACCTGGTCTAAAATTTTCCAAGAAAACGGCATGCAGTACGAAGCCGCGAAAGTGGTGATGTTTGAAGATGTAACACAATCCGGTTGTGGCACAGCGCAGGCTGCAATGGGCCCATTTTACTGTCCGGCCGACCAAACTGTATATATGGATATGAGTTTCTTCAAAGAACTGGAGCAGCGTTTTGGTGCTCAAGTAACCGAGTTTTCAATAGCTTACGTAATGGCGCATGAAATCGGGCATCATGTGCAGACGCTTTTAGGAACCACCCAAAAAGTAAACCAGTTGCGAAACAGCGGTAGGTATTCTCAAACTGACATGAACCGCGTTTCTGTGGCAACAGAGTTACAGGCGGATTTTTATGCCGGAGTTTGGGCAAAACAAACCGATAACCGGGAAAATATTCTAGAACCTGGTGATATTGAGTCTGCAATTTCTGCAGCCGAAGCCGTTGGTGATGATAATATTCAGAAACGTTCGCAAGGTTATGTGAACCAGGAAGGTTTTACACACGGAAGTTCTGCACAGCGTAAAGAATGGTTTATGAAAGGTTATAACACGGGAGACATTCGTCAGGGAGATACTTTCAACGCTTTATTAAATTAGAAAAAAATGCTCCTATAGCACCGAAAAAAACCACCGAACGAAATGTTCGGTGGTTTTTAAATATATGAATGTAAATTGCGCTTTTTAATAGCCTTGATTCATGCCGGTCTCTGGACTAGTGGCATTGGTACTGGTAGTTTCGCTAACTTTATCTTTAACCTGTGAAGTCAGATCTGAAGCTTTTGACTTGATGTCGTTCCCCCACTGGTTGAAATTATCTTTAGCGGTGTTTACTTTGTCCTTCACCATTTGCTTTTCTTCCGGACTGGAATTTTTATATTTCCACCATGCAACTGCACCTAATCCTAATAATGCTAACAAGCCGTTTGTCTTGGTTCCCATAACTTTAATTTTTAATTATTTAATGAATAAAATTTTAAATTGATAGCATCTAATATGTAAATTTTGTGCCAATTCACTTTCTGCAATGCTAAAATTTTGTTAATATCTATAATTAAAAATTCCGCCCTAAAAGAGCGGAATTTTTTAATTTAAAATTATTTAACCTAAATAAGGATATTTATAATCTTTTGCAGAAACGAAAGTTTCTTTAATACTTCGAACGGAAACCCAACGCAGCAAATTCATTTTTGAACCTGCTTTATCATTGGTTCCGGAAGCACGCGCGCCACCAAACGGCTGCTGACCAACAACCGCACCGGTTGGCTTGTCGTTGATGTAGAAGTTTCCGGCAGCATTTTCAAGCGCTTTATAAGCTTCAGCAATCGCGTAACGGTCCTGCGCAAATACAGCTCCGGTCAATGAATATGGTGAAGTTTCATCAACCAGCTTCAAAGTTTTGCTCCATGCTGTATCTTCGTAAACGTAAACTGAAAGGATAGGACCAAAAATTTCCTCACAAACCGACTCATATTTTGGGTTTTTGGTTTCAATAACTGTTGGTTCTACAAACCAGCCTTTGCTGTCGTCACATTTTCCACCGATGATTACTTCAGCATCGCTGGAATTTTCAGCTCTTTCGATATAACCTTTACATTTTTTGAAAGAATTTTCGTCGATAACTGCATTCACAAAATTGGACGGATCTTCAGGACTTCCCATTTTAATGGTTTTCATTTGTTTTTCCATCACCGCTTTTACATCTGCCCACAAAGATTGTGGAATATACGCACGGGAAGCTGCTGAACATTTCTGACCTTGATATTCGAAAGCACCACGCACCAAAGCTGTTGCCACAGCATCAACATTTGCAGACGGATGAACCATAACGAAATCTTTTCCGCCAGTTTCACCCACGATTCGCGGGTAGGTTTTGTACTGGTGAATATTGTCGCCGATGGTTTTCCACATGCTTTGAAAAACTTTGGTAGAACCTGTGAAGTGCAATCCTGCAAAATCCGGATGTGCCAAAACTTTCTCTGCAGTTTCTTTCCCATCGGTGAAAATCATATTGATAACACCATCCGGTAAACCAGCTTCGGATAAAATATCCATAATGACTTTTGCGGAGTAAATCTGCTTGTCTGAAGGTTTCCATACCACCACATTTCCCATCAACGCCATACAAGTTGGTAAGTTCCCGGAAATTGCTGTAAAGTTAAACGGAGTTACCGCAAAACAAAATCCTTCCAGAGGTCTGTATTCCGATCTGTTCCAGATTCCGTTATCCGAAATTGGCTGTTCGCTGTAAAGATCGGTCATGAACTCTACATTGAATCTTAAAAAGTCAATAAATTCACAAGCTGCATCAATTTCTGCCTGATGCACATTTTTACTTTGTCCGATCATTGTAGCTGCATTCAAACGATCGCGGTACGGACCAGCAATTAAATCTGCAGCTTTTAAGAATATTGCAGCACGTTGTTCCCAACCTAAGTTATTCCATTTTTCTTTTGCGGCTAATGCAGCGTTGATGGCGTCATCAACATGCTGCATGGTTCCTTTGTGGTACACACCTAAATTATGTTGGTGATCCTGTGGTGAAGTAATCACGACTTCATCGCCGGTTGTAACCTCTTTACCATCAATCACCATCGGGATATTCATTTTTTCTTTCCACATTTCTTTGTAGGTGGCAATCAGTGATTTTACCTCATCAGATCCTGGTTCATAGCTTCTTACGGGCTCGTTTATAGCTAAAGGAACTTGGGAAATTGCTTTTGACATATTTTAAATATTTTTATTGATAAATTTTGAATGTTACAAAGTTACGGGATTTAAAGCGATGGTCAAAATTGAAAAAAAGGCTCAAACCTTGACCAAAATTTTGTCGCACACCATTTTACTCAACACGATTTTGCTTTCATCGTCTTTTGCAATCGTCATCGATTCGTCGTATTTTTCGATGTCTAAAACCGTGAGAATTTTTCCGAGTTCGAGTTCTTTGCTGTTCAGATAATTTAAGAAATCATCATCAGAAACAGTTACTGCGCTGAAAGTTACGGTGTCGCCTTTTTTGGATTCGCTCAGTTTTTTCAGGTCTAAAGAGATTATATTTCCATCTTTGTTTGGTATTGGTTCGCCGTGCGGATCAAATTTCGGGAACTGCAGCAGCTCGTCCATTTTATCAAAAAACATTTCAGAATGTACGTGTTCCAGCTGTTCCGCGATTTCGTGTACGTTTTCCCAACCGAAATTCATTTTTTCAACCAAAAACATTTCGGTAAGTCGGTGTTTTCTGACGATTAAAGCGGCTTCTTTTTTTCCAAGAGCGGTGATGATGAGCGGCTTATACGTTTCATAAATTACCCAGTCTTTCTGCGCAAATTTTTTCATCATGTTATTCACGCTTGGCATTTTCACATTCAAAAACTTGCTTAATTCATTTACAGTGACCGAATTATCGTCTTTTCGTAGGTGAAAAATAGCTTTAAGGTAATTTTCCTCAGTAAGTGAAATCATATGTTAGACAATGTTTTGTACAAAACTAACATTTTTAAAATGAACGAAAGCGCGCAAAAATTTTGCGCGCTTTCTCTTCAAATACATAAAATGAAATAAAAAATCTTCCTTCAAATAAAACAGCGCTTATAAAAAGAATGATATGAAAAGGTTAAAGGTTGGTTAGCTGTAATAGCTTATCAAAGGTGAGATTTTAATTAAAAAAAATAACGCGTGATTTAACCCGATTTTTTAGTTTTTTAGACCCATTTGTGTAAATTTGATTAATGAAGTATTCATTTAAAAACGATTATGCCGAAGGTGCGCATCCGCAAATTCTGGAAGCTTTGATCAAAACCAATCTGAATCAGCAAAACGGTTATGGTTTGGACGATTTTTCCAGCGAAGCGAAAGAAATGATCAAACAGAAAATTGGTAACCCAAAAGCCACTGTTGACTTTGTTTCCGGCGGAACACAGGCGAATTTAATTGCGATTTCAGCGTTTTTACGCCCGCACGAAAGCGTGGTTTCCGCTTCTACTGGCCATATTTTCACCAATGAAAGTGGCGCTATTGAAGCGACCGGGCACAAAGTGCATTCTGTTGAAACTTCGAACGGAAAAATTTACCCCGAGGACATCCAAAAAATCATCGATGTCCACCAAAATAAACCGCATCAACTCAAGCAAAAACTGGTTTATATCTCCAATTCCACGGAGCTGGGAACCATTTATTCCAAACAGGAATTGGTAAATTTATACCAGTATTGCCAGGAAAAAAATCTGTATTTATTTGTAGATGGCGCGCGTTTAGGACATGCTTTAACTGCGGAAACCAATGATTTAAAACTCGAAGATTTCGGAAAATATACCGACGCTTTTTATTTGGGTGGAACTAAAAACGGCGCTTTGATCGGTGAAGCAATTATCATTAATAATGAAAATCTACAGGAAGAATTTGGTTTTCATTTAAAGCAAAAAGGCGCTTTGCTGGCTAAAGGAAGGTTGCTCGGCGTTCAGTTTCAGGAATTGTTCCGTGATGATTTGTATTTTGATCTTGCTAGACACGCGAATCAGCAGGCGATGAAAATAAAGGAAACATTTAAAGATTTCGGATATAATTTCCTTTCGGAAACTTTTACCAATCAGATTTTCCCGGTTTTACCAAATACACAAATCGAAAAATTATCCGAAAATTTCGACTTTTACGTCTGGAAAAAAATCGATGATGAAAATTCCGCAGTTCGTATCATCACTTCCTGGTCCACGCCGGATGAAATCGTGGAAAAATTTATTAATGAAATAAAAAAATTGCAATGAAAAAGACCCTTTTTTTTATAAGCCTTTTGGCAATCACCGGGCTAAATGCGCAAAAAACGCCAAAAGACCCGGAAATTTCTGCTTACGTCGATGCAGTAAGTAAAGACTCATTACGCGCTAATATTGAAAAACTCGTGAGTTTCGGCACACGCCACACACTGAGTTCAACCACCGACAAAACCCAGGGAATTGGCGCGGCGAGAAACTGGGTTCTATCCAAGTTTAAAAACTACGCGAAAAATTCTGGCGGCAGAATGGAGGTTTTTTTGCAAAATCAAGATTTCCAACCGGATGGAAAGCGCGTTAACAAAGCTATTAATTTAGGAAATGCAGTAGCATTTTTAAAAGGAACCGATCCTTCAGATAACAGAATTATCATTATTTCCGGGCATTTGGATTCCCGCGTTTCTGATGTGCTGAATTCTACAAGCACCGCGCCGGGCGCCAACGACGACGGAAGTGGTGTTGCAGCGGTAATTGAAAGTGCACGTGTTTTAAGCAAATCAAAATTCCCGAGTTCCATACTTTTTGTCGCGGTGAGTGGGGAAGAACAGGGACTGCTAGGCGCGCAAATGTTAGCCGACAAAGCAAAAGCTGAAAACTGGAATATTCAGGCGGTTTTAAATAACGACATGATTGGCAACAACAGTTTCGACGCGAAAAAGAATGAAGGTACACCAAAACTACGCGTTTTCAGTGAAGGTTTATCGGCTTTCGAAACTGAAAAAAATGCCGCCAGAACCCGGAATTTAGGTTTGGAAAACGACGGAAATGCGAGACAGCTCGCCAGATATGTTAAAGAAATTGGTGAAAAATATGTAAAAAACATCGACATTAAACTGATTTACCGAAACGACCGTTTTCTTCGCGGCGGCGACCACACGCCATTTGTAAACCACGGTTTCACCGGAGTCCGGTTGACTGATTATTACGAGAATTACGATCATCAGCACCAGGATTTGCGTAAAGAAGACGGAATTAAATACGGAGATTTAATTGAGTTTATGGACTTTGATTATTTGAAAACAAACACCGCCGTAAATGTCGCGGTAATGGCGAATTTAGCAAAATCTACACCTCCGCCGGTAAATGTTTTGATGGATGTAAAAGACCTGTCCAACTCAACCAAACTTACCTGGGAAAAACCCGCGACCGGCACGGTGAAAGGTTATAATGTTTTATACCGCGAAACTTCAAACCCAGTCTGGACTGATAAAAATTTCACCACCGAAACCACTTATATGGTTCCGCTTTCGAAAGATAATTTCATTTTTGCGGTTCAAAGTGTTTCCAGTTCAGGAAATGAAAGTTTACCGGTCATTCCAAAAATATCCCGCTAAAAGCACAAAAAAATCCGTTCTGCAAAACTGCGAAACGGATTTTATTTTTAAATAATTGATTTTATTCTAAATCTTCGAATTTATCCACGATTTTTTGCGAAACTCCGGTTTTGCTGAAACCTCCGTCATGGAAAAGATTTTGCATGGTTACCTTTCTGGTTAAATCTGAGAAAAGACTTACGCAGTAATTTGCACAGTCAAGTGCGTCGGCATTTCCAAGTGGCGACATATCATTAGCGAAATTAAAAAATCCGCTGATCCCTTTTACGCCGGCGCCAGCTTTAGTCATAACCGGTGACTGGGAAATGGTATTCACACGAACTTTTCGGTCGCCCCAATAGTAGCCGAAACTTCTGGCGATACTTTCAAGGTAAGATTTATTGTCGGCCATATCGCCATAATTTGGGAAAACACGTTGTGCTGCGATGTAAGTTAACGCGACAATTGAGCCCCATTCATTCATAATATTTCGGTCCCACGCCGCTTTCATCACTTTGTGGAAGGAAACTGAGGAAACATCCCAGCCTTTTTCCAGAAAATCATAGTTAAGATCAGTATAAGATTTTCCTTTTCTGATATTAACAGACATTCCGATGGAATGTAAAATAAAGTCGATTTTGCCGTATTTTTCTTCCGCGTGCGCAAAGAGTTTGTCCAAATCTTCCACAGAAGTTGCGTCCGCGGCAATAACATCAGAACCGGTTTTTTTAGCCAATTCATCAATTTCGCCCATTCGCATTGCGATTGGCGCGTTTGATAATATGAACTCTGCACCTTCTTCATGACATCTTTCTGCAACTTTCCAGGCGATGGATTGGTCGTTTAAGGCTCCGAAAATAATCCCTTTCTTCCCTTTTAATAATCCGTATGACATACTCTTAATTTTATTTAGGACAAATTTAAAAATTTTTATTGTTTAACGCATAAAAAAAGAGAACCGCCGTGTAGCGGTTCTCTTCCTTAATATGATCCGAAAATTAGTTAGTTGATTTTCTTACTTCAGATTTTGCATCTTCAGTCCAATCTTTAGTTTGTTCCCAAGCATCAGATACTGCGTCTTTGGTATCATCCCAGGCATCAGCAATATTTTCTTTTGCTCTTTCCATCCAGCCATCACGGGTTGGTTCTGCGTTTCTGTTTCTTTCTTCGCGGATGTAGTCTTTAGCTCTGTCCGCATAACTGTTTGCAGTCCATTGTGCATTATCTACTGCATTTTCTGCTTTGTTATAATCTTGTCTGTCCATAATGATAATTTTTTATGTTAATAATTAATGATGAAAATTTAATTTGATATGCATGTAATTGCAATTACTATTCCTAATTATCCTAATGTTTTGTTAAAAATTTACTAATTTAATATTAAAGCTTTTGAAGATTTGATATTTAATTTTACAATAACCATTTTTAAAATATTTTCGTAGGTAAATAAATTCAATGGAAATTATAAGATGCGGGTGGAGCGAAAAAGATGATTTGTACCGGAAATACCACGACGAAGAATGGGGAAAACCGGTTTTCGATGATGATACCATTTTCGAATTTCTGGTGCTGGAAAGTTTTCAGGCGGGTTTATCGTGGTACACGATTTTGAAAAAACGTCCCAATTTTCGCGAAGCATTAGATAGTTTTAATTACAAAAAAATTGCCGTTTACCCGGTAGAAAAAGTAGAAGAGCTGATGCAGAACGCCGGCATCATCCGAAACCGGCTGAAAATTTTAGCAACCATTAACAATGCGCAGCGATTCCAGGAAATTCAGGGTGAATTTGGCACTTTTTCTCAATATATTTGGAGCTTTGTCGGTGGAAAACCCATTATTAATTCTCCGAAAACCTTAAAAGATGTTCCCGCTACCACCCAAATTTCCGATGCTTTAGCAAAAGATTTAAAGAAAAGAGGGTTTAAATTTCTCGGTTCTACCGTGGTTTACGCGCATATGCAGGCAACAGGAATGGTAGACGATCATTTGGTGGATTGTCACTGCAAAAAAAATGCGGCTAAATAGCCGCTTTTTTCTAAAATTCTGAAATCCTTATTTAATGATGCGCTCCAGCACCCATTCAATCATATTTCTTTCGGAAGCTGCGTGATCCGCAGAAAATTCACCGCGTCGGCGGTTTGCAATTACAGAGTTTACGGTAATCGCTTTATGACCCAGCAATTTCGAAAGTCCGTAAATCGCGGAAGTTTCCATTTCGAAATTTGTCACACCTAAATCATTCAGCGTTTCTAAAAACTGGTCATCAAGCGCTTTTAGACGCAATTGTCGGCCTTGCGGTGCATAAAAACCCGGAAAAGTTGCCGTATTTCCGTGGTATTTTGCGTCTTTATAATAATCACCGATTTCCTTCGACCAATCCGAAAAATACAGCATCGGCTTGATTTTCTCGTACGGGAATTTTTCCATGAAATTGCGCGAAAACTCATTTTCAAACTCGTAATCCTGGTAAAAATGCATTAAACCGTCCAGACCGACTACATTTTCCGTCACCAGCATATTATCCACTTCAACGTCCGGGTTTACGCTGCCGCAGGTTCCCATCCGGAAAAGTTCCAGTGTGGTATGTTCACTTTTGAATTCCTTGTTTTTAAGGTCGATGTTCACCAGCGCATCCAGCTCGTTCATCACAATATCGATATTTTCCGTTCCAATTCCCGTGGACATCACCGTGATTCTTTCACCACGCAAAGTTCCGGTGTGCGTATAAAATTCTCTTTTATTTTTCTTGATTTCGATTTTATCAAAATATTTCGAAACTTTCGGCACCCGATCCGGATCGCCCACCAGCATTATTTTTCCTGCAATATCTTCCGGCAGCAAATTCAGGTGATACACACTTCCGTCGTCATTCAGCACCAGTTCCGATGCAGCTAATTTATTCAGCATAATTTTCCTATTTTTTTATTTTTTTTGGCAGACTTTTCCGCCTTCCGTTCCCGCTATTTTTTTTCCTTTGCTTTCCTTCGAAAAAAAAATGAACTTCACTCAAGTCGGGCTGCAGATTTTACCTGCTATTTCGGCCTTTTTTTTAGTTTTCTATTTGGTAATCTTAACCGCCAACGCGTTTTGTTTTATAACCCATTTCCTTTAAAATTATCATGATTTTATCGCGGTTATCACCCTGTATAATTATAGTTCCATCTTTTTCCGAACCGCCGATACCCAAAGTGGTTTTTATTTTCTTCGAAATTTTTTTCAGCTCTTCGTCGCTACCTTCAAAACCTTCCACCAAAGTCACCGGTTTTCCATGCCGTCCTTTTTTCTCGAATTTGCATACAAGCGGTTCCTTCTGCACAAATTTTTCCAACGGCATTTCAACATCCTGCTCGTCGTGGTCAGGGAAAATATTCTTCAGTTGATCTCTTAAATCCATCACACAAAATTAAGGAAATTTAGTTTTCACAGCCTGTTTTACGATAATGAAATTTTTGGCCCTTTTTCATAAAGAAATCTTAAAACTTCTTTTTGGTTCGTTTAGTTCTGAACTAAATTGTATTTTTGCCCCACTTCCTAAATTTAATAATGAAAGTTGATAAAGAATTATTTCGCGAAATGGTAAAATTTTATGGTGATGCCTACCATTTACCGCCTCTTGCTGCGAAAATTTATGCTTATCTGGTTTTTGATTTCGAGCGTAAAGGCGTTTCCTTTGATGAATTTGTAGAGGTTTTAGCCGCGAGTAAAAGTTCGGTTTCGTCAAATCTTAATTTGCTCCTTAATTTAAAAATCATCAAAGATTTTAATAAAATAGATGAACGGAAGCGCTTTTTTGTGATGAACGAAGATTTTATGAAAATCCGTTTTGAAGAACTCATCGAAATGATGCAACGCGAATTGTTAATTATTGATAACATAAAGCAAATCCGCGATACTAAATGCGAGGTAGCACTTGCTAAATTCGACATTTATAGGAATCTTTTTGAGAAGAATATTTCTAACATCAAAGAAACATTGAAACAACTTTAAAATAAAGTAGACGCACTTACTTAAGACTTCTTAAGCAAAAAAATATAAAAATAAGTTCATGAAAAATAAAATTATACTTCTGTCATTTTCAGTTTTGTCGGTTTTGTCCTGCAAAAAGCAAGATGAAAAACCGCCGCAAGGTCCAAAAGCAGTTTCCACCGTTCAGGTAGAAACCAGAAATGTGGTGGGTTACTCCACATTTCCGGCAAAAATTGAAGGCCGTGTGAATAATGATGTTCGTGCAAAAATGCAGGGTTACATCACGCAGGTTTTGGTAGATGAAGGACAATTTGTGCGTAAAGGTCAACCTCTTTTCCGTCTTGAAACCAATTCGCTTAACCAATCTGCAAACGCTGCGAGAGCCGGAGTTGGCGCCGCGCGTTCCAGTGTTGCCGCTTCCGACGCTAATGTGAAAGCTGCGCAATCTGCTGTAAACGCCGCGCAGGTGGAAGTAAATAAACTGAAGCCATTGGTGGAAAAAAATATCATCAGCAGTGTTCAGCTGCAAACCGCGCAAGCGAATTTAGCGAAAGCACAGGCGCAGGTTTCTCAGGCAATTGCTTCAAGACAGCAGGCGAGCGCAGGTGTGGCACAAGCGCAGGCAAATTTTCAGGGTGTTCAGGCGAATATAGATTATTCCGTCATTCGGGCGCCTATTTCAGGAACCGTGGGTAAAATTAATTTCCGAACCGGAAGTTTGGTAGGTCCCGGCGATCCAATGCCTATTTCTACAGTTTCTGATACCAGCGAGTTATACGCTTATTTTTCAATGAACGAAAAAGAATATCTGGATTTCCTGAAAAATGCTGAAGGTGCAACCGTTCCGGAAAAAATAAAAAATATGCCGCCAGTTGAGCTAATTTTAGCGAATGGCGATGTGTACGCTGAAAAGGGTTATATCAAAGCAATCACCGGACAAATCGATCCGTCCACGGGAAGTATTCAGTTCCGGGTGTCTTTCCCAAATCCGAATAAATTGCTGAGCAACGGAAACAGCGGAACCATAAAAATTCCGGTCGCGTATGATAATGCGTTGGTATTGCCGGAAAGCGCTACGTATGAGCAGCAAGGTCTGGTTTACATTTATAAAGTAAATCAGGATACGGCGAAAAGCAACGTGATTTCCATCATCGACCGTGTGAACAATATGGTGATTATTAAGGAAGGTGCGAAAAAAGGTGAAGTGGTAGTTGCCGAAGGGGTAGGAACGATAAAATCCGGTTCTCCGGTAAAACCTCAACCAAAGAAATTTGATGACATTATCAATGCTATAAAACCGCAATTCTAAAATAAGATGATAAAAAAGTTTATAAACAGACCGGTTCTTTCAACGGTAATTTCCATTATCATTGTCATTTTAGGTATTCTGGGCTTGGTTTCCTTGCCAGTAACCCAATATCCGGATATTGCGCCGCCAACCGTAAGAATCTCGGCAAATTATACCGGAGCCAATGCGCAAACGGTGATGAACAGTGTTGTTATCCCGATCGAAGAACAGGTAAACGGTGTGGAAGGAATGGATTATATTTCTTCTTCAGCCGGAAATAACGGTTCCGCTTCCATTCAGATTTTCTTTAAACAGGGGATTGATCCCGATATCGCCGCGGTAAATGTTCAAAACCAGGTGCAGCGCGCAATGCCGCTTTTACCATCGGAAGTTACACGCTCCGGAGTGCAGGTGAACAAGCAGCAAACCAGTGCGTTGATGTATCTGACATTTTTCACCTCAAATCCTGATTTAGATGAGGTTTGGTTGCAGAATTACATGAACATCAATATTATTCCGGCTTTAAAACGGGTAAATGGTGTAGGTGATGCAATGGCTTTTGGCGGAAAAAATTACGCGATGCGAATTTGGCTAGACCCCGCAAAAATGGCGGCGTACGGCCTGGAACCTTCGGAAGTTTCTGCCGCTATCAACGAGCAGTCGCGTGAAGCAGCTGCCGGTGCCTTGGGCGAAAACAGCGGAAGTTCTTTTCAGTATATCATTACCTACAAAGGGAAATATAATGAAGTTGACCAGTTCGAAAATATTATTCTCCGTGCCATGGGCAATGGTGAATATCTCCGTTTAAAAGATGTCGCAGAAATAAAGCTCGATGCGCAAAGCTACGGCGGAATCGGGGAAAACAACGGTCGACGCTCTATCAGTATGGGAATTTTCCAGACGCCGGGTTCCAACGCGCAGGAAATTATTACCGAAATTAAAAAACTGCTCGCAGAGACCGAAAAAACTTTGCCTAAAGGCATAGGTTACAGTATAAATTTCGATACCAATGAATTCCTCGAAGCTTCAATTGCAAAAGTAATTACCACTTTGCTGGAAGCTTTCGTATTGGTGTTTTTGGTGGTTTTCCTCTTCTTGCAGGACTTCCGTTCTACCTTAATTCCCGCTATTGCGGTACCGGTTTCCATTATCGGAACATTCTTCTTCCTGAATTTACTCGGTTATTCCATCAATTTATTGACGCTTTTTGCATTGGTTCTGGCCATCGGTATTGTTGTCGATGACGCGATTGTCGTCGTGGAAGCCGTGCACGCTAAAATGGAACACGGCATTACGGACGCTAAAAAAGCTACGGTTGAAGCCATGGACGAAATCACCGGCGCAATTATTTCCATTACTTTGGTAATGGCGGCGGTATTTATTCCCGTAACATTTTTAACGGGTCCAACGGGTGTTTTTTACCAACAGTTTGGGATCACGCTGATAATTGCTATTTTAATTTCCGCAGTTAATGCGTTAACGTTAAGTCCGGTTTTGTGTTCGTTATTTTTGAAACCGCCAAAGCACCATAGTAAAGCATATTCTGAAATGAATTTCATGCAGAAATTCTTCAGCAAGTTTAATGCAGGATTCAGTGCGACTACGAGAAAATACGGCAATTCATTCTCGTATTTATTACGACACAAATGGGTGACTTTACTCATTTTTGCCGCCGGAGCACTTACTTTTTGGTGGGCAAGTTCTACCATGCCAACCGGTTTTATTCCGAAAGAAGACCGCGGAATTTTATTTACCGATGTTCAGCTTCCTCCTGGCGCGTCTATGGAGAGAACTTATAATATTCTAAAAGATTTGCAGGCTGAAGCCCGAAAAATTCCCGGTGTACAAAACGTAAGTTTTACCGCGAGCCGTGGTTTCATGTCTGGTCAAGGTTCAAACGTCGGTCAGGCTTTCATCAAATTAAAACCTTTTAATGAACGCGGCCACGAAAAAGGACAAAGCGTTGACGAAATCACCAAGAAATTATTTGGTTTGGCAGGTAAATATCCCGATGCTAAAATTATCTTCTTCTCGCCACCAAGTGTTCCCGGATTTGGTTCCAGCGATGGTTTTTCGGCCGTTTTGCTCGATAGATCCGGCGGTGACATCAATGAATTAAATAGTGTAACTCAAAATTTCATCGGTGCTTTAATGCAAAGACCGGAAATACAGTTTGCTTCAACTTCTTTCAACACCAATTATCCGCAGTTTCAAATGGTGATTGATGTTCCGCGCGCAAAAGAAAGCGGCGTTACTTTGAACAGTATTTTAAGTACCATGCAAGGATATATTGGTGGAATTTATTCCTCAGATTTTACCAAATACGGAAAGCAGTTCCGCGTTATGGTTCAGGCTTTGCCTAATGACCGTCGCGATCCGGAAAGCTTAAATTCCATTTTTGTGAAAACCGCTTCCGGCGCCATGGCTCCGATTTCCCAGTTTGTAACTTTGGAAAAATCTTTCGGGCCGCAATCTTTGGAGCGTTACAATCTCTTTACCTCAGTTGGAATCAGCGGTTCAAGTAATCCAGGTTTTTCCACCGGTGATGCGATTAAAGCCGTTCAGGAAGTTGCGGCAGAAAATCTGCCGGCGAGTTATGATGTAGAATTTACGGGACTTTCGAAAGAAGAAATGAAAGCGGGTTCCCAGACTTACGTCGTCTTTTTATTGAGCTTTCTTTTCGTTTACTTTATTTTGGCGGCGCAGTACGAAAGTTATCTGCTCCCGTTCTCGGTGATTCTTTCTTTACCGTTAGGAGTTGTAGGCGCATTTTTTGGTCAGAGAATTTTTGGGCTTGAAAACAACATTTATTTCCAAATTGCCATTATCATGTTGATAGGTTTGCTGGCGAAAAACGGTATTTTGATTGTGGAATTTGCCCTGCAGCGGCGCCATCACGGTGAATCAATTGCGATGTCCGCTATTAATGCCGCAAAAGCACGACTAAGACCAATTTTAATGACTTCTTTTGCCTTTATTTTCGGGATGTTGCCACTGGTTTTTGCGACCGGAATTGGTTCCGTCGGAAACCGATCAATTGGTACAGGTGCGGCCGCAGGTTTGCTTATCGGAACATTTTTCGGGTTGATTGCAATTCCGGTGCTGTATGTCATTTTCCAATATCTGCAGGAAAAGGTTTCACCATTGAAGAAAAAAGAAATTAATCTTTCAGAATAATTCAGGTTACGAAAAATTAGAAAAAAATGAACAAAGACCTCAAAATAAATTTATTTTCGCTCGTCATTAGCGTGGTTTTTCTTTCGTCGTGTATGACGCGTGAAAAGTACGTAACGCCGAAAAATGTGGTTAATGAAAACCTGTTCCGCACAGATTTGCTGCCGAAAGATTCTACTTCGATGGCAACGATTTTCTGGAAAGATTTTTTCACCGATCCCATTTTGCAGAAACATATCGCCACGGCGCTCGAAAATAATCTGGATGTTCGCGTAGCGCTTCAAAACATCAGCGCTGCAGAATCTTATTTAAAGCAAAGTAAAGCTGCGTATTTGCCAACACTTTCTGCAGGACCAAATTACACCTTTCAAACACAATCTTTGAATACCCAATCCGGGCAGATTTTAAATCAAAGAAAATACAACAATTCGTTCGATATTTCTGCGAACGCCAGTTGGGAAGCTGATATTTGGGGAAAATTAAAATCCCAGGAAAAGGCAGAATTAGCAAATTATTTAGGGAGCGTCGCAGCGCATCAAACCGTGAAAAGCGATTTGGTCGCAAGCATCGCTTCCGCGTATTATCAGCTTTTGACTTTCGATAATCAGAAAAAAATCATCAACGAAACCATTTTGGTCCGCAAGAAAAACCTCGAAACAACAAACGCGCTGAAGGAGGCCGGCACGCTGACCGAAGTTGCCGTTCAGCAAAGTGAAGCCCTGGTTTTCAATGCCGAATCCATGTTGATCAGCATCGATGTTCAGATTGCTTTGCTTGAAAATACAATCAGTCTGTTGATGGGCGAACCAAGTCACGCCATCGAAAGATCGACCATTTTTGCACAACAAATGCCGGCCAGTTTGGAACTGGGTTATCCCGCAAATCTTTTGGCAAACCGCCCGGATGTAAAAGCTGCTGAATATCGTTTGATGAATGCTTTTGAATTGACCAACGCCGCAAAAGCTAGCTTTTACCCGAGTTTGAGGTTAACCGGCAGCGGCGGAATTGGTGCTGCAGATTTAGATAATTTATTCAGTGTGAATTCGCTTTTTGCCAATGTGGTTGCGGGTTTAGCACAACCGATTTTAAATAAAAGACAAATCCGTACGCAATACGAAGTCAGCTTGGTGAATAAAGAAATCGCTTATTTGAACTTTCGAAGATCAGTGTTGACAGCTGGAAAAGAAGTTTCTGATGCGCTGAAAATTTATCAGGCGCAGGATTCTTTCATTAATTTGAAAAGACAGGAGCTCGACGCATATAAAAAATCGGTGGGTTATTCGCAGGAACTGGTGAACTACGGTCTTGCGAATTATCTGGAAGTTCTCAACGCGAGCGTCAATCAGCTTAATGCAGAACTTAACATTTCCAACGCGGAATATTCTAAATTAGACGCCGGCATCGAACTCTATCGCGCGCTCGGTGGCGGTTGGCGATAATTTCAACTAAAATTAAAAATCTCTTTCATTTTTTGAAAGAGATTTTTTTGGCCGCTATTTGGCTGTTTTTTCCGATTTAGCAAAAAGATATTTAGCAAAAATTACTGCTTTAAAGCCTGAAAAAATTCCCACATTACAATTCCGCCACACACCGAAACATTTAACGAATGTTTAGTTCCCAGCTGCGGAATTTCCAGGAAATTGTCATAAAAGGGAAAAGCTTCGTCGCTTAAACCATCCACTTCATTTCCTAAGACCACGGCATATTTTTCGGAATTATTCACGGCAAAATCGGCAATATTTTCAGAATTGGAAGTTTGCTCAATTCCAATGATTTTGAAGTTTTCTTGTTTTAATTTATTCAGTGCTTCAGCGGCATTTTTTTCGTAAATCCAGGTAACGCTTTCCGTCGCGCCCAAAGCCGCTTTTTGAATTTCGCGATGCGGCGGTTGCGGTGTAATGCCGCACAAAACCACTTTTTCAATCAAAAAAGCATCTGCCGTACGGAAAATTGCGCCCACATTATGCATGCTGCGAACATTGTCCAAAACCACAACGAGCGGCGTTTTTTTCGTCTGTTTAAATGTTTCAACATCTATTCGTCCTAATTCTTCCAGTTTCAGTTTCTTGGTGGAGCCCATTTTCGTATTTTTGGCAAAAATAAGGTTTTTAAGCCTGAATTTTTCCGTTCAACAATTTTTAAAAAAGATGCCGTGGCAAAAGAAAAAAAGGAAACTCCACTCATGACGCAGTACAACACCATCAAGGCGAAATATCCGGATGCGCTGTTGCTTTTTCGCGTGGGAGATTTTTACGAAACTTTTGGTGCAGATGCCATTCGCACGGCACAGATTTTAGGAATTGTTTTAACAAAAAGAGCCAACGGCGACGGGCATATCGAACTCGCGGGTTTTCCGCATCATTCAATTGATTCTTATTTACCGAAACTGGTGCGCGCCGGTTTGCGTGTCGCGATTTGTGATCAACTCGAAGATCCAAAATCGGTAAAAGGAATTGTAAAACGGGGCGTCACCGAGCTCGTAACGCCCGGTGTAACTTTCAACGAGCAGGTTTTAAGCTCGAAAAAGAATAATTTTCTACTTTCCATTCATAAGGAAAAAGAAAAATACGGTTTGGCTTTGATCGATGTTTCAACGGGAGAATTTCTTGCTTCGGAAGGGAATTTAGAGCAGTTGCTGCACATTGTCGGCACTTTTGATCCGAGCGAAATTATTTACCAAAGACGCACGGAACTGCCGACTCAGCTTGCAAACCGAAGTTCTTTCAAGCTGGAAGACTGGGCTTATCAATACAATTATGCCTACGAAAAATTAACCGGTCATTTCAAAACAAATTCCTTAAAAGGTTTCGGAATTGAAGATGTAAAACTGGGAATTATCGCCGCCGGCGCCATTTTCGCTTATTTGGTGGAAGATACGCACCACGCTCTTTTACAGCATATTACGACCATAAAACTCATTCCGAAAGATGATTATCTGATGATGGATCATTTTACCTTGCGGAATTTAGAAATTGTTTTCCCAAGCCATCCGCAGGGAAAATCTCTGCTCGATATTATCGATAAAACCTGCACGCCAATGGGCGGAAGATTGCTGAGACGCCGGCTTATTCTGCCTTTAAAATCGGTGAGCGAAATTAACCGCAGGTTAGATTTGGTTGAATTTTTCAATAAAGAAGAAAATCTGAAATACGAAATCCTTCAACTTTTAAAATCCATTTCAGATTTGGACCGTTTGCTCGGGAAACTGGCGTCGGAAAAAATCTGTCCCAAAGAAATTGGTTATTTGCGGCAAAGTTTGCTGAATATTCACAAAATTAACGAGCTGCTGCGTCCGCACGATGAAGTTTTAGCCTGGGTTTCACCTTTGCTGAATCTGGAAGAGCTCATTAAATATCTGCAAAAGAATGTGAATGAGGAACTTCCGGTAAATATTTCGAAAGGAAATGTCATAAAAACCGGAATTTCTGAAGAGCTGGATCACCTGCGCGGGCTTCAAACCAAAGGAAAAGATTTTCTCGAGGAAATGTGCGACCGCGAGGTAAAGCGCACCGGAATAACAAGTCTTAAAATCAGCTTTAATAACGTTTTCGGTTATTATATTGAAGTCCGAAATTCGTATAAAGATAAGGTTCCCGACGATTGGATCCGAAAACAAACTTTGGTTAACGCGGAAAGATACATCACCGAAGAGTTGAAAGAATATGAAGAACAGATTTTAGGCGCTGAAGAAAAAATTTCGAAAATTGAGCAGGAGCTTTACCGCCAGGTTTGCGAAAATGTGATGGTGTACATCGATCAGATTCAGGAAAATTCCAAGATTATCGCGGAACTGGATTGTGGCGTAGGTTTATCGGAACTCGCGGTTTCAGATAGTTATACGAAACCCGTTTTAAATGACGGATTTGAAATCGATTTGAAAGAAGCGCGTCATCCAATCATTGAGAATGCCTTGCCTTTGGGCGAAAAATATATCCCAAACGATTTATTTTTGGCAAAAGATTCACAGCAGATTATCATGGTTACCGGCCCGAATATGGCGGGAAAATCGGCTATTTTACGGCAAACGGCAATTATTTGTCTGCTCGCGCAAATCGGCAGTTTTGTTCCGGCAAAACATGCAGAAATTGGTATTTTAGATAAGATATTTACGCGTGTCGGTGCTTCAGATAATATTTCTTCAGGCGAATCTACTTTTATGGTGGAAATGAATGAGGCTGCAAATATTCTGAACAATATTTCGGAACGAAGCCTGATTTTATTAGATGAAATTGGGCGCGGAACTTCCACATACGACGGTGTTTCCATTGCCTGGGCGATTGCAGAATATCTTCACCAACATCCGACGCAGGCGAAAACTTTATTTGCTACGCATTACCACGAACTGAATGAAATGACGGTGAATTTCGAAAGAATTAAAAATTTCCATGTTTCAATTCAGGAGCATAAAGGAAGTATTATTTTTCTGCGGAAACTGGTGCCGGGCGGAAGTGAACACAGTTTCGGGATTCATGTGGCGAAATTAGCCGGAATGCCTTCGAAAGTGGTAAACCGCGCAAGTGAAGTGCTGAAAACTTTAGAAAAAAGCCGTTCACAAAGCGGATCAAAAAACTCCGCGAAAGCGATTACCGAAGAAAGTCTGCAGCTTTCATTTTTCCAGCTTGATGATCCGGTTTTAGAAAATATACGCGAAGAGCTGCTAAAAATTGATGTGAATACTTTAACGCCGATTGAAGCCTTGATGAAACTGAATTCGATTAAAAAGATGATAGGGCGATAATTTTTTTCGGGTTATTTACCCGAAATTTTGCAAATCAACGAGTTTGCGGTATATGCCGTTTTTACCGAATAATTCCTGATGCGTGCCCTGCTCAACGATAATTCCGCGTTCCATCACCACAATCCAGTCCGCTTTTTGAATAGTTGAAAGTCGGTGCGCAATTACGAGTGAAGTGCGGTTTTCCATCATTTTTTCTAATGCTTCCTGCACAAATCTTTCGCTTTCTGTATCAAGCGCAGAGGTTGCTTCATCCAAAATCATGATCGGCGGATTTTTCAAAACCGCGCGCGCGATGGAAACTCTTTGTTTCTGTCCACCGGAAAGTTTGTTGCCGTCATCGCCGATGTTGGTGTAATATTTTTCAGGTAGATCTTCGATGAAGTGATGCGCGTTTGCGATTTTCGCCGCCGCAATGACTTCTTCTTCGGTGGCGTTGGGTTTCCCCATCAAAATATTATTGAAAACCGAATCATTGAATAAAACCGATTCCTGAGTTACCATTCCTAAAAGGTTTCGATAATCAGTGACTTTCAGGTTTTTTATGTTTTCGCCGTCAACCAGAATTTCACCTTCGGAAACATCATAAAAACGTGCCAATAAATTCGCAACCGTTGTTTTTCCGGAACCGGACTGGCCGACCAACGCGATGGTTTTTCCTTTCGGAATCACCAGGTTGAAATTTTTCAGAATAATATTGTCTTTATCGTAGAAAAATCCGATGTTTTTAAATTCTATTTTTCCTTTTAATGTTGAAATAGGCAGCGGGTTTTCAATTTCATCAATTTTCAAATCGTAGTCCAACACTTCGGAAACACGGTCTAAACTCGCCATTCCTCCCTGGATATTTGAAACGGCATTCGATAATTTTTTTGCCGGTTCCAGAATTTGAAAAAACATACCAATAAACACCAAAAAAGTTTCAGGTTCCATGGTTTGTGCATTCAGGATTTGAACTCCGGCAAACCAGGTGATAATTAAAATGGTTACAGAACCTAAAAATTCGCTCATCGGTGAAGCCAATTCGCGGCGGCGGCTCATGCCAATTGCATATTTCTGCCAGTTATCGGTGGTGGAATTAAAGCGGTTTTTGAGAATTTTGTCAGCATTAAAAATTTTAATGACTTTCGAAGATTTCAACGTTTCATCAACTAATGAAAATAAATTCCCGAGTTCTTCCTGCGCGGCGGTGGCTTTTTTCTTTAAACTTTTACCAACCCAGCCGATTATGCCGCCCATTACAGGAAAAACCAGCAAGGAGAAAAGGGTAAGCTGAGGTGAAAGTATAAATAAAGTGATGAGCGAGGTAATGATCATAAATGGCGAATTAATGACATCCACCAAACTTCCCATAATTCCGTTTTCAACGCTTCCGATATCGTTGGAAATGCGCGACATCATATCACCTTTGCGTTTTTCGGTGAAAAATGAAACCGGTAGCTTCAGAAACTTATCGTACATCGCGGTGCGGAGATCTTTTGTAATACCAACGCGGTAATTTACAAGAAGATAAGCGCCCAAATAGCGGAAAATATTCCTGAAAAGAAAGGCTACCGACGTGATTACACATAATACTGCTAAAACTCTTACGGCACCGTATTGATCGATATTTGTCTGAATAGTATAGTACGCCCAATCCTTAGCAAAACCAAAAAAATCAACAATTCGCCCGGAATATTTTGGTGTTACGGAAGTATCAACTTTTTCTACGGTGCCAAACATCAAACCTAAAATGGGCAGCATGGTGGCGACTGAAAATATATTCAGCACGGAATACATGATATTGAAAAAAATGCTGGCAAACAGAAACCGCTGGTGAGGTTTTGCGAAGAATAAAATGCGTTGAAATGGTTTCATTCACTAATTTAAGGGGCAAAATTACGGAATTTAAAAATGTTCCAGATAAAAAATAGCGTAGGGTACTGAAATGAAAAAACAGCCCAAAAATGGGCTGTTTCACTCAAAAAAAATCGTTGTACGTCTAGCGGAGTCTGTCTACAGATTTTACGAGCCGATCATCTTTCCGAATAAATAAGTTTGCAATCAGTAAAAAAACAATTGCTAAAAGTGGAAAAAGTGGCTCAATACCCTTCTCAGGAAAATCAATTCCTCCGGGTAAGGTGAGTATCCAATACGCCAATAAACCGAGCAACAAAGCGTTTATAAAAATGCTGATGTTATTCAGCAAAATCTGTCGTTTGCGTTCTTTAAAGCTCAAAATGCTGATAAATCCAAAAAGCACCAATACCACACAAATTACAGAAATAATGGGTAGCGGACCGAAAAGCGAAAAATCCTGGCCGGTAATAAATAAAAATACCGCGCTTAAAATCGCTAAAAATATCCAAACTGTTTGTATCCGTTGCAGCATATATGGTGATTTCTGCCTACAAAAATAGCAATAATTTTTTGCATAATTAAAATAAAAACGTAGATTTGCAGCTATAACGACCTATAAAAGAAAAGTCGCCCGACTTAACTTTCTTACTTACACCTACTTATAACTTACATTTTTGCGTAACATTTATGTTCAATATTGAAACGTTAAGGTCTAAATCGGATTCTGATTTGACCAAAATTACCAGTGACCTGGGCGTTAAAATTGCTAAAAACAGCAACGAGAACGATAAAATTTTTGCTATTCTGGACTTTCAGGCTTCTAATACGAAAGTGGCAAAAGATTATTTCACCGCAACGGAAAAACCCGCAAATTCTCCCGAAACTCCGGCACCTGCACCAAAAAAAGCGCCAGTGAAAAAAGCGGCACCAAAGAAAAAAGCAGAAAGTGCGCCGAAAGAAACCACTACAGAAACTTTGGAACCTGAAATAGCTGAAACGGAAAAAAATGCCGAAACAGCACCGGAAATTTCTGAAAAGCCTCAAGAAACGCCGGAAGAAAGAGAAGCAAATCCGAGACGCCAAAAAAGACAGCGCGTAGCAGCTCCAAAAAAACCTGCCGAAGCGGAAATTGTAGAAAATGAGGTTGTTGCAGAAGCTGAAAAACCTGCTGAAATTCCGCAGGAAGCGCCAAAACATCAAAACGGAAACCATCCGCACAAGCAGAACGGAAATCCAAATCAAAATAAACATGCTCAACAGCAGCATAAAAATCCCAACCAAAACCAAAATCCAAATCAGAACAAAAACCAGCAGCGCAACCAAAACGGCGACGCGCAGGAAGAAAATTCAAAAAAAGAATTTAATTTCGACGGTTTAGTAACGATTGAAGGTGTTCTGGAAATTTTACCGGATAACTACGGATTTTTACGTTCTTCCGATTTCTCTTACATTTCCTCACCCGATGACGTGTATGTTTCAACCAATCAAATCCGGAATTTTGGTTTAAAAACAGGTGATACCGTAAAAGGAATCGTTCGCTTGCCAAAAGAAGGCGAAAAATATTTTTCACTTTTAAAACCTACAGAAGTAAACGGTCGCGACCTGGAATTTATTAAAGACCGTGTTGCGTTTGAATTTTTAACTCCACTTTTTCCGGAAGAAAAGTTCAATTTAACAGGTAAAAACGCGACACCTTCCACAAGAATTGTAGATTTATTTACGCCGATCGGAAAAGGGCAGCGCGCGATGATCGTAGCACAGCCGAAAACCGGTAAAACCATGTTGCTGAAAGAAATTGCAAATTCAATTTCCGCGAACCATCCGGAAGCTTATATGATGATTTTGCTCATCGATGAAAGACCGGAAGAGGTTACCGATATGGAAAGAAGCGTAAACGCGGAAGTTATCGCATCAACTTTTGATGAGCCAGCAGACAAACACGTAAAAGTGGCAAACTTGGTTCTTTCCAAAGCACAAAGAATGGTGGAATGTGGTCATGATGTGGTGATTCTTTTAGATTCAATTACGCGTCTTGCACGTGCTTACAATACCGTAACGCCGGCGTCCGGGAAAATTCTTTCCGGTGGTGTGGATGCTAACGCGTTGCACAAACCGAAACGCTTTTTCGGTGCGGCGAGAAATATCGAAGGTGGTGGTTCATTAACCATCATTGCGACAGCATTGATCGATACAGGTTCTAAAATGGACGAAGTAATTTTCGAAGAATTTAAAGGAACTGGAAATATGGAACTTCAGCTCGACCGTAAAATCGCCAACAAGCGAATTTATCCGGCGATTGACTTAATTTCTTCCAGCACGCGTCGCGATGATCTTCTTTTAGATGAAATCACGCAGCAGAGAATGTGGATTTTAAGAAAATATCTGGCGGACATGAATCCGGTGGAAGCGATGGAATTCGTAAACAAAAGCATAAAAAACACTTTAAATAACGAGGAATTTTTAATGTCAATGAATCGCTAATTTTTAGCTGAATTGCTTTAAAATATTGAAAAATTACCTGCTTTTTGCAGGTTTTTTTTGTTTTTTCAATGTTAAAGATTTATTAAAGTGATTGCGCTACACTGGAATTGTTCTAAATAATGAGTAAATTTGGATATAACATATAAATCAAAATATTATGGCATTCGAATTACCGAAATTAGGATATGCGTACGACGCATTAGAACCAACCATTGATGCTAAAACAATGGAAATTCATTACACCAAACACCACCAGGGTTACGTAGATAATTTAAACAAAGCAGTTGAAGGTACAGATTTAGCAAACAAATCCATCGAAGAAGTTTGCAAAACCGGTACTGATAAAACTGCAGTTAGAAATAATGGTGGCGGTCACTATAACCACACACTTTTCTGGGAAATTCTTACACCTGGCGGCAGCAACGAACCTGTCGGAAATGTAAAATCGGCAATCGAATCTTACGGTGGTTTTGAAAAATTTAAAACAGATTTTACCGAAGCTGCAAAAACCAGATTTGGTTCAGGCTGGGCATGGCTTTGCAAAAAAGATGACGGTTCGGTTTCAGTTTGCTCTACACCAAACCAGGATAACCCGCTGATGCCGGTTGCAGATTGCCAAGGAACACCACTTTTAGGATTGGATGTGTGGGAACACGCATATTATCTAAATTACCAAAACAGAAGACCCGATTATGTTACTGCATTTTTCGATGTAATTAACTGGGACAAAGTTGAAGAGAAATTCAACAAATAACAGCTAATTTTTTTTCAAAATAAAAAAGTTCAGATTTTCTGAACTTTTTTTGTTTTTTTAGGTTACCGCGCGTCAACTCCGCTGAGGCCGTTCATCTTCAAACCATATTTCCAGCTAACATAAGCAAAAACCTGGTAGAGCTTATATTCATATTTTAAACCGTAATCGATGGTCGGGTCGTAGTCGATTGATGATTCAATAATATTTCTGTAGCGCCCGGAAAAATAATAGGAATTCCATTCGCTCACCAAAAAAGCGTTTTTGCTTTTCAGATAGGTTTCCGAATACATGCTCATCGGTCTTGCGATAGCGTTCAGAAAATAATCGTATTGCGTGTCGAAAACTTCCAAGTCATATTCGCCTTCATCATTTTTTTGGGCCTGAATGCCCGGTTTTTCGTCATTTGCCGAAGGCACTGCTTTTGGCGCGCAGCTCAACATCAAAATAAAAATACCGAGTATAGCCTTTAATTTTTTCATTTTAAATGTTTTTAAATTAATAATTTCAAAACCAAAAAATTGGGCCAAATAACCGGTAATTTTTGGTTTTAGTCAACTTCGCGCTGCAGCACTACAAATGCCGGAAAGTGGTCGCTGTAACCGCCTGTAAAAGAATCTCCGTTCCAGGAACGGAAAGGATAACCTTTAAAATTTCCTTCTTTATTAATGAGATACGATGGCGCAAAAATTTCAGTTTTGTATACCGAATAATCTTTACCAACTTCATCTGAAATTACATTTCCGCTCACGATAATCTGGTCGAAAAGGTTCGGCGCATCCTGATATGCTAAAGACGCTACACCGCGCTTATAAAGCGGATACATCAAGTTCAGGTAAGGATTTTCAGCGCTTAAATCTTTAGGATTCAGCACCGCTTTTAAATGGTTTTTTAAACTTGAACTCACCGGATCATCGTTAAAATCGCCCATTGCGAAAAGCTTGGTAGTTGGGTCTTTTAACCTGATGCTGTCCATCTGCTGTTTCAAAACCACGGCTGCGGCATTTCTTTTCGGTAAAGACGCGGCTTCGCCACCACTTCGGGACGGCCAGTGATTCATGAAAACGGCAATTTTTTCATTGTCTAAAAATCCGGTAGCGACCAAAATATTTCGGGTGTAGGAACGTTTTCCTTCGTCGTTGAAAATTTTAATTTCCTTTTTTATGGAATTTGTCGGAGTAAATCTTCTTTTCTGATAAATTAAAGCAACATCAATTCCGCGCGCGTCGAAAGAATTGTAATGAATAATGCCGTAATCGTATTTTGCCAAAAGCGGATGCTTGATGAGATCTTCGATAACCTGGCGGTTTTCCACCTCGATCAAACCGACGATTGCAGGCGCGGTTTTGGTGTATTGCGCACCCAATTCCGAAATGACTTTAGCTTCGTTGGCTATTTTTTGCTTATATTTTTTGGTATCCCAGTTTTTCGCACTTTTTGAGGTGAATTCATCAGTCAAAATTTGATGGCGGATTACTTTTTTACCTTTCAGGTTTTCATTTTTCCATTCACCACGATATTCTTCCGTGGTTTCAAGATATTTTAAAGAATCCAAAGGCACACTTCTGTGAAAGGCGGGATTGCTGAAATCTTTGGTGCCGTCGATATAATCCGTGGAGGGTACGGTGTCAAAAAGGTTTTCGACATTTAAAAAGCCAATCGTTGCTACTTTTCTGAGTTTTCCTTTCTGTTGTGCGAAGGAAAAACTCACCATAAATAATAATAAAAAAATGCTGATTTTTTTCATTTTTTCCGAATGTTTATCAAATACGAAGTTATGAATAAATTTTTTTTTAAATGAAGGAAATTCATCACGGAACGGTTGGATAAACGAAAAGATAGATTGTTAAAAATAATTAAGATATTATAATTATTTTTAAATTTGTGTTAATTCATTTTCTTAAATGATTTTCACTCGAAAAGGAATAAATATATTATTAACATGATTAAAAAATTATCTTTAATCTCCTTGTTTACTCTGCTTCCGGCCTCCTTTTACTTTGCGCAGACTACGGTCTTTGCTTATATAAAAGATGCGAACGGCAGTCCTGTAGAAAGTGCGGAGATTGACCTAAAGGGTACTGGTAATGATGTGAAAGCTGATAAAATTGGGTATTTCCAGTTCGTCGACCTCAAATCAGGACACTACCAAATCGTAATTACGAAACCCAATTTCGAAACCAAAGTGATGGAGTTCGATGTGGCGTCGGAAAAAAGAAAAGATTTAGGTGTTGTTACCTTATATTCCAGTTTAACCGGTGCTGATCAGGGACTTGCAATTATTGAAAGCACCGGCGACGAGGAAAATGCGAGCCAGGGAACAACTGTGGGTTTACTGCAGTCTTCACAGGACGTTTTCAGCAGAATTGCGGCGTATGATTTAGGAGCTTATTGGTTTCGCCCACGTGGTATTGATGGACGAACCGGTGAAACGATGATGAATGGTGTTTCCATGGTAAAAGCGGACAACGGAAATGTGGATTTCAGCAACTGGGGCGGTCTTAATGAAATTACGCGTTACCCGGAAGTCGCCGCGAACCACGCACCGTCGGAATACGCTTTTGGAGGCGCAAGCGCTGTAATTTATAAAAACACCAACGCCAGCGAATACCGCAAAGGTTTTCAGGCAACTTATTCTTTAACCAACAGAAATTACCGTAACCGCGCGTCTCTGCGCTACACTTCAGGGATGAGCAGAAGTGGTTGGGCTGTTACAGCAATGGCTGCAAGACGCTGGGCACAGGAAGGAATTCAGGAAGGAACTTTCTACGATGCATACGGTGCTTTTTTAGGTATAGAAAAAAAATTCTCAGACAGTCACTCAGTTAGTTTAAGTGCTTTTGCCGCACCATACAGACGTTCAACAGCGAGCCCGAGCACGCAGGAAGTTTATGATTACCGCGGTGTTCACTACAATTCTTATTGGGGATGGCAAGACGGTGAAAAACGTAGCGAAAGAGTTCGCGCAGGATTTCAGCCGATTTTCCAACTTCAGGATTTTTGGAAGATCAACAGTAAATCAAGTTTAAGAACTGCTGTTTCTTACCAGTTTGGAAAAGATAAAAGCGCGCGTTTAGACTGGCAGAATGTGCCGAATCCGTCGCCGCAATATTACCGCTATTTACCAAGTTATTACGATTCTTTAGATCCGAACGCTTCGGTGCCGGTGAGTGGCGACCAAACAGCAACTACAGCGCAACAGGCTTATGCTGATGCTTTGCGAGGCTGGCAAACGGGCGACCCTAATTACACACAGATTAACTGGGACGCGCTCTACCGGAGAAATACAAACCAGCCAGCTGGTGAATATTTCGGAGTTACTGGTAAAAGGGCTCTTTATTTTCAGGTAAATGATGTGAGCGATGATAAAATCTTCAACGCAGGCACGCATTTCACCCATAATTTTACCGACACTTCACGCCTTTTTTTGAATATTTCTTACCAGAATTATAAATCGGAATTATACCGCGAGGTAAAAGATCTTTTGGGTGCTGATTTTGCGCTGAACCGCGATCCTTTCGCTGCTACAAATCAACCTGGCGAAAGCGGTTTATACAATGAAGGTGAAACCGATGTTGTAAAACGCGAAGGCGACAAAATAAACTACGATTACAATTTCCGCCGACAGGAAATCAAGGTAAATCCTGCGTTCAAGTTCCAGACAGGAAATTTTGATGTTTTCGTTTCCGGTTTAGCAGGTTATTCCAGTTCTTCACGTGAAGGATTATTCAAACATTATTTATATGAAGATTCTTTCGGTAAAAGTGCCGATTACAATTTCTGGAATTTTGGTCTTAAAGGCCAGATAATTTATAAAATAAACGGGCGGAACTTCCTCGTTTATAATGGCGCTTATTTTTCTCAGGCTCCGTTCCTCGAAGATTTATTCATCAACCCGAGAGTGAACAGCTCAGTTACGCCAAACATTCGAAATGCGGTCGTTAATGCCAACGATTTAAGTTATATCGTGAGCAGTCCGTTCATTAAAATGCGTCTTACAGGATTTTTGGTTGATACTGAAAATGACACGAACGTACAGCGCTTTTTCGCGGATGGAATTCAGTTCCAGACAACTGGCGCGGACGGTACAGTTTCCAATGTTCAAAGTGCTTTTGTAACGCAGGTGATGTCTAATGTTTCCAAAAGAAATATGGGCGGCGAACTCGGTGTTGATGTGAAAATTACACCAACCTTATCCGCACAGGGACTTGCGAGTTACGGTCAGTACACGTACAGAAACGATCCGAATGTCTACTTTGCATCTGATGCGACCGGAACTTTCGAAGACGGAAAATCTTATTTGGATTTAGGAAAAGCTTATTTAAAAAATTACCGACAAGGCGGAACTCCACAACAGGGATATTCTGTCGGGCTCCGGTATAATTCACCAAAATACTGGTGGTTAGGTGCAAACTGGAATTATCTTGATGATAATTTCCTTGATCCTTCGGCGCTTTTAAGAACTGAAAGATTCGTTCAGAATCCGGTTACGGGAACGCCGTATGCAGATTTAACTGAAGCAGATTTGCGCCGTGTTTTACAGCCTACCAAGCTTCCGTCCGCATTTTTCTTTAATGCTAATGCCGGAAAATCCTGGAGATTCGGAAGTTATTATGTTTTGCTTACTGCTTCTGTTAATAATATTCTCGATAACACGCGATACGTTACCGGAGGTTTTGAACAGACCAGAAGAGTAACTTATCCTGGATATGTGGAGGAAAACAACCGCGAATTTCCTTTATTTGGACCGAAACTTTGGTACACGCAAGGACGATCATATTTCGTAAACATTCAATTTAGATTTTAATCATAACTCAGAATTTTAAAAAACAATACAATGAATATTAAAAGATATTTTAAGACGGCTTTTGTGATTGCATTTTCGGCATTTACGGTAAGCTCTTGTGTAAATAAGGACGAATGGGATACGCCGCCAATTAACTGTACCAACAAGTTTGCAGCGCCCAACATTTCTTTGGCAGATTTCAAAGCAATGGCGCCTTCAACAGGTTATATTTTGATTGATAAAGACATGATTTTCGACGGTTACGTGGTTTCATCCGACGAAAACGGAAATTTCTACAAAACCATTTCCTTTCAGGATAAACCGGAAAATCCTACCGCCGGACTTCAGATGGAAGTGGACAGAGCAAGCAACTATGCAGATTTCCCCGTGGGAACGCACATCAGAATTAATGCTAAAGGCCTGAGATTAGGTTTAGACCGCGGTACCGTAAAAATCGGTTCTGTGGATCCGACATACGCGATCGGCAGAATTCCGGGAACATTGTTCTCCAACTATATTTCTGCAGTTTGTAACGGAAACCAGATGGATATTGTTACCATAAAACCTACAGAATTGCCAAGTCTTTCTGCGGCGCTTCAGGATAAATACATCAATACTTTGGTGAAAGTTCCGAATGTACAGTTCAGCACTTCCGAGATTTATCCAACCAACAAAACCTACATCGATTATGTTGCCGGTGCCGGTGTTGATACCGACCGAAGCATTGAAGATAATTCCGGCGGTACGTCTGTCATCAGAAATTCCGGTTTCGCAACGTTTGGTTCTACACTTTTACCAAAAGGAAGCGGAAGCTTAACTTTCGTGGTGAGCAAATACAACCAAAATTATCAGTTGTTGATCCGAAATTTAAACGATGTAAGCATAACTTCAGCAAACAGGTTTGATCCTACACCGGCAAAAGGCGGTTCTGCGATTACATATCCAACCACTTTAGCTGAAACTTTTGAAGGGTTCTCCGGCAGTAATTTAGAAGTTTTTCCACCGTACATCAACGATCCGGTTTTAGGAAACAGGTACTGGCAGCTGAAAAACTTCAGCAATAACAATTATATCCAGTTAAGCGCAAATGCTGGGCGCGGCGCTTACGAAACCTTGTTTGTCGTTCCGGTAACATTTGCAGCGGGTCAGAAAATCAGTTTTGACGTAAATATTGGGTATTACAACGGTACCGCGCTGAAAGTGTATACTTCTACAGATTACGTTCCGATGGGCGATGTTACCGCAGCAACTTTAACCGAAATTACGTCTGCTTTCAAGATTCCGAAAACACCGACTTCCGGTTACGGAACTTTTGAAAATGCGGGCACTTACACCGTTCCTTCAACCTTGTCCGGTAAAGGATATCTTGTTTTCAAATATGTTGGAAATGGATCGGGAACTACGACTACTATTCAGCTGGATGATATTACAGTTCAGTAAAATTCAAAATTATAATTAAAGAAAATCCGCCCAATTTGGGTGGATTTTTTTGTTTTAGCAGCTGAGGTTTGAATTTAAAAATCATAAAAATTTGCCGTTAAAACAGGTGATTTTTCCGCTTTGATGAATTTAATTTTCACAAAAATTTAACGTTAAAGCAGGTAATTTTCTCGTTTTAAATATTTTCAGGTGAGTTTACAAATTACAAAAATTTGCCGCTAAAGCAGGTAATTTTTTCGTTTTGTACATCAACCGATCATCGCATCACCGTATCAACAAATCACCGCATCACCAAATTCTCAAATTCTCACATCTGAAACTGGAAATTTAAATAAGATAAAAAAGTCCGAATTAGAAAAAGTTTTTTATCTTTGTACTCTGAAACTGCTTAATTATGTTATCAAAAACCTGCGAATATGCCCTGCGCGCGATGATCTACATCGCGCAACAGTCCTGGGACGGTTCTACGGTGAATATCAAGGAAGTCTCGGATAAAATAAATTCCCCCGAAATATTCATCGGTAAAATCCTGCAAAATCTTAGCCGCCAGGGTTATTTGCAATCGGTGAAAGGCCGGTACGGTGGATTTTTTATCACACAGCAACACGCCAACATTTCGCTCGCCGACATCATCACCGCCATCGACGGCGATAAAATGTTTCATGGCTGCGGACTTGGTCTGGCGTATTGTTCCGAAACCAATCCGTGCCCCATTCACAACACCTACAAAGAAGCGCGCGACCAGCTTTACGATATTTACGGCAAAACGACTTTGGACCAGTTCCGGAATGAACACCACACCGATGAACTACAGCTTCGGCGGGGTTAATTTTAGAAAAAAACAGCATTTTAACCACAAATAAACAACGCTAAACTATCATTAAAATGGCAACAGTAGAAACTTTGGATGTCACCCAGATTGAACCTAGACTGAAACATCCGACCATCTTTAAATATTTCGACGCGCTACAACCGGGCGAAGAATTTGTAATAGAAAACGACCACGACCCGAAACCTTTGTATTACGAACTGATCGGTGAAAGAGGAGACATTTTTACCTGGGAATACCTGGAAAAAGGACCGGAATGGTTCATTGTTAAAATCAAAAAAAATGAGCTTGAAGCGCCAAAAGAAATCGAAAGACTGGTTGTAACAACCATTGAACCGAAGTTTAAACATCCAACAATTTTCAAATGGTTTGACGTGCTGAAAGCCGGCGAAAGTTTCATCATTGAAAACGACCACGATCCAAAACCACTGTATTACGAATTATTGGCTGAAAGAGGCGATATTTTTACCTGGGAATATCTTGAAAAAGGTCCGGAAGTTTACGAAGTGAAAATCGCTAAAAATCCGGTAAGCGAAACAGGTGAAGAAACCGTAGGATCTATCGCGGCGAAAGATATCAGAAAAGCGGAGCTTTTAAAATCAAAAGGTATTGATTTTAGCTGTGGCGGCGATAAAACCGTAAAAGAAGCCAGCGCTGACGCCGGAATTTCTGAAGATGAACTACGCAGCGCTTTAACAGAAGTTTCCAAAACGCCGCCCGCACCAAGCTTTGACTATGACAAATGGGAACTGGATTTCCTGGCTGATTATATCGTGTACACACACCACAGATATGTAAAGGAAAATGCGGAAAACCTGAACGATATGGCCATAAAAGTTGCGGAACATCACGGTGACGGTCACCCGGAACTGAACCGTTTGGCAACAATTACCTATCACTTCCTACAGGATTTGCTGGATCATATTGTGAAAGAAGAAGAGGTATTGTTTCCGGTCATTAAGCAAATTGTGGCAAAAACCAAAAATGCGGAAAGCGAAACCAATTATAGAATCGGTTCTTTGAACGAACCAATTTCCTTGCTTTTAAAAGAACATGATATTGCGAATGAAGATTTGAATTTCTTCCGTAAATTAACCGATAATTACACGCTTCCGGAAGGTGCCTGTAATTCTTACCGCTATTTGTTCCAGAAAATGCAGGAATTTGAAAATGATTTCAAAGCTCATATTCACCTCGAAAATAATATCTTATTTCCGAAAGCATTGCAAATGGATGCTGAACTGGCAAAATTAAATTGATGTCGTGCAGCTGCAGATGAAACTGATGGTGCAATGTCTGTATTCTGCAGCTGCTTTTTTTAAAGCTGAGGTCACCTGATTTGACCGTTGAATAAAAAATCAAAAAAATGGCATATATAACACCGAAAACCAAGATTTCGGAACTCATAAAAGAAAATTCCAAGAGTGTAGATGCGATTGCGTCTTTAGCAAAACCGTTGGAAAAACTTAAAAATCCGATTCTGAGAAAGATCATGGCGCCACGCGTTACCATTGCAGAAGCTGCGAAAATGGGCGGCACGACGGTGGCGGAATTTAAGCGGGTTTTAATTCCGCTCGGATTTACTTTTGGTGATGAAAATATCACTCTTTTAGAAAGCGAAGTTGAAGCAAAACCAAACTGGCTTTTAAACGCAGCTCTTGATCAAATTGATAATTTCGACGTTCGGCCCATCATCGATAACGGCGCTGATCCTTTAAAAGAAATTCTGCACCGTTTCAAAGAAGTGGAACCGGGAAAAATTCTGTGTGTAATCAATAACTTTGTGCCCACGCCATTAATTCATTTGCTTAAACAGGAAAAAGCGGAAGCAACTTTCGTGGAAAATGTGAGTGAGAAAGAGTTCCGAACGTATTTCCTTAAAAAAGAAAAAGAAGCAGCGGTTTCTACCGTAACTGCTGATGAAAAACTGGTAATGGACACCGAAGAAAGTTTCAAAGCTGTGTGCGAAAAATTTGCCGCTGAAACGACCAAAAAAATCGATGTCCGTGAGCTGGAAATGCCCAGCCCGATGCAGCTTATTCTTTCGGAGCTTGAAAACTTGCCGGACAAAAATGCATTATACATCAGTCACAAAAGAGTGCCGGTTTATCTGTTGGAAGAACTGGCGGATAAAAATTATGAAGTTCATATTTACAACAAGGCGGAAGGCGACGTAAAAATGCTAATTTTTAAAAAATAAATGGCACACATTAATATCGGAAAAGCACCCGGAAATGGTGCTGTATTGCCTTTTTATGCCACCGGCGCGGTAATGTTTTTGGTGTTGTGCCTGCTGATGCTTTTCACGCCGGAAACTTTTACGAAACATTATTTCACGCCACATCTTTTAACGATGGTGCATATCGCGGCGCTGGGCTGGGGAACAATGGTGATTTTCGGTGCGGCGCATCAACTTTTGCCCGTGATTTGCGAACAGGATTTGTATAGCGAAAAACTCGCGGCTTTTGTCTGGTATACCTTGACTTTAGGAATGATTTTGCTGGTGACTAATTTCTGGAAACTTACCGTTGGTTGGCTGATGATTTTTGGCGGCAGTTTGGTGGTTTTTTCCGTAATTTTATATTTGTTTAATGTCGTGCAAACCACGAGAATCTGCACCAAATACAGCATTCAAAAACTCTATGTATTGAGCTCTGCGATTTGGCTGCTTTTTACGGTGGTGATGGGTTTGCTTTTGGCGATTAACCTAAAGTTTTCCTTTTTTGACGTCAGCCATTTAGAAATTCTGAAACTTCACGCGCACGTAGGTTTTGCCGGTTGGTTTTTACAGCTGATTACCGGTGTAAGCTCGAAGTTGGTTCCCATGTTTTTGCTTGGAAAGTCAAAAAAAGATTTTATGCTCAAATATGCCTTTATTTTTCAAAATGCCGGACTCGTTCTTTTCCTGGCAGACGGATATTTTCTCGGAGTAACTGCACGTGTTTTAATTTACGCACTTATCGTTTTGGTAGGAATTGTCTGCTGGCTGCTTTTTCTGTTTGATAATTACAAAAACCGGCTTAGAAAAAGGGTAGAGCTGCTGATGAAGCATTCCTTTCTTTCTTTTTTGGCTTTAATTATAGCCGTTTTGCTGATTCCCGCCGTTTATTTTGCGGAAGGTTACCGCTGGGCAATGCTGTACGGGACATTGATTTTTATGGGCTGGATTACGAGCATTATTTTAGGAAAAACCTTCAAAACTTTACCGTTTATCATTTGGAACGACCATTATAAAAACCTTTCTGGAAAAGTAAAAGTTCCGCTACCAAAAGATTTGTACAGCGAAAAACTCACCGTGTGGCAATTCCGTATTTTTATTGCCGCATTTTTGGTATTTGCTTTGGGAATTATTCTTGAATCTGTTCCGGTGATTCGGGCTGGTGCCGTGCTTTGGTGTGTAGTCGCCGTGCTTTATAATGTAAATGTCTATAAACTAATTTTACACAAGAAAAAACAAACGCAATGATTTTAGATCCTACCGACGAAAATTATAACAATATATCCCGCGCAGAAATGGCGCTGTACGAAGTTATCGATCCTGAATTAATGGTAAACATCATGGATTTGGGCCTCGTCTACGATATTGAATTTAAAGAAGGAAAACACCTACTTGTTACGATGACGCTGACGACGCCGTCCTGTCCAATGGGAGAGGCCATACAAACTGGCGTCAAAAACTCTTTGGAAATAGAATTTCCGGGTTATGAAATCGAAATCGACCTGACTTTCGAACCAGCCTGGAATTATGACATGGTTTCTTCCGAAGGCATGCAGCAGCTGAACAATCGCTAAAAATTAAGAAAAAATTAGGCACAAAAAAGCCGTTTTTTTTCAAAACGGCTTTTTTTTTATTTTTTGAGAAGTTTAATTAAAAACTGACTTCATTTACTTCTTTACCACGTTGAAAATTCATTGTTTTCTGGTTGCCTTTGTAAGCGATATTTACCAGGTTAAACTGTTTCGGAAAAGTTGCCAGTAAAATTGTGTTTTTAATTCTTATCGTGCTAAAATTTGCGATCCCGTTTGCTTCAAAATACACCCAAACTGATTCGCCGTTCACCTGACTTCCGGTAAATGTGAGTGTGCACACACTACCGTCGACATATATGTCGAAATTGTTGTTCACGTATTTCTTTACTTCTGCTTCAAAACCTGCGGTATTTGGGTTGATTTTAATAGCGTCTGATATATGTGCAGTATTCATTTTTGTCGTAAACTTCAGGGTTTTGCTCCCTTCTACATAATCTACTTTTGTCATCGAGGAATAAAATTCTGCCGCCGCAAAACTCATCATCAGCATCGATGCAAAAATTAATATACTGAATAAAAATTTTTTCATCTCTTAATTTGTTACTGGGTATTCTCAAATATGGTGCCAACTAAAAATTAACGTTGACTGAGTATTTATCGTAAAAAGCTTTAATATGGCTCACCGCTTCATCAGCCGTATCTACAACGCGATACAGGTTCAGGTCTTCCGGAGAAATCATTCCGTTTTCCAGCAAAGTATCTTTAAACCAGTCGAATAACCCGGCCCAAAATTTAGAACCCACCATCACAATAGGAAAGCGAGCGATTTTATTGGTTTGAATTAAGGTTAGCGCTTCCGTCATTTCATCTAAGGTACCGAAACCTCCCGGCATCACGATAAAACCCTGTGAATATTTCACAAACATCACTTTCCGTACAAAAAAGTAATCGAAATCGATGCTAAGTCCTTTGTCGATAAAAGGATTAAAATGCTGTTCAAAAGGCAAATCAATGTTCAGCCCGATGGATTTTCCGCCACCATTTCTGGCGCCACGGTTTCCGGCTTCCATAATTCCGGGGCCACCACCAGTGATAATGCCAAAACCGATGTCTGTAATTTTATGAGCTATTTCCACTGCGAGATCGTAGTATTGATCACCTTCTTTCAACCGCGCCGAACCAAAAATAGAAACGCAGGGACCAATTTTTGCCATTTTTTCATAGCCGTCCACAAACTCCGCCATTACTTTGAAAACCATCCAGCTGTCTTTGGTTACCATTTCATCCCAGGTTTTTTCCTTGAATGAATTCTGTATTCGCTGATCGATTTCCAGAAGACTGCCGCTCGCTTCCTTCGTGGTTCCTTTTCCTCTTTTTATTTTGCTCATTTATTTAAAAATTTTTTCTGCCGCCGAAATTGATTCCGGTTTGCCGACATCTACGATATGTGCGGAATGTTCGTAACCGAAAATCGATTCCGTCATCATCAAATCCAGATATTCCTCCATAATCGAAAATTTTCCGCGTCTTTTTATTTTGCGGAAGATCTGCGGCTTTACACAGTGAATTCCGCTGAAAGCCAAAGGCTTAAAACCTTTGTTAAATTCCGCCAGGCGCTGTTCGCAGCTTTCTACGTTTAACCAACCTTTCAAAATCATTTCCGGGCTGAAGAGCAATTTTCGGGAACTCTTTCGGTCTGATACGGCTAAAGTAGCAAAATCTTTCTTTTCCTGGTGATATTTAATAAATAAATTCAAATCCAGATCGGTTAAAATATCGGCATTCATAATCAGAAAATCTTCGCCGCCGTCTAAAAATTTCTGAGCAAAAAGCAAACCGCCGCCGGTTTCCAGCAGCTGATCTTTCTCATCAGAAAGCTCAATCCTGGCATTGAAATTATTATTTTCCTGAAGAAAAGTGCGGATTTGGTCACCAAAATGATGTATGTTGATGACGAAATCATTAATGCCGTAACTCTGAAGGTATTTGATATTTCTTTCCAGCAACGGAACGCCGTTCACGGGCGCCAGCGCTTTCGGATGGTTGTCGGTAAAAGGTTTCAGGCGCGTGCCTTTTCCGGCTGCAAAAATCAGCGCTTTCATGAAACGGTGTTCAACTGCGGCTGTTCGTCGTGATTGATCGAAACGCTGGCTTCCGGATATTTTTCGCGGATAAATTCAGCAGTTTTTTCAGCGGCGTAAACCGAACGGTGTTGGCCGCCGGTACAGCCAAAATTTATCTGAAGATTTTCAAAACCGCGCGACAGATAATTTTCAATATTAATGGAAATGATGTTTTTCACCGCTTCTAAAAATTCCGGCATTTTTGTGCTTTTTTTCAGAAATTCCTGAACGCCGATGTCGCAGCCGGTTTGTGCTTTGAATTCTTCCAGACGTCCCGGATTCAAAACGCCGCGACAGTCAAAAGCGAAGCCGCCGCCGTTCTCGGAATTATCTTTTGGTATTCCGCCCTTTTTATATGAAAAACTGTGTATTTCTATTTTTAAACTCATTATTATTTTTTGTAGACTTTCATTAAGATTTTGAAAGTAAAGAATTGATTTTTGATTGTGTATGTTGCGTGCTGAGACTTTGGATTAAGGAAAAAAGTTCCGGATAATTCTGCATTTCTTCAAACGAGACTGAAAAGCTTTGCAGGTTTGAAATTCCTAAATTTAAACTATCTAGGAAATGCGCTTTTCGCTGAATTAAACCACGGAAACCGTAGGCGCCCAAAACCTGTAAAAACCGAATTAATTGCAGATATTGGAGCGAATTTTTCAGTTGAGATTTTTTCACCTCATCGTCCCAAAGCGAATAATAATATTCGAGCATTTTTGCCTTAAATTCTGCCGAAAAATTGGCTTTTGCCTGGAAAAGAAAAGATACAACGTCGTACATCAGCGGTCCTTCCATAGCCGACTGATAATCGATGAAAAAAACTTCATCGCGCTCATTCACCATAATATTTCTTGCCTGAAAATCCCGGATCATAATTCCGCGTGGCTCCAGTTTTTCTATTTTCAGAATAAGCGTTTTAAACTCCTGAAGTAAGGTTGATTTGTGATACGGAAGTTCCAAAACATCAGCGATAAAACTCTTAAAATAAAATAAATCGTTGTTAATCGCCAGTTCACCGTATTCTTTGTACTCGAAAGTTCTGGAAAAATCCAGGGTATTTTGGGTCTTTTTTTGCGTTTCAGCCAACTGGAAAAGCGCGCTTTTAGCAAGTTTTTCGACATGTTCTGTTTGCCCTTCTGAAGCGATGATTTCCGATAAAGTCTGCTGCCCGACAAATTCCTGAACGTATAGTTTTTGGTCTTCCGAAATTTTTAAAATTTTTGGTGTATTTAAATCAAGCTCAGAGAAAACTGTGGAAAAGTAAAAAAAAGCCTTATTTTCCGGGATATTTTCATTGAAGGTGACCACGTATTTTTCGTCATTAATGCTGCCGATGAAATTTCGTCGGGCCGAACCACTTTGTTCTAAAAGGTAAAAATTGCCCGTTTTAGCGCCTAAAAAATTTTCAAGAAAAGACTGAGCTTCTGTGATGGTCATATGTTACAAATATAGCAAAAATCCTATTTTAGAAAGCAGTATATTTGCCGTAATGTTCAGTGATTTTAAACCGGTTCTGGGAGTTCTTCTGCGGTTCGTCGCCATTTATGTGGTGACGGTTTTGCTGTACCAGCTGTACCTAAATCAATACCAAAATGCCGGGTTGGACCCATTTTCGACCTGGGTGATGAAACAGTGCGATTACGTCCAGAATTTGCTCGGTTATCCATCTGAAATGGTTCCCGGAAAACCTGAGGAGGAAACGATCTGGTTTTACGTGAGCGGACAATACGTTTCCCGAATGGTAGAGGGCTGTAATGCGATTTCGGTGATGATTCTTTTCCTCTCCTTTATTTTTGCTTTTTACAAAGGTTATAAAACTTTTGTTTTTGTGGCCGTTTCCTTGGTAGCACTTCATATCATGAATGTTCTGCGCATTGTGGGCCTGAATATTCTTTTGGTTGAAATGCCGCAATATTCCAAAATCGGGCACGACTATTTATTTCCGGCCATTATTTACGGAAGTGTGGTGATTCTGTGGCTGATTTGGATTAAGTTTTTCGCACTAAATGAAGTTCCAAATGAAACTGCTTAAATGGTTTTTGGTGGCGATGTGCGTTTTCGGCTTAATCGCAGTGAGAATGTTTGAAGACCAACTTTTCTACGATCCATTTCAGGCATTTTTTCACATTGCAAATGAACATGCGGCTTTCCCAGCTTTTGAATGGACGCCGCTGATTTTCGGCTATATTTTCAGGTTTTTTTTGAATTTAGCTTTATCAACTGCAATTGTTCATCTTATTTTCAACAGCAAAAGATGGACGCTGCAAGCTGCCGTTTTAATTACAGTTGTATTTCTGATTACATTTCCCATTTACCTTTACTGCATTTACACGCAGTTTGAAGTCGGTTATCTTTTCTCATTTTATATGAGAAGATTCGTCATTCAGCCGCTGATTTTATTGCTGATTATTCCGCTTTTTTATTACCGTTTACATACGACGAAGGCAAATCATTAACGGTGTGCTTATTCTCCTGAGTAATTGTATTTACGTTCCATTCCACTTGTCCAACGAAAGCATGCTCGCGAACCGGACAGCTGAATAAAGCACAAATTGCACACGAAATAGGTTTGCAATCATCGAGGTGAAAATTAAACTCAATAGCTCTGTCGTGACTTTCACCAATCAGTTTATACATATCTTCCATTTCCTGATGCGCCCGCCGGAGTTCGTAATACCACGGCATGGTCAAATGAGCGTCGATGTGCAGGCCGCTCCCGTGTTGCTGAATCCGGACATTGTGAAGATCGGTCCATTGTGGTAACCGGCGGTCATCTAAAAATTTTGCAAGTCTTTTCAGCATATCTTCATCAGCTTCATCCATAATTCCGCTTAAAGATTTTCTGATGATAGTATAACCGACGTACATGATATAAGCGCCAAAGAGAAAAGCTACCGCCGCATCAATCCAGTATAATTTGGTGATTTGAACCAAAATTAAACTCAATACTACGCCTAAAGTTGTAAAAGTGTCGCTTTTTAAATGTGCGCCGGAACTTTGCAGAACTAATGAATTTTCGCGGACACCTTTTTTGAAGGAAATATGTCCCATCAAATAATTGATGATTGCTGTAGCTGCCACGATCGCGATTCCCCAATCAAGCTGTTTGGGAATGTTACCATGTAAAAGCGAGTCTACCGCCTGGACAATGATGATAATGCCCGCAAAAATAATCAAGGCTCCTTCAACTCCCGAAGTTACAAATTCCACCTTTCCGTGACCATACGGATGGTCAATGTCTTTCGGTTTTGCGGCGAGGTACAGCGAATATAGGCCCATAAATGCCGCAATGATATTCACAATACTTTCCATGGCATCGGAGAACACCGCGTCGGAATTGGTGAAATGCCACGCCAGTAGCTTTCCTAAAAAAAGCGCAATACCAACGATGGCGACATTCCGCTGGAAAGTGAAATTGTTCTGTGAAGTGTTTTTATTTTCAGACATGGGGTTTTATTAAGCTATTATTAATGTTCGACGCATCTAATACAAAAAAAATGCTCACTTATTGTGAGCATTTGGTTTAAACTAAGTCGTTTTTAAGGAGATATTCTGCGATCTGCACCGCATTGGTCGCAGCGCCTTTGCGGAGATTATCTGCGACAATCCAGAGGTTTAAAGTTTTCGGCTGTGAAAAATCTCTGCGGATTCTGCCTACAAAAACCTCATCTTTTCCTTCGGAATATAAAGGCATCGGATAGATGTTGTTTTTCACATCATCCAAAACCACAACACCCGGTGTATTTGAAAGAATATTTCGGATTTCATCCAGATCAAATTCGTTTTCAAATTCAATATTTACACTTTCAGAATGTCCGCCCTGAACGGGGACTCGCACAGCAGTTGCTGAGATATTAAAGCTGTCATCACCCAAGATTTTCTTAGGTTCAGTCATCAGTTTTATTTCTTCTTTGGTGTAGTCGTCATCGGCGAAAACGTCGCATTGTGGCAAAGCGTTTTTGAAGATGTCGTAGTGATAAACTTTTTTTACCTGCTTATCACCCCTAATTTCTGCATTGAGCTGATCCACAGCATTTTTTCCGGTTCCGGTCACCGATTGATAAGTTGAAATAATTACCCGTTTCAGCCCGAAATTTTTGTTTAATGGATGTAAAACCATTACCAGCTGAATAGTAGAGCAGTTTGGATTTGCAATGATTTTGTCGTCCTTCGTCAAAACATCCGCGTTGATTTCCGGAACGACTAATTTTTTATCAGCTTCCATGCGCCACGCAGAAGAATTATCGATGACGATCGTTCCGGCTTCTGCAAATTTCGGCGCAAATTCCAGTGAAATATTTCCGCCTGCGGAAAATAGCGCGATTGAAGACTTTCGGTTTATCGCGTCTTCCATCGAAACGATTTCGACCTCCTGGCCTTTAAATATGATTTTTTTGCCCACCGACTTTTCAGAAGCAACGGGAATGAGTTCCGTAACGGGAAATTTTCTTTCCTCTAAAACTTTTAGCATGATTTGTCCCACCATTCCGGTGGCGCCTACTACTGCTATTTTCATTAAGAATATCTGTTGTTTTAAATGTTATGCAAAAAATGAAGGGAAAACGCGTGCCCACGGGAAAGCATATGCAAACAGTGCAAAAGCGATTACGCCCATAATTACAATTTTCATTGCAAGCGTTTCGTTGGATTTCATGTATTTATTAATGATGGTCATCAGCACCACACCAATCAGCATCGATACCGGGTGCTCCACATAGGAAAAGCGTGCTGCAGCATTGCTCATTAAAGTTCCTGTTTCTAAAGCTCCTTTTAAACCCGGTGAAAATACCAGCATTAAAATCCCCACGATCAGTTGGATGTGAAAGAGAATCATCGTAAACAAGGTAGATTTGCGCAACAATTTGCTGATTTTGCCCGAATAACCGAACATGGTAACCAATAACGCTACGACGAAAATAATGCCTGCAAGAAGGATTAAGTAAGCAAAACCTTTGTGTGCTTCAGTAATAATTTTAAATGTATCCATAGTATATTTTGTTAACGGCAAAGATAAAAAAAATCCCGACGTTTTCGTCGGGATTTAAGGGTTTGTAGTATCGATTTCTTAGAAAAGGAAACTTACAGAAGCATTCCAGGTTCTACCGAATCCGAAGAATACCTCGTTTGCTTTGTTAATGCCATTCCAATTGTTTGCGGAGTTAGCATCAGCAGCTTTATTTGTTCTGGATTCAGCGATATATGTTTTATCTAAAACATTGTTCACATTGAATCTTAGTTTGAAAGACTGAGTGTCATTAAGTTTGAATCTTGCACCAGCACCCAGGTCAAGCAATCCGTAAGATGGTAATTCTACCGCTGGATCAGATGGCGTAGGTTTTGAAGCTGTGATTAAACGTGATGAAGGTTCGAAAGCTGAATAAAGTTTGTCAGCATAACGGTACTGTGCATCGAAGTTTAACCAGTCTGTAACTTTGAAATCAGCACCTAAAGCAGCGGTAAGCTGTGCAGCATCACCAACTTTAAGACCGTCTAATGCAAGAGTTCCTTCCTGAATAACAGTGTTTGTTTGATCTTCAACGAAAGATGCTGTTGGGCTACCTTCGAAGAACCAGTCACCTACAGAGAACATACCGTTTACAGTCACGAATTGTGCTGGTTTCACGTTGAAATCTAATTCAATACCTCTGTGGATTTCTTTAATTCCTAAAACATTTGCAACACCTGTTACATCTACACCATCAAGTTTTCCTCTGGTTGTAAGTCTTCTGTAGATATCATCCCAAGAAGTGTTATACAGATTTAAGTTAGCATTGAAAATACCTGAACGGTAACCGTAACCAACTTCGAAAGAAGTAATTTTCTCGTTTGTAAGAGAAGGGTTCACATCATTTCTGTTGTTTAAGAAAACAGCTCCGAAGAAAGGTTGTCTTTCGTAATATCCACCATTAACAAATACGTTGTGGTTTTCATCGATGTTATAGTTTGCTCCACCTTTTACGTTGAAACCAACTAAATCAACTTTCTCACTTTTTTGCTCGTTAGGAGCGTAAAGCATATAATCAATTCGTTGGAAAGCCTGGTTGGAAACTGAACCCTGAACGAATGCAGAAAGTGCATCGTTGGTATACTCCAATTGTCCGAAACCACCTAACCAGTTTACGATACCATCGTTACTGTAAGCTAACTGGTCTTTGATTTCGTTGGTTTTACCACCGAACGGGTTCCAGGTAGGGTTTGTAGTAAACGCGTTGGTAATTACGTTTGGTTTGTTATTGATGTTGCTTGTATCTGTGTAAGAGTTGTTACCTAAGAAATCTGTTACAATTCTGTAGTGGATTCCTTCGTAAGTACGACCGTCTAAACCAACAGTTGCACTTAAGTTGTCATTAATCTTATGATTCAAGCTGGTGATAAGTCCTAACCAGTTATGTGAGTTGATAGAAGATCTTCTGATAATTCCGTTGCTGCTGCTAGCCATTCCCGGAGTTTTGTTTACAGCACCGAAGTCTGCAACTACACCTCCTCTGTTCCAGCTAACGATATCGTCAAATCTTACAAGACCGTCTGCAGTTCTTGGTAAGTTGTTGTAAAATACACCGTTGATTCTACCAGCGTCACCTGTACCACCACCTCTACCGAAAGAAGCGTAAGCTACAGAATTTAATGTAGTAGCTTCAGTAATTTTCCAGTCCCAGTTTAATGACATTACCGGTTTGTGGTAATAGTTTCTGGTCATAGAATATTCTTCACCGTTTAAATATCCCCAGTTTTGGTTAAATCTTCTGTTTGGTTCGTCCTCAGTTCCACCATATTTGATGTGATCGTTAATGGTTGACTGGAAAGATCTTTGGTTGTGAACCTGTGGCGCACCAGTGATTGTAAATTGCAAATCATGTTTTGCATTAGGTTGATAACCTACAGCTAAATAATAGTTGTACCCTTCGAATTCCGTTCCGTCCGCATACATATTACCTTCCGTTCTACTCATTAAGAATGATGTAGCCCAACCGCTTTCACCTTTTCCGGTGTTATACGAGAATAACTGCTTGTTATATCCGTCGTTACCAACACCAAGCGTTACATTTCCCTGTCTTTTTTTGTCCGCTGCTCTTGTAAGTACGTTGATGGTACCACCTACAGAAGCAATTGCTAATTTAGATGAACCAAGACCTCTCTGAACCTGCATTGCAGAAGTTACATCAGATAATCCCGCCCAGTTTGACCAATATACAGCACCACCTTCCATATCGTTTACAGGAACACCATTGATCATTACCGCAGTGTTTCTTTGATCGAAACCTCTCACGTTAATTCTGGAATCTCCAAAACCACCACCACCTTTGGTAGCGTATACAGATGGAGTAGTGTTAAGGATTTCCGGGAATTCTTGATTTCCCAGCTTATCGATAATCTGCGCTTCCTTGATGGTTGAAACAGCAACCGGAGTTTTTCTGTCTTTCGCGATGTCAGCAACGCCAGTTAATACAACTTGCTCAATGTCTTTTTCTCTACTAACAGTGTCTCTCGCAGTTTGTGCATAATAAACACTGGCTGTTGATAGCGTAAGTACTACCGTTAGCATTGATTTTTTCACAGGTCTGAAATTCATCTTTTTTTATTAAAAATTAAATTAGATTTTTATTGCGCAAAAATATGCTAAAATTTATTAACACACATTAACAAAATGTTAAATTTTAAAATATTGTCAGAAATCCCCTATTAATCATAGAATCAAACTGTTAAAAATTAAATACCCGCTCATAAATTTCTAATTTTAATTTCCTTTTTCTTAAAATTTCCCCCTAAAACGACCATTTTTTACATTTTTATTTTGATGCCTTCAAACTCAAATCGATGTTTTCCGCAGAATGGGTAAGCGCGCCCGCCGATATATAATCTACGCCCGTGGCCGCAATTTCTTTCAGCATATTCCGCGTAATTCCGCCCGAAGCTTCTGTTTCGCATTTGCCATTTACCATTTTCACTGCGTCTTTCATCATCTGAACGTCCATGTTGTCGAGTAAAATACGGTCAGCACCGGCATTTAAAGCTTCTTCCACCTCTTCCAGATTTCTGGTTTCTACCTCAATTTTCAGCGGTTTTTTTATTTTTTCGGTGTATTCTTTGGCCATTTTTACAGCTTTTGTAATGCTTCCGTTGTAGTCGATGTGGTTATCTTTCAGCATAATCATGTCATACAAACCGTAACGGTGGTTCGTGCCGCCGCCAATTGCCACCGCCCATTTTTCGCAGATGCGGAAATTCGGAGTGGTTTTTCGCGTATCGAGTAATTTTGTTTTCGTCCCCAAAAGCCGCGAATCCCAGTCGTGCGTAAGCGTAGCAATGCCGCTCATGCGCTGCATGCAGTTCAAGACAAAACGCTCCGTGGAAAGAATGGAGCGCGCACTTCCGGTCACGTAAAAAGCAATATCGCCAACTTTTGCTGATGCGCCGTCTTTCAGCAAAACTTCAAGTTTCAGGTTTTTATCAAACTGTTGGAAAATAATTTCCGCCAGTTCCACACCCGCCAAAATACAGTCCTGTTTTACCAGTAATTTTGCTTTTTGCTGCAAATCTTTCGGAATCGTTGCCAGCGTCGAGTGGTCACCTTCCTGAATATCTTCCTCCAAAGCATTTTTAATGAAATTTTTTAAAACTTCTTTGGTCACGTATTGTGGTTTTTTCATTTTTAGATTTTTAGAAAAAGTTCCGTTTTATATTTTTATAATTAATGGTTTCCCGCTTTTATTTTTAATGAAGCCAAATCGAAAAAATCTGCCGCTTTAACAGCATATTTTTTAATTATTGGTAATGAAATTCGTGCATTCGTGGCATCTTCAATCTACAAAAATTCGCCTTTATAACAGCCATTATTTTTCAATTATTAGTAATGAAATTCGTGCATTCGTGGCATTCCATCCTAAAAAATTTTAGCTGCTCTACAGCCATTTTTCTTGGTTTTTGTTGAAATCGCATTTCATTTAAAATTCGTGCATTCGTGGCAATTTTTTTACGAAGAATTGCACATTTAGCAGCATATTTTACACAAAATCTTTATTAAAAAATGCGCCTTTATTTTCTTTCATCATCAGCGAATGCTTGATAATCAAATACGAAATATTCGTTAGATTTCGCAGTTCCGAAAGTTTCGGCGACAAAATCGAGTAGTTATACAGTTCCGTCACCGCTTCGAAAATTTCCTGCTGTTTTTTCTTCGCTAGGGCGAGTCGGTCGTTGCTGCGTACAATGCTCACCAGGTCACTCATCATTTCCTGTAATTGGCGACGCAGGTAACTTACCATCACCATTTCGTCCATCATTTTCATTCCTTCTTCATTCCATTCCGGTACGGCTTTTAAATCATCGAAATTAAAGTCATTCACCGTTAGCAATTCCACGGTTTTTATCGCAGCATTATGGCCAAAAACCAAGCCTTCCAAAAGCGAATTTGAGGCAAGCCGGTTTGCGCCGTGCAATCCCGAATTCGTGCATTCGCCCACGGCGAAAAGATTTTTAATGGAACTTTGGCCGTTCATATCGGTTTCAATGCCGCCCATTAAATAATGGCACGCCGGAACCACCGGAATCAGCTGTTCGAACGGATCAATTCCTTCGTCCAGACATTTCTCATAAATATTAGGAAAATGCTCGATAAATTTCTCGCGGTCCATGTCGCGGCAATCCAAACCTACATAATCATCACCGGAAATTTTCAGTTCGTTATCGATGGCGCGCGCCACAATGTCGCGGGACGCTAATTCTTCGCGTTCGTCGTATTTCTGCATGAATTTTTCACCATCTTTCGTCCGTAGTTTTGCGCCGTCGCCACGCACCGCTTCGGAAATCAGGAAAAGCATTCCATCTCTTTTGGAATACAGCGCCGTGGGGTGAAACTGATAATACTGCATGTTCGAAACTTTACCGCGTGCACGGTGCACAAAAGCAATTCCGTCGCCGGTTGCAATGATCGGGTTCGTTGTGTTTTTATAAACGTGTCCCGCGCCGCCCGTAGCCACCATAGTAATTTTCGCCGTTATTTTCTTGATTTTTTTATTTTTCTCGTCCAGAATATAAGCGCCGTAGCAGTCGATTTTATTCAGATCGAAAATTTTTCCTGGAACATGGTGCTGCGTGATCAGATCGATGACGTAATGATGCGGCAAAATCTCAATATTAGGCGATTTATTCGCCGTTACAAGCAGCGCGCGTTCAATTTCTTTTCCGGTAATATCTTTGTGGTGAACAATTCGGTTTTCCGTGTGGCCTCCTTCTCTGCCAAGCATTAGATTTCCGTCTTTCTTATCGAAATTGGTTCCCCATTCTACCAGTTCCTTGAAACGCTCCGGACCTTTTTCGATGACCATTTTTACCACTTCCAGGTTATTTTCGCCATCGCCGGCGCGCATCGTATCGTCAATGTGCTTCTGGAAACCGTCGTTGTCAAAATCGGTTACAACTGCCAAACCGCCCTGCGCGTATTTCGTATTGCTTTCGTCTTCATCGCCTTTGGTAACGATGATGATTTTGGCTTCGGGCATTTTTTCAGAAACTTTTATGGCGTAGGAAAGACCGGAAATTCCGGATCCGATGACGAGTACATCTGCTTTTATCATTTAGTTTTTTCAGGAGTTTGTTGGCTGTAAATTTAATTACAAAAATTTAAAGAGTTTTTCCGTGGGTTTCCGCACTTTTTTTAAGGTTTGATGTGTGTCTTCCTGTGAACGGTAACCTAAAGCTAAAGTCACCGCAACTTTTTCATTTTCAGGATCTAAACCTAAAATCTGGTCGATGATTTCCTGGCGAAAACCTTCCATTGGGCAAGTATCCACATTTTCCAGCGCGGCGGCAAACATCAGGTTTCCCAAAACAATATAGCACTGCTTTTCGGCCCAAACCATAATTTCTTCGGGCGATAAACGGTTCATGTGACTGTCGATGCTTTGGCGGAAGGGATTTAAATTTTCTACCGGAATTTCTCTGGTCGCGGAAATATGCTTGAAATAATCGCCGATATATTCATTCCCGATTTTGTTTTTCGAAACAATCGCAATTAAATGGGAACATGTGGAAATTTGGGAGGGATTGTAAAAGGCGGGAATGAGTTTTTCTTTGATTTCCGCGCTTTGCGCGATGATGATTTTGTAGGGCTGCAAACCAAGCGAACTCGCCGAAAGTCTGGCAGCTTCTAGAATCTGATAAAGCGCATCGGCAGAAACTGTTTTTTCGGGATCGAATTTCTTTACCGAGTATCTTTTTTGCAATGCATCCAGGTAATTCATTGAACAAAGATAATTAAATGCGCGGAAAGATTTTGGCGGAACTGTTAACGCGAGCGATTTGCAAAAGCGAAAAATTTGGCAATATAACCGCTAAAATTTTAGATAATTAAAAAATGCCAGGAATGCACGAATATCTTGGTTTATTCAAAATTGAAAAATCTGCCAAAATAACCGCTAAAATTTTTGAAATGATAAATGCCACGAATGCACGAATCTTCAAAGTTGGATTACAAACCAAAAAATTTGCCGCTAAAGGGCGGAATTTTTTTAAAACAATCCGCCGCTTTTTTGTGCCTCATAAAATTCATCGGTTTCCAAAGGTTCTTTTTGCGCAGCTTTTACCGCGAGTTGGTCGCAGATTTCGTTTTCCGCATGCCCGGCGTGGCCTTTTACCCAGTGAAATGTTGGATTATGCGCTTTTAAAAGCGGCACAATTCTCCGCCATAAATCGGGGTTTTTTACGTTTTTAAAACCTTTTTTTATCCAGCCGAAAATCCATTTCTGGTTGATGGCATCAGAAACGTATTTGCTGTCAGTGTAAATATGGATGTCGTTTTCCGTGGATTTCAGTTTTTCCAGCGCGACAATCACCGCCAGCAATTCCATACGATTGTTGGTCGTAAGGCGAAAACCTGCGGAATAGCGTTTTTCGTAATTTTTTTCGGGAACTTTCATGACGATGCCGTAGCCGCCTTTTCCCGGATTCCCGCTACAGGCGCCGTCGGTAAAAATCTCGATTTTAAGGCTCATTTCTAAAACTGAAAATCGTCGTCGTCATCCAGATCGTTCATGGACGAACCCGAAAGATTTTTGTTATCTGAAATATCGAAAGCTGCTCCCGGATCGATGGTGGTTTTAATTTTTTCAAAACCGCTCGGCGCGTCCTGCTGTCCGAAATTAGAAGATTCATAACCGTAGCCGCCGCCAAATAAATCCAGATCGGCAAACTTCGCGATGTTTTTGTAAAAAGACATTCTTACGTCGGCGGTAGCACCGTTTCTGTGTTTGGCGATGATGAGTTCTGCCTGATTTTCAGTGGAAGATTCTGCGCCGTCTTCATCATTATCCCAGGTCGAAATTTTATAATATTCCGGCCGGAAAATAAAGGAAACGATATCCGCATCCTGCTCAATCGCACCGGATTCCCGAAGGTCGGAAAGCATCGGTCTTTTTCCGGGACGCGTTTCCACACTTCGCGAAAGCTGCGAAAGCGCAATGACAGGAACATTCAGCTCTTTTGCAATCGCTTTCAGTGAACGCGAAATCATTGCGATTTCCTGTTCACGGTTTCCTGCGCCACCTTTTCCAGAATTGGCGGTCATCAGCTGAAGATAATCCACCATGATGATTTTCACGCCGTGCTGCATCACGAGTCTTCGGCATTTTGCGCGGAAATCGAAGACGGAAAGCGATGGCGTTTCATCGATATATAAAGGAGCGTTTTCTAACGCCGAAACGTTGGAGAACAATCTTTGCCATTCTTCATCAGACATTTGTCCTTTGCGAAGTTTTTCCGAAGAGATTCCGGTTTCGGAGGCAATCATTCTGGTAATCAGCTGAACTGATGCCATCTCAAGTGAAAACAAAGCCAACGGCACATTGTGTTCAACAGCAATATTCCTTGCCATGGAGAGCAAAAATGCGGTTTTACCCATCGCCGGACGCGCGGCGATGATAATTAAATCTGAGTTTTGCCAGCCACCTGTTTCTTTGTCAATATCTTTAAATCCTGACGGAATTCCGGAAATACCTTCTTTATCTTTTAAAGCTTTGATGGTTTCAATAGCCTGCGTAACCAAAGTATTCGCAGTGTCGAAACCTTTTTTAATAGTTCCGTTGGTGATTTCGAAAAATGACTGTTCGGCTTTGTCCAGAAGTTCGAAAACGTCGGTCGATTCTTTATATGAACTATCGATAACGTTAGCGGAAACATTGATGAGGCTTCGAAGGATGAATTTTTCCAGAATTACACGCACGTGATATTCGATATGCGCGCTGGATGAAACACCCATTGTTAAATCGATGATATAATGATCGCCGCCCGCAAAAGCCAATTTTTCAGTTTTTTTCAGTTCCTGGATTACGGTCATTAAATCAACCGGATGATTTCCTTCAAAAAGCCGCACAATTGCCCGGAAAATTTCCTGGTGTCGCGGATCATAAAAAACTTCAGGCGTCAGCAGGTCAATCGAATAATCGAGTCCTTTTTTGTCAATAAGAAAAGTACCGATGACGAGTTTCTCGAATTCGATGGCGTTCGGCGGCATTTTGCCGTCGGAAATCGAGAGTTCTTTAGCAAAATTCCCGTGGATTAGCGATGATAAAGTTTCCTTCTGGGTCATGGGACAAAGATAGTTTTTTTAGTGTTTTAAGGCGAAGAATTAATCAACATTCATCAGCTTATTTTAATTAATGTTCTGCTGCTCAATAATCTAAAGTGTTGATAAGTCGGAAGGAGACGGATTTTCATTGTAGCCCGGATCGCAATGGAAATCCTTTTTTTTGCCGGGGCTGAGGTGCGGAAAAAAAAGATTGCAATGAAGAGCCGGTCACACTTGTGTACGATGCGCAAATCTTGGTTGCTCCTAAAAAATTTAATAGTTCATTTTTCGGAGTTTCGGAACGGTGGTTCCCACCAAAATTGCAATTAAAACCGTCATTGTACCGCCAAAAACCACCGAGCGAACAACGCCCAAAAGTTTTGCCGCAACGCCGCTTTCGAACTGTCCCATTTCATTACTCGACATGATGAAAATGGAATTCACGCTTAAAACGCGCCCGCGGATATGATCCGGCGTTTTCAGTTGTACGATGGTGCCGCGGATGACGACCGAAATACCATCCAACATTCCACTCGCAACCAACAAAAAGAAAGAAAGCCAATAGAGTTTCGAAAGACCAAAACCGATAATGCAAAGTCCGAAGCCCACAACGGCGACGAGCAATATTTTCCCTTGATTTTTGGTGAGCGGAACGAAAGCTAAAGTCATTATGATGCACATCGAACCGATGTCGGAGGCTGCATTGAGCAAGCCAAAACCTTCGGAACCGACTTTTAATATATCCGTCGCAAATACGGGAATCATCGCCACGGCGCCGCCAAAAAGCACCGCGAACATATCAAGGCAAAGTGCGCCCAAAATTTCTTTGGTTTTATAAATATATGCGAGACCTTCTTTCATACTTTTTACGACGCCCAGCGTTCTGTCGCTGTTTTCCGATGGATGCTGGTCAAGAAACCAAAAGAAAAAGGACGCGAAAATCATGGCGCCGACGATAACTAAAATAGTTCCGGAAATATCAATCCAATGAATCAGAAAGCCGCCCAGCGCGTGCCCGGAAACCGAAGCAGTAAGAAAAGTTGCCTGGTTTAAGGTAATCGCGTTCGGAAGTTGTTCACGCGAAACTATTTTTGGAATCATCGCCGGAACAATCGGTCCGATAAAAGCGCGGCAAAAACCCGTGCAGAATATAATGGCGTAAATGAAGTAAGAAATCTGCAGATTGGTTAAATGCAGAAAGCCGGTGCCGAAAAATGCCGGAATCGCAAGTAAGCCAATGAGAAAAACGTAGACGTAATTGCATATGAGCAAAAGCTTTTTTTTTTCGGAATTATCGATGACATGGCCGGCGTACAAAGCCGTGGAAACTGCAGGAATAACTTCCGACAAACCAATCAAACCGATGGCAAAAGGATCGTTTGTTAACTTGTAAATCCACCAACCCATCAGCGTTGCTAGCATTCGGAAAGATAAAACCAAAAAAAAGCGACCTGACATGATGTTGCGGAATTCGGGAATTTTTAAGGTTTGCAGAGGTTGAAGTGAAATCATTCTGCAAAAATATATTTTAAGCACGAAATTTAAGCCGCTAAAAGGGCAAATTTTTCAAATCTGAATTAATGATTTACCTTTGAACAATGAACTGGATTTTACTCATTATCGGCGGGTTATTCGAAACCGGATTTGCGCTATGCCTCGGAAAAGCACAGGAAACCACAGGGAAAGAAAGCTATTTCTGGTGGTTGGGTTTTGGGATTTCGCTGTTTCTGAGTATGTTTTTGCTTTACAAAGCGATTTCGGTGGGCTCGCAACCACTTCCCATCGGTACTGCATACGCTGTCTGGACAGGAATTGGCGCTGTAGGCGCAGTTTTTACGGGAATTTTGCTTTTTAATGAACCCGTAACTTTCTGGCGGATGTTTTTTGTTTTCACCTTAATTGCGTCGGTTGTAGGTTTAAAAGCAGTTTCTAACTAAGCTATTTTTTAAATTTTCCGAGAAAATCACCGATTTTTCTGTCATTTGCCAGGCGCGGAATTTTATTCTGTCCTCCCAATTTTCCTTCGGATTTCGCATAATCCTGAAACGCGTTTTTCTTTAAACTTGTAATGATTAAAGGTTGAAGAACTTTTCCTGAAATTAAATCATCATAATAGGTATTTCTTTTGCGCATTTCGGCATCCAGAAAATCACGAAAATTTGCCAAATCAGCAGGTTCTTTTTCAAACTCCATAAACCATTCATGGTACGGCAAACCATCGGTGGGATTCACCTGCGGCGCCAAATGAAATTCAGTGATTTGCGCCGGCATTTTTTCAACGGTGGCTTTTAAAGCCTCTTCCACTTCAAAAGCGATCACGTGCTCACCAAAAGCGGAGGTGAAATGTTTCGTCCGCCCCGAAACCAAAATCCTGTACGGATTTTTTGAAATAAACCTCACCACATCGCCGATTGAATACGCCCACAATCCGGAATTGGTCGTTAAAATTAAAGCGTAATCTTTGTGAAGTTCAACATCCTTTAAAGTTAACCTTCGCGCATTTTGTTTTCCAAACTCTTCCAACGGAATAAATTCATAAAAAATCCCGTGATTGGTGAGCAATAAAAGTCCTTCTTTTTCAAAATCATCCTGAAAAGCAAAAAATCCTTCACTCGCCGGAAATGTCTGCAGCGTATCTACATTTTTTCCGAGCAATTCGGTCATTTTTTCGCGATATGGCTCGTAGTTCACGCCGCCGGTGATGATGAGTTGAAGATTCGGAAAAAGTTCTGTGATTTTTTTGCCGTTTCTTTCGATTAATTTTTCAAAATACATGATGAGCCACGGTGGTATGCCGGAAATCAGCGTCATATTTTCTTTTTCGGTTTCTTTTACAATCGCGTCCACTTTGGTTTCCCAATCTTCGATGAGGTTGGTTTCCAGGCTCGGTAAACGGTTTTTCTGCAAATAAGATGGAATGTGATGTGCCACAATTCCCGAAAGTCGCCCGGTTTTTACGCCGTAAATTTCTTCAAGTTCCGGACTTCCCTGCAGGAATATCATTTTTCCGTTCACGAAATCTGCATTGTTTTTCTGGGCGATATAGTGAAAAATAGCACTTTGAGCGGCAGCAAGTTGATAGGGCATTCCTTCTTTAGAAATCGGAATGTATTTCGCGCCCGAAGTTGTGCCGGAGGTTTTCGCAAAATATTCCGGTGTTCCCGTCCACAAAATATCGCGCTGGCCCTTTTTTACTTTTTCGATGTAAGGTTTAAGTTCTTCGTAATCGGCGACGGGAACTTTCGCCTGAAAATCTTCGATGTTTTTGATGTCTTCGAACTGATGATGACGGCCAAACAACGTTTTTTCAGCGGTTTTCACCAAAGAAAGCAACAATTTTTGCTGGTTTTCAACAGCATTTTTCTTAAAAGATTTCGTGCCTTTTACGTGATTTTTTGCCCAAATAAGGGCGATATTTTTCTTCAGAAAATTTAGCATAGCACAAATTTAAACCAAAATATAAAATCTTGAACTGAGTAAAATGTAAAAACAAAAAAAACAGCGAAAAAGCAGCTAAAATATGGAATAACACGAATGCACGAATTTTATGGAAAGCCAAATTCATTTAAGTGAAAAAATTAAGCGACGTGCAGCTAAAAAATCAGAGAATATAAAATTGAAAAAAAATGCTCAAAAAGCAGGTAAAAAATTTAAGGATTTTAGAAAAACCAAAAAAAGGGCAAAAAGGCCGTCAAAAAATATTTAACTAAATTTGCAGCGTCGCACACGATTTCGGAACAGTCCCGAAATCGCTTTTTTCGTTTCATTAGACCTTATTTCTTCAGAGATATTTATGCAATTAAAGAAAATCACCGAAACATTTTTGCCTCAATTGCTTCATTTGGGATTTGGCAAAGAACTTTTTACCGAACTGGACAAAAACCGGCATTTGGCGGTGAAATCGTTTGCAGGTTCTTCGCCGGCGGTTTTTGCAGCGGAGCTTTTTTTAATCAAGAAAAAATCGATTCTTTTTCTCACCGACGATAAGGAAGATGCGCTGTATATCACCTCGGAGCTGGAAGATTTACTCGGCAAAGAGAACGTGCTGTATTTTCCACCGACGCATCTCGATCCCTATCAAATCGAAAAAACACAAAATGCAAATTTGGTTTTGCGTACTGAGGTTCTGAACCGCATTCACAATGACAAAAAACCGCGCGTGATGGTGGCGCCGTTTGCTTCGCTGGCGGAAAAGGTGATGAAAAAAGATGATTTTAAAGCGATTTCGCATACCATTAAAGCCGGTGATCAACTCGATTTTGATTTTACAGAAGAATTGTTGCATCAGTTTAATTTTAATCTGACGGATTTCGTTTCGGAACCCGGAGAATTCTCTGTGCGTGGCGGAATTGTAGATGTTTTTTCCTATTCCAATGAAGAGCCATATCGCATCACTTTTTTCGGAAACGAAGTGGAAAGCATCAAAACTTTTGATATTGAAACTCAACTTTCGAAAGCAAAAATCAAAGAATTTCAGCTGGTTTCCAACATGAATTTTTCCGCCATCGGTAAGAAAGTCTCTTTGTTTGATCTGGCACCGAAAGATTTAGTTGTAGTGACAAAAAATGCTTTTGCAGGTTTTAATTTTATTAAAAATTTCTATGAAAAGGCGGAAGAAAATTTTGGAAAGTTAAGCACAGAAATTAAACATCAAAAACCGAAAGAACTTTTTGTGTCAGAAGACGATTTTTCGAAAGACATCAATAAATTTGAGTGGATCGATTTTACTTTGCAGGAAGTGAAAGGCAGCGATGCCACCGTCATCCAATTGAACCAAACGCCGCAGCCGAGCTTTCATAAAAAGTTTGACATGCTGCAGGAAGATCTGGAAGAAAAACAAAACGACGGTTTTGAAACGTGGATTTCTTTTTCCACCGAAAAACAAAAGGAAAGACTGGAATCTATTTTCGAGGAACTGGAAAAAAATGTGCCTTTTAAGTCCTTTAAATCTGAACTGCACGAAGGTTTTGTAGATTTTGAGCACAAAATTTCGGTCTACACCGATCACCAGATTTTCGACCGTTACCAAAGATATAAAGCTAAAAATACTTTTGCAAAATCAGAGCAGATTACGCTGAAAGATTTAATGCAGATGAAAGTCGGCGATTATATTGCGCACATCGACCATGGAATCGGGAAGTTTATGGGTCTGGTGAAAGTGAATAATAATGGCAAAATTCAGGAATGTTTTAAGCTGGTTTATAAAAACGGCGATTTGCTCTATGTGAGCATCCACTCATTGAATAAAATTTCGAAATACAACGGTCCCGACGGTCGCGAAATTGTGCTTTCAAAGCTCGGTTCGCCTGCCTGGAAATCATTAAAACAAAAGACAAAAGCGAAAGTAAAACAAATTGCTTTTGATTTGATTCGACTTTATGCCGAGCGAAAAACCGCAAAAGGATTTGCTTATAAACCCGATTCTTACCTTCAAAATGAACTGGAAGCCAGTTTTATTTATGAAGATACGCCCGATCAGGAAAAAGCGACGATCGATGTGAAAACTGATATGGAAAATGAAACCGTAATGGATCGCCTGATTTGTGGTGATGTAGGTTTCGGGAAAACAGAAATTGCGATTCGGGCAGCTTTTAAAGCGGCAACCGACGGAAAACAGGTGGCTATTTTGGTGCCGACCACGATTCTGGCTTTTCAGCATTATCGTAGTTTTATGGAAAGGCTGAAAGATTTTCCGGTGACGATTTCTTATATGAACCGGTTTAGATCTGCTAAACAGAAAGCGGAAACTTTGGAAGGTTTAAAATCCGGGAAAATTGATATCGTCATCGGAACGCATCAGCTCGTGGGAAATTCGGTGAAATTTAAGGATTTAGGCCTTTTAATTATCGATGAGGAACACAAATTCGGCGTTTCGGTAAAAGACAAACTGAAAACCATAAAAAGCAACGTTGATACATTAACATTAACGGCGACACCGATTCCGCGTACTTTACAATTTTCTTTAATGGCCGCGCGCGATCTTTCGGTCATTAAAACGCCGCCGCCAAACCGCCAGCCGGTGGAAACGCAAATTGTTGGTTTTAATGAAGAAATTATCCGCGATGCGATTTCTTACGAACTTCAGCGTGATGGCCAGGTTTATTTCATTAATAACAGAATTGAAAATCTGAAAGATATTGCAGGTTTAATTCAGCGCCTGGTTCCTGATGCAAAGGTGATTACAGGTCACGGACAGATGGACGGCAAACAGCTGGAACGCAATGTTCTGGATTTTATGGAAGGTAAATATGACGTGCTTGTTTCCACCACCATTATCGAAAGTGGTGTGGATGTGCCGAATGCGAACACGATTTTCATTAATGATGCGCAGCGGTTTGGTATGGCAGATATTCACCAGATGCGCGGCCGTGTTGGAAGGAGCAACCGGAAAGCATTTTGTTTTTTGATTACACCGCCGTTTGATATGGTGACTTCTGATGCACGAAAAAGATTGGAGGCGATTGAACAGTTTTCGGATTTGGGAAGTGGTTTTCAAATCGCCATGAAAGATCTGGAAATTCGTGGTGCCGGCGATTTATTGGGCGGTGAACAAAGTGGTTTCATCAATGAAATGGGTTTCGACACGTACCAGAAAATTATGCAGGAAGCGCTGGAGGAACTTCAAAATGATGAAGAATTCGAAGATTTATTTGATAATGAAGAAGACCGGAAAAAGCTTTTCAAATCTAATAAAGAGGTGAATATTGATACTGATTTGGAATTAATGCTGCCTGATTCTTATGTTCAAAGCATTGAAGAAAGACTTTCGCTTTACCAAAAATTAGCGGAAATTGAAAGTAAGGAAGAGCTGAAAAAAATGGAAAGCGAGCTCATCGACAGATTCGGAAAATTACCGCCGGAAGCAGTGAATTTATTGAAATCCGTAGAATTGAAATGGATTGCTTCTGAAATTGGTTTCGATAAAATTGTGGTAAAAAACGGCGTTTTTCTGGGATATTTTCCGCAAAATCCGCAGGACAAATTTTATCAAAGCGAAAAATTCCGGAAGATTATTGCCTATTTAACGGCATATCCGAGCGAAGCTACTTTAAAAGAAAAAAACAGTAAAGAAGGAAACCAGCTCATGATGCGAAAAGAAAATGTGCAAAATGTGGATGAGGTGAATGCGGTTTTGGAAAGAATTTTAGCTAAATAATTTTTGCCAAAATCAAAAAAAATGCTTAAAAATCCCGGTATTTTTTCCAAGTCAAAAAATTAGCTATTAAAACGTACTTTTTTTAGAAAATTTAAAAATTTAAGAAAAATCATTAATGAAATATTTGATCGTCGGCCTTGGAAATAAAGGTGAAGAATACGAGGAAACACGACATAATGTCGGTTTTAAAATTGCGGAAAAAATCGCGGAAACGCTTGAAGTTCCTTTTAAATCCTCAAACTTTGGTTTGCTTGCGGAAGGCAAATATAAAGGCAGAAAAGTTTTAATTCTAAAGCCGGACACCTATATGAATCTTTCCGGGAATGCGGTGAAATTCTGGCTTCAAAAAGAAAATATTTCTTTGGAAAATCTGATGATTATTACGGATGATCTGGCGCTGCCATTCGGTACTTTAAGAATGAAGATGAAAGGCTCAGACGCTGGTCATAATGGTTTAAAAAGTATTCAGGAACAATTGCAAACGCAAAATTATCCACGATTGCGTTTTGGAATTTCTGCAGAATTTCCTGAAGGAAAACAGGTAGATTATGTTATTGGAAAATGGGAAGGTGAGGAAAAAGAAAAACTTCCCGAAAGAATCGAGAAGTTTTCTAAAGCGTGTCTGTCTTTTGTTTTCGCGGGAATACAGAATACGATGACTGCTTTTAATGGGAAATAGCCATTTCGCCAGTCTGCGCTTCCATTTCAGCATTCATATTTTCGTCTAGCCATGTTACAACACCGCTTTCGACGCAATAGTTGGCACCAACAATTTTAATATTTCCGCTTTTCTCCAGTTGATTAAGCGTAGTACTCTGCTGACGGATATCCTCCATGGTTTTCCGGATATTGCAAACGTTAAGTCTTTCCAGAAGATCGCTGTTTGACGACGAACGTTCTTCGCTTTCTTTAATCAAACCGTCAATACAGCCCTGAAAATGACCAACAAGATGGTTAAGGTTTTCCATGCTCATTCCTTCAATGCTTTGTGCGTCCAAACCGCCTTTCAGAGCGCCACATTTGGTGTGCCCGAGGACCACTACCAATTTGGAACCGGCGACATTACAGCCAAACTCCATGGAACCAAGAATATCTTTATTTACAAAGTTTCCGGCGATCCGTATGCTGAAAATATCGCCTAAACCCTGATCAAAAATCAGTTCTGCAGAAGTACGGCTGTCGATACAGCTAAGTATTACTGCAAAAGGCCACTGCCCGGCGCGCGTATCGTTTACCTGCTCGAGCAGATTTCGGTTCATTTTTAGGTTCTGTACAAAGCGTTGGTTTCCTTCTTTTAGAAAATTAAGCGCTTTTTCTGGTGTTGTTGTAGATTGTGTTTCTAAGGTATGTGCTTTCATTTATTTATTTTAAAGTTGATGTTGAGTTTTTTAAGTTACATGGCTCTTCTGTGGGCAATGATGATGTGTGAATCTTCGTCGTCAGCGTATTCCTGATAAGAGGTTTTGAAACCTACTAGCCTCACTTCAATATCCTCTTCTTTTGCACGGATATTGGCAAACTCCTGAATCATTTCAAGAATATCGGTCGCGATGTAGGAGGTTGATCTGGCATCAATACAGACCTGTGAGTTTGGTTTGATGTTTTTAAGCGTTTTTTTAATGGCCGCTTTATTAAGAAAAGAAACCTCTTCTGCAAGTTTTATATTGATTTCATCAGCATCGTCAAGCTCTTCTCGGCTCAGATAGTAAGCTCGTTTCATATTTCCCTGAAGGATATAGAAGATCGAAATCAATAATCCAATTCCCACACCCTTCAGTAAATCAAGCGAAACTACTGCGACTACTGTCGCGATGAAAGGGATAAACTGGTATTTTCCTTTATGCCAGAAATGCATCACCGTTGCAGGTTTCGCCAGTTTGTAACCTACCAGAAGTAAAACCGCGGCCAAAGTAGCGAGTGGAATCATATTCAGAATAAACGGAATCGTAAGAACGCAAATCAGCAATAGAGCGCCATGAATAACGGTAGATAATTTAGAGGTTGCTCCGGCACTTGCATTGGCAGAACTTCTTACGACCACCGAGGTCATCGGTAAACCGCCGATTGCTGAAGAAATTAAATTTCCGATTCCCTGTGCACGAAGCTCTAAGTTAGTGTCTGTAATTCTCCTGCGCTTATCCAAACGGTCGGAAGCTTCAATACACAGTAATGTTTCGATGGACGCCACAATAGCGATCGTTGCGCCAACAATCCAAACTTTTGGATTCAGGAAACCCTGAAAGTCCGGAAAAACAATCATGTCTTTAAAGTCTGCCGCACTTTGCGGAACGGGAAGGGAAACCAAATGTTCTGGGCCGATCGCAAGTGAACTTCCGGAAAGGATGAAGATATAATTCAGCATAATACCTGCAGCTACTGCCACTAGTGCTCCGGGAATCATTTTGAGTTTTTTCAGTGCTGGAAATTTATCCCAGGCCAAAAGAATAATGATGGAGACCAACGTAACGATTACTGCACCAGGATGAATTCCCGCGGCCAATTCGCTAAAATAATTTGGGTTAAAACCATTGGCGAAAAGCGTCTGGTTTCCTTCAAAATCTTTATCAAAACCCAATGCATGAGGGATCTGCGTTAAGATGATGATGATCCCAATCCCGGCCAGCATCCCTTCGATAACGTTGGTGGGAAAATAATTTGAAATACTTCCGGCTCTTATAAAACCTAAAATTAACTGAAGAATCCCGGCAATAATTCCGGCGCAAAGGAAAAGTTCGAATGCACCTAAATCGGTAATAGCAGTAAGTACAATAGCGGTTAATCCCGCTGCGGGTCCGCTGACCGAGATATTCGAATTACTAAGATAACCGACAACCAAACCGCCGATAATTCCTGCAATAATCCCGGAAAGCGGTGGTGCGCCTGAGGCTAATGCAATCCCAAGACACAGTGGGAGTGCTACTAAAAATACGACGAGTCCTGAAGGGAAATTTTCTTTAATCCCTCCATATATAGAAAGTGTTTTTTTCATTTTTTTTGAAAAATTGTGCTGCCTTTAGCCACAGCTGGCCGTTTGGAATTTCGTACAGGAAATATCCGGACACAGTTTGTGACTACAGCGGTTGAAATGTAATTTTTGATACAGAACGGTTTGCCAGCACTTAAAAAAGTGTGGAATGTTCATTAAAAGCGATAAAAATTAAACTTCGGGAGGCGGGGAAAATATCGTAAGAAAAGGAGAGAGGTGTACAGAATCATCTGCACATATAAATGAATTTGCTGAGAAATCTCTTTCAAAAAACTGCAGGAAGTCACGAACACTAAGTGTTTCCGGAATGGTTTTTTCGTTGATTACCAGCGGTGAGTGTTGGGTTTCTTCTTCGGAAATAATCATATTAGTCGCCGGCAAATCCCAATTGAAAAACGTGGCAATAGTTGGTAATGCCATGAAATTCAAAAAGACCGTCAATGTTATGATGCTCCAAAGTTTCATATTGATCAGATGAGGTTTTTATTTTTTTTGCGACTCATTACCCATTCTGAGTTGGTTAAATTGTAAATCTTCTGAATGTCTTTCAGAATACTTTCAAAATCAATTTCCAGATCGATGATCTTTCCTGTTTTCAGATCGAAAACCCAGCCGTGAACAATTGGATATTCATCGACCAAATACTGTTCCTGAACCACAGCCATTTTAATAACGTTGATGCACTGTTCCTGAACATTGAGTTCTACAAGGCGGTCGTAACGTTTTTGACCGTCCTCAATAGCATCCAATTCAGCCTGATGCAGCCTGTAAACATCGCGTATATTCCTGAGCCATGGATTCATCAGCCCAAGATCCTGAGGCGTCATTGCAGCTTTTACACCGCCACATCCATAGTGTCCGCAAACGATGATGTGTTTCACTTTCAGGTGTTCAACGGCGTACTGAATCACAGCGGTAGCACTCATGTCCAGCGTGTTTACGACGTTTGCAACGTTTCGGGTTACAAATACTTCGCCCGGTTTTAAACCCATCATTTCCTCTGCGGAAACACGGCTGTCTGAACATCCAATATAAAGATAATCAGGAGTTTGTGATGCAGAGAGGGTTTTGAAAAAGTCTTTGTCCTCAGCAAGTTTTGACTCCACCCATTTTTTATTGTTTTCGAAAATAACTTCGTACGACTTTTTCATAAATAACTGTTTAGCGTTTACTTATATTATTTCGCATAAGTTGTTCTCTAATTCAATAGACTAAATCAATAATGCAAAAATAGATGTTCAGAATTAAAAAACCAGTATTTAACAAAAATTTAATATTAAATTTTATGATTAATATAGGCTTCTGTTGCATTTGCGTTTGTGGTGATTTGTGCGGGATTTCCGATAACGACTGAATTTTCAGGCACATCGAAGTTTACATAAGCGTTGGGAGCAATCAGCACATTAAATCGTCAAACTTCGGTTTGCTGGCCGAAGGAAAATACAAAGGCAGAAAGGTTTTGATTTTAAAGCCCGACACTTACATGAATCTTTCCGGAAATGCGGTGAAATTCTGGCTGCAAAAAGAAAATATTCCGCTGGAAAATTTAATGATTATTGCGGATGATCTGGCGTTGCCTTTTGGCACATTAAGAATGAAAATGAAGGGCTCCGACGCCGGTCATAACGGTCTAAAAAGCATTCAGGAACAATTGCAAACGCAAAATTATCCACGCTTGCGTTTCGGCATTTCTGCAGAATTTTCGGAAGGAAGACAGGTGGATTATGTTCTTGGAAAATGGAATGAAGAAGAACGCGCAAAATTACCGGAAAGAGTGGAGAAATTTTCAAAGGCTACTTTGTCTTTTATTTTCGCCGGAATACAAAATGCGATGACTTCTTTTAACGGGAAGTAAAAAAAGGGTTTATAAAATTCATTAAAAAAAAGAAAACCGCTTCAAAAGGCGGTTTTCTTCGTATTTACACATTTTCAATAGAATGCGTTATTAATTTTGTTAAAATGTGAAATTTCAACATAATTGTTGGATAAAAAAGAATTTAAATAAATTATGAAAAAAGCTATGATATATTTTTTCTAGTGGAAATAATTTATATATTTGTTTGCTTTTTTACTTAAAACATTTTAAAGCAGTGAATTTATCACTGAAATCTAACTTTTTAATTATTCAAATTTTTATGACAAAATTAAACTTTAAACTTGCGCTTGTTGGAGCCATGACCATGGCAGTAGCAAGCTGTTCTTCAGACGCGGACCGATTAAATTCGGAAGTCGCAGCAGACAATTATTCCAAAGTAGCAGCTAATACAGCAGCTTTTGGAGAAACTGAAGGGATTCTGATAAAATTTAAAGAAGGAACATCGGACAGTAAGAAACAAGATGTTTTCGCAAAAATAGGTGGTAAAGTAAGTGAAAAAGTACTTACCAAAATGATGGAACGTAAAGGTCAGAAAGAGGCGGTGAATGTAGTAAGCGTTTCCATCAATGCTTTTGAAGCAATTTCTAAAGCGAAAGGAATGGCGGGCGTTGAATATGTAGAACCTAACTACGTGTACCAACATCACGCAACCTCTAACGATACTTATTTCACCAACGGGTCTCTTTGGGGAATGTATGGTGCAAGCACATCACCGGCAAACCAATACGGGACTAATGCTGCCAGTCAATGGGCTGGCGGAAGCACTGGCTCTAGCAACGTTTACATTGGTATTATCGATGAAGGTTACATGTATTCTCATGAAGATATCGCACCTAACGCAGGGGTAAATACTGGGGAAGTTGCAGGTAACGGTGTTGATGATGACAAAAATGGACTCGTTGACGATGTTTATGGGTACGATTTTGCAAACGGCGATGCTCAGGTTTTCGATGATGCAAATGATGATCACGGAACTCACGTTGCAGGAACAATCGGTGCTGTAGGCGGAAACGGAAAAGGTGTTGCCGGAGTGGTTTGGAATGTAAAACTTCTTAGTGCAAAATTCTTAGGAAGAAGAGGCGGAACTACTGCAAATGCTATTAAAGCAGTTGATTATTTTACGGATTTAAAATTAAGAAATGGTATCAATATCGTAGCAACCAACAACTCTTGGGGTGGTGGCGGTTTCTCTCAGGCACTTTTTGATGCAATCGAGAGAGCAAACCAAGCAGGAATCTTGTTCGTAGCAGCTGCCGGAAACGAAAGCTCCAACAACGATACTACAACTACCGGATATCCTTCTAAATATACCAACGATAACATCATCAGCGTTGCATCAATTACCAACACAGGCGCACTTTCAAGCTTCTCTAACTACGGAGCTACCACTTGTGATATTGCTGCACCGGGATCAGGAATTTGGTCAACTGTACCAAAGTCTTCAAAAGGAAAAATGATTTCTGCATATGCAAGTTATAATGGGACTTCCATGGCAACGCCGCATGTTGCAGGTGCAGTAGCTTTATATGCTTCTAAACATCCAGGTTCATCTGCAAGTCAAATTAGAGGAGCAATTCTTTCTTCTGCTACACCTACCGCATCTTGCGCAGGAAAAATGACAACAGGAGGACGACTTAATGTTTCCAGTTTCTAAATTAAATTAAATTTTACGCGAATAGCCGGAACAATATGTTTGTTCCGGCTATTTTTTTGGCGCTAAAAAGCACTTTTTTTAAATTAAATTTTTGTTGTTTTTGCGACTCATAACCCAGTTCGAATCGGTGAGGTTATAAATCTTTTGAATGTCTTTCAGGATTTGTTCAAAATCGATTTCCAGATCGATGATTTTTCCGCTGCGCATATCGAAAACCCAACCGTGCACGATTGGATATTCATCAATTAAATATTCTTCCTGCACGCACGCCATTTTAATAACGTTGATGCATTGCTCTTGAACATTCAGTTCTACCAAACGGTCGTAACGTTTTTGTTCATCTTCGATGGCGTCCAGTTCGGTCTGATGCAAACGGTACACATCACGGATCGTTCTCAACCACGGATTTAACAATCCTAAATCTTCCGGCGTCATCGCTGCTTTAATACCACCGCAACCGTAATGTCCGCAAACAATAATGTGTTTCACCTGAAGATGTTCCACCGCGTACTGTATGACGGCGGTTGAGCTCATGTCCAAAGTATTCACCACATTTGCGATGTTTCGGTGCACAAAGAGTTCGCCCGGTTTCATGCCCATCATTTCTTCCGCGGAAACACGACTGTCCGAACATCCGATGTACAGATATTCCGGCGTTTGCGTTGCTGAAAGTGTTTTAAAAAAATCCGGATTGTCCACCAGCTGAGATTCCAGCCACTTTTTATTATTTTCAAAAATTCGTTCGTAAGATTTTTTCATCACAAAAGTTTTTATTTAATTTAAAAAGGAAAAATCAGGGCTAAAAGCAGCCAAAATTTTTCTGAAAGATTATTTTATTTTATTGTTGATATAACCCACAGTTGCATTTTCATTGGTGCTGAAAGTCGCCGGATTTCCCACCACAATTGAGCTATCAGGAACGTTGATGTTCACATATGCATTGGGAGCTATCAAAACATTATTACCGATTTTGATGTTCCCGACAATCACCGCATTCGGGCCGATCCAGACTTCATCGCCGATTTCGGGTACGCCTTCATTTTTACCACGATTTGACTGTGCGATGGTTACACCCTGCGCAATATTGCAGTTTTTACCGATTTTCGTTTTAGGATTTATCACCACCGCGCCCCAATGTCCAAGGTAAAAACCTGCGCCAATCTGTGTTTCGGGATAGATCTGGAAACCATATTTAATCTGATAATGCCGTAAAACCAATCTCCAGATTTTTCCTTTAAAACTGTTTTTCTGAAATTTTTGTGCATTTCGCAGCAAATAAATGAAATGAAGATTCGGGCTAAAACATTTTTTCCAGATTTGAACGGTCGAAAGCCATTGGCCACTTTCGCGATAAAAATCTTTTTGAAGCAGAGAATGTTTAGACATAGAAACAAAGATAATAGAAGTTTACAGTTCGTCGATAATTTTTGTAAGCGCCTGCACGGAATTTTTCAGGTTAAACGGCGCCTGATATTCAGCTAAATTTTGCTCGTATTCAGCAAAAACTTCCGGCTTTTCGAGGGCTTTTTTGATTCCTTCGTAAATTCCCTTTTCAGAATTTTCCATAATCAAACCGAGTTTTCCGTCTTCCACCATTTCGCGAACGCCCGAAACATCGGTCGCAATAATTTTCTTTTTCAAAGTAATTGCTTCAAATAAAACCGTGGGAAACCCTTCGTAACGCGAGCTTAAAACAAAATAGTCAGCAGCTTTAATTAAAGGATAAGGATTTCCAGAATAACCCAAAAGCGTCACAGTTTCCGTGATTTTTAGCTCCTGACGAAGTTTTTCGATATTTTCAAAATCATAACCGTCGCCGATAATTAAAATTCGGTGGTCGAAACCTTCATTTAAAATCTGCTTGTGAACTTGTAGTAATCGATCAAAGCCCTTTTGCGGGAAAACCGTTCCGACAGAAACAAAGGTTTTTACTTTATTTTCAAACTGGTAATTTTCGAGCGGCAAATTCGATTTTGCTAAAATTTCTTCAGTGTCTAAAGGATTATAAATGCGCAAAATTTTTTGCCGCTCTTCAGAATTTTGAGAAAATTGCTCAAAATCACGCCGAATTTTTTCGGAAATAACAAGAATTTTATCAAAACCAAAAAATCGCCGAAACTCTGCTTCAGTATAATTTTTAAATTCTGTTTTCGTCAAATCATTATGAATCCAAATGATTTTTTTTGAGGATTTTAGAGGAGAATTTAAAATTTCATCCCGCATGCCGTGGATCGCAGCAAACTCGACATCATATTTTTTTCCGTTCAAAATAAACTGATAAAGCAAACCCGGAAATGTTTTCAAAATTTTCTGGTAAATAACCCGGAATATTTTAACAGGAATATCTTGCAGGCGATTCGTTGTAATCATTTCGCCTTTGTTCAGATATTTGATGTTGATCCAGTCCGGAACTTCAGATACATATTTCCCCGAATAAAGATTCAGCAAAAGATCGATGTCGTACTTATCTTTCGGCAGGTTTTTCAGAAAAGTCACCAGAACTTTTTCCGCGCCGCCGTGGCGCAGGGAACCAATTCTGATCAGGATTTTCTTCTTTTCGGCCTCCAATTTATTTTACTGCTTTATAAGTATGAGGCAAATTTTCTTTGATATGCGCATCCAGCTGAGCACGGTTTTTTTCGAGCTTACGCGGATAAAAAACGTTGTTTTTCAGCGCTTTTTCGCCATATTCTTCAACAGTGCAGATGAATTTCGCGGGAACGCCAGCGTAAACGGAATTTGGTAAAGTCGAAGAATTCAGCACAGAACCTGCACCCAAAATGCAATTGTCGCCCATTTCCACGCCGGGAAGAATTGTGCAGTTATTTCCGATAAAGCAGTTTTTCCCGATTTTTATTCTGCCAAAATTTCGCGCATCAGCGAATTTTTCCATGGAACGGATGACGTACATCGCACCATCATGATTGATGAAAGTGCAGTTCGCGGTGATTTTCGTATTGTCACCGATTTCAATTAAATAAGGTTCCGACCCGAATTTTGGAGCTTCAATAAAAATTACATTTTTGCCAACGTTCAAGCCGCGCGCTTTGCAAATTTCGATGTACGCGGTATCGCGCAGCCGCCACAGCAAATCTTCAATTTTAAGAATAATCCGGTAGAAAATTTCCATTTTTTAATTAAATAATTGGTCAAGTTGCTGATAAATTTCCACGTTTCGCGCTTTTAATTCTGTTAAAGAATTATGCGCACCGAATTTTTTTTCTAAAGTCGGTTCATCCAAAACTCGCTTCATCGTTTGGTAAAGTTCCTGTTTTCCCGGTTTGAAAAGCAAACCGTTTATTTCGTTTTGAACCATTTCCGAAACGCCGCCAACATCGGTTGCTAAAACAGGTTTGTTCAAAATTAATGCTTCGCCAATGACCATCGGATAACTTTCGCTATACGACGGCAACAAAAAATATCGGGCATTTTGCATATATTTTATGGGATTTTCGGAAAAACCATAAAGGAAAAAAGTGTCTTTTAAACCGTATTTTTTTATCAAATTTTCCAATTCTTTCAGCTGCATGCCGTCACCAACTATCAAAGTTTTGATGCTGTAACCTTCGCAAATCAGCTGATGATGCGCTTCAACCAGATCAGCAAAACCTTTCGCGGAAAATAATCTTCCCACTGAAACGAAATCAATATCGCAGAATTTTTCTTCAACGTTTTCCTGCGCTTTTCCCAGAATTTCTTCGATGTTCAGCGGATTGTAAATAACGTGTGCATGATTTAGTTGAACATTCCAGTTTTTTTCGACTATGTTTTTTCCGTGCTTTGAAACAAAAACTCCGTTGTCGAATTTAAGCATTTGGTTCGCAAATTTCTGGTTTTCTTTTTCGCCGAAACCTGAATTTCGCAGATCTCCGTGAATCCAGAATATTTTTTTGCTGTTCCGGTTTGGGCTTTTCAAAACATTTTTCATCATATAATGACTGAAAGCAACTTCGAAATCAAAATCTAAAAGCTGGTTTTTTTTGTAAAAATATTCCGGAAAAACCTCGAAAAAACCATATTTAAACCGCCTTTTTATTTTCTGAAAAGTTTTTAAAAAAGGATTTTCCGAAAAGCTTTTGCTGTTTTCACCTACGGAAATAACGCGGACGTTTTTAGGAACGCGATTGAGAAATTCACCTTGCCGGTAATTTAAAAGCAGCACAATTTCAAACTTATTTTTATCCAAATGGTGCAGAATATTCAGCAAAACTGCTTCAATACCGCCCATTTCAAGCGACCTGTTTCGGAAAATAATTTTCTTTTTTTTTGCCGGCATTTTATTTTAATCCAATGTTTTTTAGAAATCCACAGAGGCACCTAAAGCACGGTATTGCTGTTTAAACTTTTCGGTCCAAGTCTGGAAATCAGAAATGTTCATTTTTTCATCGATAAATTTAATAAAATATTCCGGTGAAAAGTCTTTAGGGAAATTTTCCAGCGAATCAAAATGTCCTTCAAACCACGCTTCATTAATTAAATGGTTAAAATAATTCACGTCAAAATCCACGTTGTATTTGTGGTAAGAATTAGTCGCGGCAGATTGAAATGTAGTTTTTAGAACCTCGTTTTTCGTGCGCGCCACAAAGTTTTGGTGCTTGTTTTTGTGATACCAGGTCGCGGCATTTTTCAGCTGTTGTTTTTCATTAACAAGGTTTTGCGCATCTTTCCAAAGATGCAGCCAATAATCTTTACGGTAAATTCCCATCGCGATGGAATGCAGTGCAAAATATTTCCGGCGCGTCTCATTATCAACGATTCCAAATTTGTACAAAATGGTGAAAAACTTGAATTTATTGTACATGAAACAATCCATTAAAAATTCATTCGCGGTGAACAGTTTTTTCGGAATGGTGCGCTCAATATTTGCATTAATTTCACTGACATTCAGAAAATTATCTTCGGAAAAATTGCCAAGCCACCCCAATTTCAAAAGCGAAATTTCGTGGTTTTCCATGTCTTTTCCGATCTCTGATAAATCAATGGGTTGCGTAAACCAAACATCGTCTTCCGTAACCAAAACATAATCAGTAGAATTTTTTACAGTTTCAACCCAAAGATCGGTGGGGATTTTAAAACCGTTTATTTCCTGACCGGTTTCAAAATTTTCCTGAATCGCTGAAGTTTTTTCAGCATAGTGCGCCGAGGTTAAAATCTCCGCAAAGTCAAATTTCTGCTGAATTTTTTCCAGATATTTTTTCGGCGTTCCATCGTCCAAAATTTTCACTTTATATTTTCCGCTCACAAATTTTTCGATGCTTTGCAGGCAGCGATCCAGATAAAATGGACGGTTAAAAGATTTGATGAGAATCGTGATCATTTGGATTTCAAGTGAAACTTTAAATTTTAGGCATTAAAAAGGCGAAAAATTCGTCTTTGTATTTTTTTTACAATGGTGTTTTCTTTTTCAAAGAGTACTTTTGCGATGTCGATATTCGCTGAAATTTCTAAACCATTGATGTTTGAAATCCCGCGCCGAGCGCAGGTGTCCAAAAGCACTTTTCGCCAGTTTTGATGGAGTTTTTCTTTCTTAGTTTTATCCTGTGAAACACCTTGTCTGTGTTGTCGGTAAAAGTATAGCGGTTTCGGAATGTATTTAAAATCACCTTTTTCATAGAGTTTTAAATACAAATCGAAATCAACTGAGGAAGTTAGATTCTCGTTGATCCCAACTGTTTTAAAATACGTTTCGCGTCTAAAAGTGAAAAAATGCGAAACTTCATTATTGATGTTGAAAAAATATTTTTCGCCGTTTTTAACTTTAGTTGTGCGCGAAAAAACTTTCAACGGTTTTAAGTTTTCGTCACAAAAGATGATTTTCGAATAAGTTGCTACAATTTCCGAACGATCCTGAAATTGCTGAATACTGAGCTGCAGTGCGTCTTTAGAAACCGCGTCGTCCGGATCAATGAAGCCGCAGATTTCACCTTTTGCGAGTTCAATGCACTTTTTTTTGGTAAAACCTACGCCTTCATTTTTTTCATTTTTGAAAATCCGCACACGCGTATCAGTTGCAGTAATCTCCCGTATTTTTTCCAGCGAATGATCGGTAGAACAATCATCCACCAAAACTATTTCGAAATTCTGGTATGTTTGGTTAAAAACGCTTCGGTAAAATTCCTCGAAAAATTCAAAATTGTTGTAGTAAGCGACAAGCACAGAAAATAGCGGCGTTTTGGTCATTAGAAAAATGAAATTTTTAGCCGAAATAACGGCGAATTTTTATTGAGATTTTCTGTGTTTCTGTTGCTTTATTCTTTAAAACATCAATCTTTCAAATATATTAATATTCAGCTGCTTTTGTGAGCTTTTTTAGCTTTTTTTGAAGCTTAAATACAAGTTTCCGCATTTATTGAGTATTTTTGAAAAAATGCGCTGGATGAATCCTCTAGTTTCAATTATAATACCCGTTTACAACTGCGAAGATTTCCTTGAAAGATGTTTGGAATCCATCCGGAACCAAACCTACCCAGAAATCGAAGTGCTTTTGGTGAATGATAAAAGCTTGGACAAAAGCGGCGAAATTGCTGAAAACTATATTGAAAAATACCAACTGAAAAACTGGAAAATCATTCATTTGGAAGAAAATTTAGGTTCGTCGGTTGCGCGAAATATCGGGATCGATCGCACGACCGGAAAATATATTTTCTTTGTCGATAGTGATGACACGATTACTCCGGACTGCATTGAAACACTCGTAGAAATTTCGGAAAAAACCGGTGCTGAAATGACGATTTCCCAGTTGGAATGCGAGAAAGCGACGACAGGCGAAAAATCTATCTGTATTAAAATCAAAACCAGTTATGAACTGCTCACGGACAACGCAAAAATTTTTGAGGAATTTGCAGCTGGAAATTTGGTAACATATCCGGTGAATAAACTGATTAAAACTGAATTTCTGAAAGAAAATAATCTCTATTTCAAGCCCGGAATTTATGCGCAGGACGAACTCTGGACTTTCCAGTGTATGCTGAAAATGAGTACGATTGCCATTCATCACGGCATTACTTACACCTATTTCCTCCACGACAAATCGGTGATTCACAATCGCAAGAAAAAACATTTCGATGATTGGTTTACCATCGGAAAAGCTGTGGACGAAGCTTTTCAAAAGGAAAAAAATTACCGGCGAAAGGAGCAAATTTTGCAATATTTAACTGCTTATAAATCTTTGACTTTGCTGATGAACTGGCGCGCGCAGAAAGACGAAAACCTTTGGAAAGAAAGCTACAGTAATTATAAAAAATTGTCCAAATTAAGCCCAAAAAATTATTTCTCTAAAGATTTTACGGTTCAGACAAAAAAAGCGGATTTGTTTACGCGCTTGCCGACAGAGTTTGGATTTCGGTTTTTTAAATGGCGCTACGAACGCTGATTTAATCTAAATATTATGCAGTTTACGATTTTTACGCCGACCTACAACCGCGCTTACACTTTGCCAAAGCTGTACAAAAGTTTGGTCAACCAACAACAGCAAAACTTTGAGTGGCTGATTATTGATGATGGTTCCACGGATGATACTGAAATAATTGTAAATGAGTTTGTTGCGGAAAATAAATTCAGGATACGCTATATCAATCAGAAAAATCAGGGAAAACATATTGCGATAAATAATGCTTTAAAAATTGCTGATTCTAAATGGTTTGGAATCATCGATAGCGATGATTTTCTGGTGAATGAAGCGACCGAAATTTGGGAAAAATTAGCGATTGAAGCGGCAAATAAAGATTTTGCGGGTTTTTCGTTTATCCATTTTTCGGAAAATTTTGAAATTGACAAAGAAAAATACGGAAAAAAGCGTCTTGTCGACCGACGTGATTACGAGTGGGAATTTCCGGGTGAAATGCTGTTTTGTTTCAAGACCGAAATCATCAGAAAATTTTCATTTCCTTTTTTTCCGGAGGAAAAATTCTGCCAGGAATCGGTTTTATTTTTACCGATTTTAAGGAAATTTAAAATGTTGATTACAGATCACGTTCTAGTTCGCGGTGAATATTTGGAAGATGGTTTGAGCCAAAACCATTATGCTTCAATGCTGAAAAATCCGCGCTACGGAATGTTATCGATTCAGGAAAAAATGAAAAGCGCCACAACTGAGGCGGAGAAAGAGTATTTAGCAGAAGTTTACTGGGATATCGCTTTGAAAGCGCCACATATTCCGTTTCTGAAAAAGTTGCCCGGAATACCGGCAAAATTGACCGTGAAAGTTTTTAAAGAGAAAATTCTAAAACGATTTTTTTAGTTGAAGCGGTTTTCTCTAACGATTGAAAAGGCTGAAAAACCAATTTTTCGGAACATTAAATTAATAAATTTCAGCGTTCTTAATTTATCGCGGCTGAAATAGCGTAAGTTTCTATAGGATTTTTTCAGAATTAAAATCAGGTCTTCGTGCTTAAAATAAGCCGAATAATTTTCAATAATATATTTGGTGAAAAGGTGAATTCCTTCTTTGCGTTTGAGTGCCAGGCCACTGTCCTTGCTTGAAGAAAGATGCTCGCCCGAGATTCTTACCAAAACTTTTGCACTGTTGATGCTGTAAATATTTCCCATTTCTGGAAACTCCAGCCAGGCGACATTATCGCTGCCAAAGGCGACCGGAAAATTTTTAAAACCATGTTTTTCGTAAGCTTTTCTGGAAAAAACATGCTCGCTTAAACTGCTTCTGCCAGCGCCTTTTATAATGCGCATGAACGAATCAGCAGCTTTTTCAATTTCAGGATTTTCATAAACATCTGAAATAATACTACCATTTTCGTCAATAAGTTGTGAGGCAAAACGGATGACATTAATATCAAAATAATTTGCTTTTTCAATAAAATTGTAGAATTCCTCAACCACGTTTTTTTCCAAAACATCATCGTCGCCTAAAATCATCAAGAATTCTTCATTTTCCGAAAGCGCGATACATCTGTCCCATTGCGAGACGAGGTTTTCCCCGCCTAAATTTCCTTTGAATTTTTCATATTTAAAGTTAGTAAAATCAGAAAATTCGGTCAATAACCCGTCAATTTTTTCCGGGCTGTTGTCGTTACCAATGTATACCGAAAAATTTCGGTTTGACTGGTTTTTTAATGATTCGAGCGTAGAGCGGAAGTATTTTTCTTTGTAAAACGGAATTATGATTGCGAGTTTGCTTTCCATCAGTTTATCGTGCAAAAATTGGGAGGTAAAACGGTGTTTTTTTGATTTTAAACTTTCTCTTTTACCACGGCTTCCAAAGGCAAATGGAAAAAACCGCCGGGTTCGGTGCCCGCAATATCGCCAAAAGTGTGATCCACCACATTTACGCTGAAACGAATATAGTCGCGGTAGTGGTGAATGTAGCGGTTTTTTGGTATATCGATGCGGAAACCCAAAATAAAATCGGTGTTGGAAAGGGTGAATTCGGGAATTTCAACTTCGAGAAAATAATCTCCGGTCACGCGCCTTGTAAGTGGAAATCCGCTGTTTAAAATAACGATCTCTTCGGCAGATTTCAAAGTTAGAACCAGGCGGTAGTTGCTGTCGTCCAAGGACTGAATATTGCGCAAATCAATCCGGCAAATTAGTGGTTTTTGGTTTGAAAATCCGAGCGGGCTGTTCTGGACAATTTCAACTTTTTTAATTTCGATGGTAGAATTAGCATCGATTAGCGAACCTTCCCATTTGCTTGTCGTACTTTCGTAGTTCAGACGAGTGTAGGAGGTAATAATCTGTTCGGTATCACCAACTTCAATTAAATTTCCGTTGGAAAGCAGCAGTGCGCTTTTGGTCAACTCCTTCACCGCTGCCATGTTGTGACTCACGAAAAGAACTGTTCTGCCTTCACCTTTGCTGAAATTCCCCATTTTCCCAAGACATTTTTTCTGGAACTCGGCATCGCCAACGGCTAAAACTTCATCTACGATTAAAATTTCGGATTCCAAATGCGCCGCAACTGCAAAGGCTAAACGCACGTACATTCCGGAAGAATATCTTTTTACAGGCGTATCAATATACCTTTCAACACCTGAAAAATCAACAATTTCATCGAATTTTCTTTTAATTTCGCGGCGTGTCATGCCGAGAATTGCGCCATTTAAATATATGTTTTCGCGGGCGGTCATTTCCGGGTGAAAGCCGGTACCGACTTCCAGCAGCGAAGCAATTCGTCCGTTGGTGTAGATTTTTCCGGTGGTGGGTTTGGTGACTTTACTCAGCAGTTTCAGCAATGTAGATTTTCCAGCGCCATTTTTACCAATAATTCCCACAGCATCGCCTTGTTCGATTTCAAAATTAATATCGCGCAGCGACCAAACATACTCGCTGTTTCCTTTTGCGGTCCGGTCATTTGCTTCACCAACTTTCAGGTAGGGATTTTCCTTTCCGCGGATTTCATGCCAGAACCTATTAAGGTCATGCGAGAGCGTGCCGGTCCCGACCTGACCCAGGCGGTATTGTTTTGATATATTTTCTGCTTTTAGTGCGAGCATTTTTTATTTTTTTTAGTGATTCCGCTTAACTCGGATATTTACCATTTTAAGATATTTGAAATTTGAAGCGTGGTCTTACCACGCCTGAAAAAATATTATTAATAACTGCAAGTTTTACATTTTCCAAATCATTGCCAAAAAGATTGCATCATTACCAAATTTTTCCAAATGTTTATCTTCAATTTCTTCCTGATGGTAAAGATTTATTTTTTAAGGTCGAGGAATTTAATTATTTAATTTTATATACAAAATAGTAATAGTTATCTTCAAATTTTCTAATAACCACGGGCTTTTTATTCTTAAGTAAGAAAAAGTCATATATTCTTTTTTCAAAATCTAGATATTCTTCATACTTATCTTCATAAAGTGAAATCAATATAATATAATCAGGATCGGTTTTTTTTAAATACTCAAGATATATACTCCAGTTGTTTTGTTTTTTAGCTAATAACAAAGTAGCATTGTTTAATCCGAAATCATCATATAGATTGCACTCAGAAAAATAAGCTATTGCACCGGCATCACAATTAATTATATTAAATTTTTTATTGTTTGCAATTGAAGATTCTTTTTTAAAATATTTTCCCAGGAAAATTGGCCCGTTAATCATTCCTGGACTATAAGAATATTTATAATAATTTTTTTGATCAATTAAAGAATTGCAATAGAAAAGTATAGCAAATGCCGAAAAAGTTATAACCAAATAATTATTTTTAAAAACTTTGGTATCTTCATAAAGCAAAAAATAAAGATAATAGCCAATTAAAGGAAACCTGTATCTGTCAAACATATTCATTACTTCATCAATAAAAAAGGAATAATAAACAATAAAAAAAAATAATGGAAAATAAATAATACTTTTTTTTGAAAAATTCTTAAAAGTATAGGAAATAATTGGAAGAAAAATTATTACAATAGTGATAAAATTTCTAACTTTTGTAAGATTAAAATTCGCGGTATTTTTCAGTAAGAATGGCAAAGGTGTCATAATACTGTAAAAATAATTAACATAGGTTAAATAGATTACCGAACTAATTGTAACAATTAAAATTCTTTTGAAAAATTCTTTTGAGAAAAACTTCGAATCTATTATATAAAAAATAGACAGAATTATAGCCTCTGGTCTAATGAATGGTAAAATTAAGATTATAAAACTTCCGACATTAGTATTTTTATATTTTAAAAATAAAAAAATACATACAGCATATAGTACCGTCTCCAGACCATGTGAAATATTAAGAGCAAGCCAAAAACTAAAAAAAAAGGTAAATAAACTAATGAAAATTAAAGAGAACTTATTGCAAATATTTTTATCAATTAATAGTTTTAGCTCATAAATAAATATTAAAGACAATATTATTCCTATAATTTTATTTAAAATAACATGGTCTGAATCTTTGAAAACAAAAAAAACACTTTGTATAAGCATCCATAAAATACTGGTTTGCCCATTTCCCTGTAAAGTATCAACTAAATTATACCAAGGTTTTCCATGTTCAAAAAAGTGCTTAGAATAGGTTAACGTAATATACGCATCATCTAAAAATGTTTCACCTAATGATAGAACTATATAACTAGTCGGACCCAAACACAATAGTATGTGAATAATACTTTTGAAGAGTTTTAATTTTATCATATCTTATCAATTGCTTTCAATAAGTACTCACATACGTAAAAATCTTGTTTTTATTTTGAAAAATGATCTACACGGTGTCCATAAAACCTTTTTCAACTTTATTGAAAATAACGGTTCCTACAGCGAGAAGAAAAAATATTATTGCGGTGCTGATGAGCAGCATTGGTCCAGAAAATTCGCCCACGCCGATCCAGCCGTACTTAAAACATTCGAAAATACCTGATAACGGATTGTAATACGCGATGACTTTAAATCTTTCCGGCAGCGCAGAAAGCGGATAAATTACCGGCGTAACGTACATAAATAGGCTAACGCCAAAACCCAAAAGCATCTGAATATCACGGTATTTCGTGGTGAGTGACGAGAAAATCATTCCCATGCCGAGCGCGAAAGCAGCCATTAATAATATTAAAAACGGCGTCGCTAAAATCCACATATTCGGCTGTACAGCGCCCTGAAAATAGTAATACAGCCAAACAGCGATAAAAAGGACCATTTGAACACCGAAACGCATCAGATTTGAAATCACAATAGTGAGCGGCATCACAAGGCGCGGAAAATAAACTTTACCGAAAATTCCGGCGTTGCTCGTGAAAACATTGGAAGCGCTCGTCAAGCAGGTTGAAAAATAATTCCATAAAGTAACGCCCGCGAGGTAAAATAAAATTTTCGGCGCGCCGTCCGTAGATAAATTCGCAATGTTTCCGAAAACGACGAGGTAAACAACGGTGGTGAAAATCGGGTTAATGAAAAACCAAATCGGGCCTAAAATCGTCTGCTTGAAACTCGAGATAAAATCCCTTTTCACAAACATATAAACCAGGTCTTTGTAGCGCCAGACTTCCTTTAATTTCAGGTCAAAAAGTGAATGGCTGGATTCGATGGTTTCCGTCCAGGTTTGTTGAGGTTCTGTCATTTGCGTAAATAATAATTAAAAATAAGACAATTTACCGGAATTTTCCAAGTTCCGTTCGTGCTAATAAAAGCGAGGTCAGAAAAATCGGTACGTAAAGCCGGATTTCATATAAAATTCCGCTGTAAAAACAAACGTATACATAAGGAAGAGATAACGCATGAAAAACCAAAATCGCACGAACCGCTTTTTTATCTTTCGCAAGAAAAAGGCTCAACGATAGAAACATAATCCAAAAAATAATGCCTAAAAAGTTTTTCGGCTGCGAAAGGTTTTGCGCAAGCAAATTACCATCCGTGGTACTAAAATCATGATAATAAAATCGAATTCCGAGGTAGGCCACCAGAAAAATAAAAACCAGAAAAATTACCGGCAGAACAGCCTCTTTTTTCATTTTTAACTGTGTGAACAAAGCGGTCGCCGCCAAAGAAATTGAAAGTGCTGAAGATTCACGGATTAAAGTTGAAATAAGCAGAATAATTCCTAAAATAATCAGCGTTGAAAAATCAAGTTTTTTTACATATTTCAACAGGAAATAATAGAACAGCAATAGCAAAAAACAACTCGCGACATCGTACGGCACAATTACAAATTGCGAAAATGCAATGGTAAAAATTGCTACAACGGTGATTAAAATTTTCTCCGAATTGGTGGCGATAAAATTTTTCGTTTCCATTATTAAAACGAGAAAAAAGGCACTTAAAGCAAGGAAAAAAGTATTCAGAATATAAAAAGCCAGAAACAAGCGCGGTTCCGCGGATTTATCCAGGAATTTAAGTTTAAATATTTGATAATCAAATTCAAAAGTTCCCAGAAAATCATAAATCCAAAGCAGAAAATACGAGCTTAAAATCCGATACTGATAAATGCCGGACTGAAACTGTTCCTGAAAATTCTGGTGATTGAAAATCGTGGAAGAATAGCTGTTAACAAAACCAAAATAAACAAAAGTGCTTACCGTAAAAGCAAGCAGAACTGCAAAACTCAACCTAAAAAATAAAGGTATTTTCAAGCGTTTTTTTTAAAATTAACTGATGGTGCGGCGCCCGATCGATTTGTAATGGAAACCGGAGTCTTCTACCTGCTCCAGCGCAAACATGTTTCGGCCGTCGAAAATTACTTTTTGATTCATTTTCGAAGCCATTAAATCAAAATTTGGATTTTTAAATTCGCTCCATTCCGTCGCGATTAACAGACAGTCTGCGTCCTGTAGCGCAGAATACATATCTGGCGCGTACGAAATTTGGTCACCTAAAACCCTGCGCACGTTGTCTTCAGCAATGGCATCGTATGCGGTAATTTTTGCCCCTTTTTCGAGCAAAATTTTAATATTGTCTAATGAGGACGCTTCACGAATATCGTCGGTGTTTGCTTTAAAAGCAAGTCCCCAAAGCGCAATTTTTTTACCTGCTAAATCGCCGAAAAATTTCTCAATTTCCGAAACCAAAATTACTTTCTGATTTTTATTTACCTCTTCAGTAGCTTCCAAAATCTGAAAATCAAAACCTTCCTGTTTTCCGGATTTTATCAAAGCTTTCACGTCTTTCGGAAAACAGCTACCGCCGTAACCAATTCCGGGGAAAAGAAAACGGTGCCCGATGCGGTCATCAGAGCCCATTCCGAGACGAACTTTATCAACGTCGGCGCCCACTTTTTCGCAGTAATTCGCAATTTCGTTCATAAAGGTGATTTTCACCGCCAGAAAGGAATTTGCCGCATATTTGGTTAATTCCGAGGATTTTTCATCCATGAAAATAATGGGAATTCCGGTATTGGTGAAAGGCTGATAAATTTTGGCCATAATTTCCTGCGCGCGTTCAGATTCTGTGCCAACAATAACGCGTGCGGGATTCATAGAATCTTCTACGGCGAAACCTTCGCGAAGAAATTCGGGATTTGAAACCACATCAAATTCGATATTGGTGTGCACTGAAATGGTTTCGCGAACTTTATCAGCGGTACCCACTGGGACGGTGGATTTATTGACAATGATTTTGTATTCCGTTAGCATTTCACCAATTTGCGTCGCGACAGAAAGTACGTAGGATAAATCTGCGGAACCATCTTCGCCGGGCGGCGTGGGAAGCGCTAAATAAATAACTTCGCTTTCGTTAAGTGCTTCGCGGAGATCGGTGGTGAAAAACAAGCGCTGCGCCTGGATATTCCGGAGAAACATTTCTTCCAGACCGGGCTCGTAAATCGGGACAATGCCCTGTTTCATCTGCTCGACTTTTTTAAAATCAATATCCACGCAATAAACCGTATTACCCAATTCTGCCAAAGTAGTTCCGGTAACCAAACCTACATAACCTGTCCCAACGATCGTTATATTCACAATTTATTTTCTAATTAATGGCTACAAATATAAGAATTTAATGGCCGGATTTTGAGCTGAATAAAAATCAATAAAGCTCAACTTTTTTGTAATTATACTAAAATATTGTATATTTGCCACGGATTTACGTAAATAAAAATGAAAAGGCCTTCGGAAGAATGCCTTTTTTCGTAAAAGTATTTTGAGAATTTATGGACTTTAGAGCACAAATAGAGCAGCTTTTAAACGATTTTCTGGCACAAAGACCGGATCTTTTTTTAATTGACATCACCTTTTCCGCCTCGGACCACATTCGTGTTATTTTAGATGGCGATCAGGGGGTTACGCTTCAGGACTGTCTTGATGCGAGCCGCGCTATTGAATTCAATATGGACCGCGAGGAACACGATTTTTCACTAGAAGTGATGAGTGCCGGCCTCAGCGCGCCGCTAAGTTCCATAAGACAATATCGAAAAAATATAGGCAGAAACCTCGAAATTTTTCTGAATGACGGAACTGAAATTGAAGGTGAACTTTCTAAAGTCGAAGATGACCACATCACCCTGATTTTAAAATACCGCAAGCCGAAAGAAATCGGTAAAGGAAAAGTGGACGTGGTGGAAGAAAAAAACATCCCGTATTCTAACATAAAAAAAGCACTGGTCGTAATCCAGTTTTAAATATTTAAAGCTGAAGGTTTTTTAACCTTGCTTTAGCACAAATTATTATAAAAAGTTGAGAAACTTTTACCTTGAACTTTATACAAAACATAGATAAATGGACGGTTTAGCATTGATTGAAGCATTTGGCGATTTCAAAGAAGATAAAAACATCAGCAAAATTGACCTGATGGCGATTATCGAAGATTCGTTGAAAACATTATTAAGAAAAAGATTTGATTCCGATGATCATTTTGATGTCATCGTGAATCCTGATAAAGGTGACTTTCAAATATTTTTGAACAAAACCATCGTTGAGGACGAAATGTCCGAGGACGACGATTTGGAAATTGAGCTGGCGGAAGCTAAAAAAATTGATCCAACTTTCGAGGTTGGTGAAGATTTCACCGTTGAAATTCCCATCGAAAAACTGGGGAGAAGAAGTATTTTAACGCTGAAACAGATTTTGGCGACAAAACTTCAGGAGCACAATAACGCAGTTTTGTATGATCAGTTTCGTGATAAAATCGGGGAAATCGTAATGGGTGAAGTTCATCATATCCGTCACAAACACGTAATTTTGCTTGATGACGATGATAATGAATTCATCATGCCGAAAGAAAACCAAATACCGTCGGATTTCTTTAAAAAAGGTGAAAGCGTTCGTGCAATTGTAGAAAGTGTAGATTTTAAGGGTGCAAAACCGCAGATTATCGTATCGCGGACTTCACCGGTATTTTTGGAAAAACTTTTGGAACTTGAGATTCCTGAAATCCAGGACGGAACGATTATTTTGAAAAAAGTGGTCCGTATACCCGGAGAAAAAGCGAAGATCGCGGTGGATGCTTATGATGACAGAATTGATCCTGTTGGTGCATGTGTTGGTGTAAAAGGTTCGCGTATTCACGGTGTGGTGCGGGAATTGAAAAACGAAAACATCGATGTAATCCAGTGGTCCAAAAACCCGGAAATTATGGTGAAAAGAGCGTTAGGAAATATCACCGTAAACAAGATTGAAATTAACGAAGATACCAACTACGCGTTGGTTTATACGCCAGTTGAAGAGATTTCGCGCGTTATCGGAAAACAAGGTCAGAACATCCGACTTGCCTCATGGTTAAGTGGTTATGATATTGATGTTTACAGAGAAGCCAGCGAAGACGATGATGTTGAATTGAGAGAATTTGTTGGAACTGAAGAAGGCGATATCGAACAGTGGATTATCGACGAGTTCCGAAAAGTTGGTTTAAATACAGCGAAAAGTGTACTTGGAAAAGAAACTGAAGCTTTGGTAAACCTTACAGATTTGGAGGAAGAAACCATCGAAGAAGTAAAAAGCATTTTAAAGGAAGAATTAGAAGACTAATTGTTCTTAAAAACCATCATAAAGTTAAAATAGGTTAACTTTACAAAAAATTTAAATAAAGTATAAAGTATACATGCCAAAAATTAGATTAAACAAAGCGGTTAAGGAATTTAATATTTCGATGTCGAGACTTGTAGAATTCCTGCAGTCTAAAGGAATCGAGGTAGAAAGTAACCCGAACGCTCAATTGGAAGAATCGGCATATTCTGCATTAGAAGCTGAGTTTCGAAAAGATTCGGAGCAAAGAAAAGCTTCTCATGAGGTGGTGATCGCTAAAGTTCCGGAAGAAAAACTGGAAATAGAACCGGCACAGCCTGAGGTAATAAGAGCCAAAGCAAGTCTGCGACCTGAAACCAAAATTTTGGGTAAGATAGATTTGGATCAACGTGCGCCAGAGGTGAAAGAAGAACAGAAACCTGCGCCAGCTCCGGTAGAAGAACCTAAACCCGCTGTAGAACCTGCACCTGTGGCAGAGAAACAGGAGTTTAAAGTACTGGACAAGATTGATTTATCGCAAATTGAAGGCAATAAGCCAAGATCTTCTAAAAAAGATCAACCGAAAACCGAGGAAATTCCTGCGGAAAAACCTGCTGCCGAAAAGACAGTAGAAACTCCTGCGGTACAAACGGAAACTCCGGCGCAAGCCACTGAGGCACCAAAAACAGCAGATTCACCAGATCCGGATCGCATTGAAACCGTTTATAAAAAACTGGACGGTCCAAAAATCCTGAAACAGACTGTAGATTTATCGCAGTTTAATAAGCCAAAACCACAAGGTGGCGCTGCAGGTGCGAAAAAGAAAAGAAAACGTATTGAAAAACCTAATCCTACCGGAACAACTCAGGCAGGACAGGGAACTGGTACTCGTCCACCGGGACAAGGTGGAAACCGTCCGCCAGGTCAGGCTGGTAATAACCGACCGGGAACTCAGGGTGGAAACCGTCCGGGATTTCAAGGTGGAGGTGGTGCTAATAGAGGTCCAGCACGCCGAGGTCCGGTAATGCCTGTTGAACTGACAGATGAGCAGGTTAAAAATCAGATTAAAGAAACTTTAGAAAAACTTACCAGTAAAGCAGGTAAAAATAAAGGAGCTAAATATAGAAAGGAAAAAAGAGTTTACCGTCGTGAGCAGGATGAGCGCCAGGAAGAAATGGATGCTGCAGACAGATCATTAAAGGTGACGGAATTCATTACTGTTGGCGAATTAGCTTCATTAATGAATGTAAGTCCGATGGAAGTGATTTCGGCATGTTTCTCTTTAGGCGTTATGGTGACTATGAACCAACGATTGGAAGCAGACACCTTGTTGTTGGTAGCAGACGAATTTGGTTTTAAAATTGAATTCTCCGATGCTGACGTTGAAGAATCAGCACTTGAAGAAGATACTGACACTGCTGAAGACTTGGTTTTCCGTGCTCCGATCGTTACCGTAATGGGTCACGTTGATCACGGTAAAACTTCACTCCTTGATTATATCAGAAAAACAAACGTAATTGCCGGAGAATCCGGTGGTATTACACAGCATATTGGTGCTTATAACGTGAAACTGGAGAATGATCAGCGAATTACATTCCTTGATACACCAGGTCACGAGGCCTTTACCGCGATGAGAGCCAGAGGTGCACAAATTACTGATATTGCTATTATCGTAATCGCAGCCGATGATGACGTGATGCCACAAACCAAAGAGGCAATTTCCCACGCACAGGCTGCGGGAGTTCCGATGATTATCGCTTTAAATAAAGTTGATAAGCCGAATTCAAATCCGGACAATATCCGTCAGCAATTATCATCAATGAATATTTTGGTGGAAGAATGGGGTGGAAATGTTCAGTCTCAGGAAGTTTCGGCGAAATTTGGTAATAATATGGATTTACTGCTTGAAAAAGTTTTACTTCAGGCTGAAATGTTAGATTTAAAAGCAAATCCAAATAAAAATGCAAGTGGTGTTGTAATCGAAGCTTCTTTAGATAAAGGAAGAGGTTACGTTTCAACCATTCTTGTTCAGGCGGGAACGCTGAAAGTTGGTGACTATGTACTAGCCGGAAAAAATCACGGTAAAGTAAAAGCCATGCTTGATGAAAGAGGGAAACCGATGGAAGAAGCAGGTCCGTCAATCCCGGTAACAATTTTAGGTTTAGATGGCGCGCCGACTGCGGGTGACCGTTTCCGTGTTTTTGAAGATGAAAGAGAAGCAAAAACTATTGCTACTAAACGTGAACAATTGCAAAGAGAACAGTCTGTGCGAACTAAGAAACACGTTACACTGGACGAATTGGGAAGACGTATTGCTTTGGGTGACTTTAAAGAATTAAACATCATCTTGAAAGGAGATGTAGATGGTTCTGTAGAAGCACTTTCTGATCAGCTTCAAAGTTTGTCTACGGAAGAGATCAGCGTGAAAATCATTCACCAGGGTGTTGGTCAGATTACCGAATCCGATGTATTGCTGGCAGCGGCTTCTGATGCGATTATGATTGGCTTTAATGTAAGAGCTGGTGTTAACGCGAAAGATTTAGCAGATAAAGAGGAGATTGAAATCCGAACTTATTCTGTAATTTATGCCGCAATCGACGATGTTAAAGAAGCGATGGAAGGTATGCTTTCGCCGGAAATAAAAGAGCAGGTGATTGGTAACGTAGAAATACGTGAAGTCTTCAAGATTTCGAAGGTTGGTTCTATTGCCGGTTGTATGGTTCTTTCCGGGAAAATTACCAGAAACTCCAAAATCAGATTGCTACGTGACGGCATCGTGAAATTTGACGGTGAACTCGAAAGTTTGAAACGTTTTAAAGACGATGTGAAAGAAGTAACCAAAGGTTACGAATGTGGATTGAATATCAAAAACTTCAATGATATTGAAGTTGGTGATATCTTAGAAGTTTACGAAGAAATTTCAGTGAAGAAAAAGCTGAAATAAGCTTTAAGAAATAATAAAAAAAACCTGCTTTTAGCAGGTTTTTTTTCGTTTTAGCTATTAATAATTTGGAAAGGAATAAATTTTAAGCATTTTATTTAGTAAAATCTTAACATATGTGATTAGCTGTCCGCTATAATTTATTTTTAAAATGAAAATTTGGTACTTTTAACAGCGAATAATTTAGAACGGTTATAAATTACAAATAAATATTTGCCGTGTTCTGTGGTGTTTTTTAGGATTATCACTGCGATATTTTCATTTTTAACACCAAAAGCGCTAAGTTATGATAAAATTTGACAACTATTTTCAACAATTCTTATATATCTCATTTAAAGTTTGTGTGTGTTAAGAATTTTTAACATATTTGCAGAAATATAATATTAAATTTTGTTAATATGAATTGTAAATTACGATTGTTAAGCGCAGGAGTATTGTTCTTTATCGGACATTCTGCATTTGCACAACAACAGAAGATAGATACTGTTGGAGGTGAGCAAAAAATTGAGGAGGTTGTTGTTGTGGCTTTCGGTACTCAAAAGAAAGAGGCAATTGTTGGTTCAGTAGCTACTGTTGATAAAAAGGTAATCGAAAACCAGCAGGCTACCAGTGTTTTATCCGCATTACAGGGAACTGTAGCAGGGGTAAACGTAATTTCTACCGGTGGTATGCCGGGTGATAACCCATCCATCTATATTAGAGGTATTGCTTCGATTAACGCAAGCACACAGCCGCTAATTATCGTGGACGGATCACCATACGGAGGTAACGTAAACTCTATTCCACAGGATCAGGTAGAATCGATGAGTATTTTGAAAGATGCATCTGCAACAGCACTTTATGGATCTCGTGCTGCTAACGGTGTAATCATCATTACTACCAAAAAAGGACGTTTGAATTCTAAACCACGTGTGAACATTAGTTCATTAGTAGGTGTGTCTTCATCAGCAGTAAAATTCCATGAGGTTTTAGGTGCTGAGGACTTTATGAAAGGTACTTGGCAAGCGATTAAAAATAACAGAATCCGTAACAACGGAGCGACTGAAGCGACTGCAGCATTGTACGCTACAAATAATCTCGTAAATACATTAACTTATAACCCTTACAACGTAGCGCAGCCTGTAGATGTAAATGGTAATATCGTTGATGGTGCTACATTATTGTGGGATACAGACTGGAGAAAAGAGTTGGTTAATGAGGCTGCTTTCAAACAAGAACACAGATTCAATGTTTCCGGAGGTAGCGAGAATACGACTTACTTTTTAGGTGCAGATTACCTGGATATGTATGGTAACATCAAAACTTCAAGATTTGAAAGAATTGGATTGAGAGGTAATGTTGAATCAAAAGTAAATGACTGGTTGAAAGTTGGATTGAATTCTTCATTCACATCATCTTCACAAAACTACCCGGTACAGTCTGGAAATACTTACGCAAGTGCAATTCAGTGGATCTACACTTTGCCTAATATCTACCCTCTTTACATGAGAGATCAGTCAGGTAACCCGATTTTGGATAACTTCGGTAAACTACAGTATGATTACGGTAACGAAGGTGCATCAGGAAGATTGGTGAACGCTCAGAGAGACGTGCTTAATAACGAAAACGCGGTAGGAGCTTTGTTCAACAACAAAATCAGATATAACAGATATGATATGTTTGCTAATGGTTTTGCTGAAGTTTCCTTCACTAACTATTTGAAATTAAGATCTCAGGGATCATTCCAGTTGTATACTTATGACAGTAATGAATATGATCACTATAGATATGGTGCAGCTGCAAGTGTTAACGGCCGTGTTTCTCAAAGCAGAGATTTAGCAAAAACAATCAACTGGACAAATACCTTATCTTTTGATAAAAAATATGGTGACCACAGCGTACAGGCGCAAGCTATCTTCGAATTGATGGATTACCGTTATGATGCATTAAATGCCCAGGGTACAGGTTATCTTCCGGATGTATTTGTGTTGAATGGTTCTACAACTCCAGAAAGTGTAGGTGGATATGTGAATCAGGAAAGATTAGTTGGTTATTTAGGACGTGCTGCCTATAACTACGCAAACAAATACTTCGTTGAAGGATCTGTAAGAACAGACGGTTCCACTAGATTTGCTCCTGAAACAAGATGGGGTACTTTCTACTCTGTAGGTGCTGCTTGGGTAGTTAGCAATGAAAGCTTCTTCCAGAATGATATCGTTAATAACTTCAAACTAAAAGCATCATACGGGGAACTAGGTAATAATGCTACAGCAAGTTACTTCCCTTATCTTGAAACTTATGCTACAGGTTGGAATCAATTGGACCAAACCGGTATTATCTTAGGTGGTGCACGTGATTATTTCCTAACTTGGGAAAAAACAGCATCTTCTAACGTCGGAGCAGAACTAGGATTCTTCAATAACCGTATTACTGCTGAGATTGATTATTTCAATAAGGAATCCATTGATTTGATCTATGCGAAACCTCTTCCGGGATCTACAGGTAATACTTCAATTACTACAAACGTTGGGTCTTTGAGAAACTACGGTTGGGAGTTTAACGTAAACACAAGAAACATCACCACTCAGAAATTTAGCTGGACATCAAACTTAAACTTAACTTTTGAAAATAACGAAATTACCGAACTTACTCAAAAATCATTCATAAACGGAACGAAGAGATGGGAAGTAGGTAGATCATTATTTGACTTTTTCTTAGTAGAATGGGCAGGTGTAGATCCTACAACAGGTATGGGGACATGGTATGTTAACCAAACCGATGCAAACGGAAATGTTACACGTGTTGCTTCTACAGATTATAACGCTGCAAACAGTGAAGCGAATAAAAAATATGTAGGATCATCATTGCCAAAAGCAAGAGGTGGATTTACAAATAATTTTAGATTTGGTAATTTCGAACTAAATTCTTTATTTAACTTTGCATTCGGAGCGCAGATCTATGATTCATCTTATGCAGCTTTAATGACTGGGTTCTCCTCAGCAGGAAGACAGCAAAGTGTAGATGTATTGAACGCTTGGCAGAACCCTGGTGACATTACAGATGTGCCAGTGAACATTATGTCTAATAACCAAAATGCTTCTACTTCAACGAGATTCTTATATGATAATGATTTCGTAAGATTGAAAGCACTTTCATTAGGATACAATGTAGACAGAAACCTTATTGAAAGAATAGGAATCAACAACATGAAAATTTATTTACAGGGAGAAAATCTTTGGACATGGCAAAGCCACGAAGGTATTGATCCTGAACAGGGGATTTCAGGAACTACGGATAGTAGATCTTACAACCTAAGAACAATATCTTTAGGATTTAATATTGGATTTTAACAAAACAAGAAATTTAAAATGAAAAGTATAAAATTAATTTTACTCGTACTATTGGTTGGATTTGTTCAATCATGTCGTGAGGAATATTTAAATGAACCGAAACCAACCGATGCGGTAGCGCCAACTGTGGCGTACGGTTCCTACGAGGGTGCAAAAGCACACATTGCCGGGATTTTAAGAAGAACCCGTGGACAGTTCACAGCAACAGATGCTGGTAACATAGGTTCTATGTATTTTGCCAGAGAGAACAAGGGAAATATTACCATCAATAACGGTAGCTGGTTTGCATTCGATTACGAAAACGATAACAGAGAGCCAAACTACAGAAGAACTGTATTCACATGGAACTTCCCGTACTACCACATAAACCAGTTGAACGCTTTTATCGCAGGTGTGGAAGAAAGCACGGCGATTGGTGAACCTGAGAAAAACGAATTATTAGGACAAGCATATACAATGCGTGCGTTCTTCTATTTCGAATTAAGCTTAGAGTTCCAGCACACATATACTTTTGACCCATCTTTACCAGCGCCGCCAATTTACACTGAGCCAGGTGCACTAGAAGGTAAGCCAATGAGCACAATGCAGGAAATGTACAAGTTCATTACCGACGATTTAGAGAAAGCAATTGCAATTGGTTCAATGAACCGTGCTAACAAATCTTACTTCAATAAAGCAGTAAGCTACGCGGTAGCAGCCAGAGTTTATCAAGTTATGGCTAACTGGCCAAAAGCAGGAGAATACGCTAAGCTTGCTTACGGAGGAAATCCATCAGCAGTTCTAAGCCCGAGCTTTTATCAGGCAGGTTTTGATGACATGGATGAAGGTAATGAGTGGATATTAGCAGACCCTCAATCTGCAGACCAGTCTAACTATTACTATCTTGCGCCACACGGTTTCTATACAAGAACTGAAAGTGCATATAATAACACATTTATCAACAAAGGATTTGTTGCGATGTTTAGTCCAACAGATGTTAGATATCAGTTCAAACAAACTGGAGTTACTGATTACAGACAATGGTATACAACTAAATTCAAATTCTCTTTTGAGGCCGATTTAGCACTTATCAGAACACCGGAAATGATTTTGATTGAAGCGGAAGCTTTATATCATTCAAACCCGGCAGCTGCACACGACTTGTTGTACTTACTTCAGAAAAACAGAGATCCACAAGCAGTAAAATCTGCTAATACTGGAGCTGCTTTATTAGAAGAAATTCTAACCGAAAGAAAGAAAGAACTTTACGGCGAAATCGGTGTAGAATGGTTTGATGCAAAACGTTTGCAGAGAGGATTACCAAGAGATTCTTACCACCGTGTAAATCTTGCGAGCAAACCAATGTTGCCAAACGATAAGAGATTCTTCTTAAAGATTCCTCAAGCAGAAATCGATGCGAATCCAAATATCGACCCAGCAATTAATGCTAACAGATAATAACTTAAACCCCGCTTTCAAGCGGGGTTTTTTATTTCCCTATATTTCATACATTTGTAATCCAAATGAAAATAATGAGATACCTCCTGTTCTGCCTGTTTTTTTTTAGTTATGGAGTTCACGCTCAGACACTCAATAAAACCGATTCCAACAGGGTGACACCTGGCGACACTTTGGTTATTGATTCAGGTTTTAAAGACTCTCTGAAGATTTTTAAACCTACCATTTACGATTACACTTACCAAACCCAATTCTCCGAAAAAAAGATTTTCGACACCGTTTTTACAAAAGATAAAACCTTTATTTTTTCACAATATAATAACCGCGATAATTTCGGCCGTATTCAATTTGCAAACATCGGTTCAGGATTTCAGCAGTTGGTTTATGAGGTGAATCCCGAGCAGAACCTTTCCTTGCTGCCGACCAACAAATCGTATTTTATTAAGGGAATTAACGACATCAGGTATTACGATGTAAAAACACCGACTACGGCTTTCATCTACCATAACGCAGTTCGCAATGGCGCCCAATTACAGTCCACATATACCCAAAACATAGGTAAAAATTTCAATTTTGCGGTAGAATATATCGGTTTGCGCTCGCAGGGTTTATATCGAAATTCTTTAGCAGCAAATAATTCTACAGAGTTTTCCGGACATTATTTTTCTAAAAATAGAAAATACGAGGCTTTTGCCCATTTTATTCATCAAAACGTAAACAATGAAGAAAATGGTGGCATCGCAGATCTTGATTTATTTCTAAACGGAAACTCGGATTTTAATAACCGCGAAAATTTAGAGGTCAATCTTTTAAATTCCACCTCGCGCTTTTCTTACCGGCGTTATTATTTCAGTCAGGAATTCCGGCCTTTTGCCTCGGAAAAATTTCCGTTCAAAATCCGACACACCATTTTCCACCAGGGAAATAAATATTATTTTAGCCAGTCTAGCCCCGAAAATTTCTATTTTACCGACGAATCAGAATTACTGGACTATCCCACAAATTCTAAAAAATTTTTAAAAAATTTAAGCAATACAGTTAGTATTTTATTCGATAAAGAAAATTTTAAACTGGACGCCGGTTTACGTTATCAGATGATAAAGCTCGGCATCGGTGATAAATTGCCACAAAATCTAAACATTCCCACGGAACTTTCCGAAAACAGGCTTGGCGCTGTCGGAAATTTAAAAATCAACCTTTGGGACAAAGTCGCGCTAAATTCCAATCTGGAATTTTCGAGCGGAAATCAATTCGGGCCTTTTCTTCGTTCGCAAAATTTGCTGCGATTTGAGCCTTTTCCAGATTATTTCGTGAATGCTAAAGTAAATTTCCAAACCGCTTCACCGAGTTTTAACCTGCTCATTAATCCTTCCGTTTACCGAAAATTTAATTACTACCTAGAAAATCCGAAAAACGAAACCATCACCGAAATTGGTGGAGACGTCAATTTAAAATGGTTCCAAAGCAAAGTTTTTGGTAATTTTTTCCGCATCGATAATTACACTTTTTTAAATTCTGAAGCCCAGCCGCAACAAAATTCCAGCTCGCTGAATATTTCTCAGCTCGGCGGCGAAGCTACTTTTTCTTACGGTAAATTTCACCTGAATCCGAAAGTTCTTTTCCAAAGCGCCTTAGGAAACAAAGATGTTTTGCCGATGCCCAATGTTGTAGCGCGCGCAAATTTATTTTGGCAGTCGAAAGCTTTTAAAAATGCTGCAGAAATCCAGACAGGAATTAAAGTGTATTATTTCTCGAAATTTAATTCACGCGAATTTTTCCCGGTTGTAAACGAGTTTATTTTACCCGACGCAAACTCTTATGCCATCGGCGGCCAACCAATCGCCGACGTTTATTTTAATTTAAAGGTGAAACGCATGTTTTTCTTCCTTGAAGCACAACATTTGAACACCACGATCATGCAGAATAAATCGTTCACCGCGCCATATTATCCGCTCTACGATTTCCGCTTGAATATCGGCATCGTTTGGTATTTATTCAGCTAAAAAACGCTATTTTGAAGAAAGTTGCACACATTCCTTTTTTAGAAATTGACAGCATTCCTGTGCTTATCAAGGATTTTCTCACGCAAAAAATTCCCGGCTTTGAAGGCCAATTTTTTAATTTTGAAAATATGGAAAAGCAGATCGCTTTAAAAGCAGAAAATTTTTCCGGCAAAAACAGGCAAATTTTGTGTGATGTTCTGGCAGCGCAATATTCAGATTTTACCTTAACTGAAAAGCAACAGGAAAATTTGGGCCTTTTAGCGGCAAAAAATACGTTCACTGTTACAACTGGTCATCAGCTAAACCTTTTTACTGGGCCTGCATTTTTCATTTATAAAATTTTGCAGACCATAAAAACAGCGGAAGTTTTAAAGGCGAAATTTCCGACGTCGAACTTTGTTCCCATTTTCTGGATGGCGTCTGAAGATCATGATTTTGATGAAATCAACCATTTTAAAACCACCGAAAATTACTATGAAATTGGCGGAAAATCTGGCGGCGCAGTGGGTAGAATTAAAATTGAAGACACTTTTTTCATTTCGCAGTTTGAGGAAGAATTTAAAGATTCCGTCTTTGGAACTGAGTTGATTTTATTGCTGAAAAAAGCCTACAAAAAAGGAAATACTTTAAGCGAAGCAACCAGAATTATCGTTCAGGAAATTTTTTCTGAATATGGTTTACTCGCGCTGGACGGCGATAATACGGATTTAAAATCTTTGATGAAACCAGTTTTCAAAGAAGAACTTCTGAAGCAGGATTTAAATAAAAATTCCGCCCAAATAGTGGCTTTTTTGTCAGAAAAATATGGCAAAGTTCAGGTGAATCCTCGCGACATTAATTTATTTTACCTTTCGGAAACCCGCGACAGAATCGTTTTCGAAAACGGAAAATTTGAAATCGTCGATAAAAACTTAAATTTTTCTGAAGATGAAATTTTAAGCCAACTTGAAAATCATCCGGAACGTTTCAGCCCAAATGCTTTGATGCGTCCGGTTTATCAGGAAACGGTGCTTCCTAACTTAGCGTACATCGGTGGAAATGCGGAAATAATGTACTGGCTGGAGCTTAAAGATTATTTTGCTGAAATTAGTTTGCCGTTTCCGGTTTTAATTCCGAGAAATTCCATGCTGATGCTGGAAGAAAAAACTTTAAGCAAAATTGAAAAATTTGACCTTAAAGCGGCAGATTTTTTCAAAAATTTCGCCGTTGTAACCAAAAATATTTTGCTGAGCGGAAACGAGATTTTACCATTTTTGGAACAGCAGGAAGAAGTTTTAAAAAATCATTTTAATGATTTAAAAAAACGCGCTGCACTTACCGAAAAAACTTTCGGAAACCTGGTTGAAGCGGAAGAAACGCGGCAGTTGAAATCTTTCGGCCGCATGAAAAAACGGCTTTTAAGAGCCGAAAAAATCAAGCAGTCGGAGAAAATGGAAAGGCTTGAAAATCTATTTTCAACTATTCATTCGGGAAACACCTGGCAGGAGCGCATTTACAATTTTTCGGTGTTCTACGCGGATTTCGGGCGCGAATGGCTGGAGCTTTGTTACGACGAAATGGACGTTAAAAAGTCTGAATTAATAATTTTTACTATTTAATTTTAAAGCAGTATTTTTGTACATATTTATCTTGAAGATGATCAAAAAGTTTTTTCTATTAGCCGGCCTCACGGTATTTACCTCGCTTTCTGCGCAAAAAACGCATACCGTAATTAAGGGCGATACTCCTTTTAATATTGCGAAGCGATACGGCATGACCGTGGACGATCTGGTGAAACTAAACCCGTTTGCAAAGGATGGTAAAGTGGCGATCGGCGATGTTTTGGTGGTTTCAAAATCGTCGGTAAAACCGGACATAAAAACAGTTTATTCTACCGATAAATTAGGTAAAATTGTGCTTAAACCTAAGCAAACCATTTACGGTATTACCAAACAATACCAGATTTCCGAAGCGGATTTAAGAAAATTAAATCCGGAACTCGATTCACACATGAAAATTGGTGATGAAGTGATTTTACCGTTGGCTTCCATCCAAAAATTTGGTGATGCTGCGCCTGTTGCCGTGGCTGTTGAAACAGAAAAAACACCGGAGTATGATGTTGTTGTCGCTGAAAATACCCAAACTTCAGTAGCTGAAAGTAACGATGGAAATTCTTACACCGTTCAGCCAAAAGACAATTATTATAAGATTACGCGCAAATTTAATCTGACCCAAAAGGAACTTTTTGCACTGAATCCAGGTTTGGAACAGAAGGGTTTACAGCCCGGCGACGTGATTTCTGTTCAAAATAAAATTGCAGAAAAAACAGCCGTAGAGCAGGGAATAAATCAAAATACTACAACTTCAGACGATACCACAAGCACGACGATTGCCGACGATTATGTGACTTACGTGGTGCAACAGGGTGACACGGTTTTCGGTCTTTTAAACAGATTTGGTGTTACGCTTGATGACTTGATCCGTTTGAATCCGAATTTAAGCCAAGGCTTAAAAGTCGGAATGGTTTTGAAAATCAAAAAACTGGATGACGTCTACGTGAAAAAATCCGGCGACGTGTTGAACGTTGTCTTGATGTTGCCTTTCGGCTTTGATACCAACGATTCCAAATACAGAAATCTTTCGCTTGATTTCCTTGCGGGTGCAAAACTAGCAATTGAACGCAACGCGAAAAGCGGTAAAAAACTCGACATTAAAGTAATTGATGCCGGGAATGAGAAAAGTTTTAAAAACTCGCTGACGCAAATCAACCAATCGAACACCGATTTAATTATCGGGCCGTTCTTTAAATCCAGCGTACTGGAAGCTTTAGATTATGTAAAAGCGCAAAAAATTCCGGTTGTAGCGCCATTTGCAAATTCTGATGATCTTTTGGTTCACAATAATTTAATCATCATTGAAACCAATGAAATGGTTTACGTAGACCGTTTGGTAAAAGAGGTGAAAGATGCGTATTCTGACCAGAAAATTTATATTGTGGCAGATGCTGACCAGTCTTTAGCCAAATATATGCGCACAAACCTGGAAAAAACGCTGAAAAATCCAAATATCACAGTGGTGAAATCTTCTGCAGACATTCAGCCGGATAAAAATATGATGACCGGACAGGCCGCACCGGTAATCTCGATTTTGCTGAATAAAGATGAAGCTGCCGGCGATGCTTTTGCCAACCGCTTAATGGATATTTCCAAAGAAGTTTCCGGCATGAAGGCTTTCAGTATGTACTATTCGCCGCTGTTTGAGAAAAATGTAGATGAACTCAGCCAAAGCAGTCTGGTTTATTTGATGGACCGAAAAATTGATACGGATGGCGATTTTGAAAAAGAAATTTTAGCTGCTTATAAGGCTAAATATTGTAAAACGCCATCGAAATACGCCGTAATAGGTTTTGATGTGGTGAACGATATGCTGAGCCGCGAAAACAAAAAAGGTGAAATTTTCAAGCAAATGAACAAAGTTCAGACACAGCTCGCGACCAAATTCGAATTTGAAAAAACCAAATCCGGTGCTTACGTTAACAAAGGTTACCGCGTAGTTCGCTTAATTCCATAAAGAAATTAAAAATTTAATTAGAATCAATTTCTAATCGATCTGTAAAAAAATATATGAAAGCACTTGTATTTCCTGGGCAAGGTTCACAATATGTCGGTATGGGAACGGAATTATACAATTCCCGTAAAGACATCAAAGATTTAATGGACTCTGCCAATGATATTTTGGGATTTGATATTCTCTCGGCGATGTTCCGCGGAACAGAGGAGGATTTGAAAAAAACCGAAGTTACCCAGCCCGCTATTTTTATTTATTCCGTAGCAGCTTTGAAAGCCGTGAACGGAAGTTCGCCAACCATGGTGGCGGGCCATTCTTTAGGAGAATTTTCTGCCTTGGTAGCGAACGGAGTTTTAAGCTTTGAAGATGGTTTGAAACTGGTTTCCACACGGGCAAAAGCCATGCAGGAAGCCTGTGACGCCAACCCAAGTTCGATGGCGGCAATTCTAGGTTTAGCGGACGAAATCGTGGAAAAAATCTGCGAAGAAACACCCGGAATTGTTGTTCCGGCAAATTATAACTGTCCCGGGCAACTCGTGATTTCCGGTGAAACAGCAGCGGTGGAACTTGCTTGCCAAAATTTAAAAAATGCCGGTGCTAAACGCGCTTTGTTGCTACCGGTAAACGGCGCTTTTCATTCACCATTAATGTTGCCGGCGCAGGAAAAACTAGCGGAAGCTATTAACAATACCAAATTCTACAAACCGACCATGGATGTTTACCAAAACATTACCACCGTGGCGGTTGAAGATCCGGAAGAAATTAAGAAAAATCTTATCGCGCAGCTTACCGGTCCTGTCAGATGGACGCAATGTGTGCAAAATATGATCAAAAAAGGAGCGACTTCTTTTGTGGAAGTTGGTCCCGGAAAAACGCTTCAGGGTTTGATTAAAAAAATAAACAGCGACGTTACTGTTTCATCTGCAATCTAAACCAAAATGAGTACGATTTTTTCACCCGGAAAATTACTGCTCACCTCCGAATATGTCGTTCTAGACGGCGCTTTAGCTCTTGCTCTTCCAACAAAAATGGGGCAGGAGTTTTTTGTTGAAGAAATTCCCGACGGAAATTCAATGATTTACTGGACGGCGCTGCACCAGGTACAACCGTGGTTAGATGCTGAAATCGATTATAAAAATTTGACGCTAAAAAGCACAAATTTACCGAAATCGGCAGAATTTATTTTGAAGGTAATTGCAGAAATTAAACGGCTTTCTGTTGCTTTTTTCAATTCTGATTTGTCTTTCAAAATCACTACCAACCTGCAGTTTCCACCGGATTTCGGTTTGGGAAGCAGTTCTACTTTGATGAATAATCTGGCGCGATGGAGCGGCGTTGATGCATATGAACTGAATGAAAACTGTTTGGGTGGAAGCGGTTACGACATTGCGGTGGCGCAGGAAAAATCTGCAATAATTTACCGAAATAAGCCGGAAAAATTCGTACAAAAAATCGAATTTAATCCAAGTTTTAAGGATGAGTTGATTTTCATTCACCTCAATAAAAAACAGGACAGCCGCGAAGGCATTTCGCTATACCGCAGCAAAGAAAAATTACCTGTTATAATCGATGATTTTTCCGAAATTACAAACCGTGTTTTAGAGGCAAAAACGCTTGAAGAATTTTCAGCTTTAATGATTTTTCATGAAGAAAAACTTGGAAACTTTCTTGGACTTCAAACCGTAAAAGAAAGACATTTCCCGGACTGCCCGGTATTTTTGAAAAGTCTGGGCGCCTGGGGCGGCGATTTTGTGCTGAGCCAAAAATTCCCCGCTTATGAGGCCTATTTTCGCGAAAAGGGTTTTTCTACCATTTTCAATTTTAAAGATTTAATTGCGCAAAACGCACATAATTAGCTGATTAAACTTAATTTGGAGTTTCTGATGAATATCAGTATTTTTAGAACTTCTTACTTAACATTAATCATTAAATTTGTGTTTTACCCAAAACTGATATAAAAAGTAAAATGAAGAACAACAAAATTACCGAACAACTGCAAAACTTAGGGCTTTCTGGCTACGAAGAAATTTCCTATAATCCTTCTTTTGAAGAATTGTTTACCGAAGAATTATCACCTAAAAATAAAGGTTTTGAAAAAGGCGCTCTCACTGAATCTGGTGCTATTGCCGTAAAAACCGGGATTTTTACCGGCCGTTCACCGAAAGACCGTTTCATTGTAAAAGATGACATCAGCAAAGATACAATTCACTGGGATGGTAAAGTAAATTTGCCAACCACGCCGGAAGTTTTCCAAAGTTGTAAGGAATTGGTTTTAAGCCAGTTGTCTTCATCAAAAAAAATATATGTGGTTGATGCTTTTTGTGGCACCAACCCGGACACGCGCTTAAAAGTCCGTTTCATTATGGAAGTTGCGTGGCAGGCACATTTCGTGACCAATATGTTCATCCGTCCTTCTACTTATGAATTGGAAAATTTTGGTGAACCGGATTTCGTAGTGATCAATGGTTCCAAAGCCACCAACCCGAACTGGAAAGAGCAGGGTTTAAATTCTGAAAATTTCGTAATGTTCAGCCTTACTGAAAAAATGCAGATTATCGGTGGAACATGGTACGGTGGTGAAATGAAGAAAGGAATGTTCGCGATGATGAATTATTACCTTCCGTTAAATGGGATGGCTTCAATGCACTGTTCTGCAAACGTAGGTGAAGACGGTGATGTTGCGTTATTCTTCGGCTTGTCCGGAACAGGAAAAACTACACTTTCTGCTGATCCGAAAAGATACTTGATCGGTGATGATGAGCACGGTTGGGATGATAACGGCGTTTTCAATTTCGAAGGTGGATGTTATGCGAAAGTAATTGACCTTTCAGAAGAAAAAGAACCGGATATTTTTAAAGCAATCCGAAGAGATTCATTGCTGGAAAATGTGGTGGTTAATGAATACGGCGAAGCAGATTACAAAGACAATTCAATTACAGAAAATACGCGCGTTTCCTATCCGATTTATCATATCAGCAAAATTGTTTTGCCCTCAAAAGCCGGACATGCGAAAAAGATCGTTTACTTATCCGCGGACGCCTTCGGTGTTTTGCCACCGGTTTCAGTGTTGAATGACGATCAGGCGCAATACCACTTCCTTTGTGGTTATACTTCAAAATTAGCCGGAACGGAAAGAGGAATTACAGAACCTCAACCTTCATTTTCGCCAGCATTTGGTGAAGCGTTCTTAACGTTACACCCAACAATGTATTCGAAAACATTGATCGGAAAAATGAAAGAGCACGGAGCGAAAGCTTATTTGGTAAACACAGGCTGGAACGGTACAGGAAAACGAATTTCACTGAAAGATACGCGTGCAATTATTGATGCGATTATCGATGGTTCCATCGATTCAGCAGAAAAAACCATGATTCCGATTATGAATCTTGAAATTCCTACAGCATTACCAAATGTTTCTGAAGGAATTCTTGATCCGCGTTCAACCTACGCCAGCGCTGCTGACTGGGAAGAAAAAGCAAAAGATTTAGCTGCGAGATACATCAAAAATTTCGAGCAGTATTGCGATAATGAAGAAGGCAGAAAATTAGTTGCTGCAGGACCGCAATTATAACATTTCGATTTTAAATAAAAAATCCCCTTAATTGGGGATTTCTTTTTGAATTTATAATATAGGTGAAAGCGCTCTTCTAATTCTCGCTATCGATTGGCGCACATTAATCCAGAAGAAGAAATTTTTACTGAATTTTAAAATCTGGAAATAAGTTGAGCGCAAAAAATAACCGACTGAAAAACAATCGGTTATAATTTTAATGAGTGGAGTTGGAGGGATTCGAACCCTCGTCCAAACAAGCAACACATAAGATTTCTACATGCTTATTCTGCTATTGGTTTTCGTGTAAAAGCAGAGAGCAGACACCCAACTTTTACCTTAGCTTCTAATTTTTTCGAGTTCTGGCCGAAGCCTCCAAAACCTTATTTCCGCATTGCTATACCCCAAAATCAGACGTCGCGAAACAGAACTTCTGTGGGATATCTTGCCTCCGTACTGTCTTCGGGAGAACGCTAAATCTTACTATGATTCGGATTAAGCAGCAAGAGCAAACTCTTGGTCGCCAGTTAAAATTTTGTAGCAAGGGATTAAAGAGATCGCGCTACGGTTCTCTGCATGCTTACTTACCCATTGATCTTGCTGTCGAAACCAGTCAACCCCAATATATAAGACTGCAAAGATAAGCAAATATTTTGCCGTATTGCAAGTGGTAATTTGGGCGTAACCTTTCGGCGGAAATTGGCGCTCGCTTCGCTCGCTCCCATTTCCACCTTCAGGTCGGGCTTTCCGTTGCAATTCCTCCCCGCCGCGGCGGTCCGGGATTTCCACTGCAATCCCTTACGCGGATCTCGCACCTTTTCTAAGGGTCGTCAAATTTTACCTGCTCTATAACCTTTTTTTCAAAGCGGAAATTGGCGCTCGCTTCGCTCGCGCCCGAACAGCAGAAATAAATTTTACCTGCTATTTCGCCCTTTTTTTCAAAAAAAAATGCCCGATAGACAGCTAATAATTAAGACTTTTAACAAATTTCAATTGCCGAAATCTTAAAAATATCACAAATGCGGTTAAAAAGAATTAAACTTTTATCGCAGAATCCTAAAACCGTTGCAGCAGGTGATTTTCAGGTTATTTTTACGCAAATAAGCTGTATGAAAATAAAACTATTTTTTCTCTTTTTCTTCACCATTTCCGCCGCGGCATTTTCTCAGCAATATGTCTTTGGGAAAATCGCCTCGGAGTTTGATAACGCGCTGGAAGATGTTGTGGTCTACAACATCAGATCCGAAGAAAAAATACTTTCAGACCGTTATGGCAACTTTATGATTGCAGCGAAAAGCTACGACGAACTGCGCTTTATAAAAGGCGGCTATGACCGGAGTTCGGTTAAAGTATCAGCGCAGAATTTTTCAGCACCGCTGAACGTTATTTTGTATAAATCACCTTATGACATTGCCGAAGTTGAGCTGAAACCTCAGTTTACCGGAAACCTTCGCAAAGATGTGCGCTCTTTGGACCAGCCGGCGAAAGTTGTGGCGCTTAATGCTTCTCTTGACGCTTATATGCGCAAACCATCCGCTACAGTGGCACCAAAACTTACAACACCATCCGCTTTTGCGGGCCCTAATTACAGCGCAGGACAGGTCGACGTTGTCAAAGCTGTTGCTGCGCTGATCGGCCTTGCGAACAAGGCGGCAAAGTCCGGACCTACAACTGCCAATTATGCCGAAACTCAGGCTTTCTACCGCCGCGTAAAAAACGAAATCGATTTAAGCTTTTACACTTCCCAGGGCTGGGACGAAGAGCAGATCGATAAATTCCTAATTTACGCAGATGCTTCTTATTCTTTAGCAAAAAAATACCGCAAAACTTTCGATGTTGAAGCGATAAAAAACGAGATGAAACTGGCGTATCAGCAATACGTAAAAACGCATAAAACCGGCTTTTAATGTTTCGGATTTTTTTGCTGCTGTTTACCCTTATTTTCTCGAATTTTTTTTCCCAGAAAATCACCGGTCTTGTGCGCGATGAAGACGGAAATGCGCTACCTGCAACCTTGGTTTTCAATATGGAGACGGAACAGAAAATTTACACCAGTTTAGCCGGAGAATTTTCTATTGATGCAATTGCCGGTCAGGAACTTCGTTTTGTGCGTGCAGGTTTTGAGCGAAGTTCAAAAATCATCAGCGCCGCTGATCTCGATTCAAAACTGATAATTACACTTGCGCGCGACGCCGCTGAAATCGAAGAGGTGAAAATAGTGCGCTTAACCGGCGACATTCAGCAGGATTCCAAAAATCTGGCAAAACAAGACCGGATTTCTCAACTGCAGCAGGAAATCGGTGTGCCGCTGCCGCCAGAAAAACCACGCGAAAAACCAGCAGATTTTAAAAAAGATGTTGTCGGGAATTTGTTAAATTTGGCGGTAAGTCCACAGGCGGTGTATGATTTACTCAGCGGCGATGCGCGCCGCATGAAAACCGAATACCGTTACGAAGATATGCAGGACAATATCGCCTGGATTTTGGCTCGCGTTGATGAAAGCTATTTCACCGAACTTGGTATTTCGCCGGAAAAAAGCAAAGCTTTCGTGCAGTTTTCATTGGGTATTGAACCTGAAATTTCCCGCGCGGTAAAAGCCAGAAATCTGTCAAAAGTGCTGCTCTATTTCGAGCAAACCTTACCAAAATTTTTAAACCGTTAAAAATTCACGCCTGTTTTGGCAAAATTTTCCTTTTTGTATTTCTTTAATTCTTAACTTGTTTTGCTTTAAAAAACGAAAATCATGAGCAGAAATATCATCGCTATTGCCATTGCAGCTTTAGGTTTTATTATCGGTTTAGCACTTTTGGGCAGCGCCATTAAAAACCGGAACAAATCCGAAAACACCATTTCGGTTACCGGACTTGGAACCAAAAAATTTATCTCTGACCTTATCGCCTGGAACGGAAATTTTTCGCGAAACAGTTTTGAGCTGAAAACCGCTTACGACGAGCTGGCCAACGATAAAAAAATCATCGAGAATTATCTGGTATCAAAGGGAATTCCGAAAAACGAGATGGTATTTTCTGCGGTAGATATTCAGAAACAGTTTAATTATTCCACTGATAATATGGGGCGTAGCCAGCAGACTTTCAATGGTTATCGGCTTTCACAGCGCGTTTCAATTGATAGTAAAGATGTGGCGAAAATCGAAAATTTATCCAGAAATATCACCGAAATTATCAACCTTGGCATTGAATTTACCTCATCACCACCGAATTATTTCTATACCAAACTCGCGGATGTTAAACAACAGATGATTGCCGATGCTACAAAAGACGCGAAACATCGCGCGGAGAAAATTGCTGAAAACGCTGGCGCAAAGTTGGGTAATCTTAAAAAAGCAACCATGGGAGTCACGCAGATTACAGAACCGAATTCCACCGAGGAATTTTCCTACGGCGGAACATTCAATACCTCATCCAAAGAAAAGGAAGCCAGCATTACCATCAAACTGGAATATGAAGTCGATTAATTCGTGACAAATAAAATTAGCTGCTATTTCAGGTAATTTTCCCGTTTTAGCAGCTTATTTTTTACCAGCTTATTTTTAAGCAAACTGCTAAATATCAGCGGTAAACCACATCGTAAATTTCCTCCTTGATCCAGTCGGTTTTTTCGGGTTTCCAGTTCGCGAGAAGCCAAAGATTCAGCGCGTGTTTGCCTGCATCGTACGGCGGCTGCACATAATTCTCATCGATGATGTTAAAACCGTTTTGTTCGTAAAAAGAAATCCTGCGTTTTGCGTCCTCATCTAAATCTGACGGTTCGGCTTCGAGAACGATGTGCAGATACTTTTTAAACAGATCAGCAAGAATTTCAGAACCATATTTTTTGCTGCGGAACTCTGAAAAAATTTCAAAATGTTCCAGGAAAACAAAATCCGTCATTTCCCAGCAAATCAAGTAGCCGATGTTTTCGAGCTCGCGTAAAACCGAATAAACTTTCACTTTCGGGTTCATAAAAAGTCCGCGGAACTGCTTTTCACTGCGCTGTTCGTCCGCGGGAAAGGTCTCGCAGTACGATTTATATATTTCCAAAGCACGAAAATCATCGTGCTGACTGATTTCTAAATATTCCATTTAAAGTAGAGAATTACAGGTCGAAAACGCTCGGTCGGCGCGTGATAAACATATCTTTTACCCAAAGTGTAAAAGCAAGACCCAGGTAAATTAAAAAGAAAACGCCGGCGGTGGCGAAAGTGGAGTAGATGAAAAATACGCGCAGTTTGGAAACCGGAATCCCTAGTTTTGCGCCCATTCTGGTGAGAACGCCAAACCATTGGCGCTCCAAATTATGTCTTAGATTAGTGAACATTTGTTTCATAATAAAACGTAAAGATAATATTTTTATCGGCGGTTAAAACGAGATTTTTAGCAGGTTTTGCTCGAAATAAATTAAGTTTTCACCATTATTATTTTAATTTACAATTTTCGACCCAAATTTGGTTAGAATTAGGAATTTAAAATATTTAAATAGATTTTGCCGCTGCGCGGAAATTTATAACTTTGACGTTCAAAGTGCTTTTTTATGGAATCAAAAAATTATCACGACGATCTTTCGCACATCCGCTCGATGATGGAACGCAGCTCGCGCTTTATTTCTTTAAGCGGAATTTCCGGTATTGGCGCTGGCGTAGTTGCGCTTGTCGGCGCTATTTACATACATTTCGTGCTGCAGCAGAATAACATCAGCTATTTCGACGGTAAAAAAAATGTTTTCAGCACGGAGCTTATTACGGAGCTTGCGCTTATTGGTGCGGTGATTTTGCTTTTGGCGGTATTTAGCGGCTATTTTTTCACCAACCGTAAAAGCAAAAAAATCAACCAACCGATTTGGAATAAAACCACCCGGCGGATGCTTTCTGATTTCGCAGTTCCGCTTTTTGCAGGTGCTGTTTTCTGTTTCGCACTGCTGTATCACGGTTTATTGCTGTTTATTGCGCCTGCTACGCTTATTTTTTACGGTTTAGCTTTGGTAAACGCCGAAAAGCACACATTGAATGACATTAAATATCTGGGTTATTGCCAGATTATTTTAGGTTTGCTGTCGCTGTTTTTCCTCGGCTGGGGTTTGGTTTTTTGGGCCGTAGGGTTCGGTATTTTACACATCGTGTACGGTGCGGTGATGTACAAAAAGTACAAATAACTTTAAAAAAGTAAAAAAAAACCGCTTTTAGCAGCTGATTTTTGCTTTATCAAATAGTTACTTTAAAATCTTACCGGTTAGCGCACATCAGCACATTATATTAAATTCAGGAAATGCTAAACATCAATAAACTCAACAAGGAATTCGAAAGTCGCGTCAGACTTGGCATTATGTCGGTGTTGATGGTGAACGAATGGGTTGATTTTACCGAGATGAAAAACCTGCTGGAAATCACAGACGGTAATCTGGCAAGTCACAGCACGGCCTTAGAAAAATCAAAATATATTGAAGTTAAAAAAGAATTTGTCGGAAAAAAACCAAAGACGTCTTACCGCGTAACCGCGTCTGGTAAAGAGGCGTTCCGGGAACATTTATCGGGACTTGAAAAATTATTGGGTAAGTAAACCCTTTTTTTTAAAATTGCGCTTTGAGATACAAAGCACTTTGACTATATTTGTTTTTTAATTTTGAAATAAATAGGACAATCAGAATCCACAAAAAATTAAACCATGAAAACACACCAGCTTATTTTGCTTTCCACCGTACTCTTTGTAACCATTTTTTATGGTGAAGATTTGGGACTTAATTTGGGTATTTTGGGAATCTTCTATGCCGTGCTCGCACTAGTAACATCACCTGAAAAGCGGCGAGACCCCATATTTTTAGTATTGTTTGCAACTACTGTATTTTCCAGTATGGCATTTGCGTGGTTTGGTGACTTTGCGTCTTTTTTAGCGGTTTTCACCTCTGCTTTCTTATTGGCATTTCAGAAAAAACGTCAGGATTTACGGAACATTCTAGTCATTCCGGTTTTTGTATTAAATTTTTTTACCTTTCCTTACCGTTTTTTACAGTTCGAAGATTGGTTGCCGAAAAATGACCGGATGGAAAGCTTCAAAAAAGTAATTGCAGTGGTGCTCATTCCTTTGCTTTTGATCGTAGCATTTGTCGGCGTTTACGCTTTAGGAAGTGAACATTTTTCCTCTGTCTTTTTGGATTTTAAAATTGATTTCAACTTTTGGCAATTTTTTGTGCTGGGCGTATTAGGCTTGTTTTTGGCGTTCAACTTTTGGAATTTCCACATTCCTCAGTTTTTTCACTCTTTAAATCATCATCTCAAAAATGAATTTTCCAGCGAACCAAAAAACACGCGACCTGCTTTTCCGTTTTTGGATCTAAATACCGAAGTGAGAAGCGGAATTATTTCTTTTACCGCTTTGAATGTTTTGTTGCTTATTTTTATTATTACCTTTAATTACGAGCAATTTGTGGAAATTTCTAAAACGCCATCGCAGCTTTCCGCCGAAACCCACAATAGGGTGTATGCGGTGATTGTGTCTGTCGTGATGGCGGTTTTGGTGATTATGTTTTATTTTAAAAAAGGTTTAAATGTTGACCGTAATTCAAAATATCTAATAACTCTTACTAAAACCTGGATTTTTTTAAATGCCGTTTTAATTCTTTCAGCCGCCGCAAAAAATGCTGAATATGTCCTCAATCTTGGATTCACCTATAAAAGGTTGGCAGTTTTCGCTTTTCTGACTTTATCAATTATCGGTTTGATAACCACCTTTCTTAAAATTCAAAATAATAAGGCCAATGCCTATATTTTCAATCATATGGTTTGGTACTTTTACGGAACAATTTTGGTTTCCAGTTTTTTCAACTGGGGTGCTTTTCTTACTTCGCAGAATTTGAAAAAGAACAATTTTGATCTTCATTATCATTTACGGTCCGTAAATTTTAATCAAAAACAATTACTACTATTTGCTGTAAAAAAGGGTGATTTAAAACTGGCACAAGAACTTGAAAAAAAGATTGCAGAGGAAAAACGTAAACCGTTTTTATCGAAAATCATTTATTACCACAAATTTAACTAAAATGAAAAACGCAATTTTAATTTCCACGCTTTTGCTCATGTCATGCAACCAAAAAGAAACCGTTTCCGAAACTTCTACAACCGGCGATTCAACTACAATTCCTGCTACATTAGACACGCAACCAACGCCCGCGCCAGATAGCGGTATCGTGGTAATTCCGGAAAAAGCACCGAAGGTTTCGCCAACTTTTCGCACTGTAGAAAACGGCAAAATCACCAAAACCATCAGCGCTGATATGCTGCCGCTCACGCTTAACGATGAATTCACCACTGAAAACCAGGAATACATCATTAAAATAAAAAATTTCAACCGTCCGGAAATTTTCGGTGCTATTTCGCCCGAAAATCCGAAAATGAATATCCGCTTTAACCAAATCAGGTTGCCCGACGGCAGTTTAGATGGACCTTTCGGCCGCGAAATTACCTATGAAATCCCACAAAAAGGCGAAATTTGGCTGCTTATCGGTAAAAGCAATATGGCATCGGGTGAGATCACAGGGGAATTCTCCGTTTTCCTGAAGTAGGTTAATGTTCTGTTAATTTCAATCGTTGGTATAATTTCTGTGGCTAGGCTTTACAATCCAAAATTTATACTATGAAAAATTTATTTTTTGCCGCAGTGGCCGCCACAGCATCACTTACGGCTTGTAGCACCGTTTCCTCGATTTTACAGAACACTTTTCCGTACACCGCTACGGTTTTGGTTACGGCAAATTCGCCGGTTAATACCACATTGTCCACCGTTTCGCCGGCGCAAAGCATCAATCAGCTTACAGGCGCAGGTGCAAACGTGAAAGACATCCGAGTTACCAACGCGAGTCTCTCCGTAGATTCAAACACTAGCATGGGAATTTTCTCCTCGGTGAAAGTTTATCTTTCCGGCGGAAGTTCGGGCGAAGTTTTAGTTGCGTCGCGTGAATCCATTCCGGATAATGTTGGAAATACTTTGTCGCTGGACATCAACACTTCACAAACTTTAGACGCGATGATGCGTTCCGGCGCGGTACAGCAAAGATTTGTTTACGTCTTGAAACAGTCTCCAACCACCGATGTTTCAGTAAAAACTTCGATTGGTTTCAGCAGCGTTCCGGTAACAAATCCGTAATTTTTTAGAAGCAACAAGATTTTACATTCTTCGAAGATTTGTACCGGCTTTCACTACTCGCTTTTTTTGGCGGCGGCGAAGCCGCCGCCAAAAAGAGCTCAGACACGCCGTTCAATCCGGGCTAGATGAAGATTTGTCATTCATATCACAAAAAAACCGACTGAAACGTCGGTTTTTTTCATTTTTAGCTATAAGCTCTTTATTTATTTTTCTTGAAATATTCAATTCCGCAAGTTAAAAAAGCTTTGAAATCTTCTTTCGGCATATATCCGGAAACAGGAGTGTTGATGACTTTTCCGTCCGGCGAAACCAGTACGTAATGCGGCTGCGAATTGTTATTGAAATTAATTTGCTGGAACAAGCTCCATTTATCGCCAATGGTTTTAATTTTCTTTTTCTGGCCATTACCCATATCGATTGAAGTTTGCTCGCTTTCCGGCAAGGCTTCTTTGTCATCGATATAAAGTGACGCCAAAACCACTTCGTTTTGCAGAATTGGTAAAATATCCGGTTCGCTCCAGACGAATTCTTCCATTTTACGGCAGTTTTCACAACCATAACCGGTGAAATCAATAAGCAACGGTTTGTTTTCTTTTTTCGCGATTTCAATCGCTTCAAAATAATCGTGCGACGGATGCATTCCTAAGATTCCATCTTCTTCTTTGTGAAGGTAACTCACGTTAATCGGTGGCAAAATTCCGCTTAAATGTTGAAGCGTCGGTCTTTCCGCCGGGAATAAACCTTGGATCAGGTAAACAATAAAACCGATTCCGAGGAAACCAATAATTTTTCTCGTAAGCGAAATCTTAGGTTTTTTATCATCATGCGGAAATCTTATTTTCCCAAATAAATACAGCACCAAACCAATCGCGATTAAAATCCAGATGACGATGAAAAGTTCTCTTTTCAAGAAGAAGGTTTTCGAAACCAAGTCCGCTTTCGACAGGAATTTCAAAGCAAGTCCAAGCTCGATGAATCCTAAAACAACTTTTACGGTGTTCATCCAGCCGCCGGATTTTGGCAGACTTTGCAAAGCTTGAGGAAACAGCGCTAAAAGTCCGAAAACGATTGCCCAGCTTAATCCAAATCCTGCCAGAGCAAACGTCAGCAACATCGGGATATTTGCTGAACCTGTCACGGCACTTCCCAGTAAACTTCCTAAAATCGGTCCGGTACAGGAAAATGACACGATGACCAAAGTCAGCGCCATAAAAAATATACCAACAATTCCGCCGGCATCTTCCGCTTTTGAAGATTTATTCGCAATGGAACTCGGTAAAGTGATGTCGTAGTAGCCAAAAAAACTTCCCGCAAAAAAGAGGAAAATAATAAAGAAAGCTACGTTCAGCCAAACACTCGTGGAAATTTGGTTGAAAATATTTCCGGCAATTCCATCAATAATATGGAAAGGCACACTTAACAAAACGAAAATAAGCAGGATAAAAAAGCCGTAAATAAAAGCGTCGCGCTTGCCTTTCGCTTTGTCTTTCGAGCCTTTAGTGAAAAACGAAACCGTAAGCGGAATCATTGGGAATACGCACGGGGTAAGCAAGGCAATAAGTCCACCGAAAAAGCCGAGAAGTAGATACGTCCAGAAATTTTCATTGTTTTCCTGCGCTTCAACTCCGCAATCAGTCATCGGATTTTTAAAATCCAGTGAAGTAACCTTTAAACCTTCCTGTTCCACTTTTATCGGTGAAACAGTCGTGGCAACTTCACCTGTCGCCGGAAGAGAATCCATTTCGGTTGCGGTTTCTGTCGAAGTCGGTTCAGCTGCACTTTCTTCAGGTGAAACCACTGCAACTCCGGTCGCTGTGGGCGTAATTTTTTGCTCAAATTCCAGCGTATTCGGCGCAAGACAAACGCGGTCGTTACATGTCTGGTATGTAATTTCGGCGGTTACAGTCGCGGGTTTTGCATTATTTTTAAGCTTGAATTTCTGTTTGAATAAAACCAAATCCGAATAATAAACGATTTGTGCACCAAAAGCTTCGGAGAATTCATCGTGCTTTTTACCGACTTCAGTAACGCCGCCGATCAGCTGAATACCTTCTTTGCTCGAAAGCAACATTTCGGTAGGAATCCCGGAATCCGGCGGTAAATCTTTGGAATAAATATGCCAGTTTTTCTCGATGGTGGCGGTTAAAACTGCTTCATATTCGTTGTTGGGAAGGGAATTAATGTTGTATTTAAATTTTACAGGATCTTTTATCTGCGCCGTGATTCCCTGAAAAAGGAAAAGAACGGCCAAAATCAGCCAATTTTTAAATTTCATTTCTACTTATTACTTTTTGGTGTTCTGCGGAAAACACTATATTTTTATGTTAAAACATTCAGCATCAGACTTTTTCGCTGCAAATCTGCGGTCCTGGCGAAAGGGAAGAATTCCCAGAATATCGTCTTTTCCGTCGGTTAAAAGCCAAATTTTTTGCTGCGCTAAAATAGGCAATTTTTCATCCTTAAAAAATTTAGCGATTTTCTTTTTGCCTATCATCCCGATAGGATGGAAAACGTCGCCTTTTTTTGCATGTCTCAGTTTTAACGGAAATTTTATTTTTTCTGAACTAAAATTCCAGCTGAAAGTGCCGAATTTTTCAATTTCTGTTTTAATTTTTTCGGGGATAAAAGCAGCTTTTTTTTCGTTTTTTAAAGTAACTTCCTCGTCTTTTTCGATTTCATCTTCTTTTGTGGTGATGATGAAATCTTTGCGGTCAACGCTGAGCACGTGACTTTCTGAAATGAATTTTTTTCCGGTTTCAGCGGCCAAAATTTTAGCAAATTCTTTTTTTGAATTGAAATTGTAGCGCCGCAGAATTTCAAACTGAACAAAGCTGGTTTGATGAAAAAATTCCGCCTTATTCAGCAGGATTTTTCCGTTTTCTAATACCGAAATTTCTGTCCAGATTTTATCCAGATTTTCTTCGATGAAATCAGCGCTTTGGTTGAGGTATTGTAAGCTTCTACCGAAATTTTCCAGGAAATTTTCGTTAATTTTTAAAAGCTGCGGCGTAACTCCATTCCGGATAAAATTGCGCAAATAATCATTTTTCTGATTTGATAAATCTTCCCGAAAAAGCACGGCATTTTTTTCCGCGAAAGCGTAAATTTCCTCTTTAGAAAAGCTCAGCAGCGGCCGCAGAATTTTATTATTATTGGCAGGAATTCCGCTTAAACCCTTAATTCCGGAAGCTTTTGAGAGATTAATAAGAAAAGTTTCCAGCTGATCATTGAGGTGATGTGCCGTCACCGTGAAATCGAGCTTTCTTTCTTCTTTAATTTTATTGAAAAAATTGTAGCGTAAATCGCGCGCCCATTCCTGGATTGAATTTTCCGGCTGCTGATCTTTTTCGCTAACGCGGTAAACGTGCAGAAAAATACCGAGCTTTTTACAGGTTTTTTCTACAATTTCCTCATCCGCGTCCGAATCCTTTCCGCGTAAACCATAATTTACGTGCGAAACTTCAAATTTCAAATCCAATTCTGAAAATAGCTTCAAAAGCACCATGGAATCGCCGCCTCCGCTCACCGCCAACAAAAATGTCTTGGCTTCGAAATCCGGTGCAATTTGCTGCAGAGATTGCTGAAAAGTGGTTGTATTTAGCAACTTTAAGGTTATTTTAAGGAATATTTAGCAAAGATAATTCTTCTGTTCAAAACGATTTCTCTATTTTTGGTTGATTAAACAGAATTATTATGAAAATAGCGAAATTAGGTGTCGTTCTTGGAGCGGCTTTAATGATGACCTCTTGTGTGAGCAAGAAACAGTTTGATGCCCTGAATGAAAATTATAACCAATGTATCACCAACGTAGGTGAAAGACAGCGTGAAATTCAGGATTTGAAAAGTCTTAATTCCGGTTTGGCCAGTGAAAATGCGCTTTTGAAAGGTCAGAATGACGCACTGAAATCGTCTCTTGATGCATGTTTGGCGAATACAGGGCAAGGTTCTAAAAACATCACCGAACTGATTGGAGAAATTAATTCTTCTAACAAATACATCAAACAACTGATTTCGACCAACGCGAAAAATGATAGTCTGAACCTTGCTTTATCCAACAAGCTGAAACGTTCACTGGATAACATCGCGGATAACGACGTACAGGTGAAAGTTTTGAAAGGCGTGGTAATGATTTCGCTTTCCGACAAAATGCTGTATAAAACAGGAGATTATAATGTGTTGCCGGCAGCTCAGGACGTTCTTGGAAAAGTTGCGCAGGTAATTAATGATTACGATACGTATTCAGTTTTAATTGAAGGTAACACCGATAATGTTCCTTTAAATTCTTCAACTTTACCAAAAGACAACTGGGATCTTTCTGCACTTAGAGCGACTTCTATGGCGAAAATTCTTCAGACTAAATTTGGTGTAAACCCAGCGAGAATTACGGCTGGCGGACGTAGCGAATACAACCCGAAAACAACAAACGCTTCAGTTTCCGGACGTGCTGAAAACCGCAGAACGGAAATTATCATCATGCCGAAACTGGATGAATTTATGAAATTAATGGACATTGCGCCGGTAAAAAATTAATACATTTCATTTTTGAGATTTTTTAAAGCGTTGCCAGAATACCTATTCTGGCAGCGTTTTTTTGTTTAAAATGCTTAAATTTGGTTTTAAATAAAATTTGGAGATGAGTTTTTTCGAAGAAAATTGCCCCGAAATTGACCGTTATCTGGAAAATCATGCTTCCGCGGAGCCGGAAAATTTAAAGAATCTGCGCCGCGAAACTTTTCAGAAAACCACGCAGCCGCATATGATTTCCGGTTATTTGCAAGGCAGATTTCTTTCGCTGATTTCCAAATTGGTTTCACCGGAAAACATCCTCGAAATCGGGACTTTTACCGGTTACGCCACACTTTGCCTCGCCGAAGGTTTAGCTGCTGAAGGGAAAATCACGACGTTAGACATTAATGAAGAACTCGCGTATTTGCCGAAAAAATATTTTGCTGAAAGCGAATTTTCTTCTAAGATTAATTTTCAGTTAGAAGACGCAAAAACATTTTTGAAAAAAACTGATGAAACCTTCGATTTTATTTTTATCGATGCGGACAAGGAAAGTTATGTTGAATATTTCAACCTGCTGAAAAAAAAGCTGAAAAGTGGTGGTGTAATTCTGTTTGATAATGTGCTGTGGTACGGAAAAATCCTTGAAGATAACCCAAAACAGAAATCTACGAAAGTCATCCAAGAACTCAACGAACTGGTTGCAAAAGACGCGGATTTCGATAATGTAATTTTACCTTTGCGCGACGGCGTACATTTAATCCGTAAAAAATAACTGTTTTCACTATGAACAAAGGAATTTGCACGGTTTCCGTCGCAGCATTACGGAGCGAACCTTCGCACCGTGCCGAAATGACTTCTCAACTGCTTTATGGCGAAACGGTAAAAATATTGGCAATTGAGGGGAAATTTTTAAAAATCCAAATGGATTTCGACCAATATGAAGGTTGGGTGGATGCGCAGCAAATTTCCGAGATTTCAGAAAATGAAAATAAAACAATAGTTCAGGAAACGTTTTTAAATTATTTAACATCCGAAGGTGAAATTCTACTTTCCATCGGAAGCGAGATAAAAGCAGAAAATCCTGCCGTAGAGCAGCCAAAAAATATCATTGAAACCGCGATGAAATTTTTGAATGTGCCGTATCTCTGGAGCGGACGAAGTTTTTTCGGGATAGATTGCAGCGGCCTTGTTCAGCTGGTTTATAAAGTTCACGGCATTGCTTTGCCGCGCGACGCGTATCAGCAGGCAGAGATTGGTGAAGTTTTAAGTTTCGTGGAAGAAAGTCAACCTGGCGATTTGGCTTTTTTCGAAAATGAAGAAGGCGAAATTGTGCACGTCGGCATTTTGCTGAATCATTATGAAATCATTCACGCATTTGGAAAAGTACGCATCGATGCACTGGACACGACCGGAATTTTCAATAAAGATCTGAACAGACACACGCATAAACTTCGGTTTATCCGAAATGTTTTACCGAACAATTAAATTTTTTAGGAGCTATTTTCATACTTTTTGCTGAAAAATCCGGACCGTGAAAACCATTTACAACATATTAGTCAGCCTCTTAATCACCGCGATGAGAATCGGTGCGGTGTTTAATTATAAGCTGAAAAAAGGGCTAGCGGGTCGCCGCCAAAGTTGCGAAATCGTAAAAGCGAAGTTTTCTAGTGACGATAAAATAATCTGGATGCACGCCGCCAGTTTAGGCGAATATGAACAGGGTTTGCCGGTTTTAGAAAAACTGAAAAAGGAGTTTCCGGAGCACAAAATTTTGGTAACATTTTTCTCGCCGTCGGGTTATGACCACATCATCACCAAAAAAAGCATTGCCGATGCGGTGTGTTATTTACCTTTCGATACCGATAAATGGGTGAAAGAATTTACTTCAAACTTTAAAACCGATATTTTTTTCACCGTCAAATATGATTTTTGGTACAATTTGCTGGATGAACTGAAAAAGCAGGGCGCAGAAATTTATGTGGTTTCGGCTTTGTTTTACGAAACGCAGGTTTTCTTTAAATTTTACGGGAAATGCTTTGTAAAACAGCTCCGGGAAAATGTAGATTTCTTTTTTCACCAGACCACGCAATCTTCTGCCCTGGCAAAAAGCATTGGCTTAAAAAACTCCATAACCGCGGGCGATACGCGCTACGACAGAGTGAAGCAGCTTCGAGAGCGCGATAATACAGTGTCGCACATTGCTGAATTTATTGGCGACCAGAAAACGGTTATTTTCGGAAGTTCCTGGGAAGCTGAAGAACGGATTGCAGAAATACTTTCGGTGAAAAATCGAAACCTTAAAATTATTATTGCGCCACATGACTTGAAACGCGTTTCGGTGCTGCAGACTACTTTCCCAACGGCGCTTTTGTATTCCCAATTTTCGGATAAAAACCCGCTGAGTTATTCCAATATTCAGGTTTTAATCATCGACTGCATCGGTTTGCTTGGCAATTTGTATTCTTATGGCGACCTGGCCATTGTTGGCGGAGGTTTTCATTCCAAAGGTCTTCACAATATTTTAGAAGCTGCAACATATGGAATTCCGGTATTTTTCGGTGATCAATTCAGGAAAAACCCGGAAGCTGATGGACTTATCGCACATAATGGCGGAAAATGTTTTGAAGACGAATTCTTTGCCGCGCCGTATCTTTTAGGTTTGCTGAATGATGATGTTCTTTTGAAAAAAATGGGCGAAAATGCGGCAAATTTTATTAATTCCCAGCCAAACGCTTCCGAAAATATCGTAGATTTTGTTCTTAAAAATCACCGCATTTAGCGGCAAATTTTTACCGCAGCAAACCTTCGCTTTTTATCTCTTTATAAATCAAATCGATTTGGTCGGGAATATTTTCCGGGTTCAGCCATTTTAAAAATAAGCCGTTATCCAGGGTAATTTTTTCCAAATGATCATTTGCCAAAATCTGTGATTTCACATCATTGAAATACGGTTTCAAATCCAGAAAATAATCTTCATCGAGTTTTGTGGTTAAAATCAAAGATCGGAAAAGTTTATTCAGAAAATAAATATAAAGTTTGTACTGGTCGCCGCTTTTTGAACTATTTTTCAAGGTTTCGCTGATCAGCATTAAATTCAAAGAAACTTCACCAAATTTATCAGACGTAATCTTCACGTGCTCCGTGATTTTAGAACTGATTTTCCGGATGTTCGTGAGGAAATATTTCGTTCTGCCGAAACGTTTTGCCCCCGCAGAAACTTCTTTAATAATCAAATCCTGCATTTGCAGCCTTTTGTCATCCGCAGTTTCCGGATCAATCAATTCAAAATACAGCCGATGCGCTAAAATCCGGTCTTTTTTCAGCAAACGAAAAATAAGTTTATCTTTTTCCTTACCCGAAAATGCGGAAATCGCTTCCTTAAATTCCTTAGAAAATTCCATCAGTTAAATATTTTTGAATATTTTAGAAAACCGTTCAGCGCCCAGTTTCCCGTAAAATACAGCGATTTAACCACAGAAAATTTCATGTGGTCTTTGTACACCAAATATTGATCTTTCATAATATTTGTTTTTTTGCGCGACACGCTGCTGCCGTGCATGCGGTATTTCGCCATGGTTTTGTTCAAAGGCTTCGCCACGGGAATTTTTTTCAGCAGATTCAGCCACATCACATGATCTTCGCGCTTGCTGTCGGTTGGGAAATATTCTTTGCCAACTCGTTTGGAATCGTACATGGAACTGAGCAAAGAAAGCCGGCAGGTTTTCAGCAAATTACCGAAGGTTACGATTTTTTCCGCCTTAAAATCGGCAATTTTTGGAATTAAATTTTCATCGCAGCGCGCGTAATTTGAGTACGCAATTTCACAGTTTTCAATTTTTATAAAGGCCACCATTTCTTCCAGAAAGTTCGGTTCCCAGAAATCGTCCGCGTCCAGAAAAGTGATAAATCTGCCGGTAGCTTTTTCCAAAGATAAATTCCGTGTTTTTCCGGCACCGCCATTTTTTTCAGTAACCGTTAATTTTACCCGCGGATCAGCGATTTTTTTAATAATTTCAACCGAATTATCGCTTGAGCAATCATCGGTAATCAGCCATTCCCAGTCCGAAAAAGTTTGATTCAGCACGGACGAAATGGTTTCCGGCAGAAACTTCGCAGAATTGTAACAAGGCGTGATGATAGAAACTTCGGGCATAAAAATTCCGGGCTTTAAGCAGGTAAAATTACAATATTTATTTGGCGTTGTTTGGGCATTTTTTTTCGGGGCGGACATTTCGTGCTATCCGCTATTACTCCTCGGTTGGCGGCTCCGCTTCGCTCCGCCGCCGCCCTGCGGGGTAGCCGCT